>NZ_AXWP01000008.1:329877-382303 GCF_000482725.1 Psychromonas arctica DSM 14288
GAATGATTTGGGAAAGCTCAACGGTGGGGAGTTGTAGCCATATTGAGTAAAGTTTTATTGTTGTTATCTGATATTGTTTACTTTAATGATTAAGGCTGAAATTTTGGTTACTGCTTTCTGTTTTAGCTCGTCTGCGCTCGCCCTGTCGGCGACCAAACTTTCTTTTATCAGAAAAGACCTATACCTACAAAGAACTCAAAGAAACTGACCACCGAATCACTTTCTGATCCAATTAATCAATTACTTCTATAACGCACCGGCTCTTGCAGGCCATCCATGGCCAGAACGAGCCTAAACCAAACATCCTGTTTGGGTTTGCTAAAAGCAATAAATGATTTGGGAAAGTTCAACGGTGGGGGGAGTTGTAGCCACATTGAGTAAGGTTTTATTGTAACTATCTGATATTGCTTGTTTCAATTGTTTTCGCTGCATTTCAAGTTCCAGGAGCAGGTTTTTCCTCTTGTAAGATGATTCAAAATGAAAGACTTGACCCCATTAGTTTGTGACCCCATTAGTTTGCTTGGGGGCCAGCACTTTTGTGTTTGATTGTTGAACCTCATTTGCGGGAATAGCACATCTTATTCAGGTTCCATTTTTAGATTACGTTGAATCAAGCGATGATATCGAGACCTTTTTATTCAGCGAGTGATAGCATTTTCAATGCAGCACCTCTTGGCTTACTGTCTCCTTGTTCCCATTTTTTTACTAACTTATCACTCACATTAAAATAACGAGCAAAGACGGGTTGAGAAAGTTTATTTTTAAGCCTAAGTGCTCGAACTTGATCTGGTGTAAACTCATGCACACTAGTTAAACAAAGTGCATCAAACTTACGCATAGTGGTTTTATCTATCGAACCAGATTTCTGTAGGCCTTTAGCTGTTTTATGTACTGCTTTTAAAATATCACTCATCGTTTTCTACCTTAATAAGTTCGCCATCATTTACAAGTTGGTTTAGCTCATTCTGATCAAACCCTAGAAACTCTTTAGCTAACTCTTTTAGTGCTAATTTCTCTTTAGAATTAATATTCGCTTTGTCACTCTTGGCAAAGACATATACCCGTGATCAATGAAGATGCTTGATTTTTAGCTTAATGAGGATCATGCTACCTCAATGCAAAAAATAAACCTCACTTCTGACCAAAAGCATAAATTAATGCAGTTACATCACGAAACTCGTGATAAGCGTGTTTGTGATCGTATTAAAGCCATTATCCACCATTCAAATGGGTGGTCTACTAGTCAGATTGCGGAAGCTTTACTCATTCATGAGACAAGTGTTAATCGACACATCAATGAATATCTTGCGACGGGCAAATTAAAACCTGAAAATGGTGGCTCTCACGGTTATTTATCTGTTGCTCAAACAGAATCTTTGATACTTCATTTATCCAATAATACTTATCGATATTCTTACCAAATCATTGATTACGTTTTCGATACTTGGAATATCTCATTTAGTGTTTCTGGACTGAATAAATGGTTGCATCAGCATAAATTTAGTTACAAATATCCAAAAGGTGTTCCTCATAAATTTGATGCCGATAAACAAGCTGAATTTATCGAGTATTACAAACAACTCAAAGCTACCGCAGGTAACTCACCTATTTTGTTTATGGATGCAATGCATCCAACTCAGGCGACTAAAGTAGCATGTGGGTGGATCCAAACTGGCCAAGATAAAAGTATTGAGACAACCGGAAGTCGAACACGATTAAATATTATTGGCGCTATTAACTTAAGCGAAATTGGTTCGGCGATTGTTAAACGTTATGAAAAAGTAAATAGTGATTATATTAATATTTTCTTAGCAGAATTGAGGGCACAACATCCGCCGGATCTGAGTATTCATTTGGTACTCGATGGCGCAGCTTATCATCGGTCAAATATAGTAAAAAACAAAGCGAATGAGCTTAATATTCAACTTCATTATTTACCACCTTACAGCCCCAATTTGAATCCAATAGAGCGACTGTGGAAAGTAATGAATGAACATGTGAGAAATAATAAATATTTTTCTAGTGCCCAAGAATTTCGAGAACAGATTGATCAGTTTTTTGAAAGTAAACTTCCTGAGATAGGAGACTCATTATCGAGTCGAATTAATGACAACTTTCAAAAGCTAACGCCTGCATCTTGAAGTGGGATGGGTATATAGTGATTGCAGTTAATGCATTAATGGCTTTGCCTTTTGTATTAAAGAGTTTGTCATTACCTATGTTACATAATGCTCAAAAATATGAATTATTATGTGCGAGCATAGGTGTATTTTGGTGGCATCGTTTTTATTGGGTTGAATGGAAAGCGTTACGACGACCTATTTTACAAGCGCTGTGTTTAAGCTTTGTGCTGTCCGTGGGTGATTTAAGTGCGATTGCATTATTTGGTAGCCATAACTTTAGTACTTTACCTTTATATCTTTTCCAATTATTAGGCAGTTATCAAATGCAATCAGCAGCTGTCATTGCGTTGGTGCTATTGGTGTTGAGTGTGGGTGTTTTTATAGTGGTGGAATATCTATTTAAAGAAAGAAGAACTCAACATGATTAAATTTACAGACGTTAATTATCATTATAAACAGCAAAGCTTTCATTTTGATTTAGAGGTTGAAGCCGGCAGTGTAGTCGCTATTCTTGGGCCAAGTGGAGCCGGTAAAAGCACGCTTTTAAATTTATTGGCGGGTTTTATTACACCAGTGCAAGGAGAGATCAAAATAAATAACAGTTCAATCCTTAAGCAAGCACCGCATCAGCGACCACTTTCAATCTTGTTTCAGGATAATAATCTATTTACGCACCTTTCTGCCTATGAAAATATTGCATTAGGTTTACATCCTGGCTTAAAACTTAATGCTGAGCAAAAGTTACGTCTACATACTGTCAGCGAGCAAGTTGGTGTAGAGAGCTTATTAGATCGTTTGCCTGCTCAACTTTCTGGAGGGCAGCAACAACGTATCGCGTTAGCGCGTTGCTTTGTACAGGATAAACCTATCCTACTGCTAGATGAGCCTTTCTCTGCCTTAGATCCTGTGTTGCGAGTGGCAATGTTGAAGTCAGTTAAGTCATTGGCTAAATTACAAAATGTTACCGTGTTGATGGTCACTCATCATATTCATGATGCATTATCCGTAGCCTCTGACTTTGTTTTTATCGACCGAGGCACTGCCTTAGCCGTTGAAAAAATTACTTACCTCAATACGACTCATAACAATAAGCAACTAGTGTATTTTTTGAGCGCCGAAATGAATAGGTGATAGGATTTTTTCGGTATACTATTCAATCAATTTAGGCCATATTCTATTCATGAACAACGACTTATGGTGTCGCTTTAATGATTTTAGTTCTACTATTTGTATTAATTATAATGATTTCTCCCATGGAAGTGTCAGCTTTATTTACAACTTAATTGTAGGTAACTAATTATGGGTAATTACATGGTTGATATTTAAGCAATTGTTAAAGTTGGATCGTTACTTGCTCCTTTGTAGGTATATTGTTGTTTAACTATTCCCTATAAAACGTAAACAAGGGAAGTAAAGGAGTACTTTATGAAATTGAAATCAATGAAATCGATAGTGACATGCATGATTTTCTCAATTGCGAGCTTATTTAATATAGCGAATGCAAGTGTACTGACCGGGAACTTAAATGTGGATAATACATTTTCTGCATATTTAAGCACCGATGATAGCGTACAAGGTGCTTTATTAGTCTCTGGTAATGATTGGACTGTAACGGACACTTTTAGTACTAATTTAACGGCAGGAACAGACTATTACCTACATGTTAAAGCGCAAGACTGGGGCTATATAGCCGGATTTTTAGGTGATTTTAGTATAGATACTAATGATCACGTGTTTAACAACGGTTTGGCACAATTATTAACTAATAATGTTGATTGGAATGTAAGCACGACTGGTTGGAATAACTATACAACTGCTAGCACTAGTTTATTAGGTACCTCTTATAATGGAATCGGACCTTGGGGGTTAAGAAGTGGTGTTGATGCTAATGCAGATTGGATTTGGTCATCTGAATCTTATACTGATTTAAATGCTTATTTCTCAACCACAATTACAGCTGTAACGGCAGTACCTGCGCCATCAACAATGATTATCTTTGGTCTAGCGCTTATTGGCTTAGCATCACGTCGATTCAAAAAACAAGCTTAATTTAATAAGCTTAATTTATAAATTAAGCTTTACTCAAAAGCACCACTCGAAAGTTTGGTGCTTTATTGTTTTTAAGATTCAAAGATTCAAAGATTCAAAGATTCAAAGCTCCCTCTGTGCCATACCTGTTCTATGCTCGAATTATAATTTTCCTTGGTATTAACTCTAATCCCGTTTGATAACGTTTAGCTGATGCATTTAAACCTAGTTCCAGTGCACTGTCTGCAATCAGTTCGAATTGCTGTGCTAAAGAGTTAATTTTAATCGGTAAAAAGTCTAACAAGCGATTATCACCAAAGGTAGCTAGTTTGACTGTTTGCATGAGCGTTGGTTGCTCAATTAACACATCTAAAATACCTTCCAACATCGTATAAGAAGTCACAATAATGGCATCTGGTATTTTGTCTTCTGCTACCCATTGTTTAAAAGCGGCTTTGCCAGATTCACTATTAAAGTGCTCGCCATAAATAGAAGTACAGGTTATTCCTTGTTTTTCGGCTTGCGCTTTAAAACCTGCGTGACGTTGACGAGAGATATTTAATGTAGGTAAGGCGCCAATCAGGCCAATAGACTTTACATGCTCAGTGATCATGGATCCTGTTAATTCATAAGCACCATCAAAATCCTCACTGATCACACAACCAAAATATTCATCATCTAAGGCGCGGTCAAGGGCAATAATGGGCGTGCCTTGCTGTTGTATTTTCAAATAATATTCGCTGCCATCAGGCAATGAGCTCGCAACAAAAAGCGCATCAATACGACGACTCAATAATGCTTTTACTAAGTTCTTCTCTGTTTCTGGATCATCATCTGAACATCCAATCAGTATTTGATAACCTGCTTTACGAGAATTAGATTCGAGTAATTTGGCTAATTTTGTATAACTGCTGTTTTCAAGATCTGGAATGATCAGCCCAAAAGATCGGCTACTACCAGCACGCAGGGCTGACGCAGCATGGTCAGGACTATAATTGTGTTCATTAACAACCGCCATCACTCTCAGTTGCGTCTTTTCACTGATCCTATATTTCTTGGCTTTACCATTAATGACATAGCTTGCAGTGGTTTTTGATACGCCTGCTAATTTGGCAATATTATCTAATGTCATGGTTAAGATCCTTATTTATGTCGACAAGATCAAATTAATGCAAGTCTAATATGTTTAGTAGTTGCATTATATGCTGAATCGATTCACTATAAAAGCTGAAACGATTCAGTAAGACTTAAAGTTTGCAATAATTGAGACCAGCGTAACGTATTAATTATTATTTTATAAGCTTATTGAAAATTTTTTGAATGTTTTGCTGAATCGATTCAGTAAAGCGTTAATAGCGAATAATTCATTAATAGAGCGAGAGATTAAGACCGATGCTGACACTAACTAATAACGATATAACCTTACAACAAAGCGCAAGTGATAAAACCACTGCCATTAAAGCAATTGCTAAGCAACTGACTGATAACGGTTTAGTGGCGGAGCAATACGTGACTGGCATGCTTAACCGAGAAAAACAAAATTCAACATTTTTAGGTAATGGCATTGCGATTCCTCATGGCACAACAGATACACGAGATTTGGTGAATAAAACCGGTGTTGTGGTACATCATTTCCCTGAAGGGGTGAATTGGGGGGATGGAAATGTAGCTTATGTCGCAATTGGTATTGCTGCTAAGTCTGACGAACACTTAGGTATTTTAAAGCAATTAACTAAAGTGTTATCTGCTGATGATGTAGAAGGTAAATTAAAACAAGCTAAAACAAAAGATGACATCATCAAGTTATTAAATGGTGAAGTGCAGTTTGAAGCTGACTTCAACCCCACTTTAATACATTTAAATTTCCCAGCGACTGACATGATTCAAATGAGCGCTGTCGCAGGTGGCCTATTAAAAAATAGTGGTAGTGTAGAAAGTCAATTTGTTGCTGAGTTAGTCACAAAAGAGGTCACACATCTAGGTAATGGCTTGTGGTTAGTGAGTGGAGACCAAGGCGTTAAACGTTCTGCTATGTCTATTTTAACGACTAGCGAAGCCTGCGAATATAAAGGATTACCAGTGAAGGCCGTCATTGCTATTGCTGCTTGTAATGATTCACATCGTACGCTGTTAAACACCATTAGCCAGTTGGTGTTTGAGCAGCAACAAACAAAAATTTTCACCTCCACTGCCGCTGAATTAGTCGCTTTGTTCAACGGTTCAGTACAACAAGTCTCTGTTGATGGCGATAATGTCGCGACGTTCAAAATTCAAAATGCACACGGTTTACATGCTCGTCCTAGTGCAATGTTAGTGGCAACCGTTAAGAAATATAAATCAACAATTAAAGTATCAAATATTGATGGCGAAAATAAATTCGTTGATGCAAAAAGTCTGATGAAAGTGATTGGTTTAGGGGTTAAACACGGTAACTCATTACAATTTACCGCAGAGGGGCCTGATGCAAAAGAAGCGCTAGTAGGTATTGGTGAAGCGATTGCTTCTGGCCTGAGTGAGGGGTAAATCATGACTAATCAACATGCGATTGAAGATAATAAAGTGGTCACTATCACATTGAACCCTGCATTAGATTTAACAGGTAGTTTGGATACCTTAAATACTGGCTCGGTAAGTTTAGCAAATACTGGTTCATTACATGCAGCAGGTAAAGGCGTTAACGTTGCAAAAGTACTTTCTGATTTAGGTGCAGAGGTGACTGTCACTGGTTTTTTAGGGCGTGATAATGAAGCCTTGTTTTGTACCTTATTTAGCGAAATGAATGCTCAGGATAAGTTTATCCGTGTTGATGGTTCAACGCGTATTAATGTCAAACTAGTCGAAAAAAATGGCCAAGTGAGTGATATTAATTTCCCAGGTGTTGAAGTTTCTGAACAAGCTATTGGTGAATTTGAAACTGCTTTATTTAAGTTAGCTGAAACGCATCAGTTTTTTGTGCTTGCAGGTAGTTTACCTAAAGGTATTTCACCTGAACTGTGTGCAAGTTGGATAGAAAAGCTACATCAACTGGGTAAAAAAGTCATATTTGATAGTAGCCGCGCTGCGTTAGCTGCTGGTTTAGATGCACACCCATGGTTAATTAAACCCAATGATGAAGAGCTATCAGAATTTATCGGACGTGAATTGAATACGCCTAAAGCTTGCCAACAAGCGGCACAGGATCTGGCCAGCAAGGGTATTCAAAATATCGTTGTGTCATTGGGCTCAAAAGGAGTGATGTGGTTAGACAGCACTGCGCAAGATGAGCCAAAAAACCAACACAGCCAAAATGACCAAAACAACACCTTGTGGCGCTACGCCCAACCACCAAAAATGAATGTTGTTAGTACTGTGGGAGCTGGAGATACGTTAGTAGCAGGTTTTTGTTGGGGACACATGAAACAGTGGCAAGCAGAACAAACATTATCGTTTGCTACCGCGCTATCCGCTCTTGCTGTGACGCAAGTAGGCGTAGGTGTACCTAGTCTTGAAGCGGTAACGGAATTACAAAAAGAGATCACTCACAATAACCCTATTTCAACAAGCGTGTAAATACGCCAATAACTAATTTAAGGATTGAATATGAAAAATATAGCTATTGTAACTGCATGTCCAAGTGGCGTAGCAAACAGTATCATTGCTGCTGGTTTATTAAAGCAAGCAAGTGAAAAGTTAAACATTAATGCATCGATAGAGTGCCAATCAACGGTATTACCTGTTGAGCCTTTAACTGCTGCTGTTATTGCTGCTGCCGATGCGATTATTATCGCCACTAATAGTGATATCGATACGACACGTTTTGTTGGTAAAAAAGTCTACCAAGGTGCGATTGCTGATTGTACGGAAGATCCACAAGCCTGGTTGGGTAATGCAATTAATTCAGCTCAAGAGTTAACTGCTGCTAAAGCGAGTAAAGGTGCAATCGTTGCTTCAACTACTGCAATGAAGAGTTCTGACAGTAATAGTGCAAAGAAAATTGTTGCTATCACAGCTTGTCCAACGGGAGTTGCACATACCTTTATGGCTGCTGAAGCGTTAGAGAGTGAAGCTAAGCGCCAAGGGCATATTATTAAAGTAGAAACACGTGGGTCGGTAGGTGCAAAGAATCAATTAACGGATCAGGATGTTGCTGATGCGGATCTAGTGATTATTGCTGCTGATATCGAAGTACCACTTGAACGTTTTAATGGTAAACGTCTGTACAAAACAAGCACTAGTTTAGCACTTAAAAAAACCGAGCAAGAAATCACTAAAGCTTTTTCACAAGCTTCAGTTTTTCAAGCAAGCGGTAACGTAAACTCATCTCAAAGTGAAGAGAAGAAGGGCGTCTATAAACATCTTATGACAGGGGTTTCACATATGTTGCCTGTTGTTATTGCGGGTGGTTTGTTGATTGCGCTTTCGTTTGTATTTGGTATTGAAGCATTTAAAGAAAAAGGCACGATTGCTGCAACCTTGATGGATATTGGTGGCGGTGCTGCTTTTGCATTAATGATCCCCGTATTGGCTGGTTTTATTGCATTCTCGATTGCCGACCGCCCAGGTTTAGCACCGGGTTTAATTGGTGGTATGTTAGCAAGCCAACTTGGTGCAGGTTTCTTAGGGGGGATTGCAGCGGGTTTCATCGCAGGTTATGCAGCTAAATTTATTGCGGATAAAGTGTCATTGCCACAATCAATGGAAGCCCTTAAACCTATTCTGATCATTCCTTTTGTAGCGAGTCTATTCACTGGCTTAGTGATGATTTATATTGTCGGTGGTCCTGTTGCTAGCATTATGGCTGCACTTACTGAATTCCTAACTAATATGGGGTCAACTAATGCTGTTCTATTAGGAATAGTATTAGGCTGTATGATGTGTTTCGATTTAGGTGGTCCTGTTAATAAAGCGGCATACACATTTGGTGTAGGTCTATTAGCTTCTCAATCATACGGTCCAATGGCTGCTATTATGGCTGCCGGTATGGTGCCTGCGCTTGGCATGGGCTTAGCAACTTTCCTTGCGAAGAAAAAATTTATTGATAGTGAACGTGAAGCCGGAAAAGCATCATTTGTTTTAGGGTTATGCTTTATTTCTGAAGGTGCAATCCCATTTGCAGCAAAAGATCCGATGCGTGTTATTCCAAGTTGTATGGCTGGTGGTGCATTAACGGGTGGTTTATCTATGTTGTTCGGCGCACAGTTACTCGCTCCGCACGGTGGTTTATTTGTTCTGTTGATTCCAAATGCAATCTCACCGGTATTATTATACTTAGTGGCAATCGCAGCGGGTACAGCTGTAACAGGTTTCACCTATGCTTTCTTGAAAAATAAAGAAGAAGTAAAACAAGCTGTTGTAGTTTAAAACAAGCTTAAAAAATATAAGTGAGTTTTTAAATCACTCAATAAAAAGGGAGCTTACGATATTAGTCGTAAGCTCCCTTTTTATTTACAGGGGCTTTTATGATGAGTTTTAGCCCTAAACTTATCGCTTTATTGGTCTAGTATTGCAATATTCTTATCTGATACTAACGGACCCGTTTGATGCAGATATTCATTCTCATCATCTTGATTGTCATGTTCTGAAATGAAGTTAAGTAAACAGCTGCTGTAGTTCGCTTCAGCTTTAGCTAAGTGTTTACCATCATCACTACGAATTAAAATAGTATCTCCGGCTGAGAATTCACCGACCACTTCAACTATTTCATTACTCGTTAGCTGGTCACTATTTTCATGTAGAGGGTATTCAAATCCATCTCCAATAACAACTTCACCCTGTGCTCTTGATGTATGAGTCATCCAATGTAAATCTTCTTCCATTGGTTTTGCATAAGGTGCAAAAACAGTACCGGGGTTATTACCCAGTATTAACTGCTCAAAGGAGCTTTCTTTAAAGCCATTGATTATATAGGTAGTAAGACCATGTGATGTTGCTTTTTCAGCTGCTTCTATTTTAGTTTGCATACCGCCAGTACCAACGCTGCTATGTGCGCCACCGGCCATATCGTAAATGCTTTGATCGATAGCACTCACGTTTTTAATCATCACCGCATCGTCATTAGTATGTGGGTTTTTATTATATAAGCCGTCAATGTCAGAACATATGATTAATGCGTCTGCATCTGCCGCCGCTGCAACCATTGCTGATAAATTATCGTTATCACCCACTTTTAATGCATCTGTTGTTACTACGTCATTTTCATTAACAACGGGTAAAATGCCATGTTCGAGCAATGCGAAGATAGTTTCACGCACACTGTCATATCTCTCTCTATCTTGGAAATCACCATGCGTTAAAAGAATTTGTGCTGAAGGGAAATCAAAGAAACGATCCCATGCTGCCATCATTTCATTTTGACCTGCTGCGGCCATTGCTTTTTTTATTGGGAGAGATGGGTTTTCTATTTCACCGAAAAAGTGTGCGCCAGCTGCAACTGAACCTGAAGAGACAAGAATAACTTCAATGCCCATATCTCTGCACTGTAATATAAATTTGGCGATATGTAATAAGTAGCGTGAACTACAACCTTTTCTCTCTGGTGCAATGAGTGCGCTACCGACTTTAAGTACAATTCGATTCCATTTATGATTTTTCATATTTTCTCTTTTAACTTTACTGCATTACTCTTTTTATAAATGTGCAACATCAATCGCAAGAGTAAGAAGCGATTTGTCGCATTGAAAATTTTATAGTTATTTTTAGTTTGGAAAAGTGCTGGATCTTGGTGGGGGAAGCGTGGTTGATATATTATAACTTCTCAATAGAGTCATTATTCTATGTCCTGCCTTACTAAGTTGATTTAAAGGTTACTCAGATGAAGTAATTCCATATGATTTGTGTAGTGTATCACAAAATTATGCTTATATTTTGTTTGATTTTTGTTTGAATTAAATACATTTATTCCTAAATATGCTGCTTTTACACTAATCATGGGCCTGTGAGGCTATTTTTGTATTTTAAAAATCATTCTAAATTTTATTTTTTATTGATATAACTCAAAACATTTTTATCTCTAATATCATCTACCTGTAATAATCTTTTTAAGTCCCCACTTTATTCGCTATCTGTGTTTTAACTACCCCTCTTTCTAGCTAGCAGCTTTATCTTACGTTCTATTGATGTTACTTTGATTTGTTTTGACTATTAATTTAATTGAAATTAACAATTTTACCTATCAATCGATTTGCTACACAATGCTTTCCATGGACTCGCAGAACGAGCCCAATTAATGTAACTAACTCACTTAATAGGAATAATAAAATGATCAATTCTAAACTTAAACCATTTAACGCGACTGCATTTAAACAAGGTGAATTCGTAGAGATTTCTGAGAAAGACGTACTAGGTAAATGGTCTATCTTTTTCTTCTACCCAGCTGACTTTACGTTTGTTTGTCCTACTGAGTTAGGCGATGTTGCTGACCATTACGAAGAATTACAAAAACGTGGTGTAGAAGTTTTCTCTGTATCAACTGATACGCACTTCACCCACAAAGCATGGCACGATAGTTCAGACACAATTGGTAAAATTAACTACTTCATGGTTGGTGACCAATCAGGCGCTATCACAAATAACTTCGGTATGATGCGTGAAGGTCAAGGCCTTGCAAACCGTGGTACGTTCTTGATGGATCCAGAAGGTGTTGTGCAAGCACTAGAAGTTACTGCTGAAGGTGTTGGTCGTGATGCTGAAGACCTAATGCGCAAAGTGAAAGCGGCGCAATATGTTGCTGCACACCCAGGTGAAGTATGTCCTGCTAAATGGAAAGAAGGTGAAGCAACGTTAGCACCTTCATTAGACCTAGTAGGTAAAATCTAAGTCTACAGAGCTAAACCTAAAAGCTAAGTAACCTATACGTTGCTTAGTAATAATAGACCTTAGTCCTATCGACTGAGGTCATTTAAAAATAGATTTTTATAAAGCCTTGTTGACCAGAGAGTCGATTTTTAAATTAACCAAAATTGCTCATTACGTTTTTAACTAAACGTAAATAAATACAGCCCAAAAATATAAAGGTGACATTATGTTAGATCAAAATATGAAAACCCAGCTTAAAGCTTACCTAGAAAACTTAAAAACAGACGTACAATTAGTATTAAGCCTTGATGACAGTGAAACGGCAACAAAATTACACTCGTTAGCAACTGATATTGCTTCATTACACGATAAAATTACTGTGATTGAAGATGCCGCTGCAAGTGAACGTAAACCTATTATGCAAGTGGTTAATCCAGCTAAAAACACCGCTATCGGTTTTGCTGGTTTACCAATGGGTCATGAATTCACATCATTAGTGCTGGCTCTGTTACATAGCGGTGGTCACCCTATGAAAATTGACTCAGAAGTGATCGAGCAAGTAAGAAACTTAGAAGGTGAGTTCAACTTTGAAGTGTTTATTTCTTTAAGCTGTCAAAACTGTCCTGATGTTGTACAAGCATTAAATATGATGGCTGCGATTAATCCAAAGATTAGCACAACCATGATTGACGGTGGAGCCTTCCAAGCTGAAGTCGCTGAACGTAATATTATGGCAGTACCCAGTGTATTTTTAAACGGTGAAGTTTTTACCCAAGGCCGTATTACATTAAGCGAAATATTAAGCAAAGTTGATACAGGAGCAGCTAAGAAAAAAGCCGCGGTATTGAATGAGAAACAACCCTATGAAATATTAGTTGTAGGCGGTGGACCTGCGGGTGCATCAGCTGCCATTTATGCCGCACGTAAAGGTATTCGTACTGGCGTCGTTGCTGAACGTTTTGGCGGACAAGTCATGGATACAATGGCGATTGAGAACTTCATCTCAGTAAAAGAGACACAAGGCCCTAAATTAGCTGCTGCACTTGAAGAGCATGTAAAAGAATACGACGTTGATATTATGAATGAGCAACGTGCCAGTGCAGTTGTTGCTGCTGAAAAAACAGAAGATGGTTACATTCATGTCGAGCTTGAAAGCGGTGCAATATTGAAAAGCCGAAGCGTCATTTTATCGACTGGTGCGCGCTGGAGAAAAATGAACGTACCCGGTGAAGAGCAATACAGTAATAAAGGCGTTGCTTACTGCCCACACTGTGACGGCCCATTATTTAAAGGCAAAAAAGTAGCGGTAATTGGTGGCGGTAACTCAGGTATTGAAGCAGCTATCGATTTAGCAGGGTTAGTTGAGCATGTAACAGTATTAGAGTTTGCAGATACACTACGAGCAGATCAGGTACTTGTAAACAAAGCAAACAGTCTGGCTAACGTGACTATTATTAAAAGTGCACAAACAACAGAGGTCATTGGAGATGGTACTCGTGTGACTGCTCTCAACTATGTCGACCGTGTGAGTGGTGAAGAAAACCAAATTGAGCTTGCTGGGATCTTTGTGCAAATCGGTTTAGTACCAAATAGTGATTTCTTAAAAGACAGCGGTGTTGCTTTATCTGCTCGTGGTGAAATTGAAGTGAATGCTAAAGGGGAAACATCGTTACCGGGTGTATTTGCTGCAGGTGATGTAACAACCGTACCTTATAAGCAAATTATTATTGCGATGGGCGAGGGTTCAAAAGCGAGCTTAAGTGCTTTTGACCATTTAATTAGAACACCTGTGCCTTTCTCAAAATCGGAACAAGTTGCTTAAGTTATGTCTTATGATTAAGTTAAAGTTATTAGATAATTTTAACTATAAATAATTAAAATCAAGTGAGTGTGTCTCCTGTTATTGTGCGGGTTACACGCTCTTTTTTTGTTTATTCGCCTTTGAATTTAAGTTGTTAATTAATACGTTCAATCATCATTTACATAAACAGATATAAGTTCTACTACTAATTTTTCTACTTGTAATTGGTATGATTTTTTATAATAAATTGGTATGTATTAATATTTAATATTGGCTATTAATCATCATTTGGTTATTCTTTTGATAAGCTTATTATAAAAAGAGTCTCATCTTTTTGAGGTAATTATATGTTAATCTTAAATAAATTAGGGGTACCTTTTGCCTTCTTGTTCTTATCTCATGTTGTCTTTGCGGGAGATAATGAAAAAATTAATGCCCACTCATGTGCGCAGATTGATAATAAAATTGCTAAAGTTAAAACTGCAATGGAAAATCGTTATAGTGAAAAAAGAGGGCAGTCTTTAAGAGCAAAGTTAAAAGGCTTACAAAAACAAAAAACGTATTGTAAAAGGAAAAATTTTTCTACATCTTAAATGAATATAGATTATGGGTAATCTACATAACTTATTTTTATTTTATTAAGCCATTATATTTAATTAGGAGAGTATTTTGAATCAATTACTAAATATTATCATCTGTATCTTATTACCACCTTTGGCTGTTTTTCTAAAATTTGGACTAGGGAAAGATTTTATTATTAATCTTGTTCTTAGTATTTTCTTTTTTGTACCCGGCATTATTCATGCGTTATGGCTTACAACCAGATAAAGTGTTTTTAGGTAATAAAAGAAGTGCAAAAAAGCCATAAATAGGACCATTTATGGCTTTTTTATAGTACTTTTTTGATGCTTTCTAATCAGAACAGACAATGTGTTCTGAATATAATTGTTGTTCATCTGCTGTTTTAGTTGTCGCTTGCCGTCCAGCTAAAAAACTCTTTAAATATCCCATAGCAGCATAAAATATGACGGTATAGCCTAATACCTCCAACCCTTCCTCTACCACGCGTTTTATAAGGCGCTCATAATCGGGACCTAAAATGCCTTGCCATAATTCACCCATTCCAAAAATACGTGAAAAGACCAGTAATAATGTCATGCCAATGCTTAAACTAATAAAGTGTCGACTTTGTACGAATCTAGCGAAGGCGCTTAATGTCTTTTCAGGGGCTTTTAAAGCATGGATAATCGACAATAAAGCAACCAACGTAGCAGGGTAAACCCAAAAGCCGTGTTGAATAGTATCCAGTAAACCATCAAGTTCCCGAATTAACATACAGGCAAAAAAGCCTGCAATAAGCACACTGAAATGTCTGACTGAAGGGTCTTTATAAGCGGTATAGGTAAAAGATAAGGTGGTACAAAATAATAAAGTTTCCTGTAAAAGCTCTGTTGCTGAATACTCAGAGATACCTTGATCTAAGTTGATCACACCGTGCTGCATATAAATAAGATCAAAGGCAAGAGCTAAAATAGGTAAGGTCACTAAAAGAGATAACAGTAAAAATTGTTGAAAGCCTTTTAGGATGATGCGTAAATCAGATGACATAGTTACTCCGCTAAAATAAAGTATGGTGTATTGTCCTTAATGCGAGATTCCGTTCTACTTTATTAATGAGACGCAATATTATATCTTCACAAACAAAAAATCACACTATTTAAATAATGAAAAAGTAAAGAGAAATAATTGTAATATGTGATTTTTGTTGTATTTTTTTGTGTGTCTTTTATTGTTAACTGTATTAGTTTTTGCTGGATTATTTGCTTGGATTATTTGCTTGGATTATTTGCTTGGATTATTTGCTTGGATTATTTGCTTGGATTATTTGCTTGGATTTATTGTTTAGTCTCAAACGGTAATATCTAATTACTTTAAAATAACTTACAACAATCGCTAACCCATTATAGATCATTGAGTTAGCGATCAATTGATAAGATTAACTTAGGTGTAAAAACTACTTAACCGTTAGTTTTACATCTGCATCTCTTAGTAGATAAAGTGCAATACAAGCCGCAAGCATAGGCCACGCAGCAAAAAATAATAGGTTATTGAAACCGTCAATGTAGCGAGGGAATGAAGAAAAAGTGGATGCAGCGTGCATTAATAAAATAATACCGTAAGTAAGGCGTTTTTTGATGCCAGCAACAAATGCAAGAACTAACAACAGTTGTAGTGCGCCAAGAATATAAAAGATGGTATCACTTACTCCATTGATACCATAAAATGCTTTCATAACCAGCGCACTGTGTGCTGGATTGATAAATTTATCTAATGTCCACATAAAGAAAACGATAAAAATACCTAAGCGTAATGAAAAAAGTGACCACTGAAGGCGGTTTTGTAGGTTTGCTGAAACAGGTTGTGACATAGGGAAATCCTTAAAAATGTTAAACGGTTTAATACAGAACATATCAAGACCGTTGCCTATGTTGTTTTATTTCACAAATTTGTAATTAATTTTCAAATAATGACGCGTTAGTTCATAAATATCATTCGTGATGCTTTACAAAAAGCATTAATTTAGGCGCTTTTTGTGTTGCTTATCGTCATTAGCTTGATACTAGTAGCCAAAGAATCAGGATAAATTAAAGAGACTTTCAATGATCAAAATGTTCACAATATTAATACTACTTATTGCTGGTGGATACGCTTACTTTTTATATTCAAATAATGAATTGCCTCTTATTACTGCTAACACTCCAAGTGTTTCCATTGATGACAAAATAAAATGTACGACTAAAGAAGGCCGAATTTTATACGGGAAAGTTCCTGATGGTGTGATTTGTGAGCGCCTTGAGTCAGTAAAAGGATCGATTATTATTTTGCCAAGTGAAACTAAAAGTGAACGTAAAGCTTCTATTAATTTATTTAATAAAAAAAGTGAACTAGCAAATTCAAAATACCGATGTGATGGTCGAACCTATTGCAGTGAAATGCGTTCAAAAGCGGAAGCGATCTTTTTCATAGAGAACTGCCCAAATACCAAAATGGACGGTGACCACGACGGCGAGCCCTGTGAAAGTGATTCTCGTTTTTAAATTCATTTATAGTCATTAACGAAGAGGAGGATTAATAGCTATAAATAATCTCAACTCGGATAAGGAAAAGTATTGATGAAAAATAGCATGCTTATGCTGTTAGCGCTGTTGCTTGCTGCGTGTGATAACCAAAGCCAACCTAATGGGGTTACTTCAGAGCCATTAGCCAAATATGAGCAGATAAAAGAAGCAGCTTACACAATCAGCATTTCGGCTAATAGCGAACAACGCCTGAGTGATGCTTTTAAAGATAAGCGTTCAGATTTACAGATTGCTGGTAAAGGAACAGTGGTGAAACTACTTACTGATGACCTAAAAGGTTCTCAGCATCAACGTTTTATTATAAAAACGAATACTGGGCAAACATTACTGGTCGCACATAATATAGATTTAGCGCCAAGAATAAACACTCTAAAAGTCGGTGATAGCATTGAATTTTATGGTGAATATGAATGGAATAAACATGGTGGTGTGATGCATTGGACACATAAAGATCCTAAGCAACGTCATATCGATGGGTGGTTAAGGCATGCTGGTCTAGTTTATCAATAACAACAAAAGTGCCGTTAAACTTAAAATGAGCTCAGCATTCGAGCTCATTAATTTGCCTTAAAAGTTGTTTATCGCTGTTAAGGCAAGTGATCACTAATATTAGTTTAGCGTTTGATCGATGATTGGCGACGACGGCCTTTTTGCGCTTTTTTCGGTGCGTGTGCAGCGTTTGAATCAGGCACAACCAACTTCGCTTCAAAGCCTTCAATCACTTCACGGTTAATGAAGTAACCTAAATGACGTTCGATAGCACATAGGTTTCTAAAGTCATCACGCGATACCAATGAAATAGCTTCACCTTCAGCGCCAGCACGACCAGTACGACCAATACGATGTACATAATCTTCGGCTTCATCAGGTAAGTCGTAGTTAATTACACGTTCTAAATCATCAATATCAATACCACGAGCAGCGATACCCGTTGCTACTAAGAACTGAATTTTTCCCTCTTTAAAGTCTGCCATTAACTGCTCACGCACCGCTTGGCTTCGTCCACTATGGAATGATTCTGCTGCAATCTCTCGCTTTTCTAACTGACTGACTAGTTTAGCGGCACCACGTTTAGTTTCGATGAATATCAAGGCTTGTTGCCATTTATTCTCATGGATCAAATGGCTTAATAATGCCGATTTAAACTCTTTATCGACAGTGATCAAACGCTGGGCAATTTTAGGAACAGTAACATTTTCTGGTGCAATTGATATCTCTACCGCATCGGTCACAGCTGTTCTTGCTAAAAAGCGTACTTGCTTTGATAAAGTCGCTGAAAATAACAGGTTTTGACGTTGTTCAGGCAACTTCTCAACGATTTTATTAATATCTGCGATGAAACCCATGTCTAACATGCGATCCGCTTCATCAATCACTAGAATAGAGGTTTCATCAAAGTGAATGGCACGACGTGTGTACATATCTAACAAACGACCAGGGGTCGCTACTAAAATATCAACACCTTCAATCAAGCTTTGCTTTTGTGGTTCAACATCCACGCCACCATACATAGCCATCGAAGTAATATTAAGGTGCTTGGCATAAAGTTGAATATTGGCTTCCACTTGAATAGCTAGCTCACGCGTCGGTGTTAAAATCATAGCGTGAACACGTTTAGGGCGAACTAAAGGCGCATCAATTAATTTTTGTAATATCGGTAAAACAAAACTCGCTGTTTTGCCGGTACCTGTTTGAGCGGCAGCAATTAGGTTTTTGCCTTTTAATACAACAGGGATTGCTTTTTCTTGGATAGGAGTTGGCGTTGTATAACCTTGTTCAGTTACGGCTTGTACAATTGGATCACTTAATCCAAGGGATGAAAATGTCATTTTTTGTCTCTACTTATCAAGTTAAAATGGTATAAAACGGCCACATTTTTACATAAGCAAAGTATCAAGCGTATCTCACTGTCGCTAACGCTAAACGGTGATGTGCATAACAAAGATGGAAAAGTGACAGGTTTTATGAATTATTCGGTTTTATTTGTTGTTTCTTTCTTTATTTCTTTTTTTATTACAACCTCAAATCAGAAGCGCTGAATACAACGGCTGATTTGAGGTTTTATCTTCTATTGCAGGTTTAAGCTTAATTTTTTAGCTTCTGCCTGACTTGCTAGGTATTCATTATAAGTACCTTGGAAATCAATTACTTTTTGATCTTTAATATCAAGAATACGCGTCGCTAATGAAGATACAAATTCACGGTCATGGCTGACAAAAATCAACGTGCCTTTAAAGTCTTTTAATGCGTTATTTAATGCATCAATTGCTTCTAAATCCATGTGATTAGTGGGTTCATCCATTACTAAAACGTTAACATCTTGCATCATTAACTTGCCGAATAATAAACGGTTTTTCTCTCCACCAGAACAGTTACGTGCTTTTTTATTCGCATCATCATCGGTAAATAATAAACGACCTAACATACCGCGTACGATTAAATCGCTGTGTTTGCTAGTGCGCCATTGACCCATCCAATCCATCAAGGTTAAATCATTATCAAAATCATCAGTGCTGTCTTGTGGGCAGTAGCCGATAGACGCATTTTCAGACCATTTAACAACACCTTCGTTATGTTCAAGGTCATTCACTAAACAACGCATAAAGGTTGTTTTACCCACACCATTTTCGCCGATAATAGCCAGTTTAGCACCGGCTTCTAAAATAAGATCACCACCGCTAAATAATGGACCTTCTTCAAATCCATGACCTAAACCTTCCAATACTAACGCTTGGCGATGCATTTTTTTACCTTCATCAAAAGATAAAGAAGGGTGCATACGGCTTGTAGATTTTACTTCATCAAGTTTGATTTTATCCATCTTTTTAGCGCGTGAACTTGCTTGTTTTGCTTTAGAAGCATTAGCACCAAAACGGTTTACAAAGTCTTGTAATTCATCGATTTCTGCACTTTTCTTAGCATTTTCAGATAATAACTGTTCACGGATCAATGAAGATGCTTCAAGGAAGTATTCGTAGTTACCTGGGTAAATACGTAATTCACCGTAATCGATATCAGCCATGTGCGTACACACAGAGTTTAAGAAATGACGGTCATGCGAGATGATAACCATAGTACAACGGCGTTTATTCAACTCTTCAGATAACCAGTTAATGGTATTAATGTCCAAGTTATTGGTTGGCTCATCTAATAACAATAAATCTGGGTTTGCGAATAGGGCTTGTGCTAATAGAACACGTAGCTTCCAGCCCGGTGCCACTTGTTTCATTAATCCAAAGTGAAACTCTTCTTCGATACCAGCGGCTAATAAAATATCACCGGCACGGCTTTCAGCAGTGTAACCATCCATTTCAGCAAACTCACTTTCAAGTTCACCTACTTTCATGCCATCTTCTTCTGTCATTTCTGGTAAGTTATAAATACGGTCACGCTCTTGCTTGATTTTCCACAGCGGTTTGTCACCCATAATAACGGCGTCAATTACTGTGTATTCTTCAAAAGCAAACTGGTCTTGGCTCAAAGTACCGACTTTAACACCCGGATCTAATGATACATTACCTGAGCTAGGTTCTTGAGCACCAGTCAGAATCTTCATAAACGTTGATTTTCCGCAACCATTGGCACCAATCAAACCGTAGCGGTTGTAGTGTCCAAATTTGGCTGAAATATTTTCAAATAAAGGCTCGGCGCCAAATTGCATTGTAATGTTTGCGGTAGATATCAAAGTCAAGATTCCATCAGTTTAGAGCAGCACTTATTCACCTAAAAGTGATTAACAGCGTTGCAGAAATAATAAGGTCGCGAAGTATACAGATTAAGCAATTAAAATGTCGAATTATGTGAGTAAAAGCAGGTTATTTTTTGTTTTATTTTTAATCAGCTGAAGATGCTAATAAATTATTAAGACAAAGTGATCACGGTGAGGTGTTGTTTATTGTTATTTTAAAGTTGTTTCTGATTTTTATGGCTGTCTGTTTGTATATAAATTGTTTGGCATTTTAAAAAGAGGGGATTGCTGTTGTGACGAGATGGTATTGAAGTGTATTTTATTTCGCAACTGTTTTATTTCACAACAAAACTTAAAAATAAGCTCTAAAAAGAAAAAGTAAGTGAGCAACACGGTCATAGCGTGTTAATCACTTACTTTATTAAGGTTAGTTATAAATTGGGCTTATAACCCTTGTTGGTATTGTGCGTTAGTTGACACGGTTACCATACCTGTCACAGTTGCAGCTGCTTGTTGATCACCTGCTAAGAAATCCTCAAAATGCTTAATTAATTGCGCTTTATCCTGCTTCTCTTTTGAACCTGAACCAATATCCGTTAGGTCGATAAAGAACTCATCAAATAAGTCCGAAAAGTCTCTTACTGCATCAAAATTCAAGAACTGCTCGTGGTTGTAAATACTTGGATAACCACCTAGTTGCTTATCAACGGCAAATGAAATGCCTTTGACATTAGTGATGGTAGTTGCTTTTTGACACTTCAACATACAGCCATCTTCAATGCTTGGTTTGTTACAACCTACTGTTTGCTGGAAGAAACATTGGCGACTTGTCATCATTAAAATAGGATGGTAAATACTGTACAACATTTTAAAATTGGCAGGACGTTTGATATTTTTGATTTGGTTACGGTTGATCTCATTAGAAATAAACGCACCTGCACAATTAAGCTCTTCTTGCATGGTTAACAATGCATAAGAGTTGGTGGTGTTTAAAAATGGACCTGCGATCCACTCTATTCCCATTTCAAACGCTTTATAAGCGATGCCCGTATTGTTGGTTACGATACGTTCAGGTTTTAATTCTTCTAAAATACGCACCGCTTCAATGTAATCTTTACCAATTAATACCGCTGGAAACCAAGGAATAAAGCGCGGATTACGCACTAAAATATCACGTTGTTTGTTACAGCGTTTTTTAAAGCTTTCCGGTAATTTGAAGTAGATATCTGCTTCGGTTAAGTCACCTAAGTGTGCATCTTTCTCATCGCTGATTAATATTGATAACGTTGGTTTTTCGTTTAATTTAGGGTGAGAAGCTAATGGCGGTAAAGTGACTGCGGGGATCACGTCTTTTTCACCATTAAGGTAGTAAGCGACTTTGTTTTTAACTTCAGTTAGCTCTTTAAATGGAATCGTTAAGCTATCAGCAAGTTGTGAAAAATCAAATTCAGCCACATTATAACGGCTGTTTTTAAAGCTTTTAAAACGTTTTGCAATTGCGTCTGATGTGACGGCTGATTGCTCTGAAGCAATCATTTTTGAGTTAGATTCTACAATAAAGGTTTTTTTATCAATCATGATAGTCACGGTGAACGGAGTATCTAATTGCCCTGAAAAGCTTAATGATAAATCACTTTTATCAATATTTAAGGTGGCTACTTTAGCTGCCACTTCATCAACGATTTTATTTTTATCATCGCGTAAGTCTTGTTGTACTTCTTGAATTTGTACTACTGAAATTGCATTATTTTTTTCATTAGCATGGGTAAAACTGTTATCGCGTGGATTGTCGATAAACATATCTTTAGTCAGGTTGCCTTTCAAAAACGAGTTAGTGAAATCACGGTTAAATACTTTGTATAAAGCAGAGTCATCGGCTAATAATTTACCGGTATCCACAAAAGTATTAATCTGCTGACGCCAGCTATCCACAACCGTATGCACGTATTGTGCACCTTTAATACGACCTTCAATTTTTAATGAGTCAACACCTGCTTCTACCAAATCAGGTAAATCAAACCACGCAGAGTTATCTTTTAAATTAAGTGGGAATTTATTACCTGCAGCAGTGACTTCATATTCATCACGGCAAGCTTGACTACAGCGACCACGGTTACCTGAGTTACCGACACTCACTGAGCTTGAATAACACTGACCTGAAAATGCGATACATAATGCACCGTGTACAAACACTTCGGTTAATACTTCGTTATCATGTGCTAAAGCAGTAAGCAGTTTGATTTCAGTTAAATTTAATTCACGTGATAAATTAGCGCGGGTTGCACCAATTTTAGCAAGGAATAAAATTTGCCCTTCATTGTGCGTTGTCAGCTGTGTTGATGCATGAATATGTAAGCTTGGGAAAAACTTTTTAACCAAGTTAAATAACCCTAAGTCCTGCACGATGATGCCATCGATACCGGTATTAACTAACTGGTTTAATAGTTTAGTGAGCGTTGGGATCTCATGCTCTAGGATTACGACATTAAGCGTTAAAAATACTTCACATTCATATTCATGTGCTAGCTTGATGATGCCGACTAAATCATCAAAGGATAGATTAGCGGCACGGTTACGAGCGTTAAAAATATCTAAACCGCAATAAATCGCGTTAGCACCTGCAATTATCGCCGCTTTAATTGCGTCAACATCACCACCAGGGGCTAATAATTCGATTTTTCTACTCATAACTTGTCACCATCTATTTAATTCATTTTTATTTTGAGGCGCGAGTTTACCCTTATCCATAGTGTTTTGCTATCGTGCAACGGGGGATAATAACTAAGCGTTTATTTTGTTGAATATTTAAAACCGCTTGCGATTGAAAGTAATTGAATAGGCACTTTATTATTCAGTGTTTGTTCAGTAGGTTTAGGGATAGACTGTTATCCCGTAACAGCCTGTTATTTATTATATTAAGAGACACGATTGTTATATTTTAAATTAATAGCGAAAAGTAACTTAAACGAAAAAGGATAATAAAATGATTGAAGTAGGCCAAAAATTACCAACTGCAACACTAAGCCAATTAACGTCTGAAGGTATGGTTCATCATGATGTTGCTGAATTATTTGCCGGTAAAAAAGTAGTGTTATTTGCTGTACCAGGCGCATTCACGCCAACTTGTTCTGAAGAGCATTTACCTGGTTATGTCGTACTTGCTGATAAATTCCAAGCAAAAGGGGTTGATTTAATTGCATGTGTTGCTGTGAATGACGCCTTTGTAATGAAAGCATGGGGTGAAGTACATAACGCGTCTGAATTATTAATGTTAGGTGACGGCGATGCAAGTTTTTCTAAAGCATTGGGGTTAACGATGGACACTGCAGGTTTCGGTGGCGTTCGTTCACAACGTTACGCAATGGTGATTGAAGATGACGTGGTTACGTTATTAAACGTTGAAGCTGCGGGTGAATTCGAAGCAAGTAAAGCTGAAACATTATTAGCTGCACTGTAAACCTATCTATTTATTGGCTTTATCCATGAGCTAATTAAAAATCCCTTGCAAGGTTTGTGGCAAGGGATTTATTACTGACGAATTCTAATCCTTGTTCATCTCTTAATTTTATTTTCCACGGTACCCACCTGATCTATCGTGACTGAAACAACATCTCCATCATTCAGTGCTTTGGTACGTCCAGGCGTGCCCATAAAAATTAAATCTCCGGGCATTAATGTAAAGTATTGGCTTAAATAACTGACCACTTTGGCTGGTTTGTGGATCATATGCTTGGTATTTTCTTGTTGTACTATTTTGCCATTTAATTTAGTGGTTAAGAGTAGATTGTTATAATCAACACCAACGGTAATCATTGAACTGATAGGGCCGAATCCATCACTGGCTTTTGCGCGCATCCATTGTAGATCTGAGCCTTGCCAGCTGCGCTCTGTTAAGTCATTGCCTGCTAATACGCCAAAAATCACACTATCTGCTTGCGACTCGTTAACGCTTTTGGCTTGTTTACCGATCACTAATACTAATTCGCCTTCAAAATGTACGTTCTTTGCATCTTTCGGCAAGTGAATGGCTTGTCCTGAGGCAATTAATGAAGTAGGGAGTTTAAGAAATAATGGCGGTGGTGCATTTGAGGGCGATGACAGGTGACTATCAAAGTTCATTCCAACAGCAAATACCTTTTGTGGGGCAGTTGGTAGTAATAAAGTGACATCTGCTAATGCAATGGTATTGCCTGTGGCACTTAATTGAGTAAATAATTCACCGCTGAGTGGTTGAATGGAGTCTCCATTAATCTCGCCATAACTGATGATTTGGTTATGCTCAAAACGTACAATATGCTTAACCTCTGCACTAGCTATGGAAGGAAGTATTAATCCCATTATTCCGCCAAAAATAATTATAAAATATTTCATTAGGTGACTCCTGTCTTGATAATAAAAATGAATTTAATTGGCATTTAAAGTGTTATTTAAAACATGTGCTTTTAGATACGTACCAGTTAGGGCAATGGATTAATAACATCGCTTAAATCTGGAAAATAACAAATGATTTCCACGCCTGCTTGTTTTGCTTTTGTAAATAAATCAGCATATTTTTTATCAATAAAGTCTGCGGGCTGCACACGCTTTATGCCTGAATGTAATACTGCAAATAATAAAACACTGCGATAACCTTGTTGTTTCATCTCTATCAGTTCGCGTAAATGTTTTTGGCCGCGTGTTGTTACCGCATCAGGAAAATAGCCATCGCCAGCTTGCTTGCGTTCGTCTAATAGGGTGCAGCTCTTCACTTCTACGTAGCAATCAACTTTATTGTCATCGGTTAATAAAAAATCGATACGGCTATTCTCTTCACCATATTTTACTTCTGCTTTACAGCCTTGGTAGTTGAGCAATGCTGGGATCTGTTTTTGTTCAATAGCATCTGCAATGAGTGCATTCGCTTTTGCTGTATTAACGCAGATCCAATGACCTGCTTGCGTAAGTGTAAATTCCCAAGTGTATTGGTATTTACGTTTTTTATTATTCGAGGTGCTATATAAAACAGTATCGCCCTCGGTGGCGCAACCTGTCATCGCGCCCGTGTTTGCACAATAAATGGTTGTTTCACTGCCATCTTCTAAAATTACATCGGCTAAAAAACGCTTATAACGTTTTATTAAGGTGGCTTTTTTAAGGGGAGTTTCAAATATCATATTTATTCATATCTCTACTGTTGTTGGTTTTATCGCGTAAGTCTATTCAGGTGATTTTATGGCATCAGCTTATTTAATCGTATTTTATTGCTTATTAGTCGCTGAATTAAGGTGTTATTAATTTTTATTTAACAATTTACTAACAATGCAGATATTCACTCTTTACTATTTAAATGATAATCATTATCATAAATATATTGTTTATTAATCTATCTGCATAATCGTCAGCCGAGGAGTGTTAACCGCTATCTTGAAACTACATTAACAGGGAGCAACCTAAAATGACTATTCAAATCGAAATTGATAAAGATAAATTGCTATATTTGTTTGAGCAAGGCGTGTTGTGTGCCGCTGATTTTCGTTGTTTAAACGGTGAGTCCAAACAGGCAGTGTCTCAGTTATGCCTAACAAATTGTGCAAAACGATTACAGATAAAGACCTGTACAATTCCTATTTCTGTTTATAAACAAACACATTAATACAGTGGTTCAGTCATTTAACTGCTTTTATCTATGAGAAAAGCTGAGGGGAGTTAATATGACACCATGTTAATAACTGGCGTCTTGCCGTTAGGTGAATATTAATAGGTGAGCTTCAATTGAGGGGATCATTTGTTCCTAGTTTATGCCTAAAGGAACCGTATGATGACTTTGCCTACAACACGGTGTCAGCATAGCGGACGGTTATTTTTACTGATAATGCGTATTACATTTCACAAACAGATCACGTAAACTACGCGCTTATTTTTTAAGCCAATTATCAGGTGAATCATGATACGTCTCAACCAAGTTAAATTACCGCTCGACCATAATGAACAAGCGTTGCAGCAGTTTGTATTAACAAAGCTAAATATCAGTGCACAGCAATTGGTTAATATTCATGTCTTTAAGCGTGGCTACGATGCGCGTAAAAAAAATCAAATCACCCTTATTTATACCCTAGATATCACTTTAGTGGATATTGATGAAGCTAAGTTATTAGCTAGCTTTGAGAAAGATCAAAATGTCCGCGTTTCACCAAATACCGATTATCAATATGTTGCGACTGCCCCTGCTCATTTAACTGAGCGTCCAATTGTGATTGGTATGGGACCTTGTGGATTATTTGTTGCGTTGATTTTAGCGCAAATGGGATTTAAGCCAATTGTTTTAGAGCGTGGTAAATCAGTCCATGAACGTGCTAAAGATACGTTTCGTTTTTGGCGTACTAGTGAGTTAAACACTGAATCAAATGTACAGTTTGGTGAGGGGGGAGCAGGTACCTTCTCCGATGGTAAGTTATACAGCCAAGTAAAAGATCCGGGTTTCAAAGGCTTAAAAGTCAAACAAGAATTTGTTGCTGCGGGCGCACCGGCTGAAATTATCTATGTCAGTAAACCGCATATTGGTACTTACAAGCTTGTGACGATGGTCGAGAAAATGCGCCGTAAAATCATCGAGCTGGGCGGTGAAATCCGTTTTGAAACACGTGTTGAAGAACTAAATGTCGAAGAAGTTGACGGTAAAAAGCAAGTGACTGGCGTGACCTTAAAGGGCGGAGAAGTGATCAACTCTCGTTATGTGACTGCTGCTATTGGCCACAGCGCACGTGATACTTTCCAAATGTTGCACGATAAAGGTGTCCATATGGATGCACAGTCGTTTTCGATTGGCTTCCGTATTGAGCATAAACAAGAGATGGTTGACCAAGCTCGTTTTGGCATTAATGCTGGACACCCAATATTGGGTGCTGCGGATTATAAGCTAGTACATCACTGTAAAAACGGCCGTAGCGTTTATAGTTTCTGTATGTGTCCGGGTGGTGTTGTTGTTGCGGCAACATCGGAAGAGCATGCGGTTGTGACTAATGGTATGAGTCAATATTCTCGTAGTGAACGTAATGCAAATAGTGCGATTGTAGTAGGAATTTCCCCTGAAGACTTTAATAACGATCCGTTGCAAGGGGTCGCACTGCAGCGCAAATTAGAACGTCATGCTTATGTGATGGGCGGCAGTAATTATGATGCTCCTGCACAAATGGTCGGTGACTTCCTTGCTGCTGGCAAAGGTAAACCGTTTGAAAACGTTGAGCCTTCTTACAAACCGAATGTGAAAATGACCGATTTAAGTGACGCATTACCAGCATTTGCAATTGATGCGATTCGTGAAGCCTTACCTGCTTTTGCTAAGAAGATCCGTGGTTTTGATAGTAAAGATGCAATGTTAACAGGTGTTGAAACACGCACCTCATCTCCGATCCAAATTAAACGTGGCGATGACTTCCAAAGCATTAATACACAAGGGTTATATCCAGGTGGTGAAGGTGCTGGTTATGCTGGTGGTATTTTATCGGCTGGTATTGATGGCATTAAAATCGCTGAAGCAGTGGCATTGAAAATGTTAGCGGATTTAGACACGTAACTTTTCCCTTTTTCGTTTTACTTATTAGGTTATTTAAATAAGCTTTTTTTATCTTAAACGTTTCTTATTTGCTGATAAAAAAGCACTGCGACAATGGTTATTAATCACTGTCGCAGTGTTTTTATTTCACGCTTCTTATCTTGCTCGCATCTAGCATCCATTAACTGACCGCAATTAATGCCGCTGTATTTTATTGGCTATGCTGTTTTTGGCGTTGTAATAATTTACTTGGCCCGGTTGTGGACTGTTTTTTCTGTCCTGCATAAAGGTTGAGAGTATTAAATGCGCCTTTTAATCTTGAGGCGCTGTAATCTAGTTCAATGAGAGGCAGAACGGCTTGATGCATTTCAGGAAATAATGATTCTACAGATTGAGAAATCAGTTCAAACAAACGTTTAAGGTTAATTTTGTGTGTTTGTCCTGTTTGCTCAAATAACCAGTCAGTGATCGCCATAAAGTGCTCAAAAGGGTTGCCCGCTAAAATATGGTCTAATGAATGTTTAAAGCGTCCCGAATTACCAATCATATCCCAATATCTTGCAAAGCGATTGACCAGTTGCATCGTCGTAAAGTCGACTCTGTCGGTGCTTAATATATTAAAAGGTGGCAAGGGATTAAAACGCAGGTCAAAGGTGTCAGTATGCCTAATAATAGGGCTGCCTTTGAGGCGTTTCAAAATACCCATTTGAATTTCATGAGGATGGCATTCATAAAGCTGATTAAAGCTATCTTTAAAGCTTTCAAAGGTTTCGCCTGGTAAACCAAAAATAAGATCCGCATGGATATGTGCGGTAGTATTTTCTTTTAACCAAATTAAGTTTTGTTTTGATTTGGCATTGTTTTGCTTACGGCTAATATTCGCTTGTACTTCTTGGTTAAAGGTTTGAATACCTACTTCAAACTGCAAGCTACCTTCAGGGAATTGCGCCAACATCTCTTTTAATTTTCGCGGAAGGTGGTCAGGCACCACTTCAAAGTGTAAGTATAAATCATCGGTCATTCTATCTAAGAAAAATTGCATTATTTGCAAGGATGTATTGATGTCTAAATTGAAGGTTCTATCAATAAACTTAAAGTTACGTGCACCACGTTGATACAAGGTTTCCATTTGCTTTAAGAAGACGGTTAACTCGTAAGGATTTGATTTAGTGTCTAAAGATGATAAACAAAACTCACACTTAAAAGGGCAACCGCGAGAGGCTTCTACATACAATAAACGATTCTTTAAATCCTCGTCACTGTAATATTGATAAGGCATTTCAAGGTCTTTTAAATCCACAGGTTTAGACTTCAAAATTTTATTGTCTGGTGGATTATTATTGATTAGGTCCTGACATAATTCATAGAAACTGATATCTGCTTCACCGGTTAATACATAATCTGACGCTTGTACTATCGCTTGTTGCTCTGATTCATAACTGACTTCAGGGCCGCCTAATACCACTTTGACTTCCGGTGCGATCACTTTTAATAGGCTGACTACATTAGTGGTTTCGACGATATTCCAAATATACACACCAAAGCCAACAATAGTCGGTTTGGAAGCTAAAATTTGTTCCACAATATCAATTGGCCAAGTTTGAATAACAAACTCTTTTATTTCAGCGATAGGCTGTAGATCTTTTAAATTGGCGTATAAATAACGCAAACCTAAACTGGAATGAATATATTTAGCATTGATGGTCGCTAATACTATTTTCGGGGACGCTGACCCGTTACTGGCAGGGGGCTTAGCTTCGCTTAGCGTTGTACGCATAATGGTTAGGTCATGGTCGAATTGTTGCATAGCAGTTGAAGCTCTTAAGTATTTAGGGAATATGTGCGAATAATACAGTAATCGATAGGTTTATTCAGCGCTTGATTTATTACGTTGAGAAAAGTGAGGTTTTGATTGTTGCTAGAAAGTTTGTGTATTTTGTATCTGCAATGGTAACGAGTATCAAAATCCTGTATATCTAAGACTCTCAATTTATTGGCTTTTTCGTATTAAGGAACAGAAATGAATATAGTTTTATTAGATGCATTAACATTAGGTGACAGTGATTTATCTGTTTTCAATAATCTAGGTGAGTTGACTGTTTTCCAAACTACAGATGCACAGCAGACATCTGAACGGTTAGCAGGGCAGGAAGTTGCCATTACTAATAAAGTAGTGATCACTGCGCAACACATGGCGGATAATCCACAGCTAAAACTTATTTGTATTTCCGCAACAGGCACTAATAATGTCGATTTAGTCGCTGCTGAACAAGCTGGCATTGAAGTTAAAAATGTATCAGGTTATTCAACTGAAAGTGTTAGTCAATCTACCTTCTCTCTATTGTTTCAGTTAATTCATCAAAGTCGTTACTACGACCAATATATTGCAGACAAACAATGGTGTGATAGTCCTGTATTTACTCATATTGAACGTCCTTTTTATGAATTAAAAGGTAAGCGTTGGGGGATTGTTGCAATGGGCTCTATCGGACAACGTGTTGCTGAACTTGCTACTGCATTTGGTTGTGATGTTTGTTATTACTCAACGTCAGGTAAAAATACACAGCAAAGTATTCCAAAAGTGAGCTTAGAAACGTTATTAAGTGAATGCGACGTTATTTCTATTCATGCGCCATTTAATGCTCAAACTGAAAACTTAATTGGTGCGAAGCAGCTAAAACAGTTAAAAGCCGGTGCAGTGATCATGAATTTAGGGCGTGGTGGAATCATTGATGAAGAAGCGATGGCCGAAGCGTTAGAGACGCAAGATATCTATCATGCGACGGATGTACTCGCGGTTGAGCCGATGTTATCAAATCACCCTTACTTATCCTTAAAAGCATCGCATCGTTTAGTAGTGACGCCGCATACCGCTTGGGCAAGTGTAGAAGCTCGTCAATGTTTGTTAGAGAAAGTAGTTGAGAACATCAACGGTTACGTGGCTGTAAATTAGTAACTGTATGTAACAGTATAAAAAGACATCAAACTTAGGTTTGAACTTCTAGTATAAAAAGCATAAAAAATGCCGCGCTTTAATCATTTGGACTCAAATAATAAGCGCGGCATTTTATATTTCATCTTATTGGTTATCTGTTAACCAGGAAAGAAAACCAGTTTAAGGAAGAATAAAACAGCAAGGAACCAAACGCTTGCGCTTAACTCTTTCATTTTACCACTAGCCATTTTGATCGCCGCGTAAGCAATGAAACCAATCGCAATACCGTTAGCGATAGAGAATGTTAATGGCATCATGATTGCTACAATAACCACGGGCGCGGCTTCTGTAATATCATCCCAATTAATACTTTTTAAACCGCCAACCATTAATACTGCAACGTATAATAATGCGCCCGCAGTTGCATATGCTGGAACCATGCCGGCTAATGGCGCAAAGAATAGAGAAAGTAGGAATAAAATACCGACTACGACTGCTGTTAAACCAGTACGGCCACCTTCAGCAACACCCGAAACACTTTCGATATAACTTGTTGTTGTCGATGTGCCTAACATTGAACCCGCGATAGAAGCGCCACTATCCGCTAATAACGCACGGCTTAAACGGGGTAAGTTACCGTCTTTATCAAGTAGTTTTGCTTTATCCGCTACGGCAATTAATGTACCTGATGTATCAAATAAATCGACGAATAGGAATGCAAAGATAACGCTGATCATACCTACGTTTAATGCGCCGGCTACATCCATTTGCATGAAAGTAGGCGCAATGCTTGGTGGCATAGAAACAATACCAGCATATTGAATATCACCCATTAATAGGCCGATAACAGTAACGCCTAAAATAGCTAACATCACGCCACCCTTAACACGGTAATGTGCTAGTGCGATAATGGCGATAAATCCTAAACAAGCTAATGCCGCTGGTAATGCGGTTAAATCACCTAAGCTAACTAGTGTTGCTGGGTTTGCAACAACAATGCCGGCATTTTTTAAGGCAATTAAACCCAAGAATAAACCAATACCTGCTGCAATGCCTTTGCGCATAGGCAGTGGAATTGAGTTAATGATCCATTCTCGAATTTTGAATAAACTTAATAAGGTAAAACAAACACCTGAAAGGAATACCGCACCTAAGGCAACTTGCCAGCTGTAACCCATATGCAATACCACTGTGTATGAGAAGAAAGCATTTAATCCCATACCCGGTGCTAAAGCGACAGGGTAGTTTGCATATAAACCCATAATGAAACAACCAATTGCAGCGGCTAAACATGTTGCTACGAATACAGCACCCGAGTCCATACCCGTGGCAGATAACATTGATGGGTTAACAAAAATGATATATGCCATGGTTAAAAAAGTGGTAAAGCCTGCAACAATTTCTGTTTTCACATTACTGTTGTGTTCGCTTAGTTTAAATAATTTTTCTAACATAATTTTTCCATTACTCGCGCGTGTGGAGGTCTATTTCCTTCCGACCTATTAATATCCACGATAATAATTAAGTGATCTATATTATTGGTCAAAATCACTTATTTAATACAATCGATATAAGATGAATAAATTCTCTGTGTGAATTTCGCGCAATTATAAAAGAACTGATTTTATTAGCTAGTCTAAAAAGTCAATTAATCTGATTGATACTTAGATCTGGCTTGGCTTAGAACAAAAAACAAGCTACTTTTTGTGAGCTGAAAAAAACTGACCTTAGTCAGCTTTTTGTTTGATATCTCATTGTTGTTAGCTTGAGATAATTGATGATATTGATCACTTTAGGAGAGTTATTTGCCCGTTACCATTTAAGTGCATGTTCATAGAAGCATGTTCAATAGTAACGGGTAAAGCCTACTTTTCTTGTTGAGGTGATTTATTATTCACCGTTGAATCAAAACGAATACCTTGCTCGTTAATATCCAAATTGATATTCATACGTGCGTCATAATCCATTAAGAACTGCATTTCATCAGCGATTGATTCCCCAGACATTAACTGTGTTGCACTAACAAAAGGTGTAAGCATTTTATTTACGTCAAATGATAATTGGTAAAGCCCATTAGCAGATAATGGTTTCTGCCCAAGTTTTTCAGCGGCTTGCTCACTTTTAGTCCCATTATAAATCACTAAATGTTTACCTTTGATGGCAATTTTAGGATTGATGTTTAAAGCAACCGGTACAGGGAATAAGTCTTTTAATGAAATCGCTTTGCCATCATCACTTAAATTAACTTGCTGCAGCTCTGGGCTAAACATTCTAATGGAGTTAAAAATAGCTAATGGGTTATCAGCATGTACTGCTAATAACGCGTCAAAACTATCTAATTGTGTTGATTCTGTTTTACTCATACTGTAATTAAACAGTGCACCACTCAGACCTTTTAGGCCTGCTGCCATATTCGCACTCATGCCGACCATTGCGATAGATTGCCCATTCGCAGCAATTTTTGATTGTACTTCAGCTAAAGGCTGACATTGATAGGTAGGTTTTTGTAAATCCCCCCAAATAGTAGTTAATGAATTAGATAACTCGCTAACATTTAAGCCGATTGCCGATGCGACAATACTTTCATTAAAGTTTTGCGTGTAACTTGGGATAAAGCCTCGCATTGTGCTCAGTGCTTTTAAAATCACGGCATTTTTACTTTCTATGACCGCTGAAAAGCCGAGTGTTGATTCTGTTTCACTGATATCCATTTGAGTATAACCAAAGGCTGTGCGTGGCCAATTTTTTGCAATGCTCATAAATTCTTGATGACAAACAGGCGTTTGCAGCTTAGCAAATGGGTTATCATTTTCTATTTTAGTGATTTCTGTTAGTTGTTTAGCCAGTTGGTTGCCATCAGTTGTTGTTAAGCCTTTAATAATTTCAACATGATCGATGTAACCTACGCTTGAGTCAGAGAATTGATGCTGTTTGATGATGCCGTCTAAAATAGTTGACTCTGCTAATGGCGCTGTTGCTTTTTCTAAGCCCAATGCTGTTGCTAATAATGGTTCTGAAACAAATCTTGTTTTTACCGTGATAGTTAGGATGCCATTTGACTGTGCAACAATCACTTCAACAACTTCGTCTTCATCGGGAGGTGTAACGGTGTAGATGCGGTATGAAAGATCTTGGATTTTACCTTGTTTATGTACAAATCCCGTTTCTTGTTCATTTTTGTCTAATAAATCCCAGATTGCTTGTGGGTTAGCAACCTCTAGTTTTATCACTGGCAGCCATCCTAGCGTATAAGCATAAGCTCGGATTTGATCGTTTAAACCAAAGGTTTTAACTAACAAATCAGCATCTTTTAATCCGTCTTGGTAGGCTTTTAATAAATTAGCAACAAAGTGTAAACCTGGTTCATCTGATTCATACAATGCCTCTAATTTTGCTTGGTCACTTGGTGTGACGAGTTTTGGTGCTGATGCAATGTAATCTTTAATTGGGAATGGAGTTAGCTGGCCTACAAAAAAAGGTGTGTCTGACGGGACATAATTTAAGACATTATAGGCAGCAGCTGCTGGTTGTTGAGATAAGTAAACGCCTGCACCAAATGCGCCAATAGCTACCACAGCGGCAGGGATTAATAATTTTTTCACAGTTTAAACTCCAAAATTTATTTGTTAGGATGTTATTAATATTAACGATACAAGTGTTAGGTGCATACTGTACATCGCTTATTATCAACAATAGCAATATTATTGATTGTTTTTAACGCGATTATTTCAGCTGACTACATTATTATTCGAGCACCACATCATTCAAGTACTAAACCGTTCAAGTGCTACATCATTTAAGAGGCTGCTTTGCAGGATTACGGGCATTTGCAGCGATATAACTATTTGCATTAGCAGTTATATCACTATCTATTTTTCTAATAATATAATCAATTGCATTGTTTATTATCTTGCGACTTAAATTAACCATTAAATTAACGGTCACTGTATCGCGTTGTCAGGGTAAGTTTATTGGTCACCTTATTTAGTAATTTGTTCATTAAATTTTTATCTTATCGACATTAAAAATTAAGGAATTTATTTTTGTTGATAACGTAAGTCTTTTAAATTAAAGCCTAATACAATATCTGTTTTTAAGGCGACTAATTGTTTTGATAACTGGGCGGCCATTTCATTTACTTTTACTTTTTGTAGACGTTTATCTCCACTGATAATTTGTTCGTCTTGCTGCAGCATATTATCTAAACCTTGGTATTGTTGTAATAAGGCTAATGCGCCTTTATTACCAACTCCCTCAACACCTTTGATATGGCTACTGCTGATCCCGGTTATCGCCCAATAATCAGCTAATTGGTTTATTTTTAGGCCTACTTTATGTTCGACGTAATAACTATCCATGTGTAGCGATTGAAAATAATCGTAAATACTGGTGTAAGCATTCAGTATTTGGTAAAAACCTTTATCCGTGGACACTATGATACAGCGCTGTTGTCTCTCTGTTACTTTAGTTGCCAAGGTTGCAATTAAATCATCCGCTTCGTCTTGTTCTGTGACTAAAGACTCAATACCCATTTCGTAAAATGCGTCTTGAATTTGTGGTAAATAGGCTTTTAAAGCCTCGGGGATCGGTTTTCTACCTTCTTTATATTCAGGTAGTAACTGATGACGCCAGCTTTGCTGGTGGCTATCAAACACGCAAATGACATGGCTTGGCTGATGTGCCCTTAACATCTTTTGCAGTGCATTACAGGCAGTATTGTTGGTTGCACTTAATGCAAAGTCGATATTTTTATTTTGCTTTTCTTGTACTGCATAGATACGACGAATTAGGTTCATCGCATCTATAATTAATAAACAAGCACTCATATTAGGTTTTAATCTTATAGCAAGGGGTGTAAACCGTTCCTGGTAGTTTCATTCGCCCTTGTTCAATGAAACTCTTTAATAATTTGTCTACGCGCTGCATTAGATCTTTTTCGCCAGTTAACAAAAATGGACCATTTTCTTCAATGGATTTTATGCCTTCATCTTTTACATTACCACCAACGATCCCAGAAAAAACACGACGTAGATTGGATGCAAGTTGATCTTTTGGCTGATCGCGATGCAAAACCAGGTTTGCCATATTTTCATGATTGGGAATAAAAGGGACTTGGAAGTCATGGTCGATTTTCAATGTCCAATTAAAGGAATAAGCATCACCAATCGCTTTGCGATACTCTTTAACACGGCGCATGGATTTTTTAATGAGCTTGGCGACTAATGGCGCATCGTCAATAATGATTTGATAATGCTGCTGTGCTTCCTGCCCTAATGTATTCACAATAAAGTCATCAATAGCTTTAAAGTAATCAACACTGCTGGCTGGCCCGGTTAACACGATAGGTAAGGGCTGACGTTTATTTTCAGGGTGCATCATAATACCTAGAATATAAAGCAACTCTTCCGCTGTTCCTGGCCCGCCAGGAAAAATAACGATGCTATGGGTAAAACGCACAAAAGCTTCTAAGCGCTTTTCAATATCAGGTAAAATAACTAGCTCATTAACAATCGGGTTCGGTGGCTCAGCGGCAATAATTCCAGGCTCGGTTAAACCAATATAACGACCATTATTAACACGTTGTTTTGCGTGTCCTACTGCGGCGCCTTTCATCGGACCTTCCATGGCTCCTGGGCCGCAACCAGTACAGATGTTAAGCTCACGTAACCCTAATTGATTGCCAACTTCTCGAGTATACGCAAATTCAATATCATTAATAGAATGTCCTCCCCAACAAACGACGACACTGGGTTCAACACCGGCTTTGAGTACATTAGCATTACGCAAAATTGAAAAAACTAAGCTGGTCGCTTGTTCACTGTTGAACGCTGATGGAGGGTTGGGCTGTAATTGTGTGTTGACATATAAAAGGTCACGTAAGACTGAAAACAGGTGATCTTGCATGCCTCTGATTAACTCTCCGTCTATGTAGGCATCTTCAGGTGGGTTTAATAGTTCTAATATGACGCCACGTTCCTGGTGGAGTACATTGATTTGAAAGTCTTTATGTTGTTCAAGGATCTCTTTACTGCTGTCGGTATGGCTACCTGACTTTAATACTGCTAAAGAGCAATTTCTAAATAATTGATAAACTTCGCAAGAGGCGCTGTATTTAAGTTGGTTTACTTCTAATTGAGATAATAGCGCCATGCTACCAACGGGACTGATATGTGAAATCATAGCTTCTCCTTTTGACTGTGCATTAAGACTAACTTAGTTAAGTAGAGATGCCATCAAAAAGTACCACTTATTTATTAAATAATTGAAATAGCTACAGACTTTACTAGGTGTACAGCTTAGATAACAGTCATTCTGTGTAAATAACAATATGTCGAAGGTGCTCTATATGCGCTGAGAAGTTTAGCTTTATGTCTACTATCTGTTGAATTTTATTCGTCATCAGTCGCTGTTTTTTCTATAAAGATGACGCGATCTTTGCCTTCTGCTTTTGCTTGATATAATGCAGCATCAGCACGTTCAAAGGCTTCATCTTGATCATCACTTGAAACTAAAGTGGTAAAACCAACTGAGATGGTGATGATTAAGTTTTCTTCTTTAAATCTGAAAGTGATTGCTTTAATACGATCTCGTAATTTATTTAATACAAACTGCGCTTTCTGTTGGCTTATTTCTGGTAATAATAAGGCAAATTCTTCACCACCAAATCGGGCGATATAACCCGTTTTACGAACTGATTTCTGTAATGTTTGCGCGATCGCATGTAGGACTTTATCACCTGCTAAATGGCCGAAATTATCATTAATGCTTTTAAAGTTATCGATATCGATTACTGCCATTTGTAGTGGATTGTCATAACGTTTTAAACGGGTTATTTCAATGTCTAGACGTTCGCTCCAAGCCGCTCTATTGGGGATTTTAGTTAAAAAGTCGACATGTAATTGTTTAGTCTGGTGTTTGAGTGTTTTTTGATAGCTCTGCGTTTCACTTTGTAGCTCTTTAATTTGTCTCACAATGCCTTGAAACTTATGGCGAAATTTTTGTTCTTTCTTTTTCTCTTGTTCAGCAATTACATTTTCCACTTCACTCACGTAGCTTGTAATGTAGTTACGTAAACTATCGATATCTTGTGCTTCTTCACTTTGCTGCTGTAGAGTTTTTGCACTCTTTTCTATCGACACAAAGGTATCTTTTTGTTGCGTAAAACCGGCTTCAGTTGCATTTAAGGTTTTTGCAAAATTTAGATAAAATTCGGTTAAGCTATCATTAAGCGTATATAAAAAGTGACGAGAAGAACTACGCTCCTCACGTGTACTATTAATGATTAGATTAATAACCTGTAAACAATGATGAGGCAATTGAAAAGGATCACTTTCGTTGTTAATACTAAGACGTAGCTTTTCAAGATCTTTTACATAAGCTTCACCGACATCTAACTCCAAGATTACTTGCTGCAGTTCTTCATTAATAAATTCTACATCACCCTTGTTATTATCGCCAGATTGCATCGAACGTTTACTCAGTTCTATCACTGCGCGTTGATAAATTTTGATCAGTTCTTTTAATTCAACTTGATGCTCAATAATAGTGTAAGGGATTTCTCCATTTTGTATTTCTAGGAGTCGACCTTTGATGGCGTCTGATAAGGAATCTATTTGTTGCAATTGTGTGACCGAGTGACGAGAAATTAAGCGCCCCTCAGAGAGTTTGTCATCTAAATTATTTGGGAGCGTTGCTAATTGTACAACGCATTCATCGAATAGATCATTTTCGTTTTCGTCGGTGGACGTTGTTTGTAATTTTTTTAGGAATCGGATTTGATATTTATCAAAAGCTTTATCTTGGCGGTAAATTCGTTTGAATAATTGTTGTAATAAGCTTGTTAGCGCCAATGATGCCATGAATATAATCCTTTAATATTTACAGTTTTTTAATGTTAGCTTTTATTGTTTTTATTGAAATTACAATGGCTTAACGGCTAATTTCAGGCCACGTAATAGGGGTTTTAGGATGGCTGGTTTTCAATTTTACTATTCCTTTATCGATTCCTGCTTGACCTAATAGCCATAAATCTCCATCAAAGAATGCAGGTTGAATTTTTTCGATTGCATATAATTCTAACCAGCTACTTTCGTGGACTGTTTCTCTTATTTGACAAGCACCAAATAATGCTAAACAAGTGATGTTAAGCATGCGTTCCGGTGCTATTGCACGAGTAACATTGTTTAAAAAGGGAAAAGCCACGATGCCTGTTGAAACTCTCCCATCTAAATCATAATTTTCTGCAAATCTTTGAAAGAAATATTCAATATCTTGTGCAAATTTTTTCGCTTCACCATGATGTTCTTGTTCAGCAATAAATAGTAGTTGATTATCTCTGACTTGACTAATTTGTGTATGCTGAGAAAAGTTGTTTTTTAATTCTTGTCCTAAGGCGAACTCTATTTTCTCTGCACTGAACAAACCTTTTGAACCGTTTAAATTGCTTAAAAATGGAATATGAACCAAAGCATAAAACAGAGGACGTCCTTGATATTGTTGATCATATTCCTGTGCTTGTTGCGATATTAAACGTGTTCTAGGGTGATGTAACCATTTTTTTCGCGTTATTTGTTCTCTAATCACGAGTTTTTTATGGCGGATAAATATGAATAATGTAAATAATACTGTAACACCTAATAACGCCAGTACAATGTATGCAATATTTTTAAAGCGATTATTTTTGAGTAATAACTCATTATTTTTGGTTTCTAGTTGGATTTGTTGCTGTGTTTGCTCAATGAGTTGAAATTGTTCATTAATTTTTAATTGCTGCAGCGCAAATAGTTTTTCTTTAATTGCATTTTGCAAAGAGTGAAAGTTTTTAAAGTGAAAATTGGCTTGCTGATGATCACCGGATAATTCATAGCTTAGAGCGAGCATTTCAAAAGCCTTTACGCGTAGTTCTGGAAATCTACCCTTGGCCAAGGTTAATACACTTTCTAATTGTAGAATTGCCAAGCCGGTATCTTGACTACGAATGTTTAATTGCGCCAATAATAAAGTGCTTTCTGTTTCTTGTTCAAGACGGTGTAATTTTTGAAAATGATGACGTGCATTTTGCAAATATTTTTGTGCTAATTCGGCATTCTTTTTTAAGTCGTAAGGCATTGAAGCATAAGTTCTTCCAAGCTCTAAATAGGTGTAAGCAAGTAACATTTTATGCTTTTTTTCTACTAGTTCAAACGCATTAAATAAGTAGATGATCGCTTGATTATATTCTTTGTTTTGGCGCTTTAAAATTGCAAATTTTAATAGGCTATCTGCCTGTTGCACATAATTGTCTGTGGGTAATAAAAGCTCTACACGCTGACTAGCAAAATCCATTGCTTGTGTGTAACGATGTTTTTGTTGATAAAGATTGGATAAACTTTCTTTCACTAAACTGCTTAATTTAATCAGTTTAAGTTGGTCAGCCATTTCGTTCGCTGTTCGAAAGTTGGAAATAGCTAATTGTTGCTGATTTATTTGATCGTAATAATGACCATAATAATAAGCTAACCAGGCAACTAACTCTTTATGCTTGGTATTTTTTATGTTCTTTTTGACTTGACTTAATGACTCATTCGCTAGTTGATATTGGTGCGTCGCTAACGCGAGTTTAGCGATAGTTAAATGAATAATATCGACTAGATTTGACTTGTTTGCATGCTTTTTATCTTTCATGAACTCAAGTGAGTTAAACATCATTTTTATCAGCGCTTCATTACTCAGTTGTGGGCGCTCAGACTCTGGTATTTCGCTCGCAATGATATTTAAAGTTCTGATTTCATCAGGGGTGACACTTGGCGTTTTTAGCAAAGGGATCAGTAACGCTAAGCTATTTTCGTAGTCTGCAAGTTCTGCATAACAAGAGGCTAATAATTGTGAAGGTGCGTGATTAGGAATGCGTTTGGTAGAGGTCAATCTATTCTTAGGCATAGTGCCTTCAGCATAAGTGGGCAGTACTTCTACCTTATTCATAAATTTATTTACGGAGCTAATGCATTTTAAAGGTTCAAGTTGACGCGTTTTATAACTTTCTTTGATTGAAGCAGGGATAAGCGCCCCCGATAATTCAAGGGACCATAGGGGGTGGCTAACAGAAAGTAAAAGGCAGCTAAACAATACTCTTGAAAACAAACGCATTAATAATTAAAACCTCATTATAAAATAGTGGCGGTACAACTAAATAATTTAAGTAAGTGCAACATAACATGTAAAAACGTGAACAGTTGCACTTCTGCTCATAATACTGACTTTATTAATAAAACTACTGGCGTATTAAGCGTATATTATTAATCGGAAATTCCATTGATGTACTACGTAAAGGGTTAATATCTAAACCACCTCTACGTGTATATCTCGCATAAACGGTTAACGATGTTAACGAACCATACTTCATTAAATCACAGAAAATACGCTCTACACATTGCTCATGGAATTCATTATGTTGGCGAAATGAAATTAAATATCGCAACAACTTTTCATGGTCGAGTGATTTACCCGTATAGCTTATTTCAACACTTGCCCAATCTGGTTGGCTTGTGATTAAACAGTTTGATTTTAATAAGTGTGAGTAGAGTGTTTCCGTTACCGTGGTATCTGAACTAATACCTGTTAATAATGACGGTAACAGTTGATACTGGTCAACTTCAATATCTAACTCATCTAGGTTAACGCCGCTAAAAGTACCCAGTGATTCGTTAATAATATCTAGTTTCGCATTAAGGTTGACGCTAACAGGGGAGTTGGCGCAGGCTGATAAGTCTGCTGTTAATATTGCTTGTACCGCCGCAACGGACTCAAATTTACTTTGATTAAAGCTGTTTAAGTATAATTTAAAGGATTTTGATTCTATCAAAAATTCACTATCAAAAGGGACTTTAACAACTCCCGTTGCCACCATCGGTTTGCCTTTGCTATTTAACCAGGAAAGTTCGTAAATATTCCATAGGTCAAAGCCATGAAAGGGTAGCGAAGAAGCATCTAAGTTAAGCTCATTGCGATTTAAACTACGTGGTACTCCTTGTAACAAGGATTGATCGTAGTGGCATTTATACTCTGTGACTTTACCTAAAGATAAGTTTTGTAATGCTTCATCTTGGTTATAAAGTGTTGAATTTGGCATGGAACATCCCATTTAGAGGAAAGCGTTGTCAGAAAAACAAGACAAGACTGCCCGAATAGTTACAATATGCCGTATTGTAACTAAAAAGAAGAATTATTCGAGCTATGAATACAGATACACAACAGCAGTTATTCGCATTATATCAACGCCATCGACAATTATGGCAATCAACAGAGCAGACTTTACCGACTCAATTTTTTGACCCTGAGTGGTCGTCACCTTGTCAGGTCGGTAACGTTGAGGATGATAAAATCACATGGCAAGCAGTGCCGAGAGAGCAAAAAGCTAACCTGAATAATATTGAGCAAGCACTGGAAGTGACTTTACATCCTTCTATTGAAGATCTTTTTTGCAGTGCTTATAGCGACCATATCAGTTGCGAGTTTGAAGGGCATCCTGTTGAACTTATTCAAGTGTGGAATGATCAAGACTTTAATCTGTTGCAAGAGAATATGATTGCCCACTTTATGATGCAAAAACGTTTAAAAAAACCGGCATCCATGTTTATTGCAACCTGTAGCGATGAGATGCAAGTCATTTCTATTTTAAATGAAACAGGGCAAGTGCAATTAGAAACCTTAGGTAAAAAACAAGAAGCAGTTTTAGCGGAATCGCTAGCCGAGTTTTTAGAAAAATTAACCCCTGTATTGACTGAACAGCAAGATTAAAGGTGAGTAGGTGGCTTTAAGCTAATTGCTTTTTCTGTTCGCCAACAGCACTTAATGTACAGTAACAGAGTTAACAGCTAGTAGTGAAAAAGTGCAGTACTAAAGGTGCATGAATAAAAAAGCGCTTAGCGTATAGTACGCTAAGCGACCATGAACAGTAACGCCATTAACTTATTGAACGTTAGATAATAGCTTAGGGTTAATCACTAGGTTTCTTACTCCATGCGCATGATCTTCTTGATACACGTTGCTTTGTAACCAGGTGCCGACAGTATTGATATCAACTTTGAGTACGTTAGGGCGAACACTCCAAGTCACTTGAAAAGGAGACCCTATTTCGTTATAACCGGGACCGGTTGTTGAACCAAGGTACTCTATTGGATCGCCAGTATTGGTTGGAATGTTTAGTGCTTGTTGGTAATTGCCTGATTTAGCATCTTCTGTTAATTGCACAAAGTTAAGTGCTTGTTTATCGTTTACTAAGACAAATACTTGTGTTTCAACACGTAATTGCGGATTTTTTGTTGGGCTTGCTAAACATGCGCCTAATGTTGGGCCAGGGTTAACTTTTGCTGTTGAATAAACATAATGGACTTCAATTGTATCACCTGAAACTAAGTGGCCATGTGCATTTTTACCAATCTCTGTCTTGATTGGTAATAATTCACTCTCTGTCAATGATCCTGAAAATTTGTAACCACTATTATTGCCTTCGCCATCTCCATTACCGGCATACTCAGTGAACTCCCCACCTTTATGTTCCGCATTTCTATGAAAATGAATATTACATAAGTTCATTTCAGTATATGCGGGGGCTTTTGTAAAAAGTTGCTGGTTGCTGCCGTTTAAATGGTCTATATCTCGAGGGGATTGTGGACCAAAACCTTTGTCCGAGGTGTTTTTCTCAAGTGCAATACGTTGCTCTTTAATAACGTTATCTGTTACTGAGTGATGATGATTTTGTTCTGCAACGACAGAAAAAGGTAACGTTGCAGCTGCATAGGCGATAAATAAATAGGCTTTCATTAGTATGTTTCCAGTATTGATAGGAGCTGTTTTCCAGTGGTCAACTGAAAAAGGCTTTGAATGTGGTGTTGGTAATATTCACTGACCGTTGTATTCATTTAATATCACCATTCTTTGCTATAAATTAACCTGTATTGGCTGTCATGTTGTTGGTTAATGCGCTGTATAATATGAAAATTAAACACCCAAATAAATAACTAGGCGCCTGAAAATACGATAAACTAGACTTCTATTGTTATTAATCAAGTTAGTGCCTTTATGTTACGAAATTTTTTCTTGTCGATCCCGATTAGCTTACGGTTTATGTTGCTGTCAGCTTTCTCTTTTGCATTGATGACCGCATGTGTGAAGCTGGTAAGCACTCATAATATCCCTGTCTTTGAAATCGTTGCTGCTCGCGGCATTATTTCATTGTTGATTAGTTATGTTGATATTAAACGTAAGAAAATCCCTGTGTGGGGGAATAACAAAACGCTGCTTATCGCTCGTGGGGGTGTGGGGACGTTAGCGCTAATTTGCGTCTATTATGCGGTCACGACTTTACCTCTAGCTGAAGCCACATTATTGCAATATTTGTATCCTGTATTTACTGCTTTGTTAGCTTTTTTCTTTCTGAAAGAAAGGATCCAGCGTTCAACATTAATTTGTATTGTGCTTTGTTTATTTGGGCTATTGGCCATGGTGATGCCGAATTTATCGGTCACAGGGGAAGCTGTTTTACCTTGGTTTAGTGTTTGTGCTGCATTATTAGGTGCATTAGGCAGTGGTACCGCTTATGTATTAGTTAAACGCTTAAGTCAATCCGAAGACAGCTCCGTGATCATCTTTTATTTTCCCCTGATTGCCTTACCATTATCCATTATCTTATTAGGCGATAATTTTGTTATGCCCAATACTGAAGCGTTGATTTTATTATTGTTTGTAGGCATTTTTACACAAATTGGGCAGGTCGGCTTAACTAAAGCTATGCAAAGTGAAGTTGCTGCTAAAGTCAGTGCTTTTTCTTATGTGCAAGTTGTATTCTCCGCTATCCTTGGGGTCATCGTTTTCAATGAAGTACCTTCTATTTGGACTTTAATTGGAGGCTCTTTAATTGTGTTAGGTGCATTAGTGAATGTTTTTGGTAAGAAGACAAAATCATAAATAATCACCCATTTAAAATTTATTTTAGAGCGAGATTAAGCTTCTACTCCTAATTATTCAGTACGTTATATGCTGTAAAAGTAAAATTAAGCGGATTTTTATTTTACATGTCATGAATTGAACAAAAAGAAACAAAGAAACGATTGTTTTTATAGTACTATGAACGGTTATACCTTTTGATATAAGCACTGATTATTGTTTTATTAATACACTACTTAGTTAAAAGGCACTATAAGTGAGGCGCTATAGATGTAGCCGTTATTCGTTTGATGAATTGCCTGGGCATATATTCAATACTAATGAGTGTATGCTTCTATCTCACTATTACTCAGTGTAACTATTATCTATGAAGGTGATGACTGGGTAATACTGTTTCTGCTTTTTAGCTCTTTATTTAATTAAATGGCATTTAGCTCAATCAATTAAAATATTAGAAAACAAATTATATAAATGAAAATACCTAAAAGAATTCAACCATTAGTTGACGATGGCATCGTCGATAATGTATTACGCCAGTTAATGAGCGGCAAAGAAGCAACGGTTTATGTTGTTCAATGTGGTGATCAAGTTCGTTGTGCAAAGGTTTATAAAGAAGCGAGCAAACGTAGTTTTAAAAATGCGGTTTTGTACAATGAAGGGCGAAAAGTCCGAAATGGTCGAAATGCACGTGCAATGCAAAAAGGCTCTAAATTTGGGCGTGAACAACAAGAAGAAATTTGGCAGAGTACTGAAGTTGATGCGTTGTATAAATTCGCCGATGCAGGGATTCGTGTGCCTACGCCTTATGGGTGTTTTGGTGGCGTGTTGATCATGGAACTGATCACAGATGCCGAGGGTTATGCTGCTCCACGCTTAAATGATGTCACCTTGTCTCAAGAGAAGGCAATGATTGATCACGCTAAAGTGATGGACTATGTGGTTCGTATGCTCAGTGTGGGAGTGATCCATGGTGATTTATCTGAGTTTAATGTGTTGGTGGATGCAGAAGGCCCCGTGATTATTGACCTACCACAAGCTGTAGATGCGGCTGGTAATAATAATGCTAAGAAAATGTTGTTACGTGATGTCAATAACATGACACAGTATTATTCTCAATTCGCACCAGAACTAGCCCAAACACGCTATGGCGAAGAAATTTGGTCTATTTTTGAAACGGGCGAATTATCACCTAAAACAATATTAACAGGGCGATTTGTTGACTCTGATATTAATGCTGACGTTGATGGCGTACTGCATGAAATTAATGCCGCTCGAGAAGAAGAACTAGATCGTTTAGACCGTATTTCTGACGTTGATTAACATTTTATTGATTAGCGTAAACCTCGTAATATAAATAGTGGGTTACGCTACTTGATTGGAACCACTTCAGTAACAGGCCCACTGCGGCGATTTATTCGTCATTTCAAACATAACCTGAACTCAAACCTCAACTCAAACTTCGACCTCTAATATACTTAGTATTTTGTTATACAGCGTGACAACTAAGTCGCTTTGATTTCTATTTTGATTGAGGCTAGGATGGCTAATTGATACTGGATTAGTCTTTACACTCAAAAGCCCAGTATTAAATCACCTCCGTTTTTTTATTCCTATAGGTTGAAATATGATCGCAACAGTTAAACACTTTATAAGTTCCCTAATACCTAATGAACACCCTGAGTTCGATAATACCCTCGCCATTGCTTCTCTATTGTGTGAGGTTTGTATTGCAGATCATCACTTAAGCGCGGATGAGAAAATAGTTGCTACTCGTTCGCTTGAAAAAGTACTTGATGTTAATGCCGAGAAAGCGGCGGAATTATTAAACGTAGGTATGCAGGAAGCTAAAAGTAGCCAATCTGTGTTTGATTTTACTTCTCAGCTTGGAGATTTAGAGCGCGAGCAACGTATCGGCTTGATTAAGGCCATGTGGCAAGTCGCTTATGCTGATGGGTATCTAGATGAGATGGAAGAGGCTTTAATCCGTAAAGTCGCTAAGCTAATTTATGTTAATCATAGTGATTTTATTCGTACTAAACTCGCTGTTATGCCACAGTAGCTCGAATTTTTTAAGATTGAATTCTTGATTGTTAGTTAATTTGATTTAAATTTTTATGGGGAATGATTATGTCTCAATCAACGTTGCAAATGGTTAAAAATTACCATCAGCAAACAAAACATAGGCCAGGCGCTTATGCTCGCTCAGCGGGATATATGGATTGGGCAAATCAACCCTTGCCTTATCGTTTATACGAAGGGACAGAGAAAATATATCTTCCTTTAAATCAAGAGGTTGCTAGCTCCCCCATTGAGTATATCTTTCAAGTATCACCTGCTTCACCTGCGCCTATTTCAGTAAGCAGCATTGCGTCACTATTGCAAAACAGTTTAGGTTTATCTGCGTGGAAGTCTTATAACGGAACGGAGTGGGCATTACGTATTAACCCTTCAAGCGGTAATCTGCATCCCACTGAATGCTATTTATTATTACCTGAATCACAAGAGTTACCTGAATTACAAGAGCTACCTGAATTATCTGATTCGCAAGAGCTAAAAAAGAAAACCGTACATAGCCTACATTACAATCCTTATATTAATTGTTTAGAGAAACGTGCGCGACTCGCAGATGTTAAGGCTGACTTTTTACAGGATACGACCGGTTTTGCGATTGTTTTAACTAGTATTGCATGGCGCGAAGCTTGGAAATACGGTGAGCGGGCTTATCGGTATTGCCAACATGATTTAGGTCATGCGTTGGCTGCTTTGAATATTGCCGCCAACTTAAATGGTTGGAAAATTGAAGTGTTAGATGAGTTGTCGAACTCTGCTATATCAGCATTGTTAGGCCTTAATCAGTCTCCTCATGCAGCGCAAGAAACTGAATATGTCGATTGTGTTTGTTGGGTAAGCGCACAACCTAGCGATTTACAGAAAGTAAAAGAATGGATAAATGCACTCTCTGACTTTGATTATATGCATCAAAGTAACCAGTTAAGTCATTCGTATCAAGAATGGCCGGTTATTGAAGATGTTTTTAAAGCAAGCCATCAGCAAAATATTTCATTTATTAAAGAAGATCCTGCAACGTTATCTTCACCTGTTTTAAATCCAGATGTTGCGATTCTCAATGCTAATGTTGCTACTGTCAATTCGAATCTTACTGCTAGCAATAAAAGCTCTGAGTCAGTAGAGCAAAGTGCTGAACACTTAATTTTACAACGTCGAAGTGCTCAAAGTTTTGATCGCGAAGCTAGCTTTATATCCAGTGAACTATTTTTAAAGCAATTACACAATACATTACCGACCCAAAGTGTTCCATTCTCTGTCTTGCCACAAACGGCTCAAGTTCATTTACTGTTATTTGTTCATCATGTGCAAGGTCTTGATGCTGGATTATATATTTGGGTGCGTAACCCAATGCATTTACAGGATCTAAAGTCAGCAATGAAGCCGGAGTTTCTATGGCAACCCTGTTTTATAGAACAACCGTTATATGTGCTGAAAAAAGGCGACTTTAGACGCATTGCTAAAGCCCTTAGTTGTGAGCAAAATATTGCCGCAGATGGTGCCTATAGCCTTGGTATGCTAGCGCGTTTTGAAACAAGCTTAAGTCATTCAGCTAGCCAGTACCCATTATTATTTTGGGAAACTGGGTTGATTGGTCAAGTACTGTATTTAGCCGCTGAAAGAGAGGGATTAAGAGGAACAGGAATTGGATGTTTTTTTGATGATCAAGTCCATGACTTAGTTGGATTAAAAGATCAACAATGGCAAAGTTTGTATCATTTTACTGTGGGTAAAGCGATTGACGATAAACGTATTTCAACCAAACCTGCCTATTTTCATTTGCAAGTTAAAGCAGATGGCGAGTCTTATAGCAGTAAATAATCGACTTATTTTTCAGACTAGCAATAAATTTTAAAAGGGGATTATGATGACTTTATTGAGCCAACAAACCTGCCAAGTATGTAATGCCAGTGCACTTTTACTACAAGATGAGCAGATCAAGGTGTTATTCACTGAATTACAAGCGCAATCTGCAAAGAGTCAACAATGGCAATTAGTTGAAGATCAAGGCGTGCTGAAGTTAGCTTGTGAATTCTCCACTAAACGTTATCAACATTCGATAGCCTTTGTTAACCAGATAGCTGAATTAGCCGAGTCAGTGAATCATCATCCTTTACTGGTGGTTGAGTATGGTGTGGTAACGGTGCAGTGGTGGAGTCATATCATCAAAGGTTTACACCGTAATGATTTTATTATGGCTGTTAAAACGAGTGAATTATTTTCTGCAATGACGTTAAATAGAAACTAAATATGGTTAATTAACCTCGTTAATTAATGTTGTTACAACATCCTATGCTCGTTATCTCCCGCGATAAAACGAGACGGCTTAAAGCAAGATGTGAGGCGGTAGAGATAATAAAGCCCCCTCAATTTGTGAAGTGACCCCGTTAAGTTGAGCGATGTTTAAATCGCTTTAATGAGTGTTCTAGCTTCAACTATTCATCCTTCTAAACAAGATGGTAATTCACCTTATAGATAAGACGGTAATAAAAATCGGACTTTTTTATAACATTTTCTTAAATAACAGGTCGGTTTGAATATCTCCACCCATATCAAAACCATGTTCTCCAAATTGCTCAAATCCCATCTTTTTATAAAAGGTAAGTGCCGTATCATTATGTTCCCACACGCCTAACCAAAGATATTTTTTATCTTGTTGTTGAGCTCGTTCAATCGAAAAGTTGATCAACTGTTTACCTAAACCTTGTGATAAGAAGTTTTTTAGCAGGTAAATTTTTTCAACTTCTAATGCCTGTGGATCCAACACATCCGTTTGTGCATTATTTATATTCAATTTTAAAAAGCCTGCGGGGGTTGTTTTTTTATCGTTGGCATAAATGAAATAAAATTCAGAGTGCTGCTGTTGTAACTGTTCTGATAGTTTTTTTATATTTAACGATTGCTCAAAATATTTTTGTAGTAAAGCTTCACTGTTACTGTCAGTAAAGGTTTCATGGTAGGTCTTAATTGCTATTTCTTGTAACAGATGTACTTGTTGTAAAGTACATCTTTCTATGTTTTTGTATAACATGCTGAATATCTGCCTTTATTTGAACGTATAAATAGTTAGATAAATATTGTAACGAACAATTTAAGGTTTTACATAGGCTTATTTACTTGACGCTTTAATCGCTTACTCGCATTCTTACATAATACTATTTATTCTATTTTTATTTACTAGAGGCAATCATGACGCTTATTTTTGATGGACCTGAAGAGGGGCCTTTATTTGTTTTTTCACATGGTGCAGGAGCGCCATTAACGTCAGACTTTATGGAGGAAGTGAGTGTGGGTCTGGCTGAACAAGGCATTCGAGTTGCTCGCTTTAATTTTAATTATATGCAGCAGCGAGTTGAAACGGCGAGCCGGCGCCCACCTGAGCGAGCTCCTCATCTGATCAAGCAATTTATGGAGGTAATACAAACATTAAATCAACCAATGGTGATTGGTGGGAAATCGATGGGAGGCAGAATGGCCACCTTGTTAGCGGCACAGGAGTCCGCCGATCTCTTGCAACATGTTAAAGGCATTGCCTGTTTAGGTTATCCATTTCATCCGCAAGGTAAACCAGAAAAATTACGCGTGGAGCATTTAGCTGCGATTAAACAACCTGTTGCCATTATTCAGGGAACACGTGATAAGTTAGGCGGCCAAGATGAAGTATTAAGTTATGGTTTGCCTGAGCGTTTTAATTGGTTATGGTTAGAAGATGGTGACCATGACTTCAAACCGAGAGTAAAAAGTGGTTTGACTCATCAACAGCACATTCAATCTTGTATCGACTTTCTTGCTGCTTACATTAAAGACTGTCTTAAGTAATCATTGCGTGTGTTATTTTACTTTTTAATACTAAAAAAATTAAAATATTCACGGTTAGCTCAATAAAGTTACTTAATCTTGTTTTTTTGTAAAAGAAGTGTGGATGTATGGTTGAATATTTTTTAGAATCTAGCTCCGGCCAACACCTAAGCAATAATGCTTATGCTTTTCATTCGTTGTCGCAAAAAGCATTTAGATACAGAAGGGATTTACATGTCAATTGATATCAAACCGTTAGCTGTTGCAGATCGTAACGCTTGCCCAGCAGAATTTAGTTTTGGCGAAGTATTTGCCGATCACATGTTTACACAGTCATTTGAACCTACTAATAAATGGTCAAATGCAGAAATTAAACCTTATCAAATGCTACAACTGGATCCTTCTGCATCAGTTCTACATTACGGCCAAGAGATTTTTGAAGGTTTAAAAGCGTACCGTACTGAAAATGGCGAGATTAATTTATTCCGTCCGCGTGAAAACTTCAAACGTTTTAACCGTTCAGCTGCACGTATGGTCATGCCAGAAGTTGATGTTGAATTTCACTTAAAAGCAGTGACTGAATTATTAAAAATAGATAACCAATGGGTACCTGAAAAAAATGGTACTTCGCTATATATCCGTCCAACGATGGTAGCAACGGGAGCTAAATTAGGGTTAGGCGCAAGTGATAAATACCTACATTTTATTATCACTGGACCTGCAGGGGCTTATTTTAAAAATGGTTTCTCACCTGTTTCTGTGTATGTTGCAGATAAATATCGTCGCGCAGTTGTTGGTGGGGTTGGTGAAGCTAAAACCGGCGGTAATTACGCGGCTAGTTTGTACATGTCGGAAGATGTTGCAAAGCGCGGTTATTCACAAGTGCTTTGGTTAGATGCGGTACACGGTAGATATATTGAAGAAGTAGGCGCAATGAATATCTGTTTTGTTTACGGAGATCATATTGTGACACCTAAACTAAGCGGTAGTATTTTACCGGGTATTACACGTGACTCTATTTTACAGTTGGCACCTTCTCTAGGGTACACAGTATCTGAAGAGCAAATCGCCATTGAAGATATTCTAGCGGATATCAGAAGTGGTAAAATTACTGAAGCCTTTGGGTGTGGAACTGCAGCAGTTATTTCACCTGTTGGTCAATTATGTTGGAAAGACGAAGATTACTTTATCAATGATAATAAAGCAGGTACGGTTTCTCGTAATTTATACGATGAGCTAACGGGCATTCAATACGGTTTACGTGAAGATAAATTTGGTTGGATTGAAAAAGTTAACTACTAAACGTTAATGCCAATTTAAAATTAACTCTCCATCTAAAAAAGGCGCTCATTAGCGCCTTTTTTGTTTGCCCAGCAAAGCTGGCAAACCCGCTCACTTGCAAGAAAGTGAGATCACCCTGATTGAGGGGAAGATAATCCGAATGGCAAGGGCGTCACTGGCTAACGGTGGGGTCTGAAGGAAGCCATAGGAAGTTAGAAGTACACAACTAACCGTAACCTGTTTCGGCAGTGTTGGTGGATAAGCGTCCAAAATAGCGCGAAGTCCAATACTCAGTCAGACCAACACTGTGTTTGAGGGTGGTCATTTCTAACAGGGAG
>NZ_KI519478.1:0-8366 GCF_000482725.1 Psychromonas arctica DSM 14288
CCATCAAGTGACCCTAATAGAGAAAAGTCCCCAAAAAATAATAGTTCAAATACAACTGGTGGGCAAAAAGGCCATAAAGGGTCAACGCTACCACTTGATACTAATCCAGATATCGTCCATAAGTTACCAGTCGATAAGGCCCTTCTACCAAAAGGGCATTACAAAGAAGTCGGCTATGAGACGCGTCAAATTATCGATATCGAATTTGTACGGGTTGTTACTGAATATCAGGCCCAAATACTCGAAAATGAAGTTGGAAAACGCTTTGTTGCGCCATTCCCCGATGGTGTTAACAGCCGTATTCAATACGGAAATGGGTTAAAAGCGCATGCTGTTTATCTTTCTCAATATCAATTACTCCCTTATGAACGTATTCGTGAATATTTTACCGACCAGTTAGGTATTCCTCTGAGTAGTGGTAGCCTTTACAACTTCATTAATAGTGCCTATAGCAAGCTTGAAACGCTTAAAGTACCTGAAATAATTAAAACCAATTTGTTGAATGAGCCAGTACTGCATGCCGATGAAACCGGCATTAATATTAATGGAAAGAGGCAGTGGCTACACAACGCTTCATCATTGAATTGGACTTATCTGGCGGCACATGAAAAACGGGGACAAGATGCCATGGAGCACATCGGTATCCTGCCTCATTTCAACGGGGTGATATGCCACGACCATTGGAAACCGTATTACCGTTATCATTGTCAGCACGCATTATGTAATGCACACCATTTACGAGAACTAACGAGAGCTTATGAACAAGATGGTCAAGTATGGGCTGAAAGCATGCGTCTATTTTTAATTAATTTGAATCAATTAGTGGGTGATACAGAGGGTGTGCTTACTCAAGAAAAACAAGCAGAAACTATTAGTCAATACCGAGTTATTTTAAAAGAAGGTGAGAAAGAAAGTCCCCCACCAATACCAACTACCGGCCAACGAGGCAGGGTGAAAAAAACAAAATCTAGAAATTTACTTGAGCGTTTACAAAATTATGAAGATGACGTACTCAGGTTTATGATCGATAAAGCCGTACCTTTTACTAATAATCAAGGCGAAAATGACTTGAGGATGGCAAAAAAAGTTCAGCAGAAGATCTCGGGCTGCTTCAGGAGCGAATATGGAGCAGAAATGTTTTTTGGTCTTCGTAGTTACTTATCAAGCTGTAAAAAGCAGGGAGTAAGTGGCTCTACTGCTTTAACGCTATTGTTGAATGGCATGCTACCTAATATTTTTATCCCTGCAGAGTAGTTACGTTCGTATTACCCTTTTTTAACTCATGGCGGATTCAACATTTACTTTGCATTATAAATTTAGGCCTTTAATAGCCAGCCCTATTCGTCATGAATGCCTCCCTCTAATGCATCATTATTTAACAAACCTAACTCTTGACGAAGATAAACACTCGCCCCCAATAACCCAGGGTTATTATGGGTAATTAAAAAAGTTGGAATAGATGATAAGTACGCTTTAAAACGCCCTTTATCTTCAAAGAAATGCCTGAACTCGCTAGATTGAAAGAACTCAGCAAAGCGAGGTACAATACCGCCCGCAATGTAAACACCTCCTGTACAAGCTAGGTTTAATGCAAGGTTACCAGCAAAACTGCCCATCACTTGACAAAAAACATCCAGACTTCTTCGTGCCATATCACAACTGCCGTCTAATGCCGCTTTAGATACCTCTTTCGGCTGCTCAAATTTAACTTCACGTTTAGATAAAGCACAAAGACTTTGGTATAAATTGACTACCCCCTGCCCGGACAAAATACGCTCTGCAGAAACGTGACCAAATTGCGCTTGTAGTAAACATAAAATTTCAGCCTGTTCTGCTGTATTAGCAGTGAAGCTTACGTGTCCACCTTCACCATCTAAACTAATCCATTTATCCGCCGATTTAATTATGTGTGAAACACCGAGCCCAGTCCCAGGACCAAAGATAGCCGTTACAGCATTCTCTTTACATTCACCACCACCTACTTGTATTTTTTCTACTGAAGAAAGAAATGGTACCGCTAATGAAATTGCGGTGTAGTCATTGATGACATATAACGACTCTAATTTTAATTTTTCTTTAAGTGCTTGCTTAGAAAAGTCCCAACTTAAATTGGTCATCACAACATGATCATTTTCAACGGGAGAAGCAATACCAATACAAAGGTGTTTCACTTCACCTTGTAATATTTCAAAGTATTGAGTCAGTGCAACTTCAAGTGTTATAAATTCGACACAAGAAAATTCCTTTAATTGGCTCAACTTTCCCGTTTTAAGATCACAAACAGCAAGTCGGATGTTTGTGCCACCAACATCAGCAACAACAGATAACATTTTTTCTCCTTTAATAATTTATAGTTATACCAAATGTGATTCATACCATTCCGCTTAATAAAATGGTCATATTTTGCATAGTAAAAATAGTTAAGGTCAAGGCGGATTGGTATCAGTATTAGTTTTTATATAACATGCGATGAGTTCTAAAATAAACAGACCTATTATTAATTTCATAGATACTCTCTTTGCAAAGGAATCAATGAATTAATAAAGACTAAGCCACTTCCACTTCAACCAACACCCCAAAGTGATCCGACACAATCGGATAAAAATCGTTATTAAAAATCGTTTGATGCTGCTTTACCACAACTAATTGATTGCTAAGAATAAAATCAATCCGTAAAGCCTGGCTGTTTTGCTCCCAACCATCAATATTTTTAATCACAGTGATACCAGCATCTTTTTTTTCTGCCATTTCATAACAATCAATTAAACCGCGCTGTAATACATAATCATAACCTTCATTGCGTATATGGCTCGGGTTGTTGAAGTCACCTAATAGAAAGCTCAACCCTGTTGATAATGTCGCCGTGATACGGTTGATCTGATCCTCAAATGGGTTCTCTGAGTCATTCCACCAGCCACAATGACAATTATAAAAATCGAATTCACCTTGTTGAGAAGCGACTTTAATACGCACTGAACGCCTATTTTTCCAACAGTTCACATCATAGTTATCACTTAAGTCAATGACCTCATGTTCGAGAATGGGCAGTCGCGTCAAAAATGCGACACCCTCTTGATATACTTCATAACTTTGGTGAACAAAATCCCACGTAAGTTGGTAGTGATAACCGTATTCCGTCAGTTTTTGCTGTAATAAATAACCATAGTTATTAGCTAACACGGTATGATTACTTAATATACTGGCATCAACGACCGGGCTATCTTGGCATTGATTAACCTCTTGTAATGCAATCACATCGCACCCTTGTTCAATAATTGCTTGCGCTACTATATCCAACTTTTCTAGTTGTTTATCTTCTTGCCAACTGTGGGTATTTAGCGTCATTAATTTCATTTATTATTCACTCATGTAATTTACTGAGGTAAAACGCAGCACCAATACTGCGTTTATCGATATTGTTCGCTTGTTATTCACACCTAACAGAGAGAACGAATTACGCTGATTGCGCTGAAAACTTATCAAGTAACCTAGATTTAATTACATCCACTCCAGGACCATAAATAACTTGCACACCCTGTTCTTTGATCACTAATCCAAGTGCTCCCGTAGATTTCCATGACGAATATTCAGCAACCAATAGCGGATCATTAACCGTAAGACGCAAACGAGTCATACAAGCATCAATCTCAGCAACATTTCCACGCCCCCCTAAATTTTGAATAATAATGTCAAGTTTCTCATCTTGCGACATGGCTTCTGCATTTTCATCTAGGTAGTTACCCTTACGCCCTGGTGTTGGTAAATGAAACTTCACAATTAGCAAACGGAACAGCGCATAGTTAACGACAAAGAAAACAATACACACCAATGCAAAGCGAATTAAATCCCCCCCTATGCCCGCTGAAATCATCATTGGTATACGCGTGAGTAATTCAATCAAACCAAAAGCATGTACACGTAGGTCCATAACATCCACCAACGCAAATGCAATACCTGTCAACACCGCATGTGCAACATACAACACGGGAGCAATGAACATAAACATGAATTCAATCGGTTCAGTCACGCCCGTTAATAACACAGCAAGACACGCAGATAAAAACATCGGTTTATATTGCTTACGTTTATCATTATCAACACAGTGATACATCGCAAGCCCAATACCAATCAATGATGACGAAGCTATAATTACTTGGCCCGCTTTAAAACGTGCTGGATGCACAGTATCCAATAAATGCTGGTAAGTTGCCGGATCGCTTAATTTAAGATTATTTAAATCACTTACCCAAGCAAGCCATAATGGATCTTGACCATAAACACTTGAACCCGCACTCGTCCCTGTCAAAAGTTCATAAGAACCACCCAACTCGGTATAGTTCATTGGAATTGTTAAGGTGTGATGTAAACCAAACGGCAGTAATAAACGTTCTAACGTACCATACAAGAAAGGAGCAGTGATGGGCGCACTGTCTTTAGAGGTTGCAATCCATTGACCAAAATCATTGAGTGCACCTTGAATTAAAGGCCATACTATCGATAAACCAAGTGCAATGATCACCGAATAGAAAATTACCATAAAAGGCACAAAACGCTTACCGTTGAAAAATGCTAATGCCTCAGGTAGCCGAGAGAAATCATAGTAACGGTTATATAAGTTGGCACCTAAATAGCCGGATATAATGCCGATAAAAACCCCCATATTTAGCGCAGGAGCGCCTAAAATATTAGTGAAAAATTGAGAGACAGGCAGCTCAGTTCCAAATAAACTCATCACAGTCGCATGAGGGTCACTCAGCATACTGTTATCTACGCCCAGTATTACCCCAGTGATACGGTTAATTAATATGAAGGCAATGAGCGCAGCAAATGCCCCGCCCGCACGCTCTTTTGCCCACGAACCACCAATAGCAACAGCAAATAACAGGTGGAGATTAACAATAATTCCCCAACCAATATTCTCCATAATATGGCCCATTATTTCAATGGCACCGATACCACCAGCATACATTGCAACGACTTTGCCTAATGAAATCATAATACCCGCAGCTGGCATCACCGCGATAACAACGATAAGGGATTTACCAAATCTTTGCCAAAAATCAAATGATAGTAATTTACTCATAACTCATTCCTTAGTTGAAATGCAGGTTAACGTCATCAACGGCCTGCAATAAATATAATTTAATGTTTTCTTACAAATATATACGCAGCATAAGCGGGGGCTATTTGCGTGGTTATAAAATCCGACCGAATGTGTTCATTATTGATAGTTTGGTTATCAAGCATTAACGTCCCTAACTGTGCACTGTCGATATTAACGATGCCCTCTTGTGCACTTAAATTGGTAATAATGGTCCATGTCATATCTTGATCAATGCGTTGATAAGCATAGATATTAGGATCGTCAGGCATCAACAATTGATAACGACCAACCACCAAACTTTCATTTGATTTACGCAGGGCAATCAATTGCTTATAAAAATTCAAAATCGAGTTTGGATCTTGCTGTTGTTGTTCAACATTGATATCGGTGTAATTTGGATTTACAGCAAACCAAGGCGGCACCTCAGAAAAACCAGCAAAAGCGTGCTTATTCCATTGCATTGGTTGACGACTATGATCACGGGATACTTGATTTAACAACGCCAATATATTTTCGTCGGTTTGTCCTTTTTGCTTTAACTTTTCACTTAAATTTCTAGCAGATACATCATTAAAGTCGTTAATAGAAGTAAACTGATTATTTACCATGCCTATCTCTTGGCCCTGATAAATAAACGGGGTACCTTTCATCAAAAAATAACAACTTGCTAAAGCGGTAGCACTGCCATACCAATAATCAGGATGAGCAAAGGTATCAATACTACGGGCTTGATCGTGATTCTCTAAATAAAGTGCGTTCCAACCTTTGCCTTCTAATGCATTTTGCCAACGCGATAAAATTTGTTTAAATCCCACTAAATCAAAACGCTCGCGACTTTGCTCTTCTGACCATAATTTCATGTGTTCAAATTGAAAAATCATATTAAAAACACCGCCTTGCTCATGTTCGTTGGCTTCGGCAACCCAAGTTAATGCGTTTTCTGCAGTGACTCCATTTGCCTCACCAACGGTAACAATATCAAAGGGTGCAAACGCCTGCTCTCTTAGCTCATATAGATGCTTATCAATACCTTCAACATTCATGTGATAGTCAAATGAAGAGACATAATGTTCACCCTTTGGATTGGGTAAAGAGGGTAAACCAGCTTGTTTCTGAATATGGCTAATAGCATCCACCCGGAAACCATCAATACCACGAGCCAACCACCAATGAATCATGTTAAATAATGCTTGTTTAACGTCAGGGTTTTCCCAATTAAGATCGGGCTGCTTTTTAGAAAATAGGTGCAGGTAATATTGCGCAGTTTTGGCATCATATTCCCATGCACTACCATGAAAAATACTTTCCCAGTTATTTGGATCGCGAGACGGCTTTTCAGCTGTAGGCTCACAACCATCGCGCCAAATATACCAATCACGTTTGGGGCTCTCTTTGCTTTTGCGAGACTCAATGAACCATGGATGCTCATCACTAGTGTGGTTGATCACCAAGTCCATAATAATACGAATGCCAAGATCATGAGCAACACTGATTAATCGGTCGACATCCTCAAGGGTTCCAAAGTCAGGATGAATTGCTTGATAGTCACTAATATCGTAACCGTTATCATCATTCGGTGATTCATAAAATGGACAGATCCATAATAAATCAATACCCAAATCAGCAAGGTAATCCAGCTTGGCAATGATACCCTCAATATCACCAATACCATCTTGGTTTGTATCATAAAAACTACGAGGATAAATTTGGTAGGCAGTCGCTTTCTTCCACCACGCAAGTGGTTTTGAATGCATATTATTGGTGTGCTTCATCTACTTCATTCTGCATGTGTTATCGTTAACACATATGGTGAAGTTGAATTTAATTAGATGCAATACATTATTCGATAAACTGGGAGCTTTCTCTCATTTTTATATTGAATTGACCTTCAACTGAACTGAAATCACGCTTAATCAATTTTGTAACGGCTTGGTAGCCCACTTGATAATAATTAAAAGCAACAGTACTAAGACTTGGTACTAATAAATCACTGTATTCATAATCCCCTATGCCTACAATCCAAAGGTTATGACCAATTTTTAGTTGCTGTTCTTTGGCGCGGCGATATAAACGAATGGCAATATTATCGGTGGCACAAAAATAGACATTATTGGGCTGCAATTGAATTTCTTGGTATCCGGTTTTTTGCTCCGAATTAGCCAATGCTTGCAACGAAAAATTCAACTCTGGTACTGCGTCAGTAATGCTTGTTTGCATCAATTTAGTACGGCTTGATAGCATGCGTTCATCATAAATATAATGCACGGCTGCGAGTGGTGCCTGCTGCTGTTTTAACTGTTCGATGGTTTGTGAGACTAACGCTTTAATTGCGGCCTGTTCAGGGTAATACAAACAGCAATGATCGGGGGTGTTTTTACCAATAAATAACACATTTTCTAAGGTTTTATAAAAAGGCTCTTCGACACTGTGCTTTGAAGCAATAATGATAGTGCCCAATGCATTTAAGCCATTAAACTCTCTCACGGCTTGGCATTCTGACTCATGGTTAAACCCTGTGGCATGAAACAGCATTCGGACTTGTGATTCATTCGCCGCAGCCAGGGCACCTTTAATCACTAAACTCGTTGTATATGATTCAATCCGAGGAGAAACGAAACCAATAATATTAGATTGGCTACGAATTGAGCGAGCAAATATATTAGGGGTATAATGACTTTCTTTGACGATAGCATCAATTTTAAGGCGATTCTCAGCCGAGACATAACCGTCATTAAAATAACGTGACACGGTCATTGTTGAGATCCCAAGTCGTTTTGAAATCTCCGCCATAGTCATTTTTTTACTCATCACATTTTTTCCATCAAGAATATATTATTGCCATATTATCCAATATATTGGCTGACAACACAGTAAATAAAAGGCTCTGTTCCTGTTAATTGTTGTCTATACTTATAAGTGATCATAACGTATTAAAGGTAAAGACTATGAATACTAAATCGTTCGTTCAAAACCTTAACCAAATAACTACAACACTTATATCCATGACACCAGCGCAAAGAGAGGTAGTTCATCAATCAATTCGAGCATCCCAAGTCGAAATGCCCACCAATGAACTATTTCAACCTATTTTTGATACCTCCTCTTCTTGCCCTCATTGCACTTCAACACATTTAAGAAAATGGGGAAAGTCAGGAGAAACACAAAGGTATCGATGTAATCATTGCGCTAAGACCTTTAATATTAAGACAAAAACACCGTTAGCTAGATTAAGAAAATGTCATCTATGGGAAGAGTATGCACG
>NZ_KI519478.1:8376-48390 GCF_000482725.1 Psychromonas arctica DSM 14288
AGTTACTTATCAAGCTGTAAAAAGCAGGGAGTAAGTGGCTCTACTGCTTTAACGCTATTGTTGAATGGCATGCTACCTAATATTTTTATCCCTGCTGAGTAGTTACTAAATTATTACATTTAAAAACGATCGTTCAAACAATAACCAATTTTAAACCTAGTGTAAAATTTATTATTAATGATCAGTGATCATCAACCTACTCTTAGCGTTATTTTAATATTTATTATTTTTACAAAAATGTTAACGAGCTAATAACCGATAAAGTTGGGCAGTAACTTAGTGAATTGACAACTATTTGAATAGTTTTAATTGACAGCTTTGATATAAGAACCAATCACTGTTACTGCATATTGAGCTTGAATTTCAACTAACGCAGAGGCAATATGCTCTTCTTCTTGATGTCCATCTATATCAATAAAAAAGTGGTAGTTACCTATTTGTGAACGAGTAGGACGAGACATAATAGAGGTTAAATTTACTTTTTGCATTGCAAAAGCGCTGACAATACTACCTAAAACACCGGGGCAATCTTGTTTGTTATTAACAACTAAAGTGGTTTTATATTCTTTACCCAGGATCCGTGCTTGAGGTGTTTCAGAAAGCACTAAAAAACGTGTTTGATTATTAGCATAATTGGTCACATCATTATCAACGATGATTGCTTCAGTCGCATGTGATAAGGCATGTTGCGGAATAATTGCACCAGCCGATTTACCTTTTTGTTGCGCTAACACCAAGGATTCAATATTACTTTGAGTATTGTGTATTCTCACCCCTTCCAACCCATTGATGAATTCAGAGCATTGTCCATGAGCAACAAACTGAACATACAAATCACGTAGATCAGAGAACTGCTCACAAAATCCAACAAATGAGAATTGAATCGGCAATAACAGTTCAGAAATAACAAATAGTTTAGTATCCAATAATTGGTCTAAAACCACCTGCACATAACCTTCAGATAAATTTTCAATGGGTAAAACACCTAATTGACAGTCTTTACCGACGGCTTGAAAAGTTTGTGACAGCGTAGAATAATATTTAATATCCGCGCAGGGAACGGGATCTTTATCTTGAATAGCTTGAATATATTGCTTAGTAGCGAGATCTGAGAATGTATCTTTTGGGCCAAGTGTCGCGATAGTAAGCATAGAATACCGAGTTGTTCTTAGAGAGTAGAAATAAAAAGGTGAGCCTTAGCTCACCTAATAATATGCTAACTATTTAGAAGTCCATGTTAGTTTTTAATTTCTTAAGGGCATTCGCTTCTAACTGACGAACACGCTCCGCAGAAATATCATAACGCGCAGCTAAATCGTGTAAAGTGGCTTTTGGCTCGCTTAACCAACGAGAATTTAAAATATCTTGACTACGTGCATCTAACGTTGATAACGCTGAATACAATTTATTCTTTGTATGAGACTCAGTATTTTCTTGCTCAATTTGAGTTTCAACGCTTGCACTTTTATCTTCAAGATAGTGCATCGGTGCAAAGGTATTGTCATCATCGTCATTAACACTTAAATCAAATGACTGATCTTGAGCATTTAAACGTGACTCCATTTCAAGTACATCTTTAGTACTTACATTTAACTCTTCAGCAACCGCTTCTACTTCTTCTTTTTTGAACCAACCTAAACGTTTTTTAGATTTACGCAAATTGAAGAATAACTTTCGTTGTGCTTTTGTCGTTGCAATTTTTACAACACGCCAATTACGGATAACGTACTCATGAATTTCTGCTTTAATCCAATGCACAGCAAAAGAAACAAGACGTACCCCAACCGTTGGGTCAAAGCGTTTAACCGCTTTCATTAATCCTACATTACCTTCTTGAATTAGATCCGCTTGTGCTAAGCCGTAACCAGCATAACTTTTAGCAATGTAAGCAACAAATCGTAGATGCGACATAACTAATTTTTTTGCGGCTTCTAAATCACCTTTGTAATATAGACGCTCTGCTAACTCTTGCTCTTCTTCAGCACTTAGCTTAGCAAATGAGTTTACAGATTGAACATAGGCTCCAATACTTCCTTGAGGAACTAGACTCATTGAATTTATTGTATCACTCATGTTTCACCTTAATACTTGAAGTTTTAATAATAAGTGTTTCGATACTAACCAAACACTCTATATTATACAGTAGCAAATTGAAAATAAAATATTTTACTTGCCTAATAACCCTAACTGGCTATCAAAAAGTTGAAGTAACATTTTTTATCTAACTTGCGTTTTACATAACGGGATAACCAATATTGTCCGATACTATGATGTTGAAAAACATCTCGAAAATGTAATGAATTGATACGCATAATCTGACCTTCAAATAGATCAAAAGTTCCGTAAGCAATCAAGCGCCCATCAATACGAATAACAAGAATTTCTTTACAATCAGCAATCAAATCGATCAGCTTCATGCCTTTATGGAAGGCCATTTGCTCTTGAATGAGCACCTGACATGTCGGTGACGAAATGGGTAACAACTGAATATCAACATTTTTTTTCATAAAACACCTGAAATCAAATCCTCTAAGCAAACCCGTGAAGTAGATCACATATTACAGGCAAAACAAAAGAGATCAAGCAGTTAGTTTTTTATTTTTTTATAAAAAATTGGTGTTAATTTATTTCATAAGCGTCTTTAAACTACAACTATAATGATAAAAACTACTTCGGTTCAATTTTCACAAGATATTGTTTTACCGAGATAAATGAAGCAATAAAACCTAATACAGCACCAACAATAAGTAGTGTGATAGATTCATCAAAATTCAATGATATGATTTGAAATTGTGCCTGATAAAGGCCGGTTAAATTCATTACCCCTGACTCCAACCAAATAACCAGCACCCAAGAAAATAACCAAGCAATCACACCACCCAAAAATCCATACCAAGCTCCAATATATATATAAGGTAACTGGATAAAACTGTTGGTTGCTCCGACTAACTTTAAGACTTCTATTTCATCGCGCTGGTTAAGGATATTAAGCCGGATCGTATTACTAACAATTAATAACACAGATAATAATAATAATGTTGCAATGCCAATCACCATATCAACCACTAGATAGAAAATAGCCTGTAACTTTTCTATCCAATCAATATCAACACTCACCAAGTCAATATCTTGTTCTCGTTCAAGTTTAGCCACTAGCAATTTACTACCCGCGGTATTCATTGCAGATTTGACAGGGACAACCACCAATACTGCGGGTAATGGGTTTTCATCTAAATAACTTAATGCCTTTGAAAAACCAGACATCTCTTTAAACTCTAACAATGCTTGATGACGGGAAATATAAGTAACGGCTTCAATATCTTCATACAAACCTAACTTATTAATCAGTACTTGCACCCGTTCTTCAGAAATATTCTTTTTTAAAAAAAGGCTTACCTCAGAAGCGCTATCCCATTGCCCACTCACGCGTTCTACATTTTTATAAACCACATGAAAAACAGTGGGTAAAGATAATGCAACACCCAACACGAGAATTGTCATCAAGGTCGCAAACGGAGTTTTCCATAATTCAAAGAAACTATGAATAACCTGATGCACGTGCTGTACTAAAGTTGCCTTAACACGGCCAATAAAAGACACTTTATTAATTTTAGGAGAGCCAGATAGCTTTCTTTTTGCACCCATCTTATTACTCATTGCGTTCCCTTAATAAGCCGTCATTGATCATATCACCATCACGTAACGTGAGTGTACGGTAACGCATCTTAGCAATTAGTCCTAAATCATGTGTGGCAATTAACACGGACATACCAAATTGATTTAAAGATTCAAACAAGGTTAAAATTTCCAATGATAATTTAGGATCTAAATTACCCGTGGGTTCATCTGCTAATAATAAAGGAGGTTGATTAATAATAGCTCGGGCTATCCCTACTCGTTGTTGCTCGCCACCGGATAAATTGATAGGAAAGCTGCTTTCTTTCCCCGTTAATCCCACTTTATCTAAGGCGGCTAAACTACGTCGCTTAATTTCATAACGGCTATAACCTTCAATTAATAAAGGCAAACCAACATTTTCAAGTACGGTACGATTCATCAATAAACGATGATCTTGAAAGATCATACCAATATGACGGCGTAAATAGGGAATATCATTACCTTTGATATGACTGATATCATTACCATTTAAAACAATACGCCCAGTCGTAGGGCGTTCCATTAGACTCACCAGCTTTAATAAAGTGCTTTTACCAGAACCAGAGTGACCGGTAATAAAAGCCATTTCGCCTTGTTTTAAATGAAAGTCTACTTTATTTAAAGCGATTTGGTCATCGGCATAAATTTTGCTGACTTCTTCAAATAATATCATTGTCTATTTTACCTTATGACTCATCTTCTTTAGAGAAAAGAGCATCAATAAACTCTTTGGCGTTAAACTCTCTTAAATCATCAATCCCCTCTCCCACTCCGATATAACGGATAGGTAACTTAAATTGATCGGCAATAGAGAAAATAATCCCCCCTTTTGCAGTACCATCAAGCTTAGTAAAGGTAACACCTGTCAAACCTACCGCTTGGTTGAATAATTTAACTTGGCTAATCGCGTTCTGACCAGTACCCGCATCAATTGTTAACATAATTTCATGAGGGGCCGTTGGATCTTTTTTACGCATGATACGTACTACTTTCGCCAACTCGTCCATCAAGTGATCTTTATTTTGTAATCGGCCAGCTGTATCTGCAATTAATACATCGATACCCCGTGCTTGCGCGGCATCCATCGCATCAAACAAAACCGACGCACTATCTGCCCCCGTTTGCTGAGCAATAACAGGAATTTCATTACGCTCACCCCAAACTTGTAACTGCTCAACAGCGGCGGCACGGAACGTATCACCGGCAGCAAGCATTACTGATTTACCTTCATTTTGGAATTTTTTAGCTAATTTACCGATAGTAGTTGTTTTACCAACACCATTTACACCAACCATTAAAATAACATAAGGTTTTTTGGTCACATCAATCACTAAAGGTTTTTCAACTTCATGTAGTATGTCTGATAAGTCTTTTTTCAATAACTCATAAAGAACTTCTGCATCTTTTAACTGTTTGCGATTTGCATGCTCCGTTAAATTATCAATAATACGTAATGTTGTCTCAACGCCGATATCCGCGACAATAAGTTGCTCTTCTAGTTCTTCAAATAGCTCATCATCAATTTTTTTGCCTTTAAATAACGATAGTAAACCACTACCAATATTAAGCCGTGTTTTCTTTAAGCCTGCAGCAAAACGAGCAAAGAAACCTAATGTGTTTTTTTGTTTCTCTGCTTCAACTTCTTCTTCAGCAACTAACTTTGCCTCTATTTCAGCTTCTTGTACTGCCTCTTCATTTGCCTCACTTTCTACCTGTTGACGCGCTAACTCTGCATTTTTCTGTGCTTCTTGATATGCCAATCTTGCTTTAGCAGCCGCCTCTTGTTGAGCTACTATTTCAGCCTGACGTTGTGCTTCTTCCGCTGCCGCTTTTTCTCTTGCCTCAAGTTCAGCTTGCTTACGTGCTAATAGCTCTGCTCGTTTGACTGCTAACTCTCTTTCTAATAGCTCTGCTTGTTCTTTTTCTGCTCGCTCTTTTTCGGCTAGTTCAGCTTGATGTTTTTCAACTAGTTCAGCTTGACGCTTTGCTTCTTCGGCAGCAGCGATCTGTTGTGCTTCAAGCTCAGCTTGTTTGCGTGCTAATAGCTCTGCTTGCTCTTTTTCAGCTCGCTCTTTTTCAACTAGCTCGGCTTCTTCGGCAGCAGCGATCTCTTGTGCTTCAAGTTCAGCCTGTTTACGCGCCAATAGCTCTGCTTGCTGTTTTTCAGCACGCTCTTTTTCAACTAGCTCGGCTTGACGCTTTGCTTCTTCGGCAGCGGCGATCTCTTGTGCTTCAAGCTCAGCTTGTTTGCGCGCTAATAACTCTACTTGCTGTTTTTCTGCTAACTCTCTTTCTGCAAGTTCGGCTTGACGCTTTACCTCTTCAGCAGTGTCTTTTTCACTCGCTTCAAGTTCAGCTTGTTCACGCGCTAATAGCTCTGCTTGCTCTTTTTCTTCTTGCTCTGTTTTCTTAGCTGGTTTTTTTGAAAACCATGAAAACAATCCTTTCTTTATAGACATTGATTAAAAACCTTACTAACAACCTGTTTACCCTGCTAAAATAGCAATCGTATTGAAATGCTATATTAACACTATGCTTGCCGGACTAAAAATTATATGAGTAAAAATCATCGTACTTTAACCAAAGAAAACAATAGAAAATCAATGAGTGACGGATTTATCCGCTTAATCTCTGGTCAATGGCGAGGAAAAAAGCTTCCCGTTAAAGATAAACAAGGGTTGCGGCCGACAACAGATCGCACAAAAGAGACTCTTTTCAATTGGTTAATGCATGATATTCGAGATGCAAATTGTTTAGATTGTTTTAGTGGAAGTGGAAGTTTAGGTTTCGAAGCGTTATCTCGTTATTGTCAATTTTGTACTTTCTTAGAGCTTGATAAACAAGTCGCTAAGCAGTTACAAATTAACTTAACCTCCTTAAACGTAGAAAATGCGCAAATTATTCAAGGCGACTCCCTAAAATACCTTAACCAAACCGCGACTCAAGACTACGATGTGGTTTTTATCGATCCGCCATTTAATCTAGGCTTAGCTCAACCTTGTATAGAACAATTAGAAGCAAATGGATATTTAGCCAATGGATGTCTTATTTATCTGGAAGTTGAAAACAGCTTAAACACGCTTCAAATCCCTAATAACTGGCAACTATTGAAAGAAAAAACATCAGGCCAAGTTCGTTATCAATTATTTTCAAGAGGTTAAACAATGACTTATTTTATTCCCTTTGCAAAATTTTTAATGATCATTATTTGGACCTTGTTGCTTGCTAATTTATTTTTCCCATTCCCTGGAAAAGCTGCAATGGCCTTTTACTTTTTATTAGCTTTTGTGATTGTCATGCATGCGATCCAATTGTTAGTTATTTATGGGGCATTTGCTGAAAAGCTAAAATTAACCAAAAAAGAAGCTTTTGAAATTTTCTTTTTTGGTGTATTCAAAATGTGGCAATTAAAGTCACGTCTTATATAAACACATTTACTATCACCACACTTTTTTTAATATTACCCAATAAAAAAGGGAGAGCATTATAAATGCCCTCCCTTTTTGTCGTCTTCATTTCATTCCATTGAGATTGACCGCATCCCTGTGGCTCCATGACAATGCTTTTCCAAGCTGATCCCCTTGCCAATCCTTTGGCGGTTCCTTATCCTTGTAAACAGTTCCACTGCATCAATGCTACTTCCTTTACTTGTTAATGAGTATAAGAAATTATTAACAATAAGTGACTGCATGAAATAATAAATAGTTTCTAAACACTAAAAAAACACATACAAATTGTTAAAAAGTCTAGTATTCAGACTGTTAAATTAAATTGATGAGATATGGAGAGAGATTTCTTTTTTAAATAAAGCAAATAACAGTATCAAGGATGGTTGATCTCTTAGGGTAAGTTTATCTCTGTGTAGAATAAGCCGCAGCCAATAATAAAAAAGTCACCGTAGTGACTTTTAATGATGCATATTTTAATAGGTTTAGCTTTTTGCATAGAGAATATCTTTGGTTATTGACCCCACTCGATAATGCCATCTACTTTTTTACCATCTTCACTCACCACTAACCATTTTATATGCTTTTCGCGCATTAATTCTTCAGCTTCAGTTAAACGCGCAGAGGCAGAAATTAAACGTGGCGTAGGGTTCATTAAATGTTCAGCTTGGCTATCAACAATACTTTCGCCAGCAATTAAGAAACGACGAACATCACCATCGGTGATAACCCCCTGTAAATTACCATCTTCTAACACCAAAGCTAAACCGGTACGCGTTTCAGTCATCACCATTAACACATCCGTCACCGACGTATCAGCGCTTACAACAGGCAAGTTTTCACTGCGCATCTCATCGCGAACAAAAGTTAATAAACGTTTACCTAAGCTACCACCAGGATGAAAGCGAGCAAAATCCATTGGACTAAAGTCTTTTTCTAACGTTAAAGTGTTCGCAAGTGCGTCGCCAATCACTAAGGTCAAGGTAGTAGAAGTGCTTGGTGCGAGGTTATTGGGACAGGTTTCTTTTTCTACGCTCGCATCGAGTACAACATGAGAATTTTTAGCAAGTGTCGACGTTGTACCACCGGTAATTGAAATTATTTTATTACCAAAATGTTGCAGCGATGGAATTATTTTTAGTATCTCATCTGTTTCGCCACTATATGAAATTAATAATAATACATCTTCTTTTGTTACCATGCCTAAATCACCGTGAAAAGCTTCACCTGGATGCATAAAAAAAGAAGGCGTTCCAACAGAGGCAAGTGTAGCGGCTATTTTAGTACCGATATGCCCTGATTTTCCCATTCCAGAAACAATCACACGTCCAGTACAGTTTTTCATTAAAGCCAACGCTTGAAGATACGCTTCGCCAACATGTTTACTATGTGTAGTAATTGCCGCACTTTGTACTTCAAATACGTTTTTGAGTTCTTTTAATAATTGAGACTCTGGCAATGCAAAACGGGACATGAAAATTCCTTAGTGTAGGAGGAAAAATAATAAATGAAGAAATGGTCGGTATGGGAGGATTCGAACCTCCGACCCCTGACACCCCATGCCAGTGCGCTACCAAACTGCGCTACATACCGATTTGTGTAAGTCTAATTATTTATCATGAAGTTGCAACAAAAAAAGCAAGTCTAAGCGTAAACAATAAAGAAAAAGTAACGTAATTGAAACGAATTGACATATTGTGACAAAAATTGAGTCAAAAAAATACCCGCACTCGGCGGGTATAGTAGATCACTTAAATATACTCATTCAAATGAATAGAAATTATAAACAATCAAACTCAACTAAAGGTTCAACTTCAGCATCATAATCAACACCATCAATACCAAAACCAAATAATTGTAAAAATTCATCTTTATAATCTTGGTAATCTGTTAGTTCAAACAGATTTTCAGTTGTGATTTGAGGCCATAGTTCTGTACAAGCTTGTTGAACATCATCACGCAATTCCCAATCATCAAGGCGTAAACGACGAGCTTCATCCGTTGTAGGCGCTGAACCATCAGCTTTGAATAATTGCGTAGTAAATAGACGGTGAATCTGTTCCATACAACCTTCGTGTAAACCTTTTTCTTTCATGATTCTAAAGACCATTGAAAGGTACAGAGGCATAACAGGGATAGCCGAACTTGCTTGTGTCACAACACTTTTTTGTACTGAAACATAAGCTTCACCGCCTAAAGAGGCTAATTGAGCTTGGATAGCAGTAGAAGCACGATCTAAATCTAATTTCGCTTTACCTAATGCGCCATTCCAGTAGATAGGCCATGTTAATTCAGTGCCAATGTAAGAATAAGCAACGGTTTTAACACCTTCAGCTAACACACCCGCATCGGCTAGTGCATTGATCCAAAGTTCCCAGTCTTGTCCACCCATGACAGTCACTGTATTCGCAACTTCTTCTTCAGTTGCAGGCTCTACTGATGCTTCAATGATCACGTCTTTGTTAGTATCAATAGCAGTTGAAGTGTAAGTTTCACCAATTGGTTTTAAGCTTGAACGAATCACTTCACCAGTATCTGGTAACTTGCGTACAGGCGCAGCAACAGAATAGATGATTGCATCAATTTGACCTAAATCAGCTTTGATTGTATCGATAACAAGTTGCTTTGTTTCGTTCGAAAATGCATCGCCATTAACGCTTTTAGCATATAGACCATCTTCTTTAGCTTGTTTTTCAAACGCAGCACTATTATACCAACCTGCTGAACCCGCTTTACGATCGGTTGCTGGTTTTTCAAAAAACACACCGATTGTTGAAGCATCACTTCCGTATGCAGCAGCAATACGAGATGACATGCCGTAACCTGCAGAAGAACCAATCACTAATACACGTTTAGGGCCTTTTTCAATTTTGCCTTGCTTTTTAGTGTATTCAATTTGTGCTTGAATGTTTTTTTCACAACCCGTTGGATGAGTAGTTGTACAAATAAAGCCACGAATCTTAGGTTTAATGATCATATTTTTTCGCTCTTATGGTATTTGAAACCTTTAATGAGAGTATTAACGATAGAAAATCACTGCACTCGCATTAAAGGCGTAAGTAAAATTATCGCTAATATACCTGTTCTCTGATGAAATGCCAAAAACAACAAGTATTGTTACCGATCTACTGATGCTAATTTATTCAACCGTTGACATTGGCAAACATAAAGTAGGTTTATTACCGCCTAGTCCCATTGCCTGTCTAATAAACTGCTTTTTTAGTGGACTGATAGTATCAGCCATTAACAGAGCAACATCTCTTAAAACTTTTTGTACAGGATTTTCCCCATTAAATAATTGTTTTAATAGCTCCATCGACGCAATCATTTCTGTTGCTTCGGTTTTACGCCAGCGCTCAAAGTGACGTAAATTACTGTACAAACCAATATCATTACCTAATGTCACATTTTTTAATATTTCTTGCCCTAAACAAGCTGCATCCAATAAACCTAAATTTACACCTTGGCCAGCTAACGGATGAATGGTGTGTGCAGCATCACCAATTAGTGCAACACGATGTTTCGCAAAGTCTCTCGCATAGCGCATACTTAAAGGTATGCTTTGACGTTGCCCCTGTACTTCACAGGGACCTAGGCGATTGTCAAAGGTGCGACTTAGATGCTGGTTAAAAGTTTGATCATCTAAAGCCAGTAAAGCTTGTGCTTTTTCAGGCGGCAACGACCACACAATAGAACTAAGGTGCTGCTGGTATAAAGGCAAAAAGGCTAGCGGCCCTTGCGGGGTAAATATTTGGCGAGCACAGGCTTGGTGATTTTCAACGGTTTTTATCGTAGCAACAATTGCATGATGCTCATAATCCCATTGTGTTAAGGGAATATTAAGTTGCGATCTTACCCATGAATTAGCACCATCGGCAGCCACCACTAACTTCGATGTCAGTTGTTTGCCGCTGTGTAATGTTAACCAAACTTCACCTTCTCCGATGGCCATACTTTGAAGTGAGTCGGGACAGAAAAAAGTTACATTTTGCTGTTGTTGCACACTATGATGTAAAGCTTGCTGTAAATTTTTATTTTCAACAATGTATCCTAAGTCTTTTTGGTCTACTTGTTTGGCATCAAAATCAATTTTACCAAAGCTATCTTTTTCCCACACCTGCATCGTATGATACGGTGTAATACGTTGCGCTTTTAGTAATGGCCAAATACCTAAATTATCAAACAGGGTTTTGCTAGCAAAGCTAATCGCACTGACCCTACTTTCTGGTGTATCACTTAACGCCACTGTTTCATTAGCTTCAATGATAGCAATAGATAAATGGCTTTTAGCTAAACATTTGGCTAATGTTAATCCGACCATTCCGCCACCAACAATAGTGACATCATAAGACTGCATCATGACAAGTTCTCACTGTTAAATAAATCAAACTGGCCTTTGGCTTGTTCGATAATGGGTTGTGATAAAAATGGAAAACAGCTCATTGCTTGTAAACCAATATTACGAGGAATGCTCAATAATGGATATTGGTTACTGAATATTCTCACTAAACTATCCGTCATCAAAATAGTGCGATGATGATCTTTAGCACGACATTGCCAATAAGTATTTAACATTGAAAACGAGCCAATATGCTCTACTTCTGATTGTGTGACCACTTTAGCTAGAACAAATAGGTCACGTAATCCCAAATTGAAGCCTTGGCCTGCAACGGGGTGTAAACTATGCGCCGCATTACCAACACATAAAACACGATGCGCAATCGGTTTAGTTGTTTTTACTAAGCTTAACGGATAAATATCTCGCTTTCCTGTTTCTTCAAATATACCGGCACGAAAACCGAACTGTTGCTGTAATTGAGCAAGAAATAAGTGATCCGGTAATTCTGCAATTTGTGCTGCTTGCTGATGCTCAACGCAATACACTAATGAATAGCGATCTGCCGTTAACGGTAATAAAGCAATAGGACCGCTTTTACAAAATCGCTCGTAGGCAATATTTTGATGTGGTTTAGAGCAACGAACATTGCAGATGATAGCACTACGGTCATAGTTATAGCGCTCTGTATCTATTTTAGCTAGCTCCCTGACTTGGCTTTCACTACCATCGGCGCCCACACATAATTTTGCCTCAATACACTGACCATCACTGAGTTCACAACTAATTGCATCAATACCTTGCTGAAAATGTTTGAGTTTCACATTGTACCGTGTCGTTAACGATGGAAAAGCGCCTAATGCTCTTGCTAGTACTTTCCCAACATGTCGTAACTCAACAACATAGCCAAAAGTTTCACCTTTATTATTTGGCATTAAGCCTAAGGCTCCAAAGTAGCCTTTATCTGAGACTTGAATTTTATCGATAGCTTGCGCATTAATTTCAATCTCAGACCATAGTGCTAACGAGTCTAAAATATCAACCGATCCAGCATTTAAGGCAATACAACGCGCATCGAAGCTAGGATTACGTTGCTTATCAGATACCGTTTTATTAGCTAGAGACTGATTTTTTTCAACACGCTGTGCGTTTTCATCTAGCAATAACACTTTAAGCTGAGCATTTTGTTTCAACAAAGATAACGCTAATAATGAGCCAGATAGACCAGCCCCTACAATAACAATGTCATAACTCACGTTATCACATCGGTCATCCGAGAGTGTGTCAATCTGGGTAATGTTGTTTTTAACCATGCATCAATGCTTCAATATCTTGGATGCTTTTTGGTACTGCTGAAGTCAAAATTTCGCATCCAGTGTCAGTAACAATCACATCATCTTCAATACGAACACCGATACCTTTCCAATGGTCTTCAACATTTGCATCATTACTAATATAAAGCCCAGGTTCAATGGTGATCGCCATGCCTTTTTCTAATAAGCGCGGTGTTTCGATACTGCCAGAGTCCCCGACATCGTGTACATCTAAACCAATAAAGTGCCCTAAACCATGCATATAAAAATCTTTATGTTTATCTTCCTGAATCAGGGTTTCCAGCTCACCTTGTAAAATGCCCAATGCCAGTAAACCTTCACACATTTTACGCACAACTAACTTATTGATCGCTAAAACACTAATATTCGGCTTTACTTGCTCAAGTGCAAATAGCTGACAATCTAAGACTAGTTGGTAAATCGCCGCTTGCTCTTCAGTAAAGCGACCATTAACAGGAAAAGTACGTGTAATATCGCCAGCATAACCTTGATATTCAGCACCCGCATCAATCAGCACTAAATCACCATCCTTTAGTTGCTTATCATTTTCGGTGTAATGCAAAATACAGGCATTATTACCACCAGCAACAATACTGTTATAGGCAACATCACGTGTCCCCTGCCTTGCGAATTCATATTCAACTTCTAGCTGTAATTGGAATTCCCACATACCCGGTTTACACTGTTGCATAGCACGTACGTGGCCTAGCGCAGAGATTTCTCCTGCTTTACGCATTAAATCCTTTTCAGCATCACTTTTGAATAAGCGCATTTCATGTAACTGCGGTTGCCAATTTAAAAACTGATTGGTTGCAATTAAACCACTGCGCGTTTTATTGCGTAATTTATTGAGAATGGTTTGTAAGCGTGTATCTAAACTTAAACCACTTAATACTGGATAATATACTGTCTCGATGCCGGCCAGTAAATCTGCTAGAACGACTTCTAACTCATCAATAGCAAAGGCTTGATCCATCGATAATTCAGTAACGGCTGCTGCTTGACCTAATCGATAACCATGCCAGATTTCAGCCGTTTTATCTTTTCTACGGTTAAATAACACACTGCTAATTAGCCCTTTTCTTTTGATCAATAACAGGCATGCTTCCGGTTCATTAAATCCAGTCAGGTAATAAAAATCACTATTTTGACGAAAACGAAATTCGGTATCGTTACTTCGAATCAATTCTTCATTAGCAGGAAAAATAGCCATGCTATTGTCTAGCATACTATTAGAGAATAAATGTCGGCGAGTGTTAAATTCAGTCATGTGTTCTCAACTTAGTGAAGGGTATTAGAAATAGGAGTTGCCATGTTACGGGAAAAAGTATTAAAACATAACATAGCGCTAACGCGAAGGTACTCAACAATTTCGGCAAAAGCAATTTCAGATTCTTCATCTTCTTGTTCAAAATCTAAAGATAATTGTGAGATATCACGAATATCTCGAATTACTTCTTGTACATCTTCCGATGCTTGATTTAATGCTTGTTGCACCATTCCAAAACCGACTAAAAAACCCTGAGCCCATTGCGCCATCGCTTCAGCTCTTTCATCTAGAGGTTTTTCATCATCAGGCAATAATAAGTTAAAGCCTAAACCGTCGTCTGCACATTGTTTCACCACCTCCGAATAAATATCAGCAACAAGCTTTTTTATTGGCTGTGGTAACGCCATTCCCTCATTAACAACATCATTAAATAATGGTTGCCAACTTTTATCATCAAGTGCAATACCACCACAAACAAAGCCAGATAAGACCCCGTGCGTTTCGGCAGCATTGGTGAATAACTCAGCACCTTCAAGGGCTTGCGAAATTTTGTCAAAACTTGGTAGTACAGCTGAATTCATAAGGACACTCTTAATCAATAAAAGATAATAGCTATATTCTATCATCCACTGGATCTCGTCGCCACTAAGTACTTGAAACTTGATAGCTAGGTCGATATAGTTCGCCCATTATATGATATTTTTTTAGGGAGGTTCACTGTTCCCTTAATTTGCAACACTAACGGGGGCTTTTATGGCACATCTTGATATTACTATTTTAGGCCAACAATACAAAATCAGCTGTCCAGAAGGTGAGCAAGAAAGTTTATTAGGCTCTGTTGAACAAGTTAATGAACATTTAAAAGAGATGAGAACCTCTTCACGAACATTAAGAAGCGATCAATTGGTTGTAATGGCAGCATTAAATTACCGCCATCAACTGAATACATTAAAAGAAGAAAATCAAGCACAGACTGAACAATTAAATAAACGTATTCAACAACTACAAGATGCTATTAATGGTGCATTAGATAACACCACTCTATTAAAAGACTAACATTACAGTTTTAAAAAAACATTTTATTTTCTGCTTTATTTAGCGAACAACTTTATATTTTTTCATCCCTTTAATATTGCTAATTGAAACCACTAACACTGCCTTTGATTAATTTTATCTATACGATTAAAAATTCAGCATTCAATGCAAAAGTTCTTATTTTTTGCCAAAAACCCTTTTAAAAACGATTAAATGTATGTACAGTTTATTTAACCCTCGGGTACCCGTTAATCTTGACTAAGTCCCTGAGCCGATAAGCATTACCCTGGTGAATTTGTTTGGATACTATTGTGTAAGCTCGACTTGTATCGAGAAACCTGCGGTAGACACGAGTACACCAACCTTGACCTTCGGGTTCAAGGTCACAGTCAAAAGCGGTATCCTTGGGTTAACTTCAATTCTTTATTATCATTTATGTTTGATCCCGGTATATCTTTCTCCTGTCATTAATCAGTTTAGTTTCAAACACTCCTTTGCTTCTCTTATTTTGTTTACTGCTAATTTTGAGTTAATCTTAATATATACTTTTAAAACTCTCGTTATCACTAAGCAGAAATAAAATAATGACTAATACTATTTCTACACAACGTAATACCATTCGACAACAAGTACGAAGCGCACGTAAAGCGTTGTCCCGCAATGAGCAACAACAAGCGTCTTGTCGATTGTTACAAACCTTAAAACAACACCCTAAAGTGCAACAAGCACAACATGTATCAGTGACTTTAGCCTATGACGGTGAAATAGATCTCAGTCCTTTTATTGATTGGTGCTGGCAACAACAAAAACAAGTGTATCTACCTGTTGTGCATCCAACTAAAACGGGGCAATTATTATTTCTCGCGTATCAAAAAAATACTGAAATGATCATCAACCGTTATGGGATTGCCGAACCTAAATTAACACATGCAACAAAAAACATTAAACAGACCTGTCCTGCAGATGCCTTAGATTTGGTGTTAACCCCGTTAGTCGCCTTTGATCAACAAGGTAACAGAATAGGTATGGGAGGAGGTTATTACGACAGGTTATTAGCGCCTTGGTTTACTCAAAGAACCGGCCCCTACCCTATTGGCTTAGCGCATGATTGCCAATATATAAATGCCCTACCGATTCAAGAGTGGGATGTCCCTTTGCCAGAGGTGATCACACCGAGTCAACACTTCTACTTTGAATAATCCAAAGAACTTCACAACGTTCAAGTTTCATCTCCCAATGACCAGCAACTTTTCTAGGCAAGGCAAAGTTTATATAGCCTGAGTTTATGAAGTGTTGTTAGGGAATGTCATATTCCACATAACAGGGCAACAATACAGTATTTAAAGTTCACGGATGTTCTTAACCATAAGACGCCATGCACTTTGTTGAAAAATGCGCTAATGCCAACTCCATTAATTATGTGATCAAATATTGCACAGAAACAATGAGTTAATTTAAGGCAGAAATTGTGACAAACGGTTCTTCCCTTTAAAAAATTTCTAACGCAGAAGTGATGCATTTTAACCAGCAAGGTTGATCAGCTATTTCGTGGAATCGGAATTATATCACTAGGCCATATTATGCCAGCCCCTATCAAAAACTCCTTGTGATGAATAAAATTTAAACAACAAAGATCAACACCTCTTAAGTATTTAACGATTTTTCATAAATTTAGCTTAAATTAAAAGCACGGTTAAGGGTATAATCGCGCCACTTTAACGACATTGCTCACTCAATAGGATACAAGTCATGACTCAAGACGAGAAGAAAAAAGCTGCCGCTTATGCTGCCTTAGAATACGTAGAAAAAGATACCATTATTGGTGTTGGTACAGGTTCAACGGTTAATCATTTTATCGATGCATTAGCGACCATAAAAAATGACATCGTAGGTGCGGTCTCAAGCTCAGATGCATCAACGGCTAAGTTAAAAGGTTACGGCATTGAAGTTTTTGATTTGAATGAAGTGTCTGAGTTAAGTGTCTATGTTGACGGTGCCGATGAAATTAATGCCTACAATCACATGATCAAAGGTGGCGGTGCAGCATTAACTCGTGAAAAAATTGTCTCAGCTGTTGCTAAAAAGTTTATTTGTATTGTTGATGATACTAAAAATGTTGATATTTTAGGTGCTTTCCCACTACCAGTTGAAGTGATTCCGATGGCTCGTAGCTATGTAGCCCGTGAGTTAGTTAAATTAGGCGGAGATCCTGTATACCGTGAAGGCGTGGTCACTGATAACGGTAACGTTATTCTAGATGTACATAATCTTAAAATTGCTGAACCATTAAAATTAGAAAATCAAATTAACTCAATCGTTGGTGTAGTGACAAATGGTTTATTTGCAAACCGCGCAGCTAATGTTGTTTTAGTGGGCGCAGAAGATGGTGTTAAAACTCTAAAATAGTTAAATATATTGCTCTCTTTTGCTGAAAAATCAAAACAGAGAGCAGTAATGATCTAAATAGTAATAAGTTGTTTCAATTTTTCATATACGAAATAACAGTCTCAGATTCACAATTACAACTATTTTTGCTATTTTACGAACACTAAAATTATTCTTTATATTGCTGTTCCACATACCTCCATAAGGCCCAAGGAAATACAATGACCAAGTTTTCACTCAACAAAGATAAAATTAAAATTCTTCTTCTAGAAGGTTTACACCAAAGTTCAGTTGATACTTTTACTCAAGCTGGTTACAACAACATCGAAAGTATTAAAACGTCATTAAGTGAAGAAGACTTAATCGAGAAAATTAAAGATGCACATTTTATCGGGATTCGTTCTCGCTCTAACCTATCTGCAAAAGTATTAGACGCAGCAGAAAAATTAGTCGCGATTGGTTGTTTTTGTATTGGTACAAACCAAGTTGATTTAGACGCCGCACAAGCAAAAGGAATCGCAGTTTTTAATGCACCTTTCTCAAACACTCGCAGTGTAGCTGAGTTAGTACTTGGACAAGCTTTATTATTATTACGTGGCGTACCTGAGCGTAATGCTAAAGCGCACCGCGGTGAATGGGATAAATCAGCAACGGCTTCATACGAAGCGCGTGGCAAAAACTTAGGTATCATTGGTTACGGCCATATCGGTACACAGTTTGGTATTCTTGCAGAAGGCCTAGGCTTTAACGTTTCTTTCTATGATATTGAAAGTAAACTAACATTAGGAAATGCAACTCAAGTTGCTACTTTAAAAGAGCTATTAGAAAAATCTGATGTTATTAGCTTGCATGTACCTGAAGTTGATTCAACTAAAAACATGATGGGTGCAAATGAATTTGCTCAAATGAAAGATGGCGCCATATTTATGAATGCAGCACGAGGCACTGTGGTTGATATTCCTGCTTTATGTGATGCATTACGTAGCAAAAAATTATCGGGTGCAGCAGTGGATGTATTCCCTACAGAGCCAAAATCAAACAATGAAGAATTTGAATCTCCATTGCGTGAATTTGATAATGTTATTTTAACTCCGCATGTTGGTGGCAGCACACAAGAGGCACAAGAAAACATTGGCTACGAAGTAGCAGGTAAATTAGTGAAGTACTCTGATAACGGTTCTACACTGTCATCTAAAAACTTCCCTGAAGTATCTTTACCGCTTCATAAAGATGCAAGTCGTCTGTTACACATTCACCGTAACCAACCAGGTATTCTAACTAAGATCAACTTGGCATTTGCTGACAACAATATCAACATTGCGGCGCAGTACCTACAAACAAATGAAAATATTGGTTATGTTGTTATTGATGTAAACAGTGAAGATGCAGATATTGCCTTAGATAAGCTAAAAGAGATTAAAGGTACTATTAGAGCGCGTTTATTAAAGTAATAACGCCATCAAAAACTAAAATAGGACTCATTGAGTCCTATTTTTTTGTCTTATTTTCATATAATTAATTTCGCTAAAAAGCTGATCATTCTTGCTGGTTAAAATACATCACTACTGCGTTATAAATTTTACAAAGGAAGCAACCATGTGACGCAATTTCAGCCTTAAATTGATGTATGGTTTCTTGTCAAGAATTGATCATATATTTAATGATATTGGTATAAACCCTATTTATGAGCCCCCTATTTCTAATAGTTAAGCTCATTACACTCTTATGAGTTAAAGCGATCTATTAGCATCTCGTTATAATCCCTCTAAATTTTTAATCAAGATTGCCAATATATACCACTTTATTGATATACAACAATAAAGTGATAGTCAAGCCACGCAAACATTAATTTCCTATCTATAGTTAATTAACTTTAACTTTAACTAAAAGATCCTAGGAAATGCCAATGGCCATTAAATTTACTATCAAAGCAAAACTGGTTACCACATTGTGTGTACCGCTACTCATCATGGCTTCCTTTTTTATATATTCACTAATAGAAACTGAAAATGTTGTACTTGAAAAAGAAAAAGAAAATGTTCAAGTACAACTAGCTGAAATGCTTGATCAAAACCTCAGAGGCCAAGTTGATACCATCGCCTTCGCCATTTCAGATTATTATGAATCTTCTAAAATTGAAAATATAAAGAAAAACTTGGCAACTGAAATGTCTGACTTTAAGGCTACAGTGACAAATATATATGAAAATAGCACTTCATACAGAGAAGCAGAAATGAGTGTTTATGCTTTTCTACAGCAGCATCGTTGGAATAATGGACGCTATTTTTTTGCCTATGAAGCAACCTCATTTATCAATAAAGCTTATGGTAGCGATGTTACACAGATTGAAGACAATGGTTACGACAAAGTCGATGCTAACGGTAAGTTTTTTGTAAGAGATGTTATTGCTGCAGCGCAAAAAGAAGATATAGGGTTTAGTGAGTACTCCTTTTTAAACCCTACCACACAAACCATCGAGGAGAAAATTACAGCTTCATTTTATTTCAAGCCATTGAATTTAGTGGTTGCCAGTGGCGAATACGTTAGCACATTGAGAAAAGATAATATTGAGGCAGCTATAAATGCAGTTACCGTGGCTAAATATGGTCTTAATGGCTATTTTTGGATCCAAGATGAGGAGGGAACCTTTATTGCTCATCCAAAAACAGAACTCATTGGCACTAAAATCGACAATACAAAATTGATAGCCAAACACATTCAAGGAAAACAAGAGTCAACGGTTGACATCGTTTATGAAAACCCGGTCACCAAAAAAAGTGAAAATAAAATAGCTTATAGCCGAAAAATATTTCCTGAATGGGGCTGGATACTCTCCACTGGAGCTTACGAGAATGATATTATTACCATTCAAGACAACTTAACAGACGCCACTAAGCAAATTTTTGATGACGAAATAGGGTCAATGATCACTTCTTCAGCAGTATTAATCATAATATCGCTCATGCTCATTATTTGGATCATTACAGCCATTGTTAAAAACCTATACACGTTAAAAGAACGTATAGATACTTTATCTACTGGCGAAGCTGACTTAACATCACGCCTCACTATTACTAATGATGATGAATTAGGTGATATTAGTCATTCAGTGAACAACTTTATTATGTACTTACAATCAATGATGCTTGATATTTCGCAAGCGTCGGCGCATATAACTACTAGCACAGAACAACTTAATCAACAATCTATGCAAGCGAATAGTGCTTTGATTGCACATGCGAGCGAAACAGAGCAAGTTGTTAGTGCAATAACAGAAATGAGCAGTACATCTGAAACGGTAGCTCAAAATGCAGCGGAGACTGCGTTTAATACACAAAAAGCTAATGATGAAGCTGTTTTGTCAAAAACGGTTGTGAGTGAGGCATCGAACAGCGTTTTAGCGTTAATAGATGAAGTCGATTCGGCATCCGCAAGTATTAATACCATGAGTAATAATACGCAAGAAATTATTAAAGCACTGAGTGTGATTGGTGATATAGCAGACCAAACTAATTTATTAGCATTAAATGCGGCAATAGAAGCCGCGCGAGCAGGCGAACAAGGTAGAGGCTTTTCTGTGGTAGCAGATGAAGTGCGTTCACTTGCTGCGCGTACACAAACCAGTACGGCAGAAATTAATCAAATATTAAACACCTTAAGTAGTGATGCGAACAACGCAGTATCGACAATGGATGCCACAAGAACAAGCTGTCAACTTGCTGCTGAAAACACCGCTCGAGTTACCGATAGCTTGGATAATATGACTAACTTTATTATTCAAATTAACGATCTAAGTACGCAGATTGCAACAGCATCTGAAGAGCAAAGTAGTGTCACCGAAGAGGTGAGTCGAAATATGACCAACATAAATGAAATGGTACAAGAGCTAACTAAAAATGGTCAAGCAACAGTGGATAGTACACAAACGCTGGCATCTGCTAATACACAATTAGATGCATTGGTGAAAAAGTTTAAATTACAATAACGGTAATAATCATCTTAATCTCAATATTTGATTAAGATGATTTAAATTCTGCTGTTAATTCAATACTTATGACTTTTTACTATGCAATAACAAAAAGAAGAATAAAAATAGAAAGTATTTTGATCCGCAACGTGATTGTATAACTTATCACTGAGTTTTTATTTTTTATTAGACTGAGAGAGTTGTAATAACAAGACATTACAACTCTCTTTTTATGATAGCTATTTAGCTTTAGTATTTTACTTACCCGTACAATATTGAGTTCACTAATTACTGAACCAATGTCATTTAAATAGATTTAAATTACCGTCAGCTCTTTAGCAATATTACCACGTGTTGCATTTGAATATGGGCAAACTAAATCAGCTTTTTCGACTAAAGCCTGTGCCTGTGCTTTATCCATATCACCCAGTGATACAACAAGTTTAACAGCTATCCCAAAACCACCTTCAATTGGTCCGATAGCAACTTCAGAGTTAATGTAGATATCATTTGAAAGTTTTACTTTTTCAGATGCTGCAACATGCTTAAGAGCACCGATAAAACAGGCAGCATAACCTGCTGCAAATAATTGCTCAGGATTAGTACCCTGTCCGTCATCGCCACCTAAGTTTTTAGGTGTTGATAATTTAATATCTAGACGCGCATCATCTGATTTAGCGATACCTTCACGGCCACCAGTTGCTGTTGCTTTAGCTGTGTAAGCGATTTCTTGTAATACATTCATAGTAAACTCCAAAAGTTATATCAAAAAAATATTTTATTTTGCATGCAAAATAATAATAACGGAGGTAAATAACAATTGCAAATACTTTGCGTGCAAATTAAAATCATAAAAAAGCAAGGAGTGACAATGCCATTTGAACAATTAAAGCTAAAAAATCAGTTATGCCACCGTTTATACATGGCTTCAAACAGTATTGCTCGATCCTATAGAGCCCCATTAGCTGAAATAAACTTAACCTACCCTCAGTATGTAGTGATGATGGCCTTATGGGAAAAGGATAAGATAACTATTGCAGAACTCATTGAGAAAACAGCAATTGATGGCAGTGCTTTGACGCAAATTTTAAAGAAAATGACAGATAAAAAACTACTTGCAGTGATTAAGGGTGAACAAGACAAACGTAAGCGTCACATCCAACTTACTAATGATGGACAAGCATTAAAACTAAAAGCAGCACATATTCCAACCGAAATTCGCTGTAAGTTTGATAGTATCGATGCAACTCACTCATTACAACTAATGCAAGCTTTAGACTTAGTCATTAACGATTTAAAATCAGATAATAAATATGAAGCATAGGGAGTATTAAAAGTACTAAGTAGATAGTTAAAGTAAATGGTTAAGTAGATGAAGTAACTAAATAGCTAATTAAGAGCCTAAACCCCTAAATAACTAGGTGACTGAGCGGATAAGTGTGCGGTTACGTAGTTAACCGGCAATATGTAATACTAGATAATAATAAAAGTGCCACTATAAGCTTTAAAATAAGCGCTTTGAACTAACGATTTAACAACCACCTTGACTCACTGATTACATAACTAAGTATTTAATACTACATAACAGAATACTTAAAGTTACATGGATTTATTTTTAGTAAGCACATACTGTTCAAATTCATCTGCAGGTAGCGGTTTACTAAAATAAAAACCTTGTATCACATCACATCCAATTCCCTTAAGAAATTCTAACTGCTCACTATTTTCGATGCCTTCTGCAACAACAGATAATTCGAGACTATGTGCCATGGCAACAATCGCTCTAACAATGGCACAGTCATCTCGCTTCTCAGGGACATCGATGATAAATGCCCGATCCACTTTTAGCTCATTTAAAGGGAAGCGTTTTAAGTAACTTAATGAAGAGTAACCAGTACCAAAATCATCAATGGATAACAACGGCCCTTGTTTTCTAATTTCTTTCATTACCTCAATAGCACGTTCTTCATCGCCCATTAACATACCTTCAGTAATTTCTATAATAAGATACTGCATATCCATACCTGAAGAAATTGCAGCTTCCATGGTATTTTCAATATGCTTTGCATTAAACTGTTGAGGCGATACATTGACTGATATTGTAAAGTGCCCTAGACCTTGATCTTGCCACTCTTTATTTTGTCGACAGGCTTCATGAATAACCCATTCACCGATCGCAGGAATTAGGCCAGATTTCTCTGCAATTTCAATAAAGTAAAAAGGAGATAACAAACCTTTTACTGGATGTTGCCAGCGCACCAATGCTTCCATTCCTGTAACGAGAGCGGTTTGTGTATTTATTTTTGGTTGATAATGAACAACAAACTCTTCTTTTTCAATCGCTCGCCTAAGCTCAGACTCTATCAGTAAACGTTCCTTAGCTTTGTTATTAATATCTTTTGAATAAAATTGGTAATTATCTCGTCCTTTATGCTTAGCGTACTCAGTAGCCGCACTCGTATTCTTCATCAAAGTATCTGCCGTTTCTGCATCATTGGGATAAACAGCAATACCAATACTAGCCGTCACAAAGATATCATGGCCATTGATAAAAAAGACGTCTTTCATGACCTCCAATAAGCGCTTCGCAATATAAGCTGCATCTTCAGCGACTGAGCCACCTGGTAACAATAAGGTAAACTCATCGCCACTAATTCGCGCCATATTCTGCCATAAGTCATCCCGCCCAGTATGACTAATAACGTCACTAAACCGAACTGCACCCGATAACCTATCAGCAACCTGCTGCAGTAATAAATCACCTGATTTTGGCCCTAAAGTATCATTAATTTCTTTAAAACGATCCACACTTAAATTCATCACGGCTACTGAATGCTTGTAGCGAATAGCATTCATTAAAGCCCAATCTAAACGGTCCATAAATCGTGCGCGATTAGGTAAACCCGTTAACGTATCATAAAATGCGAGCTGATCTTGATATGCCTTTACAGTCAGAGTGTTACGCAAACGTAACCCTAACTCACTAGCATCGACTGGTTTTGCTAAAAAATCCGTAGCTCCCAACTCAAGCGCTTTTAACTTTGTTGCCGCATCAGATGCAGAGGTCAGGACAATAACGGGGATACGTTTCAATAAATCATGGGCACGCACTTCTTTTAAAATATCAAACCCATTCACAATCGGCATTTTAAGGTCAAGCAATAAAATATCAGGTTGATCGAGTTTCAACCGTTCCATTGCTAATGTTGAATCTTCAATATTAATAAAATTCTGATAGCCTTCATCTTCAAGAAAACTTTGTAGGATTTCCATCAAAATAGGCTCATCATCAACCATCATAATCACAGCATTTTTTAGCTGTGTATGAAGGTTATCAACGCAAGCGCTTGGCTTACCGAGTTTATCTGTACTCAGATTGTTCAATTTTTTCCCCTAAGCTTATTTTGCCCATGCCTAACAACTACTTAAAAATTTCACGAGTATTATTTTTATCGGGTGTATCGGACAAGTCTATGTTATTTGCCATCTGCCTTATCGCTTCAAGTAAATGCTTTGCATTATCGGTATTATTTTCATTTGCCGATGCTTCAAGTTTTATTGCAGGTTCGGTAAAATCATGAAAGCCTATCGTACCCGCGGAGCCCTTAAGCCAGTGTGCTAAATCAGCTAGTGTTGCAAAATCTTCCTGACTTAATGAATCATTCATCAATATAATCTTTTCATCTAGTCTCAATACAAACTTTTCAGCAATCGGCTTTAATTTAGGTGTACTCGCTAGTAGCGTTGACCGGATTACTGCTCCAGAAAATATTGTATCCTGTTCGATAGCTAGTTGCTCAGTTTCTTGCTTAATCTTTTCTTCCGTAAGTGTTTCTAGCTTAACTGTTTCTTGCTTAATAGTTTGGTGATCATTACTGATTTCTATACGTGAAATTAAATCTTTAATTTCTTCGACTTTTTTATCTATAGCGGCTCGATCTTTTGCTATTGCATAGGTCTCTAGCGATTCTGCTGGCTCAGTAAAATCATGAAAACCGACAGAACCTGCTGAGCCTTTTAACCAATGAGCTAAGTCAGCTAATTGTTCATAATTAGCAATTGAAGCAGCTTGCTCTATGAGGATAAACTGTTCATGTAAACGAAGAATGAAACGTTCTATCAAGCTTTGATATTTCTTAGCACCACTAGGTAAAGATGAATAAATAGCAGGTTTAGGAGCTTTGCTGATTTGCTTTTTATCGTTCACCGCTTCTTCTACCATCAGTGATGTTTTACTTACTTCTATTGCTTCGTGCGTAGTGGTTGCAATTTTTCCACCCAACTCATTTGCTAAGCATTTAAGTAATTTATCAATATCGATTGGTTTAGTCATATAACCTGAATAGCCGGCAGCTAAACACTGACTTTCAACTCCCTTCATCGCATGAGCGGTCAAAGCGATAACAGGAATGGTAATACCATTTTCACGCATCAAACGAACTGCAGTGTAACCATCCATTAAAGGCATCTGAACATCCATTAAAATAAGATCATAAGACCTAGCTAATGCCATATCTAGACCTTGCTTACCATTCACTCCAGTCTCAATACTCAAGCCGGCATCACTCAATACTACTTCTAGTAAATCTCTATTTTCATCACCATCATCAATTACTAAGATATTAGCTTCAGGGAAAACCCAGGTAATTTGCTGTTCAGAAACATTGGATGTTACTTCTTGCATTACTTCAGTTGCAGAAAGTAGCTTTGCTTGAGGTGCTGCTTCAACTTCAATATCAACGATAAAACAACTACCTTTACCCGTTTCACTGGTCACCATAATGTCACCACCCAAAGCTTCAGCAAAACGTTTACTAATAGTGAGACCCAAACCGGTACCGCCAAAACGTCGAGTTATCGAACTATCTGCTTGCACAAAAGGTTTAAAAATCGTTTCAGCTTGGTCTTGTGTCATCCCAATGCCGGTATCTGACACCTCAATAACCAACCTCGATTTATTCTTTTCTGACTGATATCGCGTTGTCAGTTTAACACTACCTATTTCAGTAAATTTTATCGAGTTACCCACTAAGTTCGTTAATATTTGTCTAATTTTACCCGCATCTGTTAACACAAGATCCGGCATACTATCAATAGCGATAAATTCAAGACTGATACCTTTTTCTTTCGCTTTTACCCCCATCACTTTCACTACTTCCTGAACGATTTGATGCGCGGCACAAGGTAAGGTTTCAATTTCAATTTTTCCCGCTTCAACCTTTGATAAATCTAAAATATCATTAATCAAACCCAGTAGGTGTTTACCGCTAGAAGCAATCGTCCCTAAGTAACGTTTACTTTCCACAGGGTCATTACCATGACCACGCATAAGTACTTCAGTAAAACCTAGAATAGCATTCATTGGTGTACGTATTTCGTGACTCATATTGGATAAAAAATCACTTTTTGCACGGTTTGCCGTTTCTGCTTCTTCCTTAGAGCGACGTAACTCAATCTCTTTTTCTTCTAACGCAGTAATATCATCAAAGCTCACCATCATACCGGCTACTTTGCCATTTTGGCCCAATACAGGCGAACAGTTAACCATGAAGGTATATCGCGTATTCTCATCTATTTCCAAATACAACATATGGCTCATTTGTAACGAACTAGATGCTAAGGCGATTTCCCATGGATACTTTTGTTGAACATTTAAAAGAGTATTTTTCTCCCTGTTAAGATCTGTCACTTGATTCCAGGAAAACTTTCCGATACTTCGCCCCATTAATGCTTCCGGTGTTTCGCCGACTAAAACAGAAAAGGCTTCATTTGCTAAAACAATATTTTGTTTAGTATCGAGTACTAATAATCCCTCGGCCATGGTATCTAATGCAGAACGCACTCGGCCAGGAATTGCTTGTGAAGGGTCCAGCTGTTTAAGCACTTTTCCTAAGTAGAATTTGAAAAAAATAAAACTAAAAAAGGAAACAAACATAATAAACTGAGCTAAAGGCTCAAAGAAAAAAGCGAACAGGCCCGGATGCTTTAAAGGCTTAAATCTAAGCTCAATATGCCCCCATTGTGTATTACCTTCCCATATTGGCACCACTAGCTGTGATTCAGTAGATGTCCCTTCTTCCATCGGCAACCATTGAGACTCATGCTCTCCAATAATAGCAACAGCCTTGCCTTCCAGAGGTTTAACGGCAGCAGACAAGATTTCATCATTTCGAGAGACTAAAATATTTAAGTTAGCTTCCATTCGACGAATATCACGTCGAGTAATAAAAACCGAGCTATTAACAGCGACTATTTCAGCAATTGCAGCTCTGCCCGCTAATATCGCTCCATACCTGTCCGGGAATAATCCTAGAAAAGAAGCGCCGATGCTAACGCAGACCACTATACTGACGAGCCCTAATGCGATTCGAGTCTTTGCACTTTGTCCTTTAAATATTCTACCTATCAAATTGCATTCCTTTAATTTATAACATCACGACAATAAGCTCGTTGTTTTATTCATTTTTATGACCGGCTCTATTCTTGCTCGGCTTCCGTACCATCAGCAACAATCGACTCTAAAGATTCACTATCTTCACCTAAAACACCTCTAGCTTGATTTAGCACCGGAAGCGGATCAACAAAGCGCCACACAGGTAAGGTTCCCATAACACTACCTAATAGCACCCCACTTCGTGCTAACCAAGCGACATATCCAGCAGAAACTCCCGCAGAAACAGCTAAAGTACTCCCAACGGTCGTTTTATTAAAAACAATATCGTGGTCAAGCTCTTGTCGCATCTCATTCAATCCGCTAATAAAATTATTTGTCTGTATTAACAAGAGAGGATCATCTTTCATTAAAAAACTATCAATATCACTTTGAAGCTGAGATTGTTGCTCCTCGATCGTATTTTTTTGCAATGTTTTCAATACAGTGGCGGTATTAATATTATTGGAGGTTTGATTTTTCTCCTCAAGAGAAGTATTAGCAGGGTTGATTACTTGCTGTTGTTCCTGAAATACATTTTGTTCAAGGTTTCTAATCTGTTCGGGCTCCCCACCTTGCAAGTCTTCTTCAGTGCTTTCTTCTATTTCCTCTTGTATTGCTTCTTCAACTCCTTCTTCTAGCGTTACTTCAAGCTCTGAAGCGTCTGGTTCTGACTCAATACTCTCGAGTGGAATAAAAATCGGGGCATCAACGACACTAACTCTTTCTTCAGTAATCTCTGTATTATCTACAATATCTACTTTTATGGTAGGTACTTTTTGAGGCTGGCTATTAACGCTCTCAAGCGTTCCTTGACTATCAATATAGCTCACATTGACTGAAATATTAGTACCGATGTCACCCGCTTGTAGCACATAAGTTGAAGTCGTGGCGGCAGGTATTTCATTACCATTTTGCAGCCACTGAAAAGCAAACTCACCAAGGCCATCTTCATCAGAAATTAATGAAGTATCTGCGACCAATACTTCACCATCACTTAAAGTACCAGTTACTACAACTTTACCGAGTGCAAGGTCATTAACATTAGTGACCAACAAATTAAAACTATCGACAGCATTTGAGCCTCCATTGCCATCACCAGCTATAACTTCAACCGTTATTGAACCGACATCAGCATTTAAAGGTGTTCCGGTAAAGGTACGCGTTGCCGTATCAAAACTTAACCAAGAGGGTAATGCTAAGCCATTAGTCAACTGTGCGCTATAGGTTAAGCTATCACCACTATCGACATCGCCAAATGTATTCGCTGCTAAGGTGAAATTGAACGCGCTATCTTCGATAGCTGATTGATCTGCTATTGCATTGTTTAAAGTGGGATCGTCATTGGTATTCGTGATCACCAGCTCAAAACTGGCAGTTGCAGGGATGCCACCTTGACCATCATCAGCAGTGACTTCAATGTTGATTGTTCCCACATCACTATTCAAAGGTGTGCCAGTAAATGTGCGAGTATTCGCATCAAAACTTAACCAAGTTGGTAATGCTGAACCAGTAGTCAACTCTGCACTGTAGGTTAAGCTATCACCACTATCGACATCGCCAAATGTAGTCGCTGCTAAGGTGAAATTGAACGCGCTATCTTCGATAGCTGATTGATCTGCTATTGCATTGTTTAAAGTGGGATCGTCATTGGTATTCGTGATCACCAGCTCAAAACTAGCAGTTGCAGGGATGCCACCTTGGCCATCATCAGCAGTAACTTCGATGTTGATCGTTCCTATATCCCCATTCAAAGGCGTTCCACTAAATGTGCGAGTATTTGCATCAAAACTTAACCACGAAGGTAGTGTATCGCCACTTAGTAATTGTACGCTGTAGTTTAAGCTATCACCGCTATCCACATCGCCAAATGTAGTCGCTGCTAAGGTGAAATTGAACCCATTACCTTCGGTTGCTGATTGATTTACTATTGCATTGTTTAAAGTGGGATCATCATTGGTATTCGTGATCACCAGCTCAAAGCGGTCTGTTGCAGGAATGCCGCCTTGGCCATCATCAGCAGTGACTTCAATGTTGATCGCCCCCACATCACCATTCAACGGAGTGCCGCTAAATGTGCGAGTATTCGCATCAAAACTTAACCACGAAGGTAATGCATCGCCACCTACTAATTGTGCACTGTAGGTTAAGCTATCACCGTTATCCACATCGCCAAATGTAGTCGCTGCTAAGGTGAAATTAAACGCGCTATCTTCGATAGTTGATTGATCTGCTATTGCATTGTTTAAAGTGGGATCGTCATTGGTATTCGTGATCACCAGCTCAAAACTGGCAGTTGCAGGGATGCCACCTTGTCCATCATCAGCAGTGACTTCGATATTGATCACCCCCACATCACCATTCAACGGTGTACCACTAAATGTGCGACTACTCGCATCAAAATTTAACCAAGTTGGTAACGGTATGCTTCCTACTAACTGTGCGCTATAAGTTAAACTTGCCCCATTATCAACATCATTAAAACTGTTTTCATTGAAGGTGAAATTAAACGTAGTATCCTCAATCGCCACTTGGTCTAGTAAAAGGTTATCTAATGTTGGGTCATCATTCACTGCGTTGACAACTAAGTTAATAATCCCATCACTCGGTCCAGCACCGAGTGCATCTTGTATATGTGTTGTCACATTAACATCGCGATCATTGTTTGTACTTGGGAGGAATTCAACATTGGCCAACGCGTCATTCACATCAGTTACTGAACCACTCACCGTCCATATACCCGATACACTGTTGTAAATGCTAGCTGAATTCCCAAACAGCCCTGTGCTCAATGAACCTGATGTGATATCCGATAAAACCAGTGTTGCGGTGATAGTCTCACCCATATCTACATCTGTTACCACGATATTATCGAAGGCAACACTGCTGTCTCCTTCATTATAACTTTTAACTTGGGTTTGATTAGTTGCAGTAGGCGCATCATTAATATTAATCACTTCTACTGTTTCAGCACTGGTTATACTTTCGTTAGTGCCTCGTGCATCAGTAAAACTGATCATGACACTTACCTTACTACCAATATCTTCCTCTGACAGGATAAAAGTATTACTCGTTTCACCACTAATATTGGTCCCATCTCTTAACCATTGATAATTGAATACACCGAGCCCATCTTGATCTGTGATGCTACTCGTATCAGCGGATAATAGATCCCCTTCGGCGGTGGTTCCACTAATAATGACACTGCCCACAGGAGCATCATTGACATTATTTGTAGTCAAAGTAAAACTGTCGCTGGCGGTCGTACCTCCTTGTCCATCATCAGCACTAACTCTGATATCGAGACTACCAACGTTGTCGTTGAGTGGTGTGCCGCTGAAAGTACGTGTCTCACTATTGAACGTCAACCAACTTGGTAATGCATCTCCCCCCACAAGCTGTGCTGAATAAACTAACGAAGAGCCCGCTTCCAAGTCATTAAATGTATTGGCAGCAAAGGTAAAACTAAACACAGTATCTTCAGCACTAAACTGATCGGGTATTCCATATTCCAGTGTTGGGTCATCATTAATTGCGGTGACCATTAGGGCAATAGAGCCATCAGTTGGGCCAGCTGATGATGCATCTTCAATATGTGTTGTAATAGAAGTATCAATATCGTAATGACTTGACGGGGTAAAAGCGGTAGCAGCTAATGCCGCATTAACGTCACCCACAGTCCCTGTTACCATCCACTCCCCCGTTATGGCATTGTATGAGCTCGTCGCAGCGCCAAATACTCCCGTCGTCAGTACACCTGCATTAGGATCTATTAAGGTTAGATTTGCAGTGATAATATCGCCAAGATCGACGTCACTCACCACAATATCGTTTAAAGCAACATTAATGTCACCTTCAGTATAGCTTTGTACTTGATTCATTTGCGTTGCAGTGGCTGCATCATTAACATTAACCACCGCAGCAGTGGCAGTACTGGTCACGCTTTCTGTTGTCCCTTCAGGCAGTCCATTATCCAAGTAACTCACGACAACGGTCATGATTTTATCAACATCATTATTTCCGAGCGTATAACTGACATCGTTAGCACCCGCAATATTGATGCTATTACGTTGCCATTGATAACTAAAAGTACCTAATCCATCTACATCAGCCAATGTTGAGGTATCTGCAATAAGGCTTTCACCTTGTCGCACGAGACCATTTATAACAATATTACCGGTCGGCATATAATTAGTACCAGTAACCGTGGCAGTCGCTTCACTGCTAACCACCTCTGCGCTACCATTTAAATCGCTATGGGTGTAGTTCCTTTGAATCGACGCTTTTTTCAATAAAACAGCTATCCATAGATCCTTTGCCTCGATTGCTTTTTGTGGAAAACCCAATAGTCATTAAAGTCACCACTTGATTTTAATGACCGTAATTTCAATATTGCTTCTGCTCCCTTTAAACTCCAACGGGCACCTGTAATATCTAACCTGTCATTTATAAGGTGTCGGCAAGCCCCTTCAATGACGCCGCTCGCGATAGGGTAGCCTTTTTTTAATGCTTCTCCATATTGTAAACGAAGCTTGTTTTTGAGTAGGTAATCTGCACATTTATTAATATTATCGCGCTTGGTTAACCCCTGCTTTGTTGCACTAATACGCATTCCTTTTGCCACTTGATTACTGTGACCATGAAGTATCTTTAGCGCTCTTTTCTCTACCCATGCTTCAACTTTATCATCGCCTTTTTCATAAAAGCACCACGCCGCTTTCCATACGTATTCAAGTACATGGATAAAGTCCATGACAATGGTGGCTTTGACGTTATGTTTTTTCATGACGCGATTGATTAACCTTATCTGATGAGGATGACCGTCAACCAATACGATCCATTGCCGTTGTTGGGTTGGATCGCGCTGTAAAGCTTCTAGAAATCCAGCTTCAATAACTGATTCTGCACTGTTTTCAATACTGGCCCACACGCGCTTATTGCGCTTTGCAACGTTGAGATGCTGAACGTTACCCCCTTCACTTTCAATTTTCATAATTGATTCTGGCGTTCGAATATGAGGCAGAGCCGTGTAAACCGCTGCAACTTGCGCCATACGTTTTCTATCTTTTTTCTCCCCTGCGCTTAGCCTACTATTCAGTTTTTTGGATTTTAGAGCGGCTTTTTGGGTACATTCACGAAGACCTTCTGGTCGCATTACAACGCCTTTTCCATCGAATGTTAACACCAATAAATTATCGGATTGCTCTGCGCTCGAGTAACGATTTTGTAGGTAAAAATCATCGAAATCCTGCGCGACATCTAGAGCTAATTTAAGGCTTTGCCGCTTTTGTATATAACCACCCGTAGTCCGATTAATTGATTCAACAGCCTCATCATAGGACGATTTTCTTGCTTCAATCGCCACTCTATGGCGTATACCATCAGAGTATTGATCTGAAGGTAAATTTAGCTGACCATCTAATGGGAAAACACTTTTTTGTAAACGTTGGCTGTAGCTTTTACGCTTTACAATAACATCTCCAAAGAGTGTTGTTAGTTTTCGCTTGGTGCCGTGTTTGGTGTGGGTAAGATGTATTCCTTCATCTGTATGAGCGTCAGAAAGTGATTTTTCATTTGCCGCTTTTAGATCGAGATAACCTTGAAACAAGCAGCGTAAAATTTCAAATCCTTCATTTTGAATATACTGCTCAATGTCGCCATGCTCATTATCTCGGAAATTATCAGATTGTAGCTGCTCAATCATGTGATCAATCTGTTTAGTTGCATCAGAAAAGAATGAAAAATCAGGGGTATTCAAGTAAGCTAGATTCATAGAAGGCCTTTTGGTGCTCTTTGTGTTGCGTAGTAACTACATAACTAACACAAAAAGGTTCTTCTTTCTTCTATAAAATTCTATAACCACCTGAAATCAAATAGATCTTCCGTCGATTCAAAAGATCTACACCCAATCGCTATAACGCGCAACGACATTAATAGTTTGGTTATCATCATCAACAGTAATGGTATAGGTATTAGCCGTTGCTCCTACTATGTCAACACCATTACGCTGCCATTGATAGCTAATTGCCCCTAAACCATCATCATCAAGTAAGTCATTATTAACCGTTAACGTATTACCAACAGTCGTTGTACCAGTGATTGAAATAGATCCGATAGGCAGGTCATTAATATTAGCAACCGCAAGGGTTGACTCACTGGTGATGTTTTCTAATGTACCTTGCGCATCGGTATAGCTCACTCGATATGAAATAACGGCACCAACGTCGGCATCCCCCAACGTATAAGTACTAACAGTTGCACCACTGATAGCCACACTATCCCGTAACCATTGATAACTAAATGCCCCTAACCCATCATCATCAGCTAACGAATCGGTATTGATTGTGAGTACTTGGTCTTCTACCGCAGAGCCAGTGATGGTAAGGATACCGGTCGGTAAATCATTACTGCTGGCAATGACTAAATTAAAATTATCTGTGGCTGGAGTACCACCATGACCATCGTTAGCAATCACTTCGATAGAAAGTGTGCCAATATCATCATTACTCGGTGTCCCGCTAAACGTCCGTGTATTTGAATCAAAACTTAACCAAGTGGGTAAAGCCGCTCCGCCTACTAATTGAGTTGAATAACTGATACTGTCTCCGCTATCAACATCACTGAAAGTATTTGCTACAAAAGTAAAGGTGAATGGCGAGTCTTCAATTGCAACCTGATCGTTAATATCATTATCAAGGCTTGGATCATCATTACTATTTGTCACTATGATATCAAAGCTTTCTGTTGCAGGCGTACCGCCATTGCCATCATCAGCAATCACCTCAACCGAAACCGTTCCTACATCATCATTCAGTGGTGTACCGCTAAATGTACGAGAACTCGCATTAAATGTTAACCAGCTTGGTAGTACACCTCCTCCCAACAATTGCGCACTATAAGTGAGGTTGTTATCGGTATCAATATCATTAAAAGTATTGGCAGCAAAAACAAAGTTGAACAAACTATCTTCGGTAACAGTTTGGTCAGTAATACTACTCACCAATGTAGGATCATCGTTCTGAGGGGTTACTGTTAGTATGATCAAACCATCACTAGGGCCAGTCATCGCAACATTTTCAATATGGCTGACAATACTGGTATCAACATCATTATCGGTTGTTGGTATAAAAACAACAGCGGCTAACGCTGCATTGACATTACTAACCGAGCCCGTAACAGACCACACACCGGTACTACTGTTATAACTACTGGTTGCAGCACCAAAAGTACCGGTCGTTAAAACACCTGCCGCTACATTAGCTAAGGTTAAACTCGCAGTAACCGTATCATTACTATCAAGCTCGGTGATCACAATATCATCCAGCGCAACACTCGCATCGCCTTCCGTATAATTTTTTACTTGAGTAAGATTGGTGGCCGTGGGGGCATCATTTTGCACGTTAACATTGAGGCTAATGATACCATCTGCAGGGCCAGTCAAAGCCGAATCTTCGATATGAGTAATAAGGTGAGTATTAAGCTCATAATTTGCTGTTGGTGTGAGCGTCACGGCAGCTAAAGCGGCATTAACGTCACTAACCGAACCAGAAACGGTCCAAATACCTGAAGCGTTATTATAGGAACTAGTCGATGAACCAAAAGTACCTGTTGATAAGCTACCTGCATTAATATCAACAAGGGTCAATTGTGCCGAAACAACTTCGTTTGAATTGCTATCGGTAACCACAATATCATCTAAGTCGACACTGATTGCATCTTCATCGTAAGAAACAGTGCTTGTCATGTTAGTTGCAGTAGGTGCGGAGTTTGTAATTAAGGTCAATCCATTAATATCTCCAGAAAAAGATAGATCACTGCCATCAAATAATAATGTTGCAGAGGCATTAGTTGCTGAAGTTGCATCCAAAATAAAAACATCATTTTCAGTAACTGTTAATTCGTTATCACCCACTTCCTCGTCGTCATCATCGCCAATCGTTATAAGGATATTACCCGCATTCAAAGTAGTACCAGCGATCACTGTTGTTTTTTCAATCAGTTCTAGCCCATAAATTTTTTCTTCTATTCCAACGTCATCTCCATCTATAAATATCTCTACTGTTCCTGCAGTACTACTCCCCGTTCCAGTAATGACAGCATGGAAAATTTGATTATCAAAAACATTAGCCCCAAAAACGAGTGAAGTATTTTTTTGTTGAGTGTATAAAATATCACCAGCGTTTAACGTGGTTGTTCCTACAACGGTTTGTTGCTCAACTAAGGTCACGCCGTATAATTTTTTAGCCGCTAAACCCTCGATTAAAATACTGAATTCCCCGGCACTATAATCATTGAGCCCATTTGGTCGAAAAACAATTAAATCATTTTTCTTAACATCTAATCTATTCGTACTTTCTAACGTTTCATTATCATCAACCGAAAATAGAATATCACCTTTCTTAAGGTCAAAAGTAACGTCTGTACCAATGGTTATATCAACGGATACATAGTGCAACGCATTGATGTCGACTTGATCGTCACCACCAACACTTGAAGGATTAAAAGCATCAAAATCAATGGCAGCCGAAAGCGTGCCATCGGTAGTATCAGCAGGCGCGCCCTCAGGATCAAGTGTCAAGTTAGGATCTGCAATGCCCACAACCTGCCCCGATGTCCAATCGCTTAAGCCAGTCGTGTCGGAATCAGAAACATCATCCTTAGTGGTAAACCATAAAGCATTACCTTTAGCGATAGCATTTAAGCTGATTATACCGTCCGTTTGAGCGGAGACTTCTGCATCTTCAATATGAGTAGTAATGATTATAGTTTGTTCACTATTGATGGCAGGTGCAAAGCTGACAGCGGCCAGAGCAGCATTCACATCGCTGACAGAGCCAGACGCAGTCCAAACACCCGTACTACTATTATAGCTACTGCTCGTGGTTCCAAAAGTACCGGTAGTCAAAGTACCTGCGGATGTATTAGCCAGCGTTAACGTAGCCGTTACATTATCACCGGCATCCTGGTCAAAAATAACGATATCATCTAACGCAACAAGCGCAGTGCCTTCAATATAATTGACAGTTTGTGTGAGATTAGTAGCTTCAGGTATATTATTTAAAGAATGAGAAAATAACGATAATCCATTTATTTCCCCATCATTGCTAATTTGCAGATTGATGTCTGACCCATCAAATAGAATTTGTGCATCAACATCAGTATTTGGAATACTATCCTGCTCAGACTCATTAACCGTCAATGCAACAATATCAACTTGCTGAACATCAACGCTTGTGCCACCAGAAGAACCGACAGTAACAGGGTCATTAACCGTCACCAATATAGTGCCAGCAGCAACACTTTGCCCACCAATAACCATATCGGACTCAATCAACTCAAGCCCCTGAACTTGCTTATCGGAATCACTCAAATACTCACTGCCAGACAGTAGTTTTTGAAGGCCCACGGCATCAGTATAAGTAGAAATATCAGCCTGGACCGAAGTACCAGAGCGCGCTATAAGATAGGTTCCAGCCGTTAGTGTTGTACCATCACCAATCGTTGTGTCGCTTTCAACGATTGATACCGCATGGATATTCGAGAGTGTATTACCATCGGGTTCCAAAAAAGCATCTTTAAGCAAAAACTCAAAAGTGTAGGCTGAAGGGGTATAAACAAGAAGATCGTTGTTATTGACATCAATAGTCCCACCTCCCACCGTTTGAACTGACTTGTCTGGATTACCATTATCAGCACTGACTAATGAAACAACTATTTGCCCAACTTGGAGGTTATAACTTCCTGAAACACCGTTAACATAGGTATCAACAGTGACATCGGCACTAACATAATGCATCGCCATCAGGTTGGCAGGTAAAGTATTATCTTCCGTGTAGAAGGTACCATCGGTTTCCCCGGTTGTACCATCTCCTGATTCAAGTGTTAATGAGGGGTCAGAAAAAGATAAAATATCATGATTAACACCACCTCCACCATCACTTGATGCATTACCATTGGTGCTTAACCATAAACTGCCACTGGTCGCTAACACATGTTGCCATGCCCCCTGTGTATCTTGAGTGAATGCAATCTGAGTATTAATTTCACCGGTCTGATACTCAAGATCCCAATTTCCACCTAACTCACTTGAGCCTGTCGCATCAGTACTCGCGGCGACATCCGCGCCAGTGAGCTCAGCCAACGAATTAATTAATAGTTCGCCACTTAAATTACCCGCTAAATCACAGCCATAAATAAGGATGTCGGCATCTTCATCAAAAACACCTTGCCAAGTTTCAATTTGCTCTGAGTATTGGTCGAGGTTATCAGTACTTAACCAGCTACTGCCTAATTGAATCCCACCTTCATTACCATGGCTAATGACGTGCACCGCATCTAAATCACTATGCGTCGCTAACAAGTCAGTGATTTGTTGCACGCCATCCTGTTCTGCATCAAGCATATAAACTAAATAGTCACTGCCACTTTCCGTTGATATTCCCTCCATCAACTCTAGATAGTCAGGCGTTCGAGGATCAACAATAATTAACTCTAATGGTTGATCATTTGCTTGTGATGCGTTCACTGCAGCATCAGCCAGTAATTGTCCTAAATCATCACTGTCACTTTGTGCTTGCTGATCGGCAAAAAAAGTTGCTAACCCGTCCAAAGCAAAATTCGGAGAAGAGTTAGCAACGCTTGGCTCTTCACTTGAGGTGTTACTCGTCACTTGATTAATAAATTGACTAGTCCATTGATCTAATTCAGCTTGAGAGGTGAACTGTTCGTCATCCTGTTCAGTAGTAAATGAGGTACCATCAATCATTCCACCAACTAATTCAGCAGACAATAAAATTTTCGGCTCAAGTGCTTCAAGACTAAAAGGCGGCGTCACCTTTTTATTCTTTGTCAAAGCATGCTTTAAGTGAGTGGCTTTAAAAAAACTCAAGCAAATTGGTTTCAGCCAATTCATAGTCTACTTCCTGTAAAAATAGCGATACGACCAATGAGAGTTAACCGTAAACAATGCATCATTAGTTTGTACTTGCCACATCAACAGCGTTAAATTTCATCTCACACTTTAAACCAGCGGGGATTTTAAAATCGGGATTGGGTAATTCTAACCGAACCCCAAAAGTACGACTTGCAGCATCACCCATTCGATCTACGGCGACAACCTGTGCTTGTTTTGGATCATCTGAATATAATTCTGGATAAACTAAACCGACCATACCAATCTCTATTTTTCCAAATAATTCCATAGGTACAATGGCTTCAATCAGTAACGGGTCAAACTGTGCAATACGAACAATAGGGAGATCTTCCACATATTCACCTTCTGCCTTGAACTTCTGAATCACAAAACCATCAAATGGCGCGCGAATAGTTTTTTGTTTTACTTGTTCCTTGGCCCGTTGCAATTCAAGTTTTCGAACTTTTTTCATATCTTTTGCTTGTTGCACTTCCCAATTAGATAACTCAACTTCTCGATCGGCTTCATCTTTAATTTTGTAGGACACAACGTTACGTTCATACAGTTTGCCAATACGAGCTTGATATTTTTCATCAAAGGCCAGGTTTACTTTGCTTAAGTTAATTTCTGAGTCTATATCTGCACGGACTTTAGCTAAGGCTAATGAAGCTCGTTCAATGCCACTCTCCAAGGTAGCAATAACTTGCCCTTTCTTAACCCAGTCACTACGCTCAACTTTTACAGTATCAAGCACACCAGAAACAGCGCTACTCACATCTACAACTTTGTAAGGATTAATCACACAATCTACCGGTTGAAATTCCTCTGCAACGGCTAAATCAGCCGCGATAACAGAGGCAAAACCGATGACAACAAAGCGGACTGAAGCTCAGGGCTAAATCATGAAAAGCCTAAAAAATGAACAGCGTTTTTATAAAAATAAAGTGACAGATATCGCACGATCATTCTTATCACAATGATCGACTAGCAGATCACATTTAGCTGTGATCTTATGCTTCTCTTTGAGTTAGAGAGAAGTCACCAATGAATGGATTAACCTTGTTAGATCATATTTCAATAATCAGAGAGCATCGCCAAGAGTGGAAAGTTACGCATAAATTGCCTGAAATTTTGTTTCTAGCAATTACTGCAACCATTGCTGGTGCTGAAGGTTGGGACGAAATATCTGATTTTGGTGAAGATAATATAGAATGGTTACGTAAATTTTCTGACTATGAAAAT
>NZ_KI519478.1:48400-97522 GCF_000482725.1 Psychromonas arctica DSM 14288
TAACTAACACAAAAAGGTTCTTCTTTCTTCTATAAAATTCTATAACCACCTGAAATCAAATAGATCTTCCGTCGATTCAAAAGATCTACACCCAAAAGGTTTAGAAAATGATAGGCGTTACATGTTAGTTGACATGCAAGGGCAGTTTATTACGGGTCGAACACATCCTCAATTAACTCAAATCAGTATCGAATTTTCTAAAAAAGGCTTATTTGTTAGTGCACCGAATCAGCCTAGCTTCTATATTCAACGGGAGCAGTTTTCGAAGCAGTCATTAGCGGTTGATATTTGGGCAGACACAGTACAAGCGCAACACTGTCATAGCGATTATGATCAATGGTTTTCAAATTTCCTGAAACAACCGTGTCAGCTTGTTTACTTTGCCGAGAGTAGTGTACGCTGTGTTAAAAATAAGCAAACACAGGTCGGTTTTGCCGACGGTTACCCGCTATTACTGATTAATCAAGCCTCCGTCGAGCAACTTAATACACTGCTTGATAATCCTATCAGTGCACTGCATTTCCGCCCTAATCTATTAATCAAAGGAGATAGTGCCTTCGTTGAAGATAGCTGGTCTCGTATTAAAATTGGAGAAGTAGAGTTTGAGGTAAGTAAACCCTGCTCTCGCTGTATTTTTACTAATGTAGATCCTAAAACTGGTAAAGCGGATCTTGAACAGCCGCTTAAAACACTAGCGCAATATAGGTTCCACCAAGGTGATATCGATTTTGGCCAAAATTTAATCCCTTTAAATCAAGGAATTATCCGTAGTGGAGATCAAGTTCAAGTATTGGCTTCGCAGCAAGCGCCTGTTTATGAGTCGATGTTAGCAACTGAAGAAAGTAATAAAAAAGCACTACAGATAAACTTTGTAAGTACCGGCCTAGAAGTCACAGGTGATAATCAGCAATTGCTATTAAATCAAGCTGAACAGGCTGGAGTCAATATTCCCTATTCATGTAGAGGTGGTAAATGTGGACGTTGTAAAACAAAGTTATTATCCGGCGAAGTGGATGTATTAAATGACCAGGGTTTATTTAAAGAAGAAATAGAAGCTGGTTATGTATTAGCCTGTAGCTGTATACCTTTGTCCAATATCAGCATTGATCACTAATGATAAATACTTAAATGGTTACAGAAAGCCAGACCAATAAACTTTAAATGATTCATGGGAGCTAACAACATGAATCATTTTTAATAGAGCGAACAGATGCATCAACAGGGCAACCACTATGAAATCTAAAGTCTTCATCTGGCGAGCTAATCAACTGCCCTTCTAACTGGCCAAAATATTGAATACGATCATTAATATCTTTTCCCGCTATTTGCTCTGCTAATACTAAATAATCTTGATAATGACGCGCTTCCGAACGTAATAAAGAAACATAGAATTTATTTAAGATAGGGTCTAAATGCGGTGCTATTTTAGCAAACCGCTCGCAGGATCTAGCTTCAATATAGGCACTGCAAATCAGTTTATCAATCAGCATATTAGGCTCATGTGTTGTGACATGGCTTAACAACTCTTTGGCATATCGACTTGAGCCAACAAAATCAAAAGTAATATCGCGCGCGTGCATTATCTCTACTACTTGGTAAAAATGATGTAACTCTTCTTTGATCAACAAGATCATCTTATCAATTAAATCCTGTCCATAAGACGTGTTGTCTTTTGCGACAATTTTTTTGGATAAATTATTGTTAGCTAATGCTTTCCAATCCCCCTGCTTGCGATATACAAAATCATTATAAGGTGTCAACCAAGCCATCAGGGCATCACCACTTTGCTTGTCTACCGCATAACGACGAATTAATAACATCGCCGTCTGTGCCGCTTTTAACTCGCAAATCATATGATCAATTAATAGCGCAGATTGATTCTCCAGCAATTTTGCTTTATCTATCCAAGCTTGCGGTGTCTGCGTATGTAGAAACGCTTTTATCGGCGCTAATAATTGCTCATCTGCGTGCATCTAATAACGCTCAAATAGTTTTAATAACGCATCGCTATTATCAGCCGCAAAGTTCTCTTCTTGCTCTTTACCGTATACGCTATCAGCAAGCTTCTGCTTACGAGATTGCAACGCTAATACACGTTCTTCAACTGTTTGCTCACAAATCAGTTTATATACAAACACAGGTTTATCTTGGCCAATGCGGTATGCTCGGTCAGTGGCTTGGTTTTCTACAGCGGGGTTCCACCATGGATCATAATGAATAACCGTATCAGCAGCGGTTAAATTAAGGCCGACACCACCTGCTTTCAAGGAGATTAAGAACACTGGCACATCACCGCCTTGGAACTTATCGATAATTTCACTGCGGTTACGGGTTTGCCCTGTTAATTTAACAAAATCAATACCAGTTTCCTGTAAGGCTTCTTCAATCAAGCCTAACATTTGTGCAAATTGAGAAAAGATAAGAATACGTCTTCCCTCTTCTACCATTTCTGGCACAATTTCCATTAAGAAATCTAACTTAGCTGAACTTTTTATTTGCTGAGCATGCTCTAATTTCACCAAACGAGGATCACAACAAGCCTGACGTAACTTTAACAATGCGTCTAAAAATTCAATACGGCTTCTTGCCATGCCTTTTTCACGCAGTAAGTCACGTACTTTTGCTTCCATCGTAATACGAATGCTTTCATACAGAGTACGTTGATCGTTTTGCAGTGCAATCGTATGAATGATTTCAGTTTTAGCAGGTAATTCTTTAGCCACTTCATCCTTAGTGCGTCGTAATAAGAAAGGTTTAGTTTTTTGAATTAACCATTGCTGAACTTGATGATTACCCTCACCTTCAATACCTTTACGGTACACACGATTAAAGGTGCTGTATGAACCTAAGAAGCCTGGCATCAAGAAATCAAACAAAGACCATAATTCGCCGAGATGATTTTCCATTGGCGTACCGGTTAAACACAGACGCTGTTTAGCATCAATTTGTTTAATGCTCTTAGTCATTTTAGCCAGTGGGTTTTTAATGGTTTGCGCTTCATCCAAAATAAGATCAGAGAATGAAAACTCAGCAAACTCTTTAAAGTCACGAGCAATCAGAGGATAAGTAGTGATCACTAAATCATAGTTGTTGATATCTTTAAAGAATTGATGGCGACTAACACCATGCAAGACTAATACTTTCAAATCCGGAGTGAATTTAATCGCTTCATTTAACCAGTTACCCACTAACGAAGTAGGACAAATCACCATCGCAGGTAACGGCAACAACTGCTGTTGCTTTTTGTATAATAAGTAAGCTAACGTTTGTACCGTTTTACCCAAGCCCATATCATCGGCTAACACACCAGAAAACCCATATTCATTCAAGAACATAAGCCAGTTTAAACCTTCCTTCTGGTAGTCGCGTAAGTCGGCAGCTAGCCCTTCCGGTGCAGGTACATCTTGAATACCGCTAAAATTAGCTAATTTTTTAGCCAACGCTTGTACATGTTCCCCCCCAACCCAACGATTAATTTCAGGAAGTTGTGCTAATAAAGCAGCCTGATTCTGAGGTAAATTTATTTTACTGTCGCTAACTTCGCCTAGCTCTTGCAAAATAGATAAAATAGGTTGGATCGATTCGCGTTTAACACGTAGTGGACGACCATTCCCCTGAGCTAATAAAATATCGTAATCATTCTGCTGCCAGTCTTCATTACTACGCAACCATTCTAATAACAACGGTAATAGTTCGATACGCTTACCTTCCACTTCAATGGAAACACCTAAATCAAACCAGTTACCTTTTTCATCAATATCAATATCGATACTATCAACTTGCTGACTTTGTAGTGCTAAGTCCTTAGCAATATCAAACTGCCAACCTAATACTTCTAAACGTGCTTTATGCGCGGTTAATAGTGATAACCACTGAAACTCTTGAGATCCCCCTAATTCAGGCGGTAAGATACCTTGAGTATCCTTACTAACAGTATACTTAGGGTCATACATATACACATCAAGCAAACAAAGTTCATTAAACTCATTTAAAGCAGCTAACTCTGCATCAATATCTCTTGTAACACTGACAATTTGTCCTTTGTGCATATATTGATTACGTTGTTTATCTTCTAAGATGCTTGGTGTTAATAACAACACGCCATATTTAAAATACAAACGTCCTAAAAATAGACTTTGTCCTTTAATCTGTTGTACATCTAATTTAAAAATAACCTGTAAGGTCTCATCAATATGCTGAATATCGTAATGCTGCGGGTTAGGTAATACATTTTGTGCAAAACCCAGTGATACTTCTTGCGTAAAGTGCGCGCACTGTTCTTCACCTAATGGTGGAGTTTGTAACAAGGAAAGTAACCAATCACGATTAAAGTGAGTATCAAGTAGGCCAAATTGGTGACTATCAAGATCATAAAAATAAGGTTTAGGTGTTGGGATCAACAGCCAGTTTTCACTGCCTTCAAGATTGACCATTAACTGTTTCAGGCCATCTTCTAGCGATAACCATTCCAAAGTCACCGGACGAGAACCTGATAATGTTATTTTCTGGTCAAGGTGCTCCCAGAAGCAACGCCCAGTCTCTAATATTTTTTGTAAAGCCAATAAGTCCAGCTCAGTTTTAATATAAGTTTTGCCTAACTTAGTCGCTCGTCCTTCTTTAGTGAGTAATAAGCGTAAGATTTCAACATCCTCATCTTCTACCCATTTAAAGCTTTCCATCCAACTTTCATTGTCAGCAACAGACACTAAGTCTTTTTCACTAAAAACATGCGTATTTTCACTTTTCAAAAAGCGCACGCTACCATATTCAACTTTGATATAACGGTGTTCATGATTGAGGACTTTTTTATCAAAGGAAAAACGGAAGTATCCTTGATAAGCAGAGGCACGTACTTTTTCTGGTTGGCCTACTTTACCGTTTAACATTTCATACCAAGTTTGATAGCTATTTTCGATATTATAATTCGGCGTATCTGCTTGATAAGCTAACAGTAAAGCAACAGCATGTTTACAATTCCAGCCAACAGGGCAAGAACAAGTGCTGTGAATAATATAACCGCCTTTGTTAGACGGTTTAATGGATGCTTTAGTCTTATAAGGCGTGTCATTGGTCCCTTTGACCAATCCAACAAGTGAATTACTCGATTCATCGTAATCGCACGCTAATACACGACTTTCTTTAAAATAGAGGGTACCTCGGTCAATAATATTACGACCAAAACTTGTTGATATATCTTGCTGAGTCACTTTAGGCATCGGAAAAAACCATCTAAAAAACGGATCGTTAATGATAAAGAGATAGTGGACAGAAATAAAGGACTAATAATGGAATTACAGAATTCCTACGATTAACACCTTCATTTATTTACTAAAAAACGCAATTATAGTAGGTTATATAGAAATATTTATTTATCATCAATATTAACTAAACTAGATCATTATATAATCACAAGAGATAAAAATTAATTGATAAAAAATAAAGCCCTTAATCCACTGTATTTTTTTGTTATCGCCTACATTGCCCTACAAGCGTGGATCTTCCCAACTGTCTATAAAATAGACTTTTATGACATATTCTTTAAGTCTGTTATTGCCATTACGCTATTCTTATTATTGATTCAATTAAATAAAGTTAAGCATAACCGTGAAGTACATAAGTACTTAATGAGCGGATTTTTCTTTCTTTTTGTCACCCTATTAACTACAACTCTCGATGAAATATTTGTTCAACCTTGGTTGCTCAAAGTCTTATTCAAAGATATAGGTCAAATGATTGGCTTTATATTGGTATCTATAGGTATTAACAACTGGATAATACAAAATAGCGATCAAAGCTCTAAATTAAAACAGTTATCAGAGATTGATGAATTAACCAACTTATACACTAGACGCCATTTTAATGAACTACTTTCTAACGTACTTGTTACTCAATGTGCAGAAAAAGAATCATTCTCTATTTTATTAATTAATATCGATAATTTTAAACTTATTAATGAGCAACATACCCAAACAGGGGGTGATGTTGTCCTCAAAAAACTTGCGAATAAGTTGAGTGACTGTATTCGTAAAACAGATACTGTTGCGCGCTGGGGCGGAGAAGAGTTTATTATATTATTAAACAATAGTAATGATGTCATCGCTAAGCAAGTCGCTGAGATGATCCGTGCTAAAAGTGAGCTATTATGTGTGGAATATCTTCAAGATATTATTAATATTACTGTCAGTATTGGCGTAGCAACTTACCAAAATGAGGTGAAAAGCAGCGCATTAATTAACCGAGTAGAGCAATGTTTATCTGAAGCCAAAAAAAGCGGTAAAAACAAAGTATTAGTAAGCGGTAATAAGGGTTAAAACGCATAGCTTTTAAACCGCCATGACACAATGAAATAAGCGACTTATTTTCTTAATGCGTTTACACCTTAAAACATCACAGCGATAAAATGTAAACGCTAAATATGCTTATAACTAATTATGTCTTATACCCATTAGGGTTATTTGATTGCCAGCGCCATGTATCTTGCATCATCTCATCTAAGCCACGCTCAGCTTGCCAATTTAATTCTGCTAACGCTTTTTCAGGTGCGGCATAACAGGCTGCAATATCCCCTTCACGACGTGGTGAAATCTTGTATGGGAGAGTTTTACCACTAGCCGTTTCAAAAGCGTTGATCATATCAAACACAGAATAGCCATTCCCAGTACCTAGATTATAAATGAACACCCCTGTGTCACTTTGTATGCGATGCAATGCTTTTAAGTGCCCCAACGCTAAGTCTACAACATGAATATAATCACGAACACCTGTACCATCCGGCGTATCATAATCATCACCAAATATAGCTAAGGCTTTCAGTTTTCCTACCCCAACTTGCGAAATATAAGGCAATAGATTGTTTGGAATACCATTAGGATCTTCACCTATTAAACCAGATAGATGAGCACCAACAGGATTAAAGTAACGTAAAATAACAAACGCCCAACGAGGATCAGACTTGGCAACATCAGCTAATACCATTTCAACCATTAATTTTGATGTACCGTATGGATTAGTTGTCCCCCCTACTTGAAAGTCTTCTCTGATCGGTAAAGAGGCAGGATCACCATAAACGGTTGCTGAAGAGCTAAACACTAATTTAAATACGCCGGCATCTTTCATTGCATCTAAAAGAGTCAAGGTGCCTTGTACATTAGTTTGATAATAAGAAATAGGTTTGGCGACTGATTCCCCTACTGCTTTCAAGCCTGCAAAGTGAATAACAGAATCAATAGTATGTTGGCGAAATACATCATCCAAAAAATCTTTATCTAAGATATCTCCTTGATAAAAGACAGGTGCTTTACCTGTAATTTTTTCAACTCTATTTAATGATTCTTGCGAAGAATTACATAAGTTATCTACAATAATAACTTGTTGATCTTTCTCTAATAGCTCAACCACCGTATGTGAACCAATATAACCAGCACCGCCAGTCACTAAAATTGTCATAAATTACCTACTACTAAGGTTATTAAAAATAAAAAATAAAACGAAAGGGATTAATCTGATTTCAAGATGCGTTATCAGCATAAATTCTACCTGTTAACTTTATCATCTTGAATGATAAAAGGTATAAATCGTAACACCCTTGTTACGATTTATACCTTATCGATGAGTAATAAATAGAGGAGTTATCAATTGAGGAACTATAAGCTTAGATAAGGCATAATTTTTTGTAATGTCGTTGCGCCAATACCTTTAACGTTAACCAGATCTTTTAAATTAGTGTAATTACCATTTTTTTTGCGGTAATCAACAATGGCTTGTGCTGTTTTATCACCTATTCCATTAATTGTCGTTAATTGTTTAACACTGGCACTGTTAAGATCTATTTTTGATAATTTTCCAACAGCAGCAGTAGTTGAAGTCACTTTTTTCTTCTCACTAGCAACCGTTGTTTTTGCTTTCTGAGTTACTGTACTACTCTTATCAAGACTAGATGACACCTTGCTATTAAGATCGGCAGCTAACACAGATTGGAAACTAGCCGGTAATAAAAACAATGATGCAGCAAGAAGTAAACCACGCGTATATTTTTTCTTCATCATATTATCCTTTTTTTATTAGAGGTATCATTCAATTTAGCTTGTTCTATCATTAAATCAATAAAAAATCACAAAATAAACTAACAAAAAGATCCTTACTTAATTCATTCGATCCAGTCCCTTAGATCCGTTATGCTAAAAGCTTCGATTTTAGAGGACTTATTATGATTGAGTTACACCGTTTTGAGCATTTACGTATTGCACAGGCATTTTCTGATTTTTTAAGCAGCCAAAACATCACCAATATTATTGAACAAAGTGAATTCCAATATCCAATAATGATTAAAAACAAAAACCAATTAGCGCAAGCAAAACTTGAGCTGGCATTATTTTTGGATAACCCAAATCAAAGCAAATACTTATCAGCAAGTTGGAAAACCGGTAAAACCGAACCAGCATCATCGCAGTTAGCTTATGCCAATGTGAGCTTGTTATCTAACTTCAAAAATCATGGTGGGCTGTTCACTCACAGTATTTTTATAATCTGCATAATTATTTATGCACTTACTGCGTTTAATGTTTTTAATCCAATGAACTCACTTTTTGCCTTCTTCAGACAACAGCCTTTTGACTATATTGAAAGCTGGCGATTTATTACCCCTGCTTTTTTACACTTCAGTCTATTACATATAGTGTTCAATTTATTATGGTGGTGGCAACTCGCAGGCTTAATAGAAAAGCAACACGGTAAACAACGCCTAATTTTTTTATTTTTATTTTCAGCAATTGCATCAAATTTGGCTCAATTCTTTTTAGTTGGACCCTACTTTGGTGGTCTAAGTGGCGTCGTTTATGGACTAGTAGGTTACTGTTGGTTAACTGGGCAATTAAACAAACAAAGTCAGGTACATTTACCCAATAGTATGTTTGTTTTTTTATTAGGCTGGTTAATCTTAGGGTTTGTGGACTTATTACCCGCTAATGTTGCAAATTATGCACACTTAATAGGTCTATTAGCGGGGCTTACATTGGCAGCAGTTTGTCATAAACTCAAACTATAAATATACGACCAAGGAAAATGTCACATTAGATCGTAAATTTATTGCTCTAAATACTTAGTGAAGAGTAGGTTTTCAACGGGTCTGGTACCAATAAATTCAAACAGCACATCATTTACCTCTGTTAAACAACGTTGCCTGATCGCATCACGCTCGCTATTAGATTTGATTTGGCTTTCATTTTGTTCGCCAAAAATAGTAATAATACGATCCCTAATTAATGGCGCATTCATTTCTACCTGCTCATAAGCAGTGCTCGATTTAACCATTAAATCAACACGTAAGCGTACGTAACCTAAACGTTTTCCGGGTTTAATATAGTTAGTGATAATATCTGGGCTCAATGCGAAATATTGATAATCAGGGGCTTGTTGCCCTTCTTCCTCTTCAGCAACTACCGAGGTAAGCGGTGCAAGTAGTGCAAAATAAAGCACACACAAAAACACTTTTTTAAGCATAGTTAATTCCTTCAAGGAAAGATGTTAATATTTTTGAACAGTATATACCCATTACCATTCGAGATACCAAAATCAGCAAGGCATAAGGTTGAAGATCTAATGGGTTAAATCGATATTTCAAAACAACTAAGACATTTGCTGCACGGCCTCCCCTGTGAGTCACTAACTCGGAAACCTATACTGGGTCCATTGTCACCATATTACGCCTTGTTTTGGACTGAATAGTGCATCTTGATTGGCAGCAGGTATAATAGCTTAATAATAAAGTGTTTGCTTGATGTGGGCAGATAAAATAACTGGTTTTTTAAATTAAAGGTTTGTATGTTTAATCAAATGCTTAACATTGCGTCATCAACTCAATGGCAAGAAAATAGTAAATCGCAAAATTGTACCAAATACATTCTGTCGTGGTTATTAGATGAAACATCTTTGACTAAGAAACTTGAAAAAAAATGCCAAGAGTTTACGGTAGAGGTTAAGCAACAGCTTAATACAAATGCCGAACAAGCAACACTTTCCCCACATTTTCCCGTACCAGAACAAGTTTTAGTCCGAGAAGTCCTTTTATATTGTGATGGTATACCTAATGTCTTCGCGCAAACAGAAATCCCTTACAGTACACTATCAGACAAACAACAAAACTTAGCTAATCTTGGAACTGAACCCTTAGGGAGAGTTATATTTCAAGATAAAACATTACAACGCAGTAATATTGAAATTGCTGAATTTACAGTTGGTTCTCCATTACATCTGTATTGCGCCTCATTACAACAACCTTGCGAACATTCTTTATGGGCAAGACGCTCTATTTTTTATATTGAAAATAAACCCTTACTCGTTAGTGAAGTATTTTTACCTGCTTCAGGAATTTACTCATGACCGCATATTTGACCCCAGCTAAACGTCAAGCTTTTTTAGAGTTAATGCGTGTTGATAAACCAATTGGTACCTTGCTTTTGTTATGGCCTACTTTATGGGCATTGTGGATGGCAGCGCAAGGCTTACCAGATATAAATGTTTTGATTGTTTTTTGTCTGGGTGTGTTTTTTATGCGCAGCGCAGGCTGTGTAATCAATGACTTTGCCGATAGAAAAGTGGATGGATTTGTCACTCGAACCAAAAACCGTCCATTACCTTCAGGAAGAGCCACCAGCAAAGAGGCCGTATATTTATTTTTAGGGTTATCTTTATGTTCTTTTTTATTGGTACTAACGCAAAATAATTTAACCATTCAACTGTCTGTTATCGGTTTGTTTCTTGCGTTTATTTATCCCTTTATGAAGCGTTTTACCCATGTACCTCAATTTGTATTAGGGCTTGCTTTTAGTTGGTCGATACCAATGGCTTACGCAGCGCAAGCAAATACATTATCTAATACTATTTGGCTTCTGTTTATTGCAAATATTACCTGGACTGTCGCCTATGACACTATGTACGGCATGGTTGATAAAGAAGATGATCTTAAAATAGGCATAAAATCCACCGCCATCTTATTTGGGCAATATGACAAGTTAATTATTGCTCTATTACAAATTATGACCTTAATATTGTTAATTATTGTGGGCCTCATAGAAAATCTAAATTGGCTTTATTATGGGGCTTTAGTGGTGGCAGGTTTGCTCTTTTTACAGCAACAAAAAAGCATTAAAAGTCGCGATGAAAAAGCCTGTTTTAAAGCTTTTCTAGATAACAACTATGTGGGTTTAGTGATATTTATCGGTTTTATCCTCACTTATTTATTCCCCTAAATCAGCAAAGCTCACCAGTTAAAGGTTATCTCAGCTATCCCCCGTAAAAAAACGGTTAACTCTCACTAACCGTTTTTTGCTAACAGATAACATGACTGGTTGTTGTCAATTAACAACCCGGACCACATTCCATACACTCGCTGATCATTGCCGAGCCTAGTTTTAATTTAGCATTCAAATCACGCAACGCCGTTCTCACTCCTTCTTCAATAACCGGATGGTAGAAAGGCATATCTAACATTTGCGATATAGTCATACGGTTCTGATGTGCCCAAGCTAAAAGGTGCGCAAGATGTTCAGCTTGTGGACCAATAATTTCAGCCCCTAAAAAGCGACCTGTACCTTGTTCACCGTAAAGGTTTAATAGCCCTTTATTCTTTAACATGACGCGGCTACGACCTTGGTTTTCAAAGGAGACACTACCTGTTTCAAAACACCCACAACCAGAAAACTTCTCTGTTATCTGTTTATGACTAAGGCCAACCATCGCTAATTGTGGATCGGTAAACACAGCAGCGATTGATGAACGACGTAAACCGACACGAATATTTGGGTAAACGCCCGCATTACTGCCTGCAATTTTACCTTGGTCTGCCGCTTCATGTAATAATGGAATTTGATTACTCGCATCACCAGCAATAAAAATGGTCTGCACAGAGGTTTGCATTGTATAAGGGTCCGCAATCGGTACACCACGACCATCACTTTCTAGTTGAATATTCTCTAAACCTAAGTTATCAACATTTGGACGACGTCCGGTTGCTGCGAGTACATATTCAACTTCTTTAATTTGTTCAACACCTTGTTTATCAATATAAGTGATTTCAACTAACTCACCTTTACGTTGCATATTTTTTACATTCGCGTCGGCATCTAAATAAAATTCATCGCTAAACGCTTTTTCTGCATAAGCCATGACTTCAGGATCGGTAAAGGGACCTACTTGCCCACCCATTCCAAACATTAAGACTTCAACACCTAAACGATGTAACGACTGCCCTAATTCTAATCCAATCACACCAGGGCCAAATACTGCTACTGATTTTGGTAAATCCATCCAATCAAATACATCATCATTAACAACTAGCTTATCACCAAGGTCATTCCAAACGGGTGGATAACTTGGACGAGATCCTGTTGCAATAACAATACGCTCTGCATTAACAATTGTATGATCGTCTATCTGTAATTGTGTTTCTGATATAAACGTTGCTTTACCAATTAATTTTTCATCAGCATTAATTTCATCAACCGCTTCAACAACAAAACCAACAAAACGATCACGCTCATCACGTACACGTTGCATCACTTTTTTACCGTCAACGCGAACATCACCATCAACAAATACACCAAAGGGTTCAGTATGCGCAGCACTATGTGCCGCTTCGGCAGCTGCAATTAACAGTTTGCTTGGCATACAACCAACACGAGCACAGGTAGTTCCAAATTTTCCACCTTCAATTAATACCACTGAGTCTGTTTTTTCTTTAGCTGCTCGGTAAGCTGCTAAACCAGCTGTGCCACCACCGATAACGGCAACTTGTACATTAATTTGCTTCATATTGTTTCCCGATTTTTGTTGATTTATTGAATTTTGGATTTAAAAAAAGCGCATGTCAGAAATTCAACATGCGCTATTAAACTAATTACTTAGTCAACTAGCTATTTGCGTAGGCTATAGCTGCTTCACTATCACCAAGATGCTTACCATCTACAAAAATTTGTGGCACTGTCGTTTGTCCTGATACAGCTTTTAGCGTTACGCTAGTTGCATCAGTACCTAAAACAACTTCTTCAAAACCAATACCGTTCTCTTTAAGTGCTGCTTTCGCTTTTGCACAGAAAGGACAACCAGGTTTAGTAAAGATAGTTACCGCAGCTGGTGCTTTAGCATTTGGGTTAATGTAGTTCAACATAGTATCCGCATCAGATACTTCAAACGGGTCGCCCGGCTGGTTTGGCTCGATGAACATTTTTTCAATCACGCCATCTTTGACCAGCATACTGTAACGCCAGCTACGCTTGCCAAAACCGATATCACTCTTATCGACTAACATGCCCATACCTTCAGCAAATGCACCAGTACCATCTGGAACAACAGTAATATTTTCAGCTTCTTGATCTGCAAGCCATGCATTCATTACAAAGGTATCATTCACACTTAGACAAACAATATCGTCTACACCATTCTTTTTAAATACACCCGCTAACTCGTTGTAACGTGGTAAATGTGTAGAAGAACATGTTGGAGTGAAGGCACCAGGCAATGCAAATACAACAACTGTTTTACCTTTGAATAATTGATCAGTTGAAACATTTACCCATTCATCACCTTGACGAGTTGGAAAAGTAACATTTGGTACGCTTTGACCTTCGATATTATCTAACATTTGTAGCTCCTAATAATTATCAATTGTAGTTTTAAGTTTGCTAACAAGCTGTTGCTTGCTGCGATGGAGTTATTATGCAAAATAAACGATAATAGTTAAAATCGTTTATTATTTGCAAAGTGATAGTTAAAACCTATTTAAAGTAGTTTTTAACTATCAAATTTTATAATTTTCATCGTATAGACTATTAATCAAATAATGCTTTCAAACTTGCAATCCCTTTATCTGCTAATTGTTTCTTTTGCTCATCAGTACGTTTTTTAGGCCCACTTTCCCATTCCACATCTTCCTGTGGTAATTCATTTAAAAAACGACTCGGTGTTGGTTTAATGACCTCACCATACTGACTTCGTTCCTTAGCTAAAGTAAAAGTTAATTCCTTTTGTGCTCGCGTAATACCGACATACGCTAAACGTCGCTCCTCTTCTACATTATCTTCATCGATACTGACCTGATGTGGTAATAACCCTTCTTCCATACCAATCATATATACGTAAGGAAACTCTAGTCCTTTCGATGCATGCAAGGTCATCAACTGTACTTGATCTAATTCTTCTTCACTTTCATTACGAGATAACATATCACGTAGAGTAAGACGTGCAACCACTTGCTCTAGTGTCATCTCTTCATCAAGATCATCACCCTTGAGCATTTCAGTGACCCATTTGAATAATGTCGACACGTTCTTCATTTGCATTTCAGCCGCCTTCGGGCTCGGGCTACTTTCATACAACCAGTCTTCGTAACCTATATCACGAATTAAGTCGCGGACGACATCAATATCATCTTCTGTCTTCAAACGGTGATTTAATTCAACTAACCACTTTGTAAAAGCTTGTACAGACTGAAGCCCCTTGCCATTCAAGGTTTGCTCTAAACCAATTTCAAAGCTTGCAGCAAACATACTGATATGACGTAAATTAGCATAATTACCTAACTTTTCGCGACTCACGGCACCAATGCCTCTGGGTGGTTTATTGACCACACGAATAAAGGCATTTTCATCATCATGATTAACTAAAAGCTTTAAATACGCCATGATGTCTTTCACTTCACTACGCGCGAAAAAGGAAGTACCACCGCTTATTTTGTAGGGAATACGATTTTCCATCATCACTTTTTCTAATAAACGACTTTGATGATTACCTCGATACAGTACGGCATAGTCTTTAAAGTTGGCGCCATTCATAAACTTATGGCCCGATAACTCCATCACCACCCGTTCAGCCTCATGTTGTTCATTTTTAGCAAATAAAACTTTGATTGACTCTCCATAGGCTAATTCGCTAAATAAGCGTTTATCAAATTCATGCGGATTATTAGCAATTAATACATTGGCCGCTTTTAACACCCGTTGGCTAGATCGATAGTTTTGTTCTAGTTTAATCACCTTTAATTGTGGAAAATCCCTTTGTAGAAGTACTAAGTTTTCTGGTCGAGCACCACGCCAAGAATAGATAGATTGATCATCATCCCCTACCACAGTGAAGCGGGCACGTTCACCCACCAAGGATTTAATTAATTCATACTGACTAGTATTTGTATCCTGATACTCATCCACTAATAAATAGCGAATTTTTTTCTGCCAACGTAAGCGCACCTCTTCTTTATGTTTCAGTAATAAAGTTGGCAAAACAATAAGATCATCGAAATCTAAGGCATTGTAGGCTTTTAGCTGACGTTGATATAAATCGTAGCAATGGGCAAAAATAACATCACGCTCACCTTTTGCTTGTTTAATCGCTTGAGGCGGCAATATTAATGCATTCTTCCAATTTGAGATTTGTGTCACTAACGCTTTTAAAAGATCAGTATCTTCTTTGAGTTGTTTTTCAGTGAGTTCTTTTAATAACGCTAACGTATCTTGATCATCAAACAAAGTGAAACCAGCTTTCATACCCAGTGTTTTCACTTCACGCTTAATAATCTCTAGACCCAATGAATGAAAAGTAGATACCATCAACCCACGCGACTCTTTTCGCCCTAAGGTTTGACTAACGCGCTCTTTCATTTCTCGAGCGGCTTTATTAGTAAACGTTACCGCCACAATGTTTTTTGCCTGGTAATCACAATGCTGTACTAAATAGGCGATTTTATTGGTTATAACGCGGGTTTTACCACTGCCTGCACCAGCAAGCACCAAACAAGGTCCGGAGATCATTTTGACAGCGGCATCTTGTCCTGGATTTAATTTCATGACATTTCCTAAAAAAATAAAAAGCAGTTTGATTCTACTTATCTTTTAACTGAAAGCTAGTCTCTGATTTTTAGCCTTCAGGATCTAACCTCAAACTGAGGTAGTAGAGGTACTTCGCTAGTGAATGATTACAACACTAATGACATCACAGATAAATTAAGAACCAACTTATATAGGAATAGCCGCTTTGCTTGGTTTTATTTATCGCACGCTGAAATTATTTGCTTTAAAACAAAACCGAAATAGAAATAGCAACGTATCTATTCACTTATCAATGCACCTAACTCAACACACCTAAAAAGTTACCTATGAAGGTATCGAATCATAAAGAGTTGTTGGATATGGGTTTATTGGATATAGGTTTATTTTAGAAATATTTAGATTTTTTATTGCAATAACGCGCTATTAAACGATAATGAACATTCATTCATTTTTAATTGTAGAACTATGGATAAACGTACTCAAATTCTAAATGCAGCAGAAAGTATTCTTGCACAACATGGTTTTTATGCCTTCTCGATGCATCATTTAGCAGAAACAGCGGGCGTTGCAGCAGGCACTATCTATCGTTATTTTGAAAATAAAGAGGCATTAATGGATGCCCTTCAAGTGTTTATTCGCAAAGAAGCCGCTAATGATGTTTTTACTGGTTGGCAAGATAGCTTCACTGCGAAACAAAAGTACGATTTGATGTGGAATAATGTCTTTGATGCGGTACTAGCAAACCCGAAACGTCTGATTGTCATCGAAATGCTACATTGCGTCCCTAATATCAACCAAGCACAAATAACGTTATTGGACGATATTGCCTTTAAGCGTCTTATTGATTTTTACCAACAAGGCATCACAACAGCACGATTTTTAGATTGGCAGCTCTTAGCCTTAATGGCAGTCAGCTTTGATACTTCAATTAACCTAGCAAAAAGAATAATACGCAATGAGCTTACTTTTGATCAACAACAGTTAGATCAAGTGAGAGAAGCTTCATGGGCGATTATTCAAAACCCAAATTTTAACCAACAGGACTAACATAATGAAAAAATGGATAGCTTCAGCCATCATTTTGGCGATACTCGTATTTGGCAGTGTTATCGGCTTTAACATGTTTAAAGCGCAGAAAATTAAAGAGTTTCTTGCTTCTCGCCCTATTCCTGAATTCCCAGTGACATCCACAACGGTTAAATTGGAAGATTGGACTCCTCATTTACGTGCTATTGGGTTTATTGAGCCTATTCAAGGCGTAACTGTTGCCAATGAAGTGGCCGGTAAAGTGACTAAAATCAACTTCACATCAGGTCAAAACCTACAAAAAGACGATCCTATCATCTATCTAAATAGCGAAGTAGAACAAGCTAACTTAAAAGCTGCAAAAGGTCGTATGCCAGCTGTTGAACGTAACTACAAACGAATGAAATCATTATCTACAAGAGGTTCTGTTTCACAGGGGCAAGTAGATGATGCAGAAGCGGAATTTCTTGCTTTACAAGGTGAAATAGAAAGTTACCAAGCAACCATCAGCCTTCGTACCGTTCGAGCTCCCTTCTCAGGCATTGCTGGATTACGTAATGTGTTTTTAGGTCAATATCTTGCAAGTGGTACAGATATTGTTCGTTTAGAAAATATTAGTCGCATGCAAATGCGTTTTACCATTGCTCAAAATGACCTCAATAAAGTGCATATTGGTCAAGCAATGAATGTATTTGTTGATGCACGACCTGATACTTCTTTTACCGGTGTTATCTCTGCTATTGAACCTGCCGTTAACTATCAAAGTGGTGTTATTCAAATACAAGCATCAATCCCAAATGATGAACAAATACTGCGTTCAGGTATGTTCGCTAAAGCGAATATCATTTTACCCACTGTTGAAAAACAAATAATCATTCCTTCAACTGCCATTAATTACACACTTTATGGTGAAACTGTTTACGTGATAACAGAACAAACAACAGACGATGGAAAAACGTTCTTACAAGCGAAACAACAAATCGTGACACTAGGTAAAAGTAAAGAAGACAAAGTACATGTTTTAACGGGATTAAAAGAAAACGATGTGATTGCAACTAGCGGTCAAGTTCGTTTAAGTAATGGCTCACGAGTTAAACTCGTTGAATCACAAGCCCTTAATACTCCTTCTGTTCTTCCAGCATTGTAGGTGATGGTATGAAATTTACAGATATTTTTATAAAGCGTCCCGTTTTAGCCATCTCTCTGAGTTTGCTTCTTGTCTTATTAGGCATTCAAGCACTGACTAAAATGCAGGTACGCGAATACCCAAATATGACCAATACTGTGGTTAAAGTAACCACCAGCTACTATGGTGCAAATGCAGACTTAATACAGGGCTTTATTACTCAACCTATTGAACAAGCTATTGCACAGGCCGATAATATCGATTTTATCAGCTCACAAAGTTTTATGGGTAGCTCAACTATTACTGTGAATATGAAACTTAATACAGAACCTAGTGGAGCTGTTGCAGATATTCTAGCAAAAGTAAACAGTGTAAGTTCACAGCTACCTAGTGAAGCAGAAGATCCTACTATTGATGTCAGTACAGGCTCTACCACTTCAGTTATCTACATTGCTTTCTCAAGCGACAATTTAAATTCTAGTCAAATCACCGATTACCTAGAACGCGTTGTTAAGCCGCAATTATTTAGTATTAATGGTGTTGCTAAGGTTAACTTATATGGTGGTACTAAGTTTGCTTTACGAATTTGGTTAGACCCTGAACGAATGGCCGGTTTTGGATTAAGTACCGCTGAAGTTGTGACTATATTACAGGCTAATAATATTCAGTCGGCCTCTGGTCAGGCGATGGGTTATTTCACTCTATTTAACGGTAGCGCTGAAACTCAAGTTAAAAATGCAGCCGAACTAGAAAACCTGATCATTGCAACACGTGAAAACGGAAAGACCATTCATTTGCAAGATATAGCGCGTGTATCACTTGAAAAAAGCCACGATACTTACCGTGCAATGGCTAATGGTGATGATGCGGTAGTCGTTGCCATTGACGCAGCACCCACGGCAAACCCACTTGATATAACAGCAGATGTAAGGCTCATGCTACCGGCTTTAGATGCCAGCAATCCAAGCTCAATTAAAATGAAAGTATTGTATGACTCTACCATTGCCATCGAAGAGTCAATTAATGAAGTAATAAAAACTATCGCTGAAGCAGGCTTAATTGTATTGATCGTAATGATCTTATTCTTAGGTTCTTGGCGTGCCGTTATCATTCCAATCATTACCATTCCGCTATCGCTAATTGGTGTGGCTGTTGTAATGCAAATATTTGGTTTTACCATCAATCTCATGACGTTGTTAGCGATGGTATTAGCCATTGGTTTGGTGGTCGATGATGCGATTGTTGTGGTAGAAAATATTGACCGTCATATCAAAGCAGGTGAAGAACCTTTCCGTGCAGCTATTATTGGTACGCGTGAAATTGCGGTTCCGGTTATTTCTATGACCATTACATTAGCCGCAGTATATGCACCTATCGCTTTAATGGGGGGGATTACAGGTTCATTATTTACAGAATTTGCTTTGACTCTGGCTGGCGCGGTATTTGTATCGGGCATCGTGGCACTCACATTATCACCTATGATGTGTAGTAAAATGTTGAAAATTAATCATAAGCCAAATCGTTTTGAGCGTACTGTGGATTCTGTCTTAACTGGGTTAACTAATAAATACAGCCGTGCATTAAACATCCTAATGTTACGTCGCCCTGCTGTGATTATTTTTGCATTACTGGTTTTTGCTTCACTGCCAATGCTATTTAAATATATTCCTTCTGAACTAGCGCCAAGTGAAGATAAAGGTGCATTGATGATGATGTCTAAAGCACCTGCGAATGCGAATTTAGACTTTATTGAAAACAGTATGCGTTTGGTCACTGATATCATTTCAGATCAGCCAGAGGTAGAGAGTAGCTTAGCCATGTCTGGTATTCCTAATGCTAACCAAGCATTTGGTATCGCTATCATGAAAACATGGAGTCAACGAGACAAGGATCCAAAACAACTTTCAGCGGCCATGACACCTGCATTCAACGCTATTCCATCAGTGGCAACAACAGCGTTTCAAATGCCTGAATTACCAGGTTCATCAGGTGGTTTACCAGTACAATTTGTAATAACAACGTCTAATCCATTCCAAAGTTTAGTGAGTATTGCCAGCGATGTATTAGCCGCAACACAAGCTAACTCTACTTTTGTTTATTCAGAGCTCGATCTTGCCTTTGACTCAGCGACGATGAATATCAGTATCGACCGCGATAAAGCAGGAGCCTACGGGATCACGATGCAAGATATCGGTATTACCCTAGGCACCTTATTAAGTGATGGATATTTAAATCGTATCGATTTAGATGGGCGAAGCTATGAGGTGATTGCACAAGTTGAGCGTAAATATCGTTTATCACCAGATAAACTAGGTGACTTTTTTGTGCGAGCACAAAATGATGACATGGTACCGTTAAGTGAGTTGATTAGTATTGATATCACGGCAGAACCGCGTTCTTTACCGCACTTTAATCAACTTAATAGTGCAACAATCGGCGCTGTGTTAGCCCCTGGTAGCACTATGGGTGAAGCGATAACCTTCTTTGAAGAATTATCGACCACTAAACTACCACAGGGTTACCGCCACGATTACCTCGGTGAAGCACGTCAGTTCGTAACAGAAGGCGGCGCTTTATATGTCACTTTCCTACTTGCTTTGTTCATCATTTTCTTAGTACTTGCAAGTCAATTTGAAAGTATTCGAGATCCATTGGTGATTCTAATGACGGTTCCGTTAGCAATTAGTGGTGCGCTAGTTGTACTTGCTTGGGGCGCCGCCACAATGAATATCTATACTCAGGTAGGTTTGATAACCTTAGTTGGCTTGATTACTAAGCATGGTATTTTAATTGCTGAAGTAGCAAAAGAAGAGCAGTTACACCATGGTTTGAATAAGATAGAAGCAGTAAAAATAGCCGCTGCAGTTCGTTTACGTCCTATTTTAATGACCACCGCCGCAATGGTAGCTGGATTGGTCCCACTTTTATTTGCAACCGGTGCAGGTGCAGTTAGCCGCTTCGGTATTGGTGTCGTCATTGTGGCCGGTTTATCGATCGGTACCTTATTTACTCTGTTTATTTTACCGGTAATTTATTCATTCATTGCCAGCGAACATGAAAAGGTTCCTGAATTTGACGAAGATAAAGCTTTAAAGGTAAATGCTACCAAAGCGTAAGCGCTAACTAGTAAATAATATAATTAACAAATAGTTACATTGATTTATTTTACAACGCCACTGATGATTATTTCTCAGTGGCATTTTTTATTATATGACTTCCATTAGCTAGGCGATTGAGTATTACCTAGAAAAAATTAATTTAAGGCAAAAATCAGGTCAAATGACAGATCGCTTTGTGAAATTTATTACACATAAGTGATGTATTTATTATTTGAATCTAAATAATATTGATCAGCTGTTTTACAAAATTATTACTATCAGCCAGCAAAACCTACCTACCTCTCTTTTGTTACTATTAAATAACATTTTTTGACCTATTTGTTGAAAAATTTACTTTTTACCCTACTGTTAAAACATACTTATTTCAGCGGGGATAAAACATGCTTTTTTTGATCAATAATATTTCAATTCGCGGTAAACTTTTTGCTCTTACTTTATTACCCCTGGTTGGCTTTATCAGCTTTGCAGGTTATTACTCTATGCAGGCTTATCAAGAAAAAGTGATGCTAGAAAAAATGTTAGTACTCACAGACTCTGCTGCGGTAAGCTCGCTCTTGGTTCATGAACTGCAAAAAGAACGTGGTGCATCGGCTGGTTACCTATCTTCAAAAGGTGAACAATTTCAACAAACAATCAAACAGCATCGTCAAACCACTGATCAAAAAAATAGAGACTTACAAGCTTTTATAACCTCAGTATCACTTACGCCACAATTAACGACCCTCTTTAACAAAGTGAATCAGCAATTAGATAAACTACCTAGTTTACGCCAACAGATTGATAGCTTGTCTATCAGCGTTAGCGATGAAGTCGCTTTTTATTCAAACCTAAATGCGCTACTGCTATCCATTATCAATAACACAGCCAATGAAAATGAAAATTCGAAACTGGCTATATCTGCTGTTACGGTTGGTAGTTTTTTACAACATAAAGAACGTGCGGGTATAGAACGGGCAGTACTCAGTAATGTTTTCTCTATCGATCATTTTACCCCTGTATTATTACAAAAATTTATTAGCTTATTAGCAGAGCAAGACGTTTACCTAGATAAATTCAAAGCACATGCAACAACGGAACAACTCGCCATTTACCAAAACAACCTCACAGAGCAAGCTTTAAAAAATGTAAAAGACTATGAAAACCTTGCACTAGATAACTTTGAGAAAGGTGCTTTTAATACTGACCCAAAGGTTTGGTTTGATACGATCACTCAAAAAATAAACTTATTAAAAACGGTCGAAGTGGCACTACTTGAAAATTTACGTGAACATAATCAATTACTTGTAAATGATAAAGAAGCCTATTTATTTTCACTTTTGATCATTATTTTAATTTCATTTGTACTGATACTATTACTGTCTTTTTATATTACTAGCCAATTAAATAAAGGTATCCATGAAATTACTAGTAAGCTCATTAGCATTACAACGGATAACGACCTCACTCTGCGTATCGACGTAAATAGTAAAGATGAATTAGGTGAAATAGGACTAACAATAAATAAGTTGGTTAAACATCTACAAGGACTAGTCAATAAAATTCAACATACTTCTACTGCATTAAAAAGTAATTTAGCTGAAAACATTAAAAGTAATCATATTATCGAAGGTAACATAAATAGTGGCACTGAACAGGTGACACAAGTCGTTACTGCCACTACGGAGATGAGCAGCACCGTTAATGATATTGCGCGTAATGCAATACATGCATCAAGCGAAACAGAAAAAGCCAATACTCAGAGTCAAGATGGTAATCGGGAAGTGGAAGAAACGATTCAAAATATCAGTAACTTATCTATCGAATTACGCAATGCATCAACGGTGATCGACAATTTAAATGGCTCAGTGATCAACATAGGTAAATTTTTAAGTGTAATCAATGAGGTTTCAGAGAAAACTAACCTATTAGCACTCAATGCAGCGATTGAAGCCGCACGAGCCGGTGATTATGGTAGAGGCTTCTCTGTGGTTGCTGATGAAGTACGTAGTTTGGCATTCCAAACAAAAGAATCCACTAATGAAATAGAGATGATGATCACTGAGCTGCAATCAAGCTCTAAGGATGCACAAAAGGCAATGAGTAACGGCATTGAAATGGTCAATAAAAGTGTTGATGATGCTAAGCAAGCAGGGCAGGATATCTTACTCATCACTCATAGCATTCAAGAAATAAGCCAAATGAACGAGCAAATAGCGACCGCGGCTGAGCAACAAAGTAGTGTAACAGAAGAGATAAACCGCAATATGTTACATATACAAGATGGTTATACTGAAATGCAATTAAGCTATGGCAACATTGATAAATGCAGTGAGATGGTTGATTCATTAGCCACTGAACTGGAGAAAACAGTGAATCAATTTAAGATTTAGCATGTACCACAGATAAAACAGAAAAAGCATTAAATAACAGTAATAAAGGCAAGGTAATTGATTACTTTGCCTTTATTTTTAGTGCTATTTACTCACTATAAATCAAGGATCAAGCTAGTGCGTAAAGTTAATAGCTAATCGAATGGCCAAGCTAATAACTAAATACCATATTTAGCACGGTAAGCTTTGACAGATTGCAAGTGTTGTTGCATTTCAGGCAAGGTTTCAAGGTAGCTCACTACATCAGTAAGTTGCACGATTGAAATCACTTTTGCATCATAGTCGCGCTCGACTTCTTGAATAGCAGATAGTTCAGCTTTACCTTTTTCTTGGCGGTCTAACGCAATTAATACACCAGCAAGTTGAGCATTATTTGCATTGATTATATCCATTGACTCGCGAATAGCCGTACCGGCAGTAATAACATCATCCACCAGCATAATCTTACCTGTTAGCTCTGAACCGACCAAACTGCCGCCTTCACCATGTGTTTTTGCTTCTTTACGGTTAAAGCAATAAGGCACATCTAGATCATAATCATTAGATAAGGCAACCGCAGTTGTTGTCGCGATTGGGATCCCTTTATAAGCAGGCCCAAATAATAGATCATAAGCAATTCCAGAGTCTTGTAATGCAGCGGCATAAAAACGTCCTAAACGCGCAAGATCTCGACCTGAATTAAATAAACCTGCATTAAAGAAATACGGACTAATACGCCCAGATTTTAGGGTAAATTCACCAAATTTTAGTACTTGTTTCTCAATTGCGAATTCAATAAATTCTTTTTGATAATCTTTCATTTTCTACTCCATGTTTAATGCTTGTTTTTGTTCCATCACTAATTGTTCAATACCGCCTTTAGCCAAGCTTAACATAGCTAATAACTGTTCATGACTAAATGCGCCATCTTCAGCAGTACCTTGAATTTCTATCATGCCACCGGTTTCTGTCATCACAACATTCATATCAGTTTCTGCATTAGTATCTTCCGCATAATCTAAATCACATACGGGCAAGCCTTTATAAATGCCAACAGAAATTGCTGCTATCATCTGTTTTAATGGGCTTTTTTTCAGTTTACCTTGAGCAACCATCCAATTAAGTGCGTCAGCTAAAGCAATACAAGCTCCTGTAATTGAAGCGGTACGAGTCCCCCCATCGGCCTGAATAACATCACAATCAACGGTGATCATGTTTTCACCTAAGGCCTTTAGGTTTACTGCTGCTCGTAGAGAACGTGCAATTAAACGTTGTATCTCTAATGTACGACCAGCTTGTTTTCCCTGCGCCGCTTCACGATTATTACGATTATGTGTCGCACGTGGCAACATAGCGTATTCAGCCGTCACCCAGCCTTTACCTTTACCTTTTAAAAAGCGCGGTACAGAGCTTGAAACAGTCGCATTACATAACACCTTAGTATTACCTACTTCAATTAGCACAGAGCCTTCCGCATAATTAGTATAGTGGCGCGTAATTTTGATATCACGATGTTGTTCAGGTGCTCGATTACTTGGGCGCATAGATAAAAAACCTTATGGATGAAATGAACGCAGAGTATACCCGTTCTATAACAAGGAAAAAACGTTAGCTACAAGAAAAATAAAAGGAAAAGTGATAATAGCAATGCTAATAATTACAGAGAAGAAAGCACTGAAAAAGAGAAAGCTAGCATTGCTAGCCTCTCAATTAATACTCATTAAAACGGCGATGCGGTTGTTAGAATGCGTACAATAATGTCATATTAGTTTCAGTATCCGTGCTTTTTTTATCATCCAACGGTTTACTGTTATAACGAACAATAATTGCAAATTTCATTGCTAATGCACCAATAATGTTAGCGGTTAATGAAGTATCTGAACGACCGTTTATTTTACTTCCCCAATCAGCAACAAATTTTTGTTGGAATTTAGAAGAGTTACTAATTTTCATTTGAAAATCAACTACACCATGTGCAACAGCATTGGCTTCACTATCATGCCCTTCCTCCAATGCTGACTCACGATCAAGCTTTTGATAAATATAACCAGGCCCTAATTCTGCTTTCAAAGTCATGATATTGTTATCGATAAAGCGATATCCGTAACCAGCCGCAGTAGTTGAAGTAAAATCATAGCCAGTAAAAGGGTCAACTTCATAATTGGTATTAGCAAATAAATAACTTACGTCATCAAGCTGATAACCACCTTGCGCACCCAATAAATAACGTTTTGCTGTTACTTCGTCTTCATCTTCTTTGTATAACCCTTCAAATAGATAATCATTTTCCCAATTTCCTAATTCTTGCTTCAATGCTAGACGACCTTTAAACGAAGCAGTATCCGTATTACCCGTAGTCAAAGTTGCACCTAATTCAGATTCCCCAGCAAGCGTTGCATCACCTTCAACAAACTCACTTCGAGCTTGCGCGGCTAATGGTATCGTTATTGCGATCGCTGTAGTAAGTAGCAATTTTTTCATTTTTCTATCCTTCTTTGTCATTTATTTATTTTTCATTTGAGTTAATCACTCTCGACTTAGGATCAAAAATATCAATCCGTACTGTAAAGTATCAAGTTCAACTTGTTGATATAAAAGTTTAATTGTCTCTAGCCGAGGTTAAGTAATATTGAGAGGCGGACTTTAACAGTTGATCCGTGCTATTTATAAATCCAGCATGTAGATAGGTTTAGCAGAGAATTAATGGCAACAAAGCCCGTATCAAATACGTTGTATATGGGGAATAAGATCTGTAAAAAATAAAAAAGCATCAATCATTAACGATCGATGCTTTTTATGATTTTTTATTGGTTTTTTTATTGCTTAGGGAGTTGATCTACATTAGTGATTAGCACTTGTGGTGTTAAGTCTAAAGCTTTATCTTGACTGAATTTTTTACCTTTGACCTGTACCACAACTTGTTGTGTTTGTGTCTCATCAAAGAATAAATCAGCATAATATTGTTGTACTTGTTGTAATGTCACCGACTCCAACATAGCAACATGTACGCTTTTTGTATCAATAGCGGCTTTATTGCTCATCCATTCACTTATAATATAAGAAAATTCTCCACTTAAATTACTTGGTTTAGCTAAGTAATTAGCTATATGCGCTTTTTTAATGTCCTCAAAGTCACTTTCATCTGTTGCTGCTAACGTTGTTTTAAAGCTTTCTAAAAAGGCTTTAAAACGTCCATATAAAGCGGCACTTCCAATCGCTGGACTTTGAGTGAATAACCCGAAAGCAACACTATCATTTACTTCAAAACTGGCAGTAAAGGGTGAGTACGTCAATTGCTCTTGAGTTCTAATTTGGTCATAAAAAGCAGGTTTAAGTAGTTTATTCAGTAACTCTGCTTTTGCTAATGAAGTGGGATCTTGGTTTTTTGCTAAATACACACTAACCAAAGCATCATCCTCTAATGCAGACTCTCGTATAAAGTTTAATGCTCCTTTTTCAGGATCTGCATCAACACGTTTGATTTGATAAAAAGCATTAGGCTGAATTTTTATTTTCAGTTTCAATTTAGCAGTCAACTGTAATACATCTAATGTTGAAAAATTACCTAGTGCTAATAAACGCACACTAGATTGAGAAAAAATTTGTTTAGCTAAGGTAACTAATTGCTCGCTGGTTACAGTATCGATTTGAGATAATAGCGTCTGGTCAGACCAAGATGGTTGACGAATAATTTTTCTAAATCCATCTAAGCCCAAGTCCATTGCCTTTGTTTTAGATTTATTATTGAAACGACGTGTCAACTCTTGTTTTGCAAGACGCAGAGATTGCTGATCAACTGACATCTGTTTAATATGATCTAACAACATCAGTAATAATTTAATTTGTTTGTCGCTATAACCACTGGTGGTAATCAATAAACCTTCATTGCTGCTAATGGAAAAGCTTAAGCCAGCTTCTTGTGTAACAAAATTCAATTCAGAGAGTTGTTTTTGCAAAATATTTAACAATAAACTCATTTGCACTCTAGCTTGAGGACTTTGATCATTTAGGTTGTTGTTGAGCTGTAGGTTTAAAATGCCTTTAGGCTCTTTTAATTGGCTTTGCTTAAACCACACCGATAAACCTGACTCCTTGACCAGTGCTACCGCTTGATTATTTTTTTGTTCATTAACTAAGCTTAAATTTTCAGGTAACCAATCATTACTAATTGGTAATATCATTTTTGATTGAATTGTCTTCGCTGAGGTTAACCATTGCTGCAAACGCGATTTTTTTATCTTCGCCTGCGCATAATGCCCTTGGTAGAAAGGAATGGCTTTTGTAACCACTGCATTAGGTGACACCACAAACACTCGACTATTTTCAGGTGTTAAATAACCAACTAACTGCTTAATAAATTGAGGATTAAACGCATCTAAACGGAACGAATAAGAAAGTAAGTCTTGCAAAGGATAATGCTGCATATTGGCAGACAAAGACATTACGTAGTTAAAACCAGCACTCTTTGGTAAAAACTTAAAGTAATTCTCTAGGCTCTTTTTCTGCTCTGAATATTGTAATTCATTGATCCCTTGTTCTTTAATCAGGTTGATGTACGCAAATAAACTGGCTAGCACGGTATCTTGATCGCTCAACCCTTTTTCAGTGAGTTTAAAGGTCATCGAAAACTGAGAATATTCATCACTGTGCGCGGCATAAAAGCCAGCACTCACTGATTCTGCTAACCCCATATTTTGTAGATAGTCCGATAAACCACCCTTATGGTCAGAACCCAATAATCGGCTAATATAGCCACCTGGTTGATACATGTATTCATCTTTCACACTCGGCACTAAAAAGTTAACTTGTAACAATTTAAGATCAGCCGTTGGTTTCATTTGCACTTCTAATGCTAATTGCTTATCTGTTAATAAAGGCGAGATCAAGACAGGTTTAGTGATATTGTTATTAGGAATTTGAGTTAAATGTTTAACCGCAATTTTCTGCATATTAACTAATGAACGCGGACTAGTCATAGCCACTTTCATTGTATTAGCGGAATAATTTTGCTTAAAAAACAGCTCTAGTTCTTGTTGTAAATTACTGCCTGGTTTATCACTAAGGGTGCTCAAATCTCCGGTACTAAAGCGTGCCATGGGATGATCAGGGTTTAATGAATAACGCTGTAACGCATACAACTTTCTCATGTCGTTATCAAAATAGGTTTTATGCTCTGCATTAACCGTATGACGTTCTTTTTCTGCATATTTTTCATCAAGCAGTGGAGCACGCATAACATCACCTAGCCTGTCTAATGCCTCTGGTAATGCACTATCATTGACCTCAAAACCATACACAGTTGCGTCCTGTGCGGTATAAGCGTTGGTATAGCCTCCGTTTTGACTCATAAATTTGCTGTACTCATTAATCACTGGATATTTTTCAGAGCCAAGAAACAGCATATGCTCTAAATAATGCGCTAAACCAAGCTGGCTCTCTGGATTATGCATACTGCCAATTGGCACAGATAAGGATGCAGCACTATTTTCCAAATCAGGGTCAGAGATCAGTAGTACTTGTAATTGATTGGCCAAACGAATCACTTGATATTGACGCGTATCATTGGGACTTTTAGTAATAGACTGTTCGAGCACCTCAAATGAATTCATATTATTCTCAGCGGCTTGCGCTTGTAAGGAAGTTAAAAAAGTACAGATCAATAAAGATGTAAATCGGATAAATATTTTGCTTAACATTAACAACTCTCTTTATAGCGACAAATCTAGCTGGAGTCCTATAGACATAACAAAGCGTATATAGTTTCAAGTAGATACAATTCGCATCCTAACTCAAGCACAAAATCATGCTTAGATTGTGTTTAAATATCGACTAAATTTGTAGCCAAAACGTGGTGGGACCATCATTAGTGGAGGTCACTTGCATATCAGCGGCAAAAATACCATTTTCAACATGGCAGCCCAATTCAGAGCATTGTTGACTAAACCGTTGATATAAACGATCCGCTTCTTCAGGCTCCGCACCATTGGTGAATCCTGGTCGATTACCTTTTTTTGTTTCTGCCGCTAACGTAAACTGTGAAATAACTAATAAATCACCACCTGCTTGTTGCACGTTAAGATTCATTTTTCCATTAGCATCAGCAAAAATACGATAAGCTAAAACCTTTTGGGCTAAGCGCAGACAATGCTTATCGGTGTCACCTTTTTCTACCCCTAAAAGCACTAATAAACCGCTTTTAATTGCACCTACCGTTTCCCCTTCAACGGTTACCGATGCGTCAGTAACACGTTGAATCATCGCAATCATTGTTGATTCTCCGCTAATGCTTTGTCTGTTTCTTGCATCTCTTTTTCAGATACAGATAAAAATTCTTCTAGAGTAGAAGTCACTTCTGCACCAATCAATACAATTAACCAACTAAAATAGATCCAAACAAACATGATCGGAATAACCGCTAATGCACCATAAATAATTTGCTGTGATGGAAAATTAGTGATGTATAAAGTAAAAAGATCCGTTGCAAAATTAAATAATAATGCCGCGATCAGCCCTCCTGTTAGTGCATAACGAAAGCTGACACGCTGATGAGGCACTAAAGTATAAACGCCCGCAAATGCTAACCAAGAAAAAACAAAAGGGATAATGCTTAATATTTTCTGCCCCAGCGATAAAAAACCACCGGTTTGAACAATAGAAAAGAGGTAAGAACTAAGGGCAATACTACCGCCAATAATAATTGGCCCTAAACTTAAAATAGTCCAATAAATAGTAAAGGCCTGCACCACTGATCGTTTGTTTGTACAGCGCCAAATACGATTGATAGTTTGATCAATCGTCGAAATCAATAACAAGGCAATGACAATTAATGACGCGATCCCCATCATGCTCATTTTCTTAGTATTTTCAATAAATCCGGTCATATGCTCTTTGACTGCATTACCCGCTGTTGGCACAAAATTATTATAGATAAGATCTTCAATAATTTTATTCAACTCCGAAAACATCGGGAAGGCCGACAGCATATAAAATATAACCGCGAGAAAAGGCACAATAGATAAAAGGGTAACGTAAGCAAGATGACCGGCAGGGACTTTAATATTATCTTCTTGGCTACGCTTCCATAAAAAAATACTGTAGCTATAAACCAATTTGAGCTTTCGTACTAATACTTGCTTTTGTAATGGCAACATAGTCTTCCTAGATGAGTTTTAAGCAATGGGAAAAAACAGCCTTAGATTCTATGGACTATATAATGTAATTAATATTACAGAGCCGATATCGCTTAACTACAAATTGTAAACAAAAAAAAGGCCTTACGATAGTAAGACCTTAATATTAGGTTTTTTGTTCGTTTAAGTAAACGAATTAACCTTTAGTTGGACGAGCAGCACGCTTACGTTCATTCTCACCCAGTAGTTTCTTACGGATACGAATGCTTTTTGGTGTCACTTCTACTAATTCATCAACATCAATAAATTCAAGAGCTTGCTCAAGAGTCAAAATGATTGCTGGTGAAAGTGTTTGTGCTTCATCAGTACCAGAAGAACGAACGTTAGTAAGCTGTTTACCACGAATACAGTTAACCGTTAAATCGTTTGAACGGTTATGAATACCGATGATTTGACCTTCATATACTTCTGTTGCATGACCTAGGAATAAACGACCACGATCTTGTAAGAAGAATAAAGAGTATGTAACCGCTTTACCAGTTTGATTACAAACCATTACACCATTTTGACGTTGACCAATTGTACCGCCTTTGTGTAGACCGTAGTGATCAAAGCTATGGTATAAAAGACCAGAACCAGATGTGATTGTCATGAACTCAGTTTGGAAACCGATTAAACCACGACTTGGGATCATAAAGTCTAAACGTACACGGCCTTTACCATCTGGGATCATGTTAGTAAGTTCCGCTTTACGGATACCTAATTGTTCCATGATTGAACCTTGATGCTGCTCTTCACAGTCAACAGTCAATGTTTCCATTGGCTCATGTAACTGACCATCAATCATTTTTTCAATAACTTCTGGACGAGATACTGCTAACTCAAAACCTTCACGACGCATGTTTTCAATTAAGATACCTAAATGTAGCTCACCACGACCAGATACTTTGAATTTATCAGGATCGGCAGTTTCTTCCACTTTTAATGCAACATTATGTACAAGCTCTTTATTCAAACGGTCAAGGATGTTACGCGATGTAACGAATTTACCTTCTTTACCACAGAATGGAGAGTTGTTTACTTGGAAAGTCATTGTTACCGTTGGTTCATCAACAGTTAATGGCGTCATCGCTTCAACATTATTTTGTGCACAGATAGTGTCAGAGATTTTAAGTTCGCCTAACCCACTAATTGCAATAATGTCGCCTGCTTCACCATATTCAATATCATGACGTTCTAGACCTAAGTAACCTAATACTTGACCTACCTTGCCTTTACGTTCTTTACCGTCAGCACCAACAATAGTTACTGCTTGGTTTACTTTAACGTGACCACGTGTAATACGACCAACACCGATAACACCCACATATGAGTTGTAATCAAGTTGTGAAATTTGCATTTGGAAATCGCCATCGCGATCTGCTTCTGGTGGAGCAACTGTATCAACGATAGTTTGGAATAAATCTTCCATGTTATCTTTTACAGTGTCCATGTCAGTACTTGCCCAACCGTTTAATGCAGATGCATAAACAACTTGGAAGTCTAATTGGTCATCAGTAGCGCCTAGGTTATCAAACAAATCAAATACTTGATCCATTACCCATTCAGGACGTGCGCCAGGCTTATCGATTTTGTTAATAACAACAATTGGTTTTAAACCATGAGCAAATGCTTTTTGTGTTACGAAGCGAGTTTGTGGCATTGGACCATCAACCGCATCAACAATAAGACAAACACTGTCTACCATAGATAGAATACGCTCAACTTCACCACCGAAATCGGCATGTCCTGGAGTATCTACGATATTGATATGGTAATCATTCCATACGATCGCTGTATTTTTTGCAAGGATAGTAATACCACGTTCTTTTTCAAGATCGTTAGAATCCATTACACGTTCTTCATTATCGCCACGTGAATCCAAAGTACCAGACTGCTCTAACAGTTTATCAACCAATGTTGTTTTACCATGGTCAACGTGAGCAATGATGGCTATATTTCTTAATTTATCTAACGACATGATGCGCCTCAAAAATAACTACTAATTAAAAATACCAATTAAATAAAAACAGAAGGTCCTGTTTTTATTTAATTGGTACAAAAAGATTTAGGCCATGAAAACACTTAAAGTGATATAGCCAAATATGCGCACATTGTAAACATAATTTCAAAAATAGAAAGTTTTAAGTCGGTCACAGTTAGCTTAAATGCTGAAAAGTTTAAAAAACACGAACAACTGAGCGCTCAAACACAAAAGGCACCAAAAAAGAGCGGCTCAGCACCATATTGGTGCGCCCGATCACATTGTACGGGCTGTGGTAGAAGAAAAAGCGAGGTATAATGGGCTTTGCCAAGTTGGCATAGTTTTAGCTACTTGTATCAGCATAAGTTTAGAAGTATAAATACTAGTTCAGAATTACGATAAATCGATTTTCATACATTTATGAATAATGATTTGTTTTTTAAACATTTCGATGTCAAATGAGGTTCTACAACATGTCTGCACAAACAATTCAAGACGTTCTAGCTCTTATTAAAGAGCAAGACGTAAAATTCGTTGATTTACGCTTTACTGATACACATGGTAAAGAGCAACACGTCTCTATTCCGCATCACCAAGTAAACGAAGACTTTTTCGAAGAAGGTAAAATGTTCGATGGTTCTTCAATCGCTGGCTGGAAAGGGATTCAAGATTCAGACATGGTATTAATGCCTGTACCTTCAACTGCTGTACTTGACCCATTTACTGACGATGCAACATTAAACTTACGTTGTGACGTACTAGAGCCAAAAACAATGTTAGGTTACGATCGTGACCCACGTTCTGTTGCTAAGCGTGCTGAAGCTTACATGCGTTCAACAGGTATCGCTGATACTATTTTATTTGGCCCAGAACCAGAATTCTTCCTATTTGACGACGTTAAATACGGTAATACAATGCAAGGCGCTTTTTTCTCGATTGATGCTAAAGAAGCAGCTTGGAATTCAGGTACTTCATATGAAGAAGGCAACACCGGTCACCGTCCAGGTGTTAAAGGTGGTTACTTCCCAGTAGCACCAGTAGATTCATCTCAAAACATCCGTTCTGCTATGTGTTTAATCATGGAAGAAATGGGTTTAGTTGTTGAAGCTCATCACCACGAAGTAGCAACAGCGGGTCAAAACGAAATCGCATGTCGTTTCAACACTATGGTTGAAAAAGCAGATGAAATCCAAATTTACAAGTACGTTGTACATAACGTTGCTCACGCATACGGCCAAACAGCTACATTTATGCCTAAACCAATTATTGGCGATAACGGTTCTGGTAACCACTGTCACCAATCTTTAGGTAAAGATGGTGTTAACTTGTTCTCTGGTGATCAATACGGCGGCCTTTCTGAAATGGCGCTTTATTACATCGGCGGTATTATCAAACATGCTAAAGCACTTAATGCATTCACTAATGCATCAACTAACTCTTACAAACGCTTAGTGCCACACTTTGAAGCGCCAGTAATGCTTGCATACTCTGCAGGTAACCGTTCTGCGTCTATTCGTATTCCAATTGTACCGACTGCACGTGCAGCGCGTATCGAAGTACGTTTCCCAGATCCAACAATGAATCCTTACTTAGGTTTCGCTGCAATGTTGATGGCTGGCCTTGACGGTATTAAAAACAAGATCCACCCTGGAGATTCTCTAGATAAAGATCTATACGACCTACCTAAAGAAGAAGCTGATGCAATCCCACAGGTTGCAGTATCTTTTGAAGAAGCACTTGCTGCACTAGATGCAGATCGTGACTTCCTTATTGAAGGTGGCGTATTCTCAAATGAAGCAATTGATGCATACATTGGATTGAAAACAGCTCAATGTGAAGCCGTTTCTCGCGCTACGCATCCAAAAGAGTTTGAATTATACTACAGCGTATAATAGAACTTTTATAAAGCATGGCATGGGTCAGTTCATGCTTTAAGTCAGAAAACCCGTCTTTGCGCGGGTTTTTTTGTCTATATTCTTTATATGAGCAACAAATAAGTTGTCCACGATATGAGGTTTTTGATGATTAAAGTTCCCATGCTCTTGTTGATCCCGTTGTTTGCGATGTCAGTATCATCATTACAGGCAGAAACAACGATTTATCATTGGGTTGATAAACATGGAAAAAGTCATTTCTCAGATACTGCAGCACCGGGTACAGAACAGATTATTGTCGAAAATAAAAATTTAATGCCGGTTAACACCAGCCAACCTAAAATAAAAAAATTATCAGAAGTTGATGACTTAAGTCTAGATAGAAAAAAAGCAATAAACTATCAAGCAGAAATTATTTCACCTCAAGATGATATGGCGATACGCAGTAACGATGGAGCATTAGATATTCACGTTAAAACAACACCTGAAAAAGAAAGCTCCCAACGTTTACAGTTATTTTTAGATGCAGAGCCCTTAGGCACACCTCAATTGTCGCCAACGATGCGAGCATTTAATGTTGACCGTGGTACGCATCAAATACAGGTTCATTTGTTGGATGAAACAGGTAAAACCTTAGCTAAAACGCAGATTGTGACGATTCACTTAAAACGCGCAGCACTTAAATAGAACTCAAAAATATGCAAAATGAACCCAGTAGCGATCTTATTTTTACCTTTCTTGAAGAAGCTAAAACCGCGTTTGTAGGATTAGATGCTTCATTAAAATTGATTTACGCCAACCCTGCGAGTGAACAATTATTGTCACAAAGCAAACAACGTTTATATGCACAAAGCCTGTATTCACTGGCTGAGCAATTCCATTTTAGCCCAGTTTCTATTGCCAACCTATTACATGAACAAGCCTCTTTTACTGAAAATGAAGTCACCTTATTCATTGATGGGCAGTCTTTATTAATTGATTTAAGTGCAAGTTACGTTAGCGTTAAATCAGATTGTTATATTATTTTGGAGATGCGTTGTATTGAGCAGCAAAAACGCATCAGTCAGGTGCATTATCAAGAGCATCAACAAAAAGCCGCGCAGGAGTTAGTCCGAGGTTTAGCCCACGAGATAAAAAACCCTTTAGGTGGTTTACGCGGAGCGGCACAACTGTTGGAAGCGGAATTACCAGATCCAGAATTAAAAGAGTTTACCCAAATAATTATTGAACAAGCTGATCGCTTAAGCGCCCTAGTAAACCGTTTATTAGGCCCACAAAAATTAGGCACAAAGGGTATCCATAATATTCATTCTGTTTTAGAAACAGTTAGAAAGTTGGTGTGTTTAGATTTACCTAAAAATATCACTATTCACATTGATTATGATCCCAGTATTCCCGATTTTGAGATGCAACCGGACCAATTACAACAAGCCTTTTTAAATATCATTCAAAATGCCGTACAAGCCTTACAAAATCAGCCCGAAGAACACCGTATTACAGTGCGTACGCGTGCCGCGAATCAAATTACGATTAATGGTTTACCACAGCGTTTAGCCACTGAAATAAAAATTATTGATACCGGCCCAGGCATACCAGAACACCTCAAAAGCACATTATTTTATCCGATGGTGACAGGCCGTAAGGATGGTACTGGTCTAGGGTTATCTATCGCACAGGAATTGATCAAACAACATCATGGACGTATTGAATTTAATAGTTGCAAGGGTAATACAGAGTTTTCTGTTTATTTACCAATTTAACTTCCATCTATGTATAAAAATAAGGAACTAAAATGGCCGCTTGGATTGTAGATGATGACCATGCCATTCGCTGGGTATTAGAACGCACATTAAAAGCTGAAAACATCGAGCATGCGAGTTTTCCTGATGCTGAGTGCCTATGGCAACAATTGCTCATTGAACAACCTGAAATAATCATTTCTGACGTACGTATGCCAGGGATTGACGGACTTGAGCTGATGCAAAAAATTCATCAACGCTACCCATTAATTCCGATCATTATTATGACTGCACATTCAGATTTAGATAGCGCAGTGAATGCTTATCAAAGTGGTGCCTTTGAATACTTACCTAAACCCTTTGATATCCATGAAGCAACTGCATTAATCAAACGCGCAATCAACCATAGTAAAGAATTAAAACAACAGAAAAAGCCTAATAATCAACCGATTTCAACCCCTGAAATTATTGGTGAAGCACCGGCCATGCAAGAGGTTTTCCGTGTCATCGGACGTTTATCTCGCTCCAGCATGAGTGTATTAATCAATGGTCAATCGGGTACAGGTAAAGAGTTAGTGGCTCAAGCCTTACATAAACACAGCCCGCGTAAAAACGAGACTTTTATTGCGCTGAATATGGCGGCCATCCCTAAAGAATTGATTGAAGCAGAGTTATTTGGCCATGAAAAAGGCGCGTTTACAGGTGCGGCAGCCAATCGACAAGGGCGATTTGAACAGGCAGACGGCGGTACGCTCTTTTTAGATGAAATTGGTGATATGCCTCTAGATGTTCAAACTCGTTTGCTACGTGTACTCGCTGATGGTCAGTTCTATCGTGTAGGTGGCCACCAAGCAATCAAAGTAGATGTTCGAATTATTGCAGCTACACATCAAAACTTAGAGAAAAAAGTGCAAAGCGGAGATTTCCGTGAAGATTTATTTCATCGTTTGAATGTAATACGCTTGCAACTTCCCGCACTAAGAGAGCGCCGCGAAGATATTCCACTACTCGCAAACCATTTTTTACATAGTATTGCCAATGAATTAACCGTTGAAAGCAAACAACTCACCAAAGCAACACTCAATTACCTGAGTGAACTACCTTGGCCTGGCAATGTGCGTCAATTGGAAAATATTTGTCGTTGGTTAACGGTAATGGCTAGTGGACAAGAGGTTCATATTAGTGATTTACCTCCTGAATTAGGCCATCAAGATATTCCTGAACAAGACGGTGAGCCAGTGATATGGCAAGAAAGCCTGAAACAATGGACTGATACTCAATTAAGAAATGGTGAAACCAACATATTAGGGCAATTATTACCTGAATTTGAAAAGATAATGCTACAAAGTGCACTAAAGCATACGCAGGGTAAAAAACATGAGGCAGCTAAACTACTCGGATGGGGCCGTAATACCTTAACGCGTAAATTAAAAGAGTTAAATTTAGCAGATTAACGACATAACCAAGGTTAACTGACTGCCACAGTGTTAAAAATTAACAAATTTGTGATCTCACCAACCTATTGCACCAATATGGTGCGATAGGCTGGTGAACTATTTAGCTATTCCACTTTAAACTTGTGCATAATCAGCTCTATCACCCAACCAACGTTCAATTAGTGGTCTAATATATTCAGGATGGGAGCGTATTAATAATAAAGCCAATTGTTGGACCTGTGGTATAAGTCCTTGATCTCTTAATAAGTCAGCAATTTTCATATCGGCGATCCCAGTTTGTTTTGTACCTAACACTTCGCCTGGTCCACGAATCGCCAAATCTTGCTCTGCAATATAAAAACCATCATTACTTTCTCGCAGTACATTTAAACGTTTTAAAGCCGTTTTTGATAAAGGATATTTATACAATAAAACACAGTGGCTTGCGACTTCGCCACGGCCAACACGACCACGTAATTGGTGCAGCTGTGCTAATCCTAAACGCTCTGGATTTTCGATAATCATTAAGCTCGCATTAGGCACATCAACACCTACTTCAATCACAGTCGTTGCAACAAGTAGATCTAACTCTCCGGCTTTAAAAGCATCCATCACATATTGTTTTTCAAGCGCTTTCATTCGCCCGTGCACCAAGCCAATACGTAAATCAGTTAATGCTAACTGTAAATCATTAGCGGTATCTTCAGCGGCCTGACACTCTAAAACTTCTGACTCCTCAATTAATGTACAAACCCAATAGGCTTGACGCCCCTCTGTTTTACAAGCTTGGTAAACGCGTTGAATAACTTGATCACGGCGAGAATCTGCTAATGCTACCGTTTTAATCGCAGTTCTTCCCGGTGGTAACTCATCAATAACTGAAACACTTAAATCTGCATAAGCCGTCATCGCAAGCGTCCGCGGGATCGGCGTTGCAGTCATCGTCAGCTGATGTGGTACTAAACCATTATTCACGCCTTTTTCTCGTAATGATAAACGTTGATGTACACCAAAACGATGTTGCTCATCAACAATCACTAGTGCTAAGTTATGAAAAACAACATTTTCAGAAAATAGCGCATGTGTCCCTACCACCATTTTTGACAATCCGAGGGTAATATTTTCCGTCTGGTCTCGCTTTTCCTTCACTTTCATTTTTCCGGATAACATACCAACTCGAATACCGAGAGGTTCAAACCATCCCTTAAAATTTAATAAATGTTGTTCAGCAAGTAGTTCAGTAGGTGCCATTAGTGCAACTTGATACCCAGCTTCAATCGCTGTTAATGCAGCTAATGCGGCGACTAATGTTTTACCTGAACCTACGTCTCCCTGCACTAAACGCATCATTGGTAGGTTTTGAATTAAATCCTGTTGTATTTCATGGTTAACTCTTTGCTGTGCACCAGTAGGGGAAAAAGGTAGATTATTTAATAATTTTTTACTCAGCTCACCATTACCTTTAAGCGCTGGAGACAGGTGTTTCTGCGACTGTTCACGCAACACTAACATACTGATTTGTTGTGCTAACAATTCTTCTATAATCAATCTCTGTTGGGCTGGGTGAGTACGATTTTCTAACTGTTCAATACTGGCCGTTGGCGGAGGTCGATGAACTGTCATCAATGCATCAAATAAGCTAATAGGATGCGATAATAATGCTGTGGGAATTAATTCTTGTACTTGATTTTGTTGCAGGTGTTGTAAGGCTTGATCAGTTAATTGACGTAAGCTATTTTGTTTCAAACCTTCCGTTGTGGGGTAAATAGGTGTTAATGCTTCTTCTACTGATATTACTTGGTTTTCACCCACTAAAGAGTAATCAGGATGAGTCACCTCTAAACCTTGAAAACCGCGTTTAAACTCTCCAAAACACTTAATCCACTGGCCTTCTCTAAAACTGTTTTTTTGTGCCGCATTGAAGTGAAAAAAGTTTAAGGTAGCCACCCCATCACCATCGCTAATTTTACACTTTAAGATACGCCGTTTACCAAATTGTACTTGGCAGCTAACGACTTCACCTTGCACACTGACCTGCATACCGTCTTTGATCGCATTAATGGGATAGATTCGCGTGCGATCTTGATAATGTAATGGTAAATGGAAAAGCATATCTTCCACTGAACTTAAGCCTAATTTGCTTAACCTCTCAGCAACTTTCGCTCCCACCCCCTTTAACGCAGATAGAGGTATTTTGTTTAAATTCATGGTTTATCCCAGCCACTGATTGATGTTATGTTTTATGAACAAGCTTCCAATAATTCATACATATTGCTATACCAAAAGTAGCAATATGCGTAAACTAGCACTTATTATTATTATATTGTTAAGGTTATTTGTTATGCGTTACATCTATTTGGTTTTGGTTTTTTTTAGTTCGATAGCTTTTTCGGAAACCAGCGCTATCGATGAACGTATCAAGGATGAAGCTAAAAGCGAACAATTTAATTTTTCAATTATACCGCATAAACCAAACTATATAATGCCGATTTATTTTAATGAAAAAATTGCAGACTATGCTATTTATCAAGGTAGCGATGGAAAAAGCAGTTCACAACGCACTGAAATAAAGTTTCAAATTAGCCTTAAAGTACCACTATTTCAAAAAATCGGTAACTTGCCTATCTCTGGTTATGTTGCTTATACGCAGCTTTCTTATTGGCAAGCCTATAACACAGAGTACTCATCGCCATTTCGTGAGACAAATTATGAGCCAGAAGCTTTTATATTGTGGGAGACGGATCAAGAATTAGGTTTAGGTTGGCGCTTTAAAGCGGCACAATTTGGATTTACACACCAATCTAATGGCCGTACAGAGCCTACCTCTCGTAGTTGGAACCGTCTCGATGGTAGCTTACTGTTTGATAAAGGCAACTTAGTTATCTCCATTAACCCTTGGTATCGGTTTGAAGATGCCGACGATGATAACCCGGATTTATTGGATTTTTATGGGCATGGACAAATCATTACCGCTTATAAGTACAATGACCATGTCTATTCATTAACCAGTCGTAATAATATTGAAAGTGGTTTCAGTAAAGGAGCAGTGACAGCCTCTTGGAGTTTCCCTATTTACGGTAAAATAAAAGGCTATGTACAAGTTTTTTCTGGTTATGGCAACAGCCTAGTGGAGTATAACGAATACACTAATACGGTAGGCCTAGGTATTTCAATTTCTGACTTTCTTTAACCTTAATTGGTATTGCTGCTGGTATCGTTACTAATAGCAGCTAGACTCTCAGAAATTTGCTTTATTAATAGTTGTTTTTTAGCTTTTAATGGTGGCTGCTCACTATTATTAGAGTCTAACCACTGTGGATGTTGCCGAGCACTCTTAAGCCATTGATTCCACGCCTTAGGTAAGGTTGTTTTTTCTGAGTTTATCTGCGCTAGAGATAGTTTAGTCACACTCGCATGCCCTCGTTGCTGCAAGGCAATAAGTAAGCTCAATTGACGAGCCCATAAAATATGTAACGTCAAATCATCTGCACACAGATAACGATGCCCTTTGACCTTGGCATGTATCTCATCATAATAACGCTGTTTAACCCCCCATAATACGCCCATCACGCCGCCAGCAACCGCTGCCGCACCTAATGTTAACCCTGCAGCAACCAAGTCAACAGCAACACCAATACCAGCCCCTTTTACAAAGTTACTGGTTACCTTGATACCAAACTCTTGTAGGTTATCAGAGGAAAAAAGATCTAACTCCCATTGGCCTTGTTGAATAGGTAAATCATATTGGTCGATATCCTGTTGCTTAAATTGATATAACGCAAGCAATTGATTTAAAGCACTTGTTTCTAAATCACGGATTGTCACCTGCAGTTGATTACTGATTTTAGCGATACTCTGTTCATTATTATCAGCTTTAAAACGACACGCTGCAGCTTCTACCAGTAACCTAGCAATTAGTTGTTGCGCGGCTTTTTCTCGCTGCTGCCATTGTACTTTTCTTTGCTCTATCAATGCTTCAAGTTGCTGCTCTCTGTGTGCTAAAAGTGTTTGCATCTTCTGATAAATTTTCAGTTCATCGGAAAACCTAAACACAACGCTATCAAAGCTAACATGAGCATGCAGATTCAAACGCGCAAGTTGCGTTTGCCAATTACGCATATTATCGCTACCAGCTTCAATAAAATTAAGCACTGGAATAATGGGTTTAGCCGCATAGCTGAGAATTTTTAATTCATCTCGGTACTTACCTAAAATAGGTTCTCTGATATCAATAACATAGAAGATAATATCATTGCTTAATAACGCTTTAAGGACCTTCAATTCTTGGCTTAATTCAGGATAGCTATTTTCATTTTTAATAAAAGATAACAGCCGGTCAATACCATCATCATGCTCTGAAATCGATTGCTCATCAATAACACTTAATAAATGAATGGAATCTTCTAAGCCAGGCGTATCATAAATAACTAAATTATGATTATCATCAACACGAATTTCAGCTCCTTCAACATGTCGAGTTGTGCCTGCTTTATCGGCAATTTCACCAAAACTAGCATCTCGTAGTAGAGTACGAATTAAGGAGGTTTTACCTGTATTGGCGTGACCAACAACAGCGACGGACAACAGTTCCTTATCCATTTTCCAGCTCCTGATGTGTGTTAGGGGGAGTCATCTTTTGACCCAGGTACGTTATGTATTGTGAGGAGATATTCACTTTAGCAGCGATCTCAATCCAATCTTCTAGACGACTCGCTATTTTTGCTTTGTTCACTGGTTGATCGGCCAATAAAAGTAAATACAACTGCACATTGCTTTTATACTGGCATTTTTTAGCAAAGCTTAACCAACCGCGATCTGGCACACGCTTAACATCCACATACAAAATAACATGATCTGCTGCCGATGACTTCAATGCAGAGAGTGCAGCTTGTTGACTGATATTATCTAACACATTGATTAAGTCGACTGAGTAATGTTTCAATACATGTTTATCAGCTTGTTGAAGATTACGTTGATTGAGTTCAATAGCAATCGGATAAGCGTTTTTCGGCATCACTAATGACTGATTATACTGACTAGACTCTTTGTTTTGGTGGTTGTTAGCATTGCCTTGATGCAGGTCAGCATCACTAATAAAACTGGCTTTTCCAATGGGATGCAAAATATTTTTTAGTTGAATGTAGTAGGCATCTGAAAGATCTAATTGGAAGTTTTTTTTCTTCTGTTTAATGCTTTGATAAAACACTAACATCAAAATAATTCTAGGTAACAAAGCGTAAACGATTAAACTAAATATTAATAGGTTAGACCAGCTAATCCGGATTTCTTGTGCTACTTGTAAAGGGTTAACAATACCAATACTAGCATGGCTCACATCACTTGGCGTAGGCACGTTAATGGCTAAAAGATTAGGTAAATAAGTTAACCATTGGGTTAGTTTGAAAAAAGTATCTTCACTTAAAATAGTAGTTTGCCAAATAAAGTCTACCTGATGCGTTGCTAACACTAAAAATAATGACAAGGTTGCACCGAGTAAATAACTACTCCACCATAAATGGCTAATCAATGACAACTGTACTCGCCCCATGTAAGCACCAAATCGATGTTCAAAATAAAATTGGAACAGGTCAATATAATGGATATGTTTAGTGCTCACTTTATGCTGTAATTTATCCACTAAAGTCAGCATCGATAAGATCAAATTAGCTAACCACGGCAGACTCAATGCATGGCGCTTAAAATACACAATACACCAAATAATTAAAGACAAAATATTAGGCGCAATAAACAACACAATGGCCCAAAAGAAGTTAATTTGAGTGCTCGACTCATTAACTAAAAACTGCGAAACACTGCTTGCACCGACTATCAAAAAAAATACACACATTAATCCAATAGAAAACGTAAGTAGTTGTTGTAGATGTCGTAGAACGGAACTAGCTTGGTAACGTAATTCTGCAAGTTGGGTACGCTTAGATAAAGCATCAGAAAGGTTTAAAGTACTATAATCTGCATTAAAACGATTAGATGGAGATGATTTTTCAATGATACGAATGCCCTCCGTTAATAAACGGTTTTGGTATAGGTCCATTAAGTACTCCCTTTAATTATTTACGACCACGGATAGCATTCCACCAATCTTCTGATGCGTCAATCTGTCCTTGCTCATCAAGTGGTGGATAAGGCAGACTTTTCTCGCGACATAACTGTCGATAAATAGGATGACCACCTTCAAATAAGATGCGGTGTTGTTCTTCCTTAGGTAAACGACAGGTTTGTTCATATAAACCCGCGATTTCTCGTTGCCGTTGCGCTTCGTACATGATCAATGCAGAAGCCACAGAGACATTCAAAGACTGACACATACCAACCATTGGAATAATCACATCTTGGTCTGCTAAAGCTAAGGCTTCTTCGCTAATACCATACTTCTCCTGACCCATTATAATGGCAGTCGGTTTGGTATAGTCAACTTCACGAAAGTCTATAGCGGTAGCAGATAAGTTAGTCGCAATAATTTGCATCCCCTGTTCACGCATCACAGCAATCGCATCCTGTGTTGTTTCATGTGAATGAACATTAACCCATTTTTGGCTACCAGAAGCAACGTTACGGGAAATTCGAGTACTATCGATATCCCAAGTTGCATGCACATTATTAATTCCCATCGCATCAGCAGTGCGCACTATCGCAGCTAAATTATGTTGCATATGAACCTGCTCCATAAAAACGGTTAAATCAGGCTGCCGACGGTTTAGCATGGTCGTTATTCGGGTAAAACGTTCGGGGGTCATATACTCTCACACAGGGAAATTATAAAAGAGAGTATTATACAGAATTATTGACGGAGGCTAAAGGTGTGTCAAAAAAGCAGACTGTTTTCTGACACAAGGTTCAATAAGTATGATTATAAAGAGATATAGTTATTGCGAGCATATTGTGGACGAGCTGCTTTTAATACTTCAGCTTCCGCTTCAGTTAATTTTCCAGTGGGTAACCCAATCACCTTATGGGTCAGTTGTTCACGAGCATCAATCGCAATAGAAAGCTTAATAATTCGACTACTGCCTTTGATCTCTTGAGTTTCAAATGCAGGAGCAAGCACACCAGAAGCCAATAAATTACTCACAGCCGGTTCAGTTAGCGGTAATGCCAACACGGTTTTACGTTGAATAATGAATTCACGCAGTAATGCTTTCTCTTCAAAGTCTAATTGACGGATCATTTTATTACGACGCGCTAATAAATGCTGTCTTTCATAATATTCGGTTAAACGACTAAATGAAGAAGTCAGTACACGCGTCAATAAATACGAACCTGTTAACAATGCCAGTATCCATAAATATGGGGCATAAGTATTGGGTAAAAGATCTGAATTATTCAGAGAAAATAAAGAACTAGGCATAACCAGTAATACGGCACAACTAAAACACATCCACATCATAGTCGTGGTAATACCTTGCTGTTCTGTCAAACGTTGAAATAATCTTTTCATAGTTAGCTCCTGCCAATAATTTGTCGTACATCGCTATAAAAGCAGGATCTATGCCAGTATTAAAGGACAAGTAAGCCAATATTGAAAATAGCATAAAATGTACGCCTTTATGCATCACGTTCACTTCATTGCAAAACTTATAATTTTTTGTACCTGAATGAAAACGAGTATAGAAAATGATAATTTCAATGTAGATCTGACATAATAAGAGTTGAATCTGTTAAAGAGTGACGCCATTATTGATATTACTCACCGAACAATAACAAAACCCTATAGGCTAAATAATGAATTTTAGAGATCTTGAGTACTTAATTGCTTTAGAGGAATTAAAACATTTTCGTAAAGCAGCTGAAAAATGTTTTGTTAGCCAGCCAACGCTGAGTGGTCAAATAAAAAAGTTAGAAGAAGAATTGAATGTGCAACTGATGGAGCGTTCTTCACGTAAGGTTATTTTCACTCCCGCTGGTATCGACATTGTTGCAAAAGCAAAAACCATACTATTAGAAGCTAAGTCGCTTAAAGAAATTGCAAAAAGCCATAACGAACCAATGCGGGGCACATTGCATATTGGGCTTATTCCGACCGTGGCACCATATTTATTACCACTTATCATTCCGGTTATGAAAGAAACCTTTCCTGACTTAGAGTTGTATTTACATGAGAATCAAACGGAAGTACTACTCAAACAGTTAGAAGAAGGTGAACTAGATTGTTTAATGCTCGCATTGTTACCAGGTATGGAACATTTAAATCAGTTAAATTTATATGATGAACCACTTGAATTAGCATTATCAGATAAACATGCTTGGTCAAATAATCGTGTAATCAATTTACAAGAGCTAAGTGGAGAGCATGTATTAATGCTTGCTGATGGACACTGTTTGAGAGACCAAGCAATGGGGTTCTGTTTTGCAGCGGGTGCCATTGAAGATAATAGCTTTAAAGCAACCAGCTTAGAAACACTACGGCATATGATCAGCGCCGAAAATGGCTTAACCTTGTTACCACAATTAGCGATACCATTAAACCGTTATCAATCAGGCGTAAAATACATTCCTTTTGAAGCGCCAATACCAATGCGAACTATTACGCTATTAAGTCGTAAAAATAGTGCACGTCAGGCTTGTTTTGATCAGCTAGCGGTGTTAATCAACAAAGCGGTACAAACTAAGTTAGATGAGTATTAGCAGGCGGTGATTATGATAAGAAGATGTTAGTAGTGATGTGAACTAAAATTTTATGGAATTATTTGAGCACATGAGGTTAGTGATAATTGACCTCAACTAGATTGATTTTTAGCATTGTAAGCAATGCATTTTAGCCAAAATTAAGACACAAAAAAGCCGAACTTGCGTTCGGCTTTTTTCATGCAACTATAAAGAAACTTACGCTTCTTCGTCCGCTACAACTGGACGGTCAACGAACTGGATGTAAGCCATTGGAGCTTTATCGCCAGTACGGAAACCACATTTAATGATACTAGTGTATCCACCAGGACGAGTCGCATAGCGAGGACCTAGTTCATTAAATAATTTTGCCACTACTGCATCATCACGAAGACGAGCAAAAGCTAGACGACGGTTAGCAACACTATCCGTTTTAGCTAGTGTAATTAATGGCTCAATTACACGACGCAATTCTTTTGCTTTAGGCACGGTAGTTTTAATAACTTCGTGCGTAGCAATCGAGATTGCCATATTACGAAACATAGCCTGACGGTGGCTGCTGTTTCGGTTAAGTTGACGTCCACTTTGACGATGGCGCATAACCTAATCCTTATTATTCGTAAATCGGTTTTAGACTAATCTTCAATTAAACTTGCTGGTGGCCAATCTTCTAAGCGCATACCTAGAGACAATCCACGAGAAGCAAGTACATCTTTGATTTCAGTTAGAGACTTCTTACCTAAGTTAGGTGTTTTAAGAAGCTCAACTTCAGTACGTTGTACTAGATCACCGATATAGTGAATCGACTCTGCTTTCAAACAATTAGCAGAACGAACAGTTAGTTCTAAATCATCTACTGGGCGTAAAAGAATTGGATCAAACTCAGGTTTTGCATCAACAACAGGTACTTCATAAGTAGTGCGTAAATCAACAAATGCGTCTAATTGCTCAGCTAAAATTGTAGCTGCGCGACGAATTGCTTCTTCAGGCTCTAAAGTACCATCTGTTTCCATATCGATAACAAGTTTGTCTAGATCGGTGCGTTGTTCAACACGAGCTGATTCAACACTGTAAGCAATACGCTCAACAGGACTGAAAGTCGCATCTACTAATAGACGACCAATTGGACGCTCATCTTCTTCGCTATGAATACGTGATGAAGCTGGAACATAACCGCGACCTGATTCAATTTTAATACGCATGCTGATTTCAGCATTGCCCGTTAAATTACAGATCACATGTTCTGGGTTGACTATCTCTACATCACCATCATGAATGATGTCGCCTGCAGTAACAGGACCAGCGCCAGATTTAGTTAAACTAACTAAAACTTCATTTTTACCTTCAAGCTTAACAGCTAGACCTTTAAGGTTAAGAAGGATCTCTAGGATATCTTCTTGCACGCCTTCTTTGGTGCTGTACTCATGTTGTACACCATCAATCTCGACTTCTGTTACCGCCGTTCCCGGCATAGATGATAACAAAATACGACGAAGAGCATTACCCAAAGTGTGGCCAAAACCACGTTCTAGTGGTTCAAGAACCACCTTAGCTCTAGTTGTTGAAATTTGTTCGATATCAACTAATCTTGGTTTTAGAAAATCAATTACAGAACCCTGCATTTGTGCCCTCTCTTAACAGTTAACTTTACTTAGAGTAAAGTTCGATGATTAACTGTTCGTTAATCTCAGCAGATAAATCTGAACGTTCAGGTTGACGTTTAAACTCGCCTTCCATCTTCGTTGTATCAACTTCAACCCAAGCAAGGGCTTCACGTTGACCAGCGATTTCTAATGCAGCGCCAATACGTGATTGCTTTTTAGCTTTTTCACGAATTGCGATAACATCGCTAGGTTTAACGTTAAATGAAGGGATATTTACAACTTTACCGTTCACTAGAATAGCTTTATGGCTAACTAGTTGACGTGATTCAGCACGTGTTGCGCCAAAGCCCATACGGTATACAACATTGTCTAAACGACCTTCAAGAAGTTGAAGTAAGTTTTCGCCAGTGTTGCCCTGTAAACGAGCAGCTTCTTTATAGTAGTTACGGAATTGCTTTTCTAATACACCGTACATACGACGTACTTTTTGCTTTTCACGTAATTGTAAACCGTAGTCAGATAGACGTGGTTTACGCGCACCGTGTACACCTGGTGCATTTTCGATTTTACACTTAGAATCGATCGCGCGGACACCTGATTTTAAGAATAAATCAGTTCCTTCACGACGGCTAAGCTTAAGCTTAGGACCTAAATATCTTGCCATTGTTCTTTCTCCAATTACCTTAGAAAGGTGCGATTAAACGCGACGTTTCTTTGGTGGACGACAACCATTATGTGGGATCGGTGTAACGTCAGTAATATTAGTCACACGGAAACCCGCCGCGTTTAGTGCGCGAATCGAAGATTCACGACCAGGTCCTGGTCCATTTACAAAAACTTCTACGTTTTTAAGGCCATACTCTTTTGCTGCTTCAGCAGCACGTTCAGCAGCAACCTGTGCAGCGAACGGAGTAGATTTACGAGAACCACGGAAACCAGAACCACCTGCAGTAGCCCAAGAAAGAGCATTACCTTGACGGTCTGTAATAGTTACGATTGTGTTGTTGAAAGAAGCATGGATGTGAGCCATACCATCAGCAACTTGCTTTTTAACGCGCTTGCGAGCACGAGTTGGTGTTTTAGCCATGATCTCTTACCCTATTTCTTAATTGCTTTACGCGGACCTTTACGGGTACGAGCATTCGTTTTAGAACGCTGTCCACGTACAGGCAAGCTGCGACGATGACGAAGTCCACGGTAACAACCAAGGTCCATTAGACGCTTGATGCTCATAGATACTTCACGACGTAAATCACCTTC
>NZ_KI519478.1:97832-107197 GCF_000482725.1 Psychromonas arctica DSM 14288
TGACACCGGGGCGTTTTCTGCTCCAAGTAATCAATTCTTTTTTTAACGCATCAGCTCATACAGCACATCCATGTGCTGAAAGAGCTTAAGCCAAACGTCCTGTTTGGCTTTGCTAAAAGGAATTGATGACTTGGGAAAACTTTACGGTGGGATTGTTGTAGCCACGTTGATCGATGTAGTTTGTAAGTTGAAATGGATTAACTTGCCGCTACGTTTCTGAAAGACGATATTTGTAAACTTATCATCCCACATCATCTGCGAGGACAAGCAGTTTGGTTTTTTGGTGGTTGTGTTGGGCTCGTCTGCGCTCGACGAGGCTGTTTGATATTTATTAGCAGTGGTTTCGCCCTGTCGGCGACACGCCTTTCTCTTATCAGAAGAGAAAGGCGGCAAAGAGACTGACACCGGGGCGTTTTCTGATCCAAGTAATCAATTCCTTTTTAATGCACCAGCTCATACAGCACATCCATGTGCTGAATGAGCTTAAGCCAAACGTCCTGTTTGGCTTTGCTAAAAGGAATAGATGACTTGGGAAAACTTTACGGTGGGATTGTTGTAGCCACGGTGTTCAATGTAGTTTGTGCTTGAAATTGATCCTTCAACTGATTGCTCCTACGGACAAAACACTTTGTCTTAAGGTCATTTTGTCATCATGTTAGTTTGGGAAAACTTTACGGTGGGGATGTTCGTCCATTGTGAGTGATGGCTTTATGAGGCTATATTGAACTAAAGGTTGGTGATCCTGTTTGATTTAAAACCAAAGACTAGCAATAAATGATTCAGTTATTGCTCGTCTTTGCTTTGGCTCGTCGTGGCTGCTTGATATTTATTAGCAGTGGTTTCGCCCTGTCGGCGACACGCCTTTCTCTTATCAGAAGAGAAAGACGGCAAAGAGACTGACACCGAGTCGTTTTCTGATCCAAGTAATCTATTCCTTTTTTAACGCATCAGCTCATACAGCACATCCATGTGCTGAAAGAGCTTAAGCCAAACGTCCTGTTTGGCTTTGCTAAAAGGAATGGATGACTTGGGAAAACTTTACGGTGGGGATGTTGCATCCAGGTTGATCTACTTAGTAGTAACTTGAAATGGGTTAATTAGCTGACCGGCTTCTTCGAGTAAATTGTGGCCAAATTGTTCAAGCAGCTAAAACTCTGATTGTCTTCGTTCCAGTTGTTCTCCATGAGAATTCATTGCTTTGATGTGTTTGTGTAAGATTTTGCCTGGTTTACGCACGGCGAGGCGGTAGTTTTATGAGCTCGTCTGCGCTCGTCGGTGGTGATGTTCGTCCATAGTGGGCGATTGCTTTGTTGTTACTGCATTAGGTAACGATGTTTAATTGGCGCGAAATAAAGATTAATTGCTTATTAATATGAAACACTGAAAATAGCATCATACCGATTACATTAAATAAGTGATCTAAATTTTGCGCAGGAAAAATGACTTAGTTTAAGGCGTAAATTTAGCTAAATGGTTGCTCCCTTTACGAAATTAACAACGAAGAAATAAGTTATTTTAACAAGTAAAATAGGTCAGTTAATTAGTGTGATTGGTATCATTACCCTTGTTCCACATGATCTCCGTGGGAATGTATCAATTTTAGTTTGAATTTTTTTGAGCATGCTTGAATCCATTTAATTATCTTTAACGATTATTAAATTTTCACCTTGGTTATGGCTGATGGCGAACGATTATAAAATGATTGAATCTCAGATTTTTGTGAATAGGGGAGGGTTATTTTTGATTCTTTCAAGATGTAGTTATTGGGCGGTCGGTTATTACTAAGAATGCTTTGGTTTTTTATTTGAAGTTATAATTCAACTTTTGACTTTAGAGTTCTCTAGAGGGGATTAAATAGTCGATTAATATAGGCCGTCATACACAATGTAAAACGGCCTATTAACATTAAGTTAAATTAATCGTTATTACCTGTACCTGTCCATTGAATGTTGAATTTTACAGCTTCAATGTATTCACTTCCATTACCACTTGTATGACCGATAATACTGTAAACGCCGCCTTCAGCTAGTTGTGCTTCTATGTCTAGGTCAATATTGGCTGATCCTTCATCTTCATTGTCATAGCAATCAAAATCTGAGTTTACTACTCCAGTATTGTCTGTAAGCACAAACTCATCAAATGCTTGTTGAAGTGAGTTACAAGTTACGCTCTCTCCTTCAAGGCCAAAGGTAATATTAGCGTCAAATTGACCGCTATCTTGAGAGTTATTATTCTCAAGTAAGCTAACGGTGATTAAACCTTTCTTCCAAGTTTCAGTTTCATCGCTAGGTAAGTAAACTTCAATATCTCTTTCTGTTGCGCTACCATCAGATTTTAAAGCAATTCTCTTTTCAGCTGCGGCTGCTGTTGAAAAATAAGTATAAAGCTCACCATTTTCATTTGAATTTGTTGGTTTTGTAAGGACTAAAATAGCATTTTCGATATTGTCGTCAGTAACTTGAACCGTATAAGTTAAGTTTTGTGTAATTGTTTCCTCACGTTCATTAAATGTGAAGCTTGCATTAAGAGTGTTTAGCTCATCAATAGTGTAGCTTCCTACCTCTGTACTTGTATTGTCAGAACATGTTGTTAGGTTATCTGATGTACGCTCATTTTTATATACTATTCCATCTACGAATTCGAGAGTGTCACACCATACTCGTTCAGTGTAATGGAGATCTGTAGAGCCGTACTCAGTGAGGTACCATTTGTGACCGTCTAATTTATTAGTGGTTTCTGAAGGTGTTGATGATTCAGTGATTGCAGGTAATTTGAAAAGAGTGATAACTTTTGTATTAACACTATCATCAGCATAAACATAGAGATTGTTAACTTGTGCTAGTTGTTTATAACTCGGCGTACCGCTGAAAGTGATAATGCCATTTTGCTCACTGAAAGACAGGCTGCCATTAGCAAACCCATCTGCTGTGAAGGTAGTATCGACTAAGTAATTTAATACATCTGATTCTGCATCAGTAAATAGTGCTGAAATATCTAATGTATAGTCAACGGCTTCACCTACGGTTAACTCCCAATTTGAGACCTCTGCTTGTAGCTGTTCGGCAATTGCTTGGTTAACGGTTGGTGCTGTGTTTGCTGATTCAATTTTTACTGTAAAGTTAAGCGGATAAGAGCGTGCTTTACCGTCACTAGCAAATACTTGATATTCAAATGTACCCGCAATAGTTGGTGTGCCAGTCACAATACCTGTGCTTTTATTAATGCTTAAACCGTTTAATTCATTATTGCCTTTTAAAACTAATTGGTAAGTTAATGCATCATTATCATCATCTGAGAAGTAGGCGACTGTATCGATATCAATTAAAGCTCCTTGAAACTCTATGGTTTGAGTTGCGACAGTACCTGTTACTACCGGGCGAGAATTAGCAACAGCTGTTACTTCACCATCAGTTATTGTTACAGTTGGGTAAAAACGATTTAAGTTTCCTTGGGCCTCAACTACCTTTTGTACTTCAGCAGCTACTGCACTTGCTATTTTTAACTGTTGAACAAAAGACTGATCTGCATTATCAACTAAGCTTTCAGCAATGATATTAAGTGCTTGTGCTTGTTGGTTTGAAGTGTCAATCAAGTAATCACCAAAGATAAGATCTCTTGAAGCTGTTAAACCAGTATCTTGAATTGATTTAATGACGGCATCTTCAGCATCCGCTTGCGATAGCGTTGGATTAGCAGCTAATTGCTGAATAACCATGTTAGTCATTGGGTTAGCTACGCTTGAACCTGCTGGAGCTGAAAGTTCGAAGTCAGTAGATACAGCACCACGAACACTATCAATTGTTTCACCTGCAATTGCTTTTACAAAAACAGCATGGTTTTGTTGCTCTGCCGTTAATGTAAATTGACCATTTTCATCACTGTTGTCAGCTAGTTTAGTGTCGCCACTATCAAGCATTAAATTATCATTTGTATCAACCCATAATTCAGCATTTTCTAAATAACCATCGATTGCTGTTAGTTTGGAACTCGTTTCACCTGAAGAACCACCTGAAGAACCATCCGATGAGCCACCACATGCAGTGAGTGCAAGAGCGATTGAGACTGCAATACAAGTTTTTTTGTTTATCATTCATTATTCCTTTGAATTTATACTGATGGGTAATTATAGGGCGTATATCTTAAGGGGTATTTTGATGATGTTTTTAAATAAAACAAGTTGAATTATGATTTTGTAGGTGGTTTTTTGATTTAATGACTAATCTGTGAACTGAATAGAAGTATTTATTTAAGCGCTCGTAACATTTTGATTAAAAAGCGTTCATTAATTGTTTTATTTTTGTATAGATATTGTCGTTCTCTATACTTTTTGTATTGGGCATTACGTTTGGTACTTTAATTTGTTTTCAATTTTTTAAGTAGATTGTTTAATGAACTGAGTAATTACGACTTATGCTATTTTAAGGTAAACAGGCCTGATACCTTATTGATAAAGGCTTTATAGATAACCATATAAAGTATTTTTACTAACCATCATAGAAGGTTATTTAAGTTGTTGAAATATATGTTATTTCATTAACCCAATGTAGAGTGTATTACTTTGTGGATGTTTTGTGGTTTTGGTATCTATTTTATTTGAACTTGGAGTTTTGGCTTGTCTGAGTTTGACGTGGTGGTTTGATCGTTATTTGCTTTGGCTCGTCTGCGCTCGACGAGGCTGTTTGATATTTATGAGCAGTGGTTTCGCCCTGTCGGCGACACGTCTTTCTCTTATCAGAAGAGAAAGGCGGCAAAGAGACTGACACCGAGTCGTTTTCTGATCCAAGTCATCAATTCCTTTTTAATGCACCAGCTCATACAGCACATCCATGTGCTGAAAGAGCTTAAACCAAACGTCCTGTTTGGTTTTGCTAAAAGGAATGGATTACTTGGGAAAACTTTACGGTGGGGATGTTGCAGCCACGGTGTTTAATGTAGTTTGTCGCTTGAAATTGATCCTTCACTGATTGCTCCTACGGACAAAACACTGTGTCTTAAGGTCATTTTGTCATCATGTTAGCTTGGTAAAATTTTATGGTGGGGCGTCTACAATGGGTTATGGTTTTGTTGTCGCTCACATATTTTGGGTGAAGGAGTTGTGGGTTTAAGTTGGCTTGTTTTTATGCAAACAAAAAGGGCTAACTGGTTTTCACCTGTTAGCCCTTTAGAAGTGTCAATGCTATTGGATAGCATTGGCTGGAGTCTGTATTATTCTTCGTCGTAATCGTAGTCTAACTCTTCATCATCAGCTTCTAGTGCGCGGGCACGAGCTTCTTCTCTTTTTGCTAAGAATTTTTCGTTTGCTGCTTCTTTAGCGGCTGCAGCTTTTTCTGCTTGTGCGTTACGTTCTGAACGACGCTCTGATTTACGTGCGTTGGCTTGCTTTTGCTTTTCTAAAAAGCCAGCTAACTCAGCCGTTGCCCATTCAATGGCTAAGGCTTCAGTTGCAAAACCATCTTGTTGTTTTGAAACACTGCTTCTACGAGCACTAACACGACGGGTGATTTCTGCACTCCAGGTATTAGCGTCCTGTTTGATTTTGTAATCGAACTTTTTTTGTTGGGTCATGAGCTATTCCTAGTTTAGACTTGTGGTTATTTTAGGCGCGCGATAGTAACACAGATTAGTTACAATCATCACCGCTTATTTGTTGTTAATTTTTGCCCATTCAAATCCATCATTACTTTTTATCACTGATGGCTTTTTCACTTCTTTTGGCGCGGGCGATTGTTGCTTTTGATCTTGTGTCGCTAAGATGCTGCGTATTAGCTTAGTGGTTTCAGGGTGTTTACTGCAAAAGGTTTTTAAATATAAAATCTCGACGCGGCTTCTCGCCCAAGGTGTTTGACGTAAAAATTTAAGGCAAGATTTTTGAGTCGGGTTGTTTAAAAAGCATTTTATCCCTAATTTTTCACCCATCTCTTTCCAGGAATGTTTGGTCTGTAAATCAGTGAGTATTTGAGCTAATTTGATGCCGTATAAAGGGTCATTTGTTTGCATGTGTCGTTATCTTATTTATATCGCGTGATTGAGTATGAAGCTTATATCGTGTCAGCTTACAGTAACTTGAAACTAATGTTTACTTAAATGAAAAGATGGCACCACTTTTAATACATTAGTAGCCTTTTAGTAGCCTTTTTTAGCGCGAATTAGTTCACAATAGGGCAATGAAAACATATGATAGCGCTGAAACTGATAGCAAGAGGTAGTGATGGCTTATATTCCAAGTAATTATAAAAGTTTAGAACACGATTATCGTGATAAAGCATTAAAATTGTTTCCCTGGGTATGTGGGAAGTGTACACGTGAGTTTGTGTATTCAAATCTTAAAGAGTTGACTGTGCACCATATGGACCACGATCACAGTAACAATCCAGCTGATGGCAGTAATTGGGAGCTGTTGTGTATTTACTGTCATGACCATGAACATGATAAATATACTCAGGCAGATTTGTACGGTAGTCATGTGGAAGCGGGCGATGAAAATGTGGCGACTGCAACTTATAATCCATTTGCTGATCTACTCTCCAAAATGAAAAAATAAACGCTCAATTTATTTTAAATCATACAGTGGTTTTTTTTTAACTATTGTATGATTAATTTCACTCTAAAAACGTTGTTTAATCTCTCCTCTATCTACCATATCGATATCTCTTTGTTATTAATCACACAAATTCCTATTTTGTATTTGAAATATTTTGTGTTTTTTTTGAATATTTATTCACTCTGGCCATAAATTTTATAAAATTTGGCTGTTTACTTTTGCTTTTGTAGTGATATTTTGTTTCGCCTAATTAACAATTTGTTTACATAATTTAATGTAAGTCCCTGACACCACTAAATAAAATTAAGGAAAATATATGCAGGAAGTAGTAGATTTTTTAAACGGTATTATATGGAGCCCAGCGCTCATTTATTTATGTTTAGCGGCGGGGTTATTTTACTCAATTCAAACTCGGTTTGTGCAAGTTCGTTTCTTTAAAGAGATGTACACGTTACTGCTATCAGGGAGAACATCTGCAAAGGGGATTTCCTCCTTCCAAGCTTTGTCGGTGTCGCTATCTGGCCGCGTAGGTACTGGTAATATTGCAGGTGTTGCGGCGGCGATTGGTTTCGGTGGACCCGGCGCTGTATTTTGGATGTGGGTAGTTGCTTTCTTAGGCGCTGCAACGGCCTACATAGAATCAACGTTAGCGCAAATCTACAAAGAAGTGGATCAAGGTGAGTATCGTGGTGGTCCAGCTTATTATCTTGAAAAAGTAACTGGTCAGCGTTGGTATGCCGTTATTTTTGCTATCGCTACTATTGCTGCTTGTGGTTTTTTATTACCGGGTATCCAATCTAACAGCATCGGTAATGGTGTCGAAGTTGCATTTGGTACAGGCATGATGATTGAAACTAGTATAGGTGTGTTCAGTGAAGCTAAAATAATGACCGGTATGGGAATTGTTTTGATGCTCGGTTTCATTATTTTTGGTGGTGTTAAACGTATCGCTAACTTTACACAAGTGGTTGTGCCATTTATGGCATTAGCTTACGTATTAGTGGTATTTGTTATTATTGGTTTAAACATCTCTGAATTACCGCATGTCTTTATGATGATTGTTGGTGATGCATTCAGCCCAATGGCCGGTGTTGGTGCTGCGATTGGTTGGGGTGTTAAACGTGGTGTTTATTCTAACGAAGCGGGCCAAGGTACTGGCCCACATGCTGCTGCGGCGGCTGAAGTTGAGCACCCAGCACAGCAAGGTTTAGTACAAGCTTTTTCTGTATACATTGATACATTGTTAGTTTGTTCTGCGACTGCATTTGTTATTTTAATTACGGGCGCTTATAACGTACATGGTATTGGCGATACATTCTTAATACAAAATGTTGCAACTGAAATAGCCGCTAATGGTCCTGGATTTACACAATTGGCCGTTGAGCGTGTTTTACCGGGTATTGGTAAACCGTTTATTGCCTTTGCCTTGTTCTTTTTCTCTTTCACTACGATTTTGGCGTACTATTATATTGCTGAAACAAATGTGGCTTACCTTCGTCGAACATTGAAATTACCTGATTTTACTTTCCTATTAAAAGTGGCTCTAATTTCTGCTACTTTTTACGGTACGGTAAAAACTGCTAATCTCGCTTGGGGCTTAGGTGATGTAGGTGTAGGTCTAATGGCATGGTTGAATATTTCTGGTCTGTTAATTATCTTCTTCATGGGAAGGCCTGCTATTAAAGCGTTAAAAGATTATGAAGAGCAACATAAGCTACAACCTGAATCGTACACATTTAATCCGCTTAAATTAGGTATTAAAGATGCTACTTTTTGGGAAAACAGATTCGTAAAGAATCAAAATAAGTAATCTTGATAGCCTAACCTAACGGGTATAGTTAATTTAGGTTCAAACAATTAAACCGCCATTTTTAGTAAACAAAATGGCGGTTTTTTATTTTTGGGATTGCGTTGATCTCTGAACCTAAGTCAGTATATTAAGCGCTAACTTTTTATTAAATAAAATGACAATAGGATAACCATCATATGACCACTAAAGCACAGCAAGTTGAGTTAGAAGCAGCAGCATTTCGTCGTTTATTAGCACATTTAGATAGCCGTAAAGATGTACAAAACATTGAGTTAATGAATACGTCAGGATTCTGCCGTAACTGTTTGTCTAAATGGATGTTAGCAGAAGCGAAAGAGCGTGATATTGAGATGACGGACGATCAAGCGCGTGAGCATATCTACGGTATGCCATACAGTGAATGGAAAGCTAATCATCAATTACCTGCAACACCTGAGCAAATGGTTAAGTTTGAAGCTTTAAATGCTAAAAAGTAGTTTTTTAAGATTCAAAGTTAATAGCGTATAACCTCGAAGGGTTGAAAAAGTAAGGTCAAAAGCAGTTTTTTTAAGCTTAAAATCAAAAGCCAAAAGTCAAAAGCTGTTAACCAAGAAGGCACAAAGGGTGAAGAAGGTAAGGTCAAAACCTTAATAGTTTATGATAGGGTTTTTAAAGTAAATGCTGTTGTCTAACTTTCGTCTTTGCTCATTGGGGCTTTTTGATGTTTATTTGCAGCGTATTTCGCCCTGACGGCGATCTTCTTTCTCTTATCAGAAGAGAAAGAAGCAAAGAGACTGACACCGAGCATTTTCTTCTCTAATCCAACAGCTTATTTTAAACGTACCAGCTCTTACGGTACGTTCCTGTACCGAACGAGCTTAAGACAAACGTCCTGTTTGTCTTTACTAAAATACGCTGTTGGCTTAGGGAAATTTAACGGTGGGATTTTTTTGTTGTGTTTGGGCTAGGGTGTTTTGTAGATAATGGCTTCTTCTTTAAAATCAAAGTCAAGATCAAGAGCTATTAACCACGAAG
>NZ_KI519478.1:107207-161607 GCF_000482725.1 Psychromonas arctica DSM 14288
TTGCCAATGCCAAAAATAGCAGTTAATGCGATAACTGCATGCTTATGATCAGGAACGTTAATGCCAGCGATACGGGCCACTATGCACTCCTTAAAGTTAACGATTCATTTGTGAAAAGCCCGGTAGGATACTCGACAAATGATAAATTAGCAAACAAAACACAGCTTAGATGAAAAATTCACCTAAGCTGCTAATATATCCAAAATCTCTGTAGATTAGCCTTGGCGTTGTTTATGCTTTGGCTCTACGCAGATAACTCGCACCACACCGTGGCGTTTGATAACTTTGCAGTTACGACAGATTTTTTTAACGGATGCACGAACTTTCATTGCAACACTCCGTAGTTAGTATAACTATCAAGCTAGAAAATTATTTTCCGTAGTCTTTCAAGTTAGCTTTTTTCAAGACAGAATCATATTGATTAGACATCAAATGAGTCTGCACCTGTGCCATAAAGTCCATGATAACAACAACAATAATTAATAACGACGTACCACCGAAGTAGAACTGCGTATTCATTGCAACCATCATAAACTCGGGAATCAAACAGATAAAGGTAATATATAACGCACCAGCTAATGTTAGACGCGTCATCACTTTATCAATGTAACGTGATGTTTGTTCTCCTGGACGGATTCCTGGGATAAAGGCACCGCTTTTCTTCAAATTATCTGCAGTTTCACGTGGATTAAACGTAAGTGCAGTATAAAAGAAGCAAAAGAAGATAATAGCAGCAGCATATAACATCATATGCAACGGTTGTCCTGGCTGTAACGCCAAAGAAACATCCGATAACCAGCTTAAACCTTCAGTCTGACCAAACCACTGGGCAATAGTACCAGGGAATAAGATAACACTCGAAGCAAAAATTGCAGGAATTACACCAGCCATATTTAATTTTAATGGCAAGTGAGTGCTTTGAGCAGCAAAAACCTTACGGCCTTGTTGGCGTTTTGCGTAGTTAACAACGATACGTCGCTGACCACGTTCAACAAATACTACAAACGCAGTAGTTGCAAAAACGATAACAATTAATGCTAATAACACTAGAAGGTGAATTTCACCTTGTCGAGCTTGCTCAGCAGTTTGCCCGATTGCCGATGGCAACCCGGCAATAATACCTACAAATATAATGATAGAAATACCATTACCAATACCGCGCTCAGTTATTTGCTCACCTAGCCACATAAGGAACATAGTTCCAGTCACTAAACTAACAACTGCCGTGATGTAAAAGCTCAGACCTGCATTTTCAACAAGTCCGGGCATCATCGTAGGCAAACCGGTTGCAATACCAATTGCTTGGAACGTACCTAATACCAAAGTACCGTAACGTGTGTACTGGTTAATCTTACGACGACCAGACTCACCCTCTTTCTTTAGCTCAGCTAAAGGAGGATGAACTACCGTAAGCAGTTGGATAATAATAGACGCAGAAATATACGGCATAATACCCAATGCAAAGATAGAAGCACGCTCAAGCGCACCACCAGAGAACATGTTAAACATTTCTATGATGGTACCCTTTTGCTGTTGGAAAAGATCAGCTAGGACAGCGGCGTCAATACCAGGAATTGGAACAAAAGAGCCCGCACGGAACACTAATATAGCGCCTAAAACAAATAGTAAACGAGTTTTAAGTTCGCTTAAATTGCTTCCTTGTGCCGCTTTTGAATCTAATCCTGGTTTCTTAGCCATTACCTATTATTCCTCGATTTTTCCGCCTGCCGCTTCAATTGCAGCACGCGCACCTTTCGTTACACGAAGGCCTTGTACTGTTACTGAGCGAGAGATTTCACCAGATAGAACTACTTTAGCAAACTTAGTTGTGTTTGTTAGTAGACCTGCCTGTTTCAACGTTTCAAGCGTCACAATATCGCCTTCTACTTTAGCAATTTCGTTCAAACGAACTTCACCGCTAACTAGAGATTTACGAGATGTGAAACCAAATTTTGGTAAACGTTGTTTTAATGGCATTTGACCGCCTTCAAAACCAGGACGTACAGTACCGCCTGAACGAGATTTTTGACCTTTGTGACCGCGGCCACCTGTCTTACCTAGTCCAGAACCGATACCACGGCCTACACGTTTAGCAGCAGGCTTAGAGCCAGCCGCTGGAGATAGAGTATTAAGTTTCATTATTACCCCTCAACCTTAACCATATAGTAAACTTTATTAACCATACCACGTACAGCAGGAGTATCTTGCAACTCTACTGTGTGACCGATGCGACGCAGGCCTAGACCTGTTAATGTTGCACGGTGCTTTGGTAAACGGCCAATTGCACTTTTGGTTTGAGTTACTTTAATCGTTTTAGTAGCCATGCTGAATTACCCCAGAATATCACTAACGTTTAAGCCACGCTTAGCTGCGATTTGCTCAGGAGAGTTCATGCTCTCTAGTGCATCCATCGTAGCGCGGACAACGTTAATTGGGTTAGTTGAGCCGTAAGCTTTTGATAGTACGTTCTGTACACCAACAACTTCTAACACGGCACGCATTGCACCACCTGCGATGATACCAGTACCTTCCGATGCTGGTTGCATATATACCTTAGAACCAGAATGACGGCCCTTAACAGGATGCTGCAGAGTGTTACCTTTTAATTGGATTTCGCTGATATTGCGACGTGCTTTTTCCATAGCTTTTTGAATAGCTGCTGGAACTTCACGTGCCTTACCATAGCCGAAACCAACACGACCATTACCATCACCAACAACTGTTAGTGCTGTAAAGCTAAAGATGCGACCACCTTTAACTACTTTTGAAACACGGTTTACTGCGATTAGCTTTTCGTTCAGATCACCGGTTTGAGATTCTACTTTTGACATAATCTTTACCCTTAGAACTGTAGACCAGCTTCACGAGCTGCGTCAGCTAGTGCTGCAACACGACCGTGGTATTGGAAACCGCTACGGTCAAAAGAAATTTTAGAAATCCCTTTCTCTACCGCACGCTCTGCAACTAATTTTCCAATTAGTTGAGCTGCTTCTTTATTACCACCGTTCTTAACTAGTGCAATTACTTCTTTTTCTAATGTAGAAGCGCTTGCTACGACTTGTGCGTCTGCTGTAATTACCTGCGCGTAAGTATGGCGAGGTGTACGGTTTATCACAAGACGAGTTGCACCAAGATCTTGCAATTTCTTACGTGTGCGGGTAGCACGACGAAGACGAGATGCTTTCTTATCCATAGTGTCTTACCTTACTTTTTCTTCGCTTCTTTACGACGCACGTTTTCATCAGCGTAACGAACACCTTTACCTTTATAAGGTTCTGGTGGACGGAATGCACGAATCTCTGCAGCTACTTGGCCAACTTGTTGCTTGTCAGAACCTGAGATGATGATTTCTGTTTGGCTTGGAGCCGTAGCAGAAATACCTTCTGGTAATGCATATACAACAGGATGAGAGAAACCTAAAGTTAGGTTTACATCTTGACCTTTAACTTGTGCACGGTAACCAACACCTTGAAGAAGAAGAGTCTTCTTGAAGCCTTCAGTTACACCTACAACCATATTGTTAACGTTAGCACGTGCAGTACCTGCTTGTGCCCATGCGTCTTTAACACCTTCAACAGGTACGAAAGTTAACACGCCATCTTCAAAATTAACAATAACAGCATCATTAAGAGTACGAACTAATTCGCTTTTACCACTTTTAACAGTGATCTCTTGACCATTTACTTTTACTTCTACGCCAGCAGAAACAGTAATCGGTGCCTTAGCTATACGAGACATAGATTACTCCTTAAGATACGTAACAGATGATCTCACCGCCGATGCTTGCATTACGCGCAGCTCGGTCAGTCATAACACCTTGAGAAGTTGAAACGATCGCAATACCTAAACCAGCCATAACCTTAGGAAGATCATTTGCACCTTTATAGATACGAAGACCTGGACGGCTTACTCGTTTGATAGTATCGATTACTTTTTTGCCTTCGAAGTACTTTAAAGTAACTTCTAATTCAGGCTTTGTGTCACCAGCAACAGCGAAATCTGCAACATAACCTTCTGCTTTAAGCACAGTTGCAATTGCAACTTTTTGCTTAGAAGAAGGCATCTTAACAGATACTTTGCTTGCTGCTTGACCGTTACGAATACGCGTTAGCATATCCGAAATAGGATCTTGCATGCTCATAACTATTTACTCCGTGATTAATTGATTACCAGCTGGCTTTTTTCAGGCCAGGGATTTCTCCGCGCATCATATGCTCACGAACCTTAATACGGCTCATGCCAAATTTACGAAGATAACCATGTGGACGACCAGTAACGTTACAACGATTACGTTGACGTACTGAACTTGAATCACGAGGTAGCGATTGAAGTTCTAACACTGCATTCCAACGATCTTCGTCAGATGTATTTACATTGTTAATTGTTGCTTTTAATGCTGCACGCTTTTCAGCGAACTTAGCAACTAACTTCTCACGTTTTACTTCACGCGCTTTCATTGATTGTTTAGCCATTTTCTAACTCCTTACTTACGGAATGGGAAGTTGAACGCAGACAAAAGTGCGCGTGCTTCTTCGTCAGACTTAGCTGAAGTAGTAATTGTGATATCTAAACCACGTACTTTATCAACTTTATCGTAATCGATTTCAGGGAAAATGATTTGCTCACGAACACCCATAGAGTAGTTACCACGACCATCGAATGACTTAGCATTCAGGCCACGGAAATCACGTACGCGTGGGATAGCGATTGTTACCAAACGCTCAAAGAAATCCCACATACGTGCACCACGTAGTGTTACTTTACAACCAATCGGGTAGCCTTCACGAATTTTGAAGCCTGCCACAGAGCGGCGTGCTTTAGTGATCATTGGCTTTTGACCTGAGATTGCTGCCATATCTGACGCAGCGTGCTCTAGGACTTTTTTATCAGCCAGTGCTTCACCAACACCCATATTAAGGGTGATTTTCTCTATTCGAGGGACTTGCATGACAGACGTATAGTCGAATTGCTTTTGCAAATCAGACACCACGTTGTCTTTATAGAAATCATGCAGTTTCGCCATCGTAAACTCCAGTTACTTCACAAGTTCATTATTAGATTTGAAGAAACGTACTTTTTGTCCGTCTTCTAGTCTAAAACCAACACGATCTGCTTTACTCGTTGCCGAGTTGTAGATCGCAACATTTGATACTTCGATCGGTGCATTCTGTTCAATGATACCGCCAGTTACACCCGCTTGTGGGTTTGGCTTTTGGTGTTTCTTTTGAACATTTACACCTTCAATAATTACTTTACCGTTCGCTAAAACTTGAGAAATTTTCCCAGTTTTACCTTTATCTTTACCGGCAATAACAATTACTTCATCGTCACGTTTTATTTTTGCTGCCATTTTCGGTTCCTTACAGTACTTCTGGCGCCAGTGAAACTATCTTCATGAAATTTTCATTTCGAAGCTCACGGGTTACAGGGCCAAAGATACGTGTACCGACTGGCTGGTTGTTTGCATTCAAGATAACCGCAGCGTTGCGATCAAAACGAATAACAGAACCATCGGGACGACGTACACCTTTTCTGGTACGCACTACCACAGCTGAATGAACATCACCTTTTTTAATTTTTCCACGAGGAATTGCTTCCTTCACAGAAACTTTGATGATGTCACCGATTGCTGCATAACGGCGATGCGAGCCACCAAGGACCTTAATACACATTACGCGTCGAGCGCCACTATTGTCGGCGACATCTAGCACACTTTGCATTTGGATCATTATAGTGCTCCGCTATTTACTATTGATACTCTCTAATGAGTCGTGTTCCCATATTTTCAGGGAGCGGCATCATACCACCAACTTTATTAGAAAGATAGTCTAAAAAAACGGCACTCAAAAAATGAGCACCGCTTAGCTTATGTAATCAAATTTAACTTACTGAAAACAGTAGGTTATGCTTTGGTTACGATTTGTGCCAATGTCCAAGACTTAGTCTTAGATAAAGGACGACATTCACTTACTAGTACAATATCACCTTCATTACATTGGTTTGTTTCATCATGTGCATGTAGCTTTGTAGTACGCTTCATGAATTTACCGTATAACGGGTGCTTCACTTTACGTTCAACAGCTACAACGATAGATTTATCCATCTTTGCACTGATTACTTTACCTTGAAGAGTACGAGTGTTTTTTTCGCTCATTACGCACCTGCCTTCTGATTTAATACTGTCTTAACACGGGCAATGTCACGACGCACTTGTTTGATTGAGTGCGGCTTTTCTAACTGACCTGTGTTTAACTGCATACGTAAGTTAAATTGCTCACGTAATAAGTTTAGAAGTTCAGCATTAAGCTCTTCAACGCTTTTTTCTTTAAGTTCGTTAGCTTTCATTACATCACCTTACGAGTTACGAAAGTTGTTGCCACTGGCAATTTAGCTGCTGCAAGAGCAAACGCTTCACGAGCTAATGCTTCTGGAACACCTTCCATTTCATAAAGAACTTTACCTGGCTGAGTTTGAGCAACCCAATATTCCACGTTACCTTTACCTTTACCTTGGCGCACTTCTAACGGTTTGCTGGTAATCGGCTTATCAGGAAACACACGGATCCAGATTTTACCTTGACGTTTAACATGACGAGTCATTGCACGACGTGCTGCTTCGATTTGACGAGCAGTAATTCGACCACGACCAGTTGCTTTTAGTCCAAATTCGCCAAAGCTGACTTCCGCACCTTTAGAAAGACCACGGTTGCGGCCTTTCATCATTTTACGGAACTTCATACGTTTTGGTTGCATCATAGCGTATTTCTCCTACTTACCGCGACCTTTGCGTTTTGGTTTAGCTGGCGCTTCTTCTTGTTGAAGTGGTAAACCACCAAGAATTTCGCCTTTAAAGATCCAAACCTTAACACCAATGATACCGTAAACAGTCAATGCTTCTGATGTTGAGTAATCAATATCGGCACGAAGAGTATGTAGAGGTACACGACCTTCACGATACCATTCGTCACGAGCGATTTCTGCACCACCAAGACGACCACTAACTTGAACTTTGATACCTTTAGCGCCTAGACGCATAGCATTTTGTACCGCACGCTTCATAGCACGACGGAACATAACACGACGCTCTAACTGAGAAGAGATTGAATCTGCTACTAGTTTTGCGTCAAGTTCAGGTTTACGAACTTCTGAGATATTGATTTGAGCTGGAACGCCCGCCATTTTAGCAATAGCTGTGCGTAGCAATTCAACATCTTCGCCTTTTTTACCAATTACAACACCAGGACGAGCTGTGTGAATAGTCACACGTACGCTTTTCGCTGGACGTTCAATAGTAATTTTAGACAAAGAAGCATTTTTCAATTTCTCTGTTAAGAATTTACGGATTTGAAAATCACTGTATAAGTTATCTGCAAAATCTTTTTTGCCTGCATACCAAGTAGAGCTAAATGCTTTAGTGATACCTAGGCGAATACCGTTAGGATGAACTTTCTGTCCCATTGTTTAACCCCTGTCTGATACCACTACTGTGATATGGCAAGAACGCTTCATGATACGATCGGCACGGCCTTTCGCACGCGGCATGATACGCTTCATTGTTGGACCTTCGTCAACACAAATTTTTGTGATAACTAGCTCATCAACATCAGCGCCTTCATTATGCTCGGCGTTTGCAATTGCAGAATCTACAACTTTCTTAATCAAAACAGCGGCTTTCTTAGGGCTGTATGATAAAAGTTCTAGTGCTTTTTCTACTGGAAGACCACGTACTTGGTCTGCTACCAGGCGCGCTTTCTGAGCCGAAGAACGAGCATATAAATGTTTAGCTAAAGCTTCCATAATTACCTCTATTTCTTCGCTTTCTTGTCCGCGGTATGACCACGGTAAGTGCGCGTTGGTGCAAATTCACCCAGTTTGTGACCGATCATTTCATCAGTTACAAATACTGGCACGTGTTGACGCCCGTTATGGACAGCGATAGTTAGACCAATCATATCAGGAATGATCATAGAGCGACGAGACCAAGTCTTAATAGGCTTTTTCTCGTTACTGTCAACCGCTTTCTCTACCTTCTTCAGCAAGTGTAGGTCAATAAAAGGACCCTTCTTGAGAGAACGTGGCATGGCGATACCTCTACTTATTTCTTATTGCGACGACGAACAATATACTGATCAGTTTTCTTGTTCTTACGAGTTTTGTAACCCTTAGTTGGAACACCCCAAGGAGAAACAGGATGACGACCGCCACTTGTTTTACCTTCACCACCACCATGTGGGTGATCTACTGGGTTCATTACAACACCACGAACGGTAGGACGAACACCACGCCAACGCGTAGCACCAGCTTTACCTAATTGGCGTAGCATATGTTCTGCATTACCAACTTCACCGATTGTTGCACGACACTCAGCAGGGATTTTACGCATTTCACCACTACGTAAACGTAGAGTAACGTAAGCACCATCACGAGCTATAATTTGGCTGTATGAACCAGCAGAACGTGCAATTTGTGCACCTTTAGCGGGTTTCATTTCTACAGCATGTACTGTAGTACCTACTGGGATATTACGCATCGGTAAGCAGTTACCTGCTTTAATTGATGCATCTTCACCAGATTGGATCATATCACCAGCAACCATGCCTTTAGGGGCAAGGATGTAGCGACGTTCACCATCAGCATAAAGTACTAGTGCGATATTTGCACTACGGTTTGGATCATATTCCAAACGCTCTACTTTTGCCGGGATACCATCTTTATTACGTTTAAAATCAACTAAACGATAGTGTTGTTTATGACCACCACCGATATGTCGAACCGTAATACGACCGCCATTATTACGACCACCAGATTTAGATTTTGACTCTAAAAGTGGAGCGTATGGCTTGCCTTTATGCAGATCGTTATTTACCACTTTAACTAAGTGGCGACGACCTGGAGACGTAGGCTTACATTTTACAATAGCCATAAAATAATTCCTCTACTCAGCGCCATCGAAACTGATATCTGCACCTTCAGCCAGAGTAACGTATGCTTTTTTCCAGTCGCTACGGCGACCCATACGTTGACCTGAACGCTTGGTTTTACCCTTCACGTTTAGTGTGCGAACACCAGTAACTTCAACATCAAATAACTTCTGAACTGCCGCTTTGACTTCTGCTTTAGTCGCAGTACCTGCAACTTTGAACACCATAGTGTTATGGTTTTCAGCAGATAAAGTTCCCTTTTCAGAGACATGCGGGGCTAGAATAACTTGCAGTAAACGTGCTTCACTGATCATGCTAGGCTCTCCTCAATCTTTTTCACTGCATCAGCAGTTACTAAAACTTTATCAAACGCGATTAGGCTAACTGGGTCAATGCCTTGCACATCACGAACGTCAACTTTGTACAAGTTGCGCGCTGCTAAGAATAGATTTTCATCTAATTCTTCAGTGATGATTAATACATCTTTAAGATCCAGGTCTTTTAATTTAGCTGCAAGCTCTTTAGTTTTCGGAGCCTCAACAGTAAATTTCTCGACAACGATTAGACGATCCTGACGAACTAACTCAGAAAGAATACTTCTCACTGCACCACGATACATTTTTTTGTTAACTTTCTGGCTATGGTCCTGTGGACGAGCTGCAAAAGTTACACCACCACCAACCCAAATTGGGCTGCGGATTGTACCTGCACGTGCGCGGCCAGTACCCTTTTGACGCCATGGCTTTTTACCACCACCGCGAACTTCACTACGGGTTTTCTGAGCGCGAGTACCTTGACGAGCACCAGCTGCATATGCAACGACTACCTGATGTACAAGGGCTTCGTTGTATTCACGTCCAAAGGTAGTGTCAGAAACTTCAAGAGCACTTTGTGCATCTTTCAATACCAATTCCATTACTAACTCCTCGGCTATGCTTTAACAGCAGGTTTGATGAATACGTCGCCATTTTTCGCACCAGCTACTGCACCTTTAACGAGCAGTAAGTTGCGTTCAATGTCTACGCGTACAACTTCAAGGTTTTGAGTCGTAACACGCTCAGCACCCATGTGACCAGCCATTTTCTTGCCTTTAAATACGCGTCCAGGTGTTTGACATTGGCCAATTGAACCTGGAGCACGGTGGCTAATAGAGTTACCGTGAGTCGCATCTTGCATAGAGAAATTCCAACGCTTAACAGCACCTTGGAAACCTTTACCTTTAGATTGACCAGTAACATCTACTTTGTTTATTTCGTTGAACAACTCAACGCTTAGCTCAGCACCAACTTGAATATCTGCACCTTCGTCTTGACCAAGGCGGAATTCCCATAAACCACGACCTGCTTCTACACCTGCTTTCGCAAAGTGACCAGCTTCAGGCTTGTTTACACGGCTTGCTTTTTTAGAGCCAGCAGTTACTTGAATAGCTTGGTAGCCATCAGTATCAAGTGATTTAACTTGAGTAACACGGTTAGGTGAACATTCTAGAACTGTAACTGGAATAGAGACACCATCTTCAGTGAAGATGCGAGTCATACCAACTTTACGACCTACTAGACCGATTGTCATTGCGATAACTCCTCTCTAACCCAAACTGATTTGAACATCAACGCCAGCAGCTAAATCTAGCTTCATTAGTGCGTCAACAGTCTTTTCAGTTGGTTCTACGATATCAATCAAGCGCTTGTGAGTACGAATCTCATACTGATCACGTGCATCTTTATTTACATGCGGTGATGTCAGTACTGTGAAACGCTCTTTACGAGTAGGTAGTGGAATAGGACCACGTACCTGAGCACCTGTGCGCTTTGCAGTTTCAACGATCTCCGCCGTTGATTGATCGATCAATTTATGATCAAAAGCTTTAAGGCGGATACGGATTCTTTGGTTCTGCATGGACCAAAACTCCTAGTTAAAAATACAACATACAAATATACACCTGACAACCTATCCTAGATAGACCTCAAGTGTATATTCAAACTAGTAGCTCCCCAATTGGGAGACATTTTTGATAACCAATGATTCTGTTTTACAACAAAATCTGGCTATGGGTTAAAAAAACCCACCTGCCATATTGGCAAGTGGGCGTATAATACATTAACTACTTACTAAAGCAAGCAGTTATTGCCTATTTGTTTAAAAAACATTCAAAAGGATCTGTCTGACATTATTTGTACTTGGATCCAAGGTTAAAGCGGTGGTTGCTAGTATTAACACTCTCTTTTTATGTTACATTTTATGCTTATCGTGCAATCCATACTCATTTTATTGTTATTAGGATCTCCTGTGTCGGCTGCCATTAACTTTTACCAACAACGTAAACATATAGCAGAAAAATCTGCGCACAGACAGTTATGCTGCTTACAGGGGAGCGAGCTCTGGTGTCAGCAACAAGCTCTGAGTATTATCAAGCATAGCGCCCTTCCCTATCGATGGTGTGGAGAAGCCCCTTCATCTGTTACATGCAGTGATGCTAAATCACTGCTAGGCCAAGATGTGTGCTTATTAATTTTGAATATGCACAAAACATTTGATGCCAATATGTTTGCGGCTGCTGAAGGCTCTGTCTGTGCAGGGTCGGTTATTGTTTTATTACTTCCAGAGCAACAAAGTGAAATAGATTGTTTTTCTCATTACATGCAACAACAGCTTAAACGACATCAATTTCCAATATTGTTAGAAAATCAATCTATAGCAAATACACAGCCACAAGTCGGAACTGCAAAACCTTCCTCACTATTACTACAACATTTAGATATACCAGAGCAACAACTCGCGATACACAAAATTATCAAAACCGTTACAGGGCATCGTAAACGTCCTTTAGTATTAACGGCAAATAGAGGAAGAGGAAAATCTGCAGCGCTTGGTATGGCGGCAGCGAAATTAATTAATCAAGGCTTAATGAAGATTATTGTTTGTGCACCGAGTAAACAAGCTGTAACTACTTTATACAAACACGCTAAATTAACCATTAATGAAGCAAATAATTTACAACGATTACAATTCATGGCACCTGATGCATTGAATATAGAACAGCCAGCATGTGACTTATTGATCATCGATGAAGCAGCAGCTATCCCCATTAAACTGTTAGCTCAGTTTGCACAACGCTATTCTCGTGTTGTATTTGCCACGACTCAATTTGGTTACGAAGGTTCGGGGAGAGGATTTGCACTACGCTTTCTACAACAATTAAAGCTTATTTCACCACAGTATCGAACTTTCCAGCTTGAACAGCCTGTGCGTTGGGCCAAAGATGATCCAGTAGAAGCTTTTACTTTGAGTAGTTTATGTTTGATGGAATCGACTCTGGCAATGCATATATTAGAGTCCCAACAGAAAACTCAAATCCGTGTGCTCAAAAAAACTGAATTACTGCAATCAGGTACATTATTAAATCAAATTTTTTCGCTGTTGGTTAATGCCCATTATCAAACCAAACCTTCTGACTTAGTAGCTTTGTTAAACGATCAAGATTTAACACTGATTGTAATGCAACAAGAAGATAAAATATTAGCAGTGGCTTTAGTCAAACATGAAGGAGGGCTTGATAACATTACTAGCGAACAAATTTATCAAGGCAAGCGCCGTCCTGTTGGGCACTTAATCGCGCAATCACTGACTTTCCATAGCGGATTCGAACTTGCTGCTACTCAACGTTTCGCTCGTATACAGCGCATTGCTGTACAACCCGATCTGCAGCAACAATCCTTTGGTAGCCAATTATTAAACTGGATAGTTGATTGGGCAACAACGCACGCATTTGATCACCTATCCGCTAGTTTTGCTGGAAGCGACTATTTACTGCGTTTTTGGTTAAAAAATCAGTTACAAGTATTACGCATTGGCACCCGCAAAGATAAAAGTAGCGGACAACACTCATTGATGGTTAATTTACCTTTAAGTCAGCAAGGTGAAGAATTACATCATCAAATACAGACTGACTTCCATAAACAGGTTAAAGTACAACTTAGTCGACAACTTAACCAATTAGACGCATCCTTAGTGGCAATTTTATGGCCACAAATAGTAGTAACCAAGTCAATTCAGAATATAAAGCAATCATTATCAGCTTATATTAATGCGCATCGCGGTTATGAGAATGTTGAATACCTTTTAATTGAGTTATTACATACTACGTCGCTAAAGGGTTTAACTCAGCAACAACAAAGGTGTGTGATTGAAAAAATTATTCAAAATCACAGTTGGCAAAGTATCGTCCAAACACATCAATTTAGCGGACAAAAACAGGCGCAAACTTTTTTAAAAAACTGTATCTGCGATTTACTTACAAAAACCACGACGACCGAAGAGAATACACAATATAATGAGACTCGATAAATTTATCTGTGAATCAACAGAATTAACACGTAGCGAAGCAAAAAGTGCAATCCGTAAAGGCTTGATCAGTAATCAAACAGGCACATTACGTAGTGGCTCTTATAAAGTAGATGCTAACGATATTATTGAGCTTAAAGGCAAAGTGCTCACAATCCGAGGGTTTCGCTACATTATGCTTAATAAACCGCAAGGATATATTAGCTCTAATGTTGATGAACAAATGCCAAGCTTATTAAACCTAATCGATATAGAAAAAAAGCAGAATGTGTTTATTGCCGGACGATTAGATGCTGATACAACGGGCTTAATTCTAATCACAGATGATGGTCAATGGTCGCACCAAGTTACTAGCCCACGTAAAAAATGTGAGAAACGTTACCGCATAACGCTACAAGACCCAATCAACGATGAAGCCGTTGCTTTATTTGCAGAAGGTATTCAATTAAAAAGTGAAACGAATCCTTGTTTACCAGCAAAACTACAAGTGCTTTCAGATCATGAGGTGTTGTTAACCATCAGTGAAGGGAAATACCATCAAGTAAAACGTATGTTTGCTGCGGTAGGCAACTTTGTGACAACCTTACACAGAGAACAAATAGGCAATGTAGAATTGGATCATAACCTAGCACTCGGTGAGTCTCGTTTTTTAACGGAGCAAGAGGTCAATGGATTCAAATAAGCCTTTTAACCAACAATGCTATGACCTGCTACGCCAAATACCAAAAGGCAAGGTGGTCACTTATGCAGATATTGCACATCGTCTAGGTGGCAAAGCTTATCAAGCAGTCGGTAATGCAATGGCTAATAATCCTGATGTCATTATTGTGCCTTGTCATCGTGTAGTTAATAGTAACGGTGCTATAGGAAAGTATGCATTAGGTACAGAAAAGAAAATAACTTTATTGCAAGAAGAAGGTGTTGAACTTGATACTGATAACGGCAAAGTACTTAATTTAGACAAGCAACGTCATACTTTTTTATAAAGTCTAAATACCTCACTTAACCTAATAATAGGGCTCTGTTACTTTTTTAATAAAGTCCAATAGAGGCCTATACACTTCTTCTGCCCGCTTCCCTCTTACAATAACGTGATGATCCGTATTGATCCTGTGTAATTGCTTATCTTTACTCAATACTTTTTCTATTATTTCCTCCGCACCATCCACATCAATAGTTGGGTCGTTGCTTCCTTGAATAACTAATAATGGTAAAATAACGCGTTCTAAATGCTCTCTACAACTATCCTGCAATAAAAGTAGTTGCCTCAACCCTGCAATGTATATTCGGTCGTAATTACTATCAGAACATTCAGGCTCATTGTCTACCCATTTGATAGTGCCAGTTTCCATGGAAAAGCTGCTTAACATATTATTCCAGCTATCTAATAAAGAAGAAAAGAACACTGATTTTTGTTTTAAGACTAATGCCGGATTAATTGCCACTACCCCGGCAATATTATCGACATTTGCACAGCTTTTAATCAACGCCAATAAAGCGCCCGCTGAAAAACCAACGACAACAACCTTTTGATGATAATGAGATAAAACAGCATAGCCACGATTAACAGATTCTAACCAACCTTTAACCGTACAATTTCGCATCTCTTTGGATAACGTACCATGACCACTTAAACGTACCAAATATACTCCATAACCTAATTCATTAAGTTTTTGTCCCAAGGCTTCCATCTCTTTTGGTGAGGCTAAAAAACCATGAATTAAGATGATCCCAGGTTGGTTGGCTTTACCCGATAAATATTGGGGTTTACCAATATCACGACTTTTTGTATGTAAACGGTCAAAAGACCGCATACGTTCATCTTCAAATAAGCAACAATCTGTTTTCAATACTTGAGCTGACACTTGCAAAGATAATTTTTTAGGTGATGTCGCAATCAGTCGCTTTATATGCTTCACATATTTAGTCATTACTTCAAATTCATTAGCAAGCACACTAACGGTACTTTCGATACGCATGCGATGAAAAGAGTAAGGCATCGCAAATTTTTCATGATTAACCATGATTTGTCCATTTTCGATAGTCGCGGCTTGTTCATTCAACACTAATTTAATGATTAACTCATAGGGGCCATAGCGTTCACCAGACACAAGGTTGATCACCCCTTCCGATAAACTTTGATGAACACGGCGCTGTTTGTTCTCTTTAATATTAATAATGGCAAGATAGATAACTTTTTTGAAGTCAGACTCTTTGATCCCCTGCGCCGGAACAAAACGTAATGCTGTTGCTACTAGATGATCCATATTAATAGTCAGGCTACTGTACACCCTTAACATAAACTCATTAGTTAATCGGTGGCGCATTGCTCCCATTAAATAATCCATGCGTTTAGCAGGAGAAATAAAAGGACTGAGTAATGCAAAGAAGCGTCGGTATGGTTTAGTAAAGCGTCGTAAATCAATTGCGTGCCCAAAGGAGATCGAAATATCACACTCTTCCAGAATAATGTTGCCCTCTACTAAAAGCTCTTCTTCCACAAAATCAGGAATATCCTTGAAAAAAAGCTGAGCCCCCGAAGATAACAAGTTTTTACCTGGCCGAAGTGGGTAATAACTAATATTAACCGGTACAATATGTAAATCTAAGGGAGACAGGTCCGACGGGCCATGCAAGCTATAGGTTTCTTGATAGTAACTAATTAATGTTTCGTTATTATCTATAATTGCCTTTTTATAATCCTCTTTTTTAAGAAAGGTTTGTAACGCTAACATTGCAGCACCAGTGTGCGGGGCACGTGCCGTTGCATCGGATATTTGCATCGACAAACGCCCTTTATCCACTACTTTTTTATTTTTAACCATCGCACCTTCAGGATAAATAACCCAATTATAAGTACCACGCATTAACTCTGAGATGATTTTTTCATTACGCCCGGGTAAATTTAAAGGCAGCGCACCAACAGACTCTAAAATACTGCCAAACTTACCTACAAATAACGAGCTGTCAGCAAGCGAGTGCACCATTTGCCCGTTAAACTTATACAACGCCTGTGGTAGCAAGGCCGTTTCCATACGCGTAAAGTGATTAACAACAAACAGAGTAGGGTTATTACTTAGGTACTCAACCCCCTCCGCAGAAACAGAAGACTTGGTAAATTTTTCAATAATTTGGATCAACCATCCTGATAACAAAAAAGAAGAACTAGGTTTTTCCAATGTAGGACGATCGCGCATAGCAATTATTCTCCCTCAGCAATAGGGTAAATACCAGCTTCCAACCATTGATACTGTTCACTCAAAATATCTTCAGCAATTGCTTTAGCGGTGCTACGCTGTGGAGTAGATAATGCTTTAAAATGCGCTTCTACCCTTTCCGTTGCCAGCACACAATGGTGATCCGCTAATGCAGTCGCATTTTCATGACCGAGCGCAACTTGGTTTTTTGCATAGGAGCAAGTTACTGCCATTGCAAACAATTCACAACCAATGGTCATTAAGTGACCTAGCGTTTCTTGGCGCAACTCAAGTTTTTCACGATGTAACAACATCTGTTCAAATAGAACACGCGCTAAACGGTGTGAGCTACGTTGGCAATAATTAACATGTTCGGCTAAAGTGCCACTGAGAGTAAATTGTGTAATAAACTCTTTATTAATGATTTGTGATGGGTACCAAGAGGCATATTCTTTAAACAGTTTAAAAGCAGCATCACGCTTAGTAGTGAAATCAGCGCCTGGTTTAATAAGGTCAGAAGCCAAAGTTAAGTGCGTATCTAACGCTTCACGGCTTAAAAATAACTCCATAACATCAGTGGTGCCTTCAATAATACGATTAATACGACAATCACGTAACATGCGCTCCACTGGGAAAGGTAACTCTCCGCGGGCTTTTAATGAACTGGCTTTTTCATAACCTCTACCGCCAAACATTTGCACCGTTTCGTCCATCACACTCCATGCCATTTCACTACAAAATAGCTTCGCCATTGCAGCTTCCATACGAATATCCACATCGCCCTTATCAGCCATAAAACTGGTTATCCAAGTAACGCCTTCCATCGCAAAAGTAGTCGCCGCGATATAGGCAATACGATTTGAACCTTTCTCATGCTTTGCAATAGGCGAGCCCCATTGCACACGCTTTCCTCCCCAACGACGAGTCATATTTAAACACTGCTTGGCCATACCAGTACTCGCAGCGGGAATCGTTAAACGACCGGTATTTAGGGTTGCTAATGCTATTTTTAGTCCTTGCCCTTCCTCTAAAATTCTATCTTCCACAGCGACTTCCACGTTTTTAAATTCAATTAAGCCATTTTGAATACCGCGGATACCCATGAAATCACAACGATGTTTGATAGTGATCCCAGAACTTTTTCCTTTTACGATAAAAGCAGAGATTTGCTTAACCTCTTTTCCATCAACTATTTTAGGCGCCGTGCAGGCCATCACAACCAAATAATCCGCAATCAATCCATTGGTACACCAGAGTTTTTCACCGTTAATAAGATAATGGGTTCCGGCGGCATTTAAGGTGGCGGTTGTTTCCATTTGTGCAGGATCGGAGCCTACACTAGGCTCAGTTAAGGCAAATGCAGAGATAGCACCATCTTTAAAAAGCGGTAAAAAACGTTGTTTTTGCTCTTCTGTTCCAAATAATTTAATCGGTTGTGGCACACCGATACTTTGGTGGGCTGAAACGAGCACAGCGGTAGATCCACAATGACTGGCGATAGCCATAAGTACACGATTGTAGTTAACTTGCGATAGACCTAAACCGCCATACTGTTTAGGGATTTTCATAGAAAACACCCCTATTCCAGCCAGAGCTTGCATCGCTTCGGTGGGGATAGTACGCGTTTCATCAACCAAATCAGCATCTAAAGTATCGGCTAACACTATGCCTACTTTTTCTACCAATTGATCGCCAACTAATTTATCTTCTGCGGTTTGAGTTGGGAAAGGGAAAATAGCATCAGATTTAAACTCCCCCATAAATAAGGATTTAGCAAAACTAGGGTGCTGCCACACAGATTCACGTGCCGCTTCGGTAAGGTTTAACGATGAGGCTTTTTCATCGCTCATCTTAGAGGTATCAATCACTACTTTTTTATCTTCAGGAAAACTCATAATAGCTCCTTAACTAACTACTTACTATCCAGCCAATCAAATAGTGGAACAATTTTATCGCTTACAATGAGTTATTAGCTCTTTATTCAACTAACTCACTCAAGTAATGGCTGTTAATCCATTAATAATAGTGGGGTAACAGCCATTACTATTTACTCATGAATCCAAGTAATAAGTGCAATCGTTTCTCTACTTAAACCTAAAATATATTTCAACATTAAATAAACTTAATGATAGAAACCATGCCCCTGTTCGACACATTTCAACAGATAAGGAGCAACTTCGTAACGGTTCCCTACTTGTTGATGTAATTTCTGTAAGCGTTTCACCACTTCATCACAACCAATGCTATCTGCCCAACGGCATAAACCGCCTCGCCACGCTGGAAAGCCAGTTCCCATTATCATGGCAAGATCTAATTGTCCCGCATTAGTCACGATATCCTCATCAAGACATCGAGCAGCTTCATTGACCATCACTAACATCAAACGATCAATTATGTCTTGATCGCTAAAGTCTTGACTGTCAGCGACACAATCTGCTTGATACAATAATTCGTTAACTTCTATCTGTTTATTTTTATAATGATAAAAACCTCGCCCCCCTTTTTTACCCGATAATTTCAACTTATCATGTATATGTTCCAGTACAGGGGCCACCGTCATCCGCTCTCCAAAACCGTCTTGTAAAATGGCAGCGACTTTATAACCAACGTCAATGCCCACTTCATCGGCTAATTGGAAGGGGCCCATCGGCATACCAAAACTATTAATCGCCAAATCCACCTTTTCAATATCAGCTCCTTCCTGTAATAAATAAGCAGCTTCATTTAAGTAGGGTAATAAAATACGATTAACCAAAAACCCCGGACAATCGCCAACCACTATCGGTACTTTCCCCCACGCCTTACTAATAGCAATCGCTTTGGCAATGGTTTGCTCACTGGTTTGCTGACCTTTCACGATTTCTACTAACGGCATTCGATTAACTGGGTTAAAAAAGTGCATACCACAAAACTGCTCAGGACGCGCTAACACCGAAGCCATTTCAGTGATCGATAGCGCCGAAGTATTAGAACAAAGCAAACTATCTTCAGGCAGCTCGGCCTCCGCCTCTTGTAATACCTGTTTTTTAACCGACATCACTTCAACAACGGCTTCAATGGCAACGTGTGCCCGATTAAAGCCAGTAAACTGCAATGAACCACCAATCCGATTCATTGCATAGTCAATCTCACCTTGTTTAATAAGACGTTGCTTTTGTAACTGACTAAAATAGCTGGCAGCTTGCTGATAACCGAGTTCAATAGATGCCCAGTTAATATCTTTAACACGAACCGACAACCCTTTATAACTCATTAACCAAGCAATGCCCCCGCCCATCACGCCAGCACCGATCACCGCGCCTGAAGTAGGTAATTCTACATTTTGTGGATAACTCTCAGATTGTTCTTTTTTAACTTGTTCATTGAGAAAAAATAAACCGATAAGATGTTTACAGATAGCCGTTGATGCTAAATCTGAAAAAGCCGCTAACTCTCGTTTTAAGCCTTCTTCAAAACTACATTTGTTACGATATACGTCGAGCACTGCGAGTGGTGCAGGATAAAAACCTTTGCTGGTTTTCATTACATTCTGTTGCGCCTTCTTCAGGATCAACAAGCGAGCAGGATGCGTCTGCATCGCAAAGGCAGTCACTTTTTGTAAGGGGCTTTTAGGTTGTCTTCTTTTTAATAGGCTTACTTGAAAGGATTTCTGTTTGAGGTTTTCTAAGAACTGTTCAACGTGCACATTAAATTGCGCAGATGAAACCACTTGATCAACAAGTTTTATACGATATGCCTTTTCTGCACTAACTAGCTTACCCGGCAGTATAATAGCCAGAGCCTCGGGTAACCCTATCAAACGTGGTAAACGTTGCGTGCCTCCCCAACCAGGAATAATGCCTAATTTAACTTCTGGTAAGCCTATTTTAGTTTTTGGGTTATCTGAGGCTAAACGAAAATCACAGGCTAAAGCTAACTCACAGCCACCACCAGCACATGCACCATCGATAATTGCAATCGTTGTTTGTGGTAAGGCATCGAGTCGATTAAAAATTTCTTGCCCTAAGCGTGCTTTTTCCTTAGCCATTTCAGGGCTATCAATTTTTTGTAGCTCTTGGATATCCGCCCCTGCGATAAAAATATTGTTTTTAGCGCTTTCAAAGCTAACAACTTGCTGTGGTGAAGATTTAATGTCCCCTAGCAAAGAATCTAGCTCTTGCATTACATCAGATGAGAGCTTATTAATCTTTTGATCTTGTAAATCAAAAGTAACGCGGATTAACCAATCATTTTTTTGTACGTGAATGTGTTTCATTACTCCACCTCCAACGCTAATGCAGCACCTTGCCCACCGCCAATACATAAGGTTGCTAAACCACGCTGTAACCCTTGACGTCTAAGCTCATGTAGCAGAGTTAAAATTAAACGTCCCCCGGTTGCGCCTACTGGGTGCCCTAAAGCAATAGCACCGCCATTAACGTTTAACTTGTTCGGGTCTAACTCACCCAATGCCTGCGTTCTTTGTAAATATTGTTGAGCAAATGCTTTACTCTCAAAGGCACATTGATTGGCAATCACTTGAGCCGCAAATGCTTCATTTAATTCAACCAAATCAAAATCAGAAAGTGCCAAACCTGATTTATCTAATAACTTAGCAGTAGCATAGGCAGGACCTAAGCCCATTCTATTTCCTGCTAATCCGGCATAACTATAATCAGTTAAATAACCTAATGGTGTTAATCCCATGGCTTTTGCCTTCGATTCAGCCATCACAGTAAACGCAACCGCACCATCGGTAATAGGACACGCATTCCCAACCGTAACACTCCCAGCTAGGCGGTCGAAATAAGGGCGTAGCTTAGCCAGAGCGGCAAGGGTTTGATTATCACGAGGGCCATTATCTAAATGCTGCATATGCTGATACTTAGGCGCAATTGCAACGCTAATAATTTCATCGGCGAATTTGCCAGATTGTTGCGCTTTTATCGCTTGTTGATGGCTATTTAAAGCAAATTGATCTTGTTGTTCACGCGTAATAGCGAATTCTTTAGCAAGCACCTCTGCCGTTTGCCCCATGTTTAAGCCACAAACAGGGTCGGTTAAACCTTGTTCAATACCAATCACAGGCTTCAGAAAAGATAAACGAAATTGAGATAGGAGTTTGAGTTTTGCAATCGGTGTTTTAGCAAACATCATTTGCATCATGAACTTAGTCATTTTAGGGCTATACAGAAGTGGCACGCTAGACATAGATTCACTGCCACCAACCAATGCGGTGTCAATTTCTCCAGCCAATATTTTATTGGCAGCAGTAGTCATAGATTCCATGCCTGAGGCACAATTGCGATTGACGGTATATGCACTAGTGGAAACAGGAAACCCGCCCTGTAATGCAATCACTCGGGCAATGTTCGCCGCATGACCTGGTTGAGCAACGTTGCCCATGATCACTTCATCAATATCCGCATAGTCTAGTACCGAGTTGGCCATCACCTCGCGGACAACAACCGCCCCTAATTGATCTGCCTGCATGCCTTTGAATTCCGTACCGGCTTTACAGAATGGGCTACGCCAACCTTCAATAATCGCGAGTCTTTCTTTCATTAACCACCTCCAGCATTATTTCTATGCTTTAAAACAGCCATAAAAATAATAAAAATGCTTTCCTGAAGGAGTCAATAAACACCCTCAGGGCATAAAAATTAACAATTCACAGTAACTTTAAAAATGGTAAAAAGATGAGCATGATGTTGTAAATAGTAAGTATTTCATGACCACTTGCTTATATTACATACGATCCTCAGTATAAAGATGCTTTATTTTTGAGCAAGGCAAATACAATAAGGTCCATCGAATTCGCGAGGGGCATCGCATAAGTTACCTTTAAAAGGAGAAAAATAGCATTAAGAGCCATAAAATACAGGAGGTTATTATATCGCTCTTATGATATGAAATATTGAGGAGTGTGATCTTAAAAGTAAGCTCTCATGTTCACTTAAAGCTATTTAACTTTGAATTAAGCTTTCATTAAGCAAGCTTTCTAAGCAATGTTCTTGGATCCCATAATAGGTTTTTATATTAGTAATCTGAGTTAAAATTTTAGCTTGTTCTTTGGCATTAGTTGATGGCTTTTTGATCGCTAAAATCATCTTATTTTTGTTGGTATGCTCTAAACTAATAAACTCAAATACTTTAGTAGTATAACCATTAGCCTCTAATAATAGAGCCCTTAACGAATCAGTTACCATTTCTGCTTGCTGACCTAAATGCACACCATATTGTAACATTGGTTGAAATAATTCCGGGCTTTGCATTTGTGGGCGGATCTGTTTATGACAACATGGCGAACACATAATGATACTGGCGTTGGCACGGATCCCATAATGAATGGCATAATCAGTAGCAATATCACAGGCATGCAATGCAATCATGACATCAGTTTGTTTAGGCGCATGGGTTTTTACATCACCACACACAAAATCCAACCCCTGATGATCTAATGTTGCCGCAGTTTGATTACATAAATCAGCTAAAGCTTGACGTAACTCTACCCCTGTAACTTGTGCGTCATTTTGTAATGTATGGCGCAAATAATCATGAATAGCAAAGGTTAAGTAACCTTTGCCAGATCCAAAATCAACAACGTTAAGTGCTGTGCTTGTATCCCTTGGAGAAACCTCCAATGCTTGGCTAAAAATTTCAATAAACTTATTGATTTGCTTCCACTTATTAGACATAGCAGGGATCAATTTTTGGTTTTTATCAGTGACTTTTAGTGCTGTTAAAAAAGGACGCTGAATGTCTACATAACGATGTTTCTCACGATTATGAGTAGCTGGCGTAGCTTGTATTTGCTTGGCTCTATGTTGCGATATTTTTAACTTACCCTTTTTACTAAACTCTAATTGGATTTCTGAATCCTGCAGCGTTAGATAGGCACTTTTGAAGTCATCCCCCAAAAGTGCAGTGATCTCAAGTAGCCCATTTTGATGGTTATGATTTTTAGTAATATGGTTCGTTTGATGTTCATAGACAAAACTTAATACCGCTTCATTTTGCAAAGTAAGTGGTCGAATATTGAGCCGATTTAAGCTTTTATCTTGACCTCGATATTTGCTCAAGAGTAGCTTCACCACCCCATTACTCTCAAGTTGAGTTGACAGTAATCTATAAAAATCTTCAAGCGAATTAAGTACAGGAGCTGACATAGTAATTTCCGAGAGAGTCTAAAATAAAATAGTAAGTCGCATTCTAACAGTTAAGTGATCTTAATAATAATTTAGCTAAATCTGAACCTATTTTCAGTTTAATTTCTTAAATAAATCTATGTTGATTCGGAATACTTTTTAGATACGCTATTTTTAACTTAATAGTGTTTAATATGAGGCCTATGCCAAATGACCATAACTTAGATATTCTATCTGAGTTTACCTAGTAATAAACAAACAAAAGCAATTTTATAGCTAACACTCTCTTTTTATAACTAGTATTAGGTAATTAAGTTGATAATATCTTACTCTTGGCTTTTAATAATAAAATTATAACTGACCCAATAAGGTTTCCATAATTGTGGATCAAACATCTGTTTATTATAACGTGTTCACTCACTCTCTATAGGATAGGAAACCCAATAAAGGCTGTTTAGTTTGAAATATAGCAAATAGCCATTTTTTTAGTTTAAAAGGAATTAACATGAACTCATTATCAGTACAGTGGAAAATAACTTTGCTTTCTGGAATTTGTATTTTATTTGTAGCCATCTCATTAATCGGTTTTACCCTCGTATCTTCAACCTCTAATCAAAAAATAATACAAGTACAGAGTAGTAAATCAGTCGCTGATAAATCTGAAAGTTTGCTAATGAGTGAAGCAAATACACAAGCATCAATCGTGCAAAAATATTTAGATGAAGCGGCTTACCGTGCTGAAATGCTAGCTGAAAGTATTCTGTTTTTACAGTTAAATGCCGAAGACAACTTTACTAGCAGTGAACTATTAAGAGTATCAGTGTCGGAGCTCTTGAAACGTTCCGTACAAAACTTCGATAACATGCATGCAGCATTCACTACCTTCATTCCTGATATGCTTGATAGTGAAGATGGTAATTATATTGACGCCAGTTACGTAAGTTCAAATGATAAAGGTCGCTTTTCTCCTTATTGGTATAAAAATGATAACAATGAAGCAACCTTAAGTATCAAAACTGAAAAACAATTAAATGACAAATCCCCACTTCCTAATGGCCAAGACAAAAATAGTTGGTATACCTGCAGTATTGATAATAATCGCATGTGTATCATCGATCCTTATTTATCTAATGATGCTGGCGTAGGAAGTTTAGTAACAACGATTACTGTTCCATTGCGTAAACAAGGGGAAATTATTGGAGTAACCGGTATTGATCTTAAAATAGACATATTAAAACAGTTTGCACAACAAGCAGATCAAGCACTATTTAATGGTGCAGGCGAAGTTCAAATTGTCAGCAGTAATGCACTACTAGTTGCTGCAGATGGAAATATACCTACATTTAGCAAGCTCACTTCTCAGCCACAACTACAACAATGGTTAAGTGCGGGTGTAACACAATCTAAATGGAGTGCTGACCAACAGTTTTTAACTGTATTTATGCCTATCAAACTACATGCTATAAATTGGGGTATTATTATAACAATGCCAAAAGGTGAAGTATTAGCGGATGCACTTTCACTCAATAATTTAATTGAACAACAAGTCGCTCAAACGCTTAAAGTTCAAATTATAACAAGTATCGTTGTTACCCTTATTGGTTTAATTATTATTTGGTTTGCTGCACTTAAATTAGTTGCTCCAATTAAAAACGTTGCCCTTCGTTTAAAAGATATTGCCAGCGGTGAAGGTGACTTAACACAGCGCCTTGATGTCAGTTCAGCAGATGAGGTGGGTGAACTTGCAATATGGTTTAACCGCTTTCTAGATAAAATACAAGACACGATTAAAGATGTCATCAGTACTTCAGATGCTCTGAGCAAAACATCAAAAGAAGCAAAAAACATAGCTGAACAATCTCGAAAAGGCAGTGAATCGCAATTTAAAGAAGTTGATATGGTTGCAACCGCATCAGAGGAGATGACACAAACTTCTGCATTAGTATTAGAAAATGCAGATAAAGCGGCTGTAATGGCAAGCGAGGCTGAAAAGTTAACTCAAACTGGTCACCTTGTGGTACAGCAATCAGCAGACTCAATGCAGGAATTGGTAGAAAAAATGGCAATGGCAGTGCCGATTGCTAATGAGCTTGAGAAAAATAGTGTCAATATCAGCGATATATTATCAGTTATTGAGGGTATTTCAGCACAAACCAACTTATTAGCGCTTAACGCTGCAATTGAAGCAGCTAGAGCAGGTGAACAAGGTAGAGGTTTTGCAGTAGTCGCGGATGAAGTAAGACAATTGGCACAAAGAACTCACGACTCTATCGATCAAATAAGGGTTGTCATCGAGCAATTACAATTAGGTACTCACAGTGTCACTAATGCCATTACCGAAGGTAATCAGCTCGCTCTTGAAACGGCAACACAAGTAACTCAAGCTGTTAGCTGTTTGGGAGATATTTCATTATTTTTTGTCGATATTGAACGTATGAGTAATGAAATTGTTAATGCAGCAAGTGAACAAAATTCTGTCTCAAGTGAAGTGAATGGTAATGTTTCAAATATTCGAGACCTCAGTCAAGTGATTCTAGAGTCATCGACAGAAGCTGAAAAAATAGGCCAAGATATTGCTATATTATCTGCGCAACAACAGCAATTGATGAGGCAGTTTAAAGTCTAAATAACCTCAGTTCTGGATAAGCACAGCGATACAACACCTTATTTACGCAGATTTATTCGTTAAATAGAAACAGATTCGCGAGAATGAGGTGTGGTTGATCGCAACGCCTCTTTATCAACACTTCGAACGCTATTTTAAACTGCCTTGGTTGCATGGTGTCGACCAAGAGCAGCTTCACCTAAGTAAGACGAACTTCCCTAAACAACTGTGTAAAGTTGTGTTTAAAACGCCCCACTTCTTCCAGTTCTGTTTTTTGTAAAGGGAGCAGCAATTAATGGTCTTCACTTAAGTCTTTGTGCTTATGTATTAACCCAAAATCCGCAAGGATCGCGTACGCACTTGGAATAATAAATAGGACTAATAAAGTAGAAGTAAAAATACCAAATACAATAGAGATCACTATCGGTTTCACTATTTGCGCTTGTAAACTCGTTTCCAATAACAAAGGTAATAAGCCCGCCGCAGTGGTTAATGAGGTTAAAAATACCGCTCTAAAACGGTCTCGGCTAGCTTTCACCACAGCATCATAAACATCAGCACCTTGATCGATGTGATGTCGAATATATTGCACTAATAATATGGAATCATTAACCACAATGCCTGCTAATGATATAAATCCTAAAATTGAAGGCATTGAGAGGTTATACCCTACTAACCAATGCCCCCAGAGCACACCAATTAAGGCTAATGGAATTGCTAACATCACCACAAAGGGCTCTAAATAACTACGGAATTGGAAACTTAAAATAGCAAATAAACCAAATAGACCAATCATAAAACCTTTAAGTAATGAGCTACCTGTTTTCGCTGACTCTTTAGCCGCACCTTCAAAATCAACTTTTAAACCAGGGAATTGTTGTTGTAATTCAGGCAAATAATTAAGTCGCATGTTACTTATTACTTCATTGCCATTGGCTTTTCTATTATCGACATCAGCCATCACTGTAACAGTACGCTGACTATTAATACGTTGTATACGCACGTAGGAGCGATCACTTTGCAGCAAAGCAACAGCGCTTAATGGGATTTGCCCACCTTGATCTAACATGATTGGGAAATTGGCAAGTGTTTGTAAGTTACCCGCCTGTTGTTCATTCAATAAAACTTGTATTGCTATGTTTTCTGAGCCCACTTGGATTTCATCTGCGGTTTGCCCGAAGTACGCAGCTCGTAATTGATTGGCAATCATCTGCCCATCTACCGCATAGTTTTCCGCGCCAGGTTTAAGGGTGATAACCACCTCTTCTTTACCCGGACGCATATCATCTAAAATACCATTGATACCCGAGAATTGGCTTAAGTAACCCTGTAAAGCAACCGATGCTTGCTTTAACACGTTTAAATCTTCATGTTGTAAACGTATTTCAATATCACGCCCAGCTGGTCCCATTGCAGGTTGTTTAAAAACTAAGGACAAAGGCTCTGCCAACTCACCTGTTTGCAAACGCCAGGATTCCATAAAAGAGTTGATTAAAGTATTGCGGATTTCTGCAGATAATAGATCTAAGCGCACCGTAGCAACGTGTGCTCCAGTCTCCCCGGCATCAGCATTGGAGTTATAATGTGCAGTAATATCTTTGATTAACGATTCACCTTCCTGGTTTTCTTGCGTCGCTTGTTGTCCAGCAACTTGTGCACTTTTGATCACCTTCGCGACGATTGCTTCTGTTTGTTGCAACGTTGAGCCTGGCGGTAAAATAAGTCTCGCTTCTGCAATATCCCCATCCAACGCAGGAAATGCTAAAAACTTTAATGCCCCACCAGCGACTAATGCAAAAGAAGTTAATAGTAAACCGATCGTTATACCAATACTCAGGTAACGCCAGCGCACTACAAAGGCGACTTTATTGACTAAAGTAACATGTCGAAAGTGTTCAAATTTAGCTAAAAAGACACGTTTGAATTTAAATGTAGAATCTATTTTTTCTGGTTTAGCTAATGAATGGTTTAGGTGATTAGGTAAAATCAAAAAAGCTTCAATTAAGCTGATACTGAGCACCATGATCAATACCATCGGCACCACAGATAAGACTTTCCCCATTTGACCGTCTAACCACAATAAACTGCCAAAAATAAAAATAGTGGTCAAAAAGGAAGAGATAACACCGGGTGCCACTTTCTTAACACCTTCTATTACTGCGTCATTAACACTAAGCTTCTTTTCGATGTGTGCAGCAATCGATTCTGCGATCACAATAGCATCATCCATCAAGATCCCAATCGCCATTAACAGGCCAACTAAAGACATCACGTTGATTGATACACCAAATGCACTCATTAAAAACAAGCCACCCATAAAGGAGACAGGCAACCCTGCGGATACCCAAAATGAATAGCGTAACGAAAAGAATAACCACATCGATAAAAAGACCAAAATGATCCCTTGCCACCCATTTTTCAGCAACATCGACAGCCTATCTTGTAACAAAGATGACATATCATTAGTTAAAGTCAGCGTGATCCCTTCTGGTGCTGTTTTTTGTTCCATTTCTACAAAAGCACTAACCCGCTCTTTAATGCGTAACGCATCATCTGCTTTATTTTTTTTAATCTTTAAAATAGCCGCCGGTTTATCATTAAACAGGATTTTATTGTAATCAAACTCAAAGGCATCCTGTAACGTTGCAATATCCTTTAAACGCACCACCCCACCATCACCTAGTGAAGCAATAATCATGTTGCCTAAAGCCTGAGTAGTTGTTTTTCTTTGGTCAAAACGAAGTAATAACTCCTTATCACTTAAAGACACAGTACCCGCAGGCATTTTAACATTTTGGCGGCCAACTTTATCTGCAACCTCTGCCACCGTTAACCCTAAACGACGCATATCTTGTAAATTCAGTTGCACTTTAAACTGATGATCTGAAAACCCTGAAATACTCACCAAACTTACATCGTAGTCTAACTTTAAACGCTTTTTTAACGCTTCGGCATAAGCCTTTAAATGCGGCCAGCTTACGTCCCCAGCAACAGCGATATCAACCACTGGTTCTGCCCAATCAAGCTCTTTAACAGTGGGTGGTTCTATTTGTGTTGGAAAATCTTTAATGGCATTTATTTCAGTTTGAATATCAACTAATGAGCGGCCAACATCTGCATCATCAGCCATTTTCACTCTCAATGAAGCAGAGCCTTCTTGTGCATCACAGGTGACTTCTTCAATGCCACTTAATCCATCAACCGCATCTTCCATACGCAGGCATAAACTCTCCTCCACTTCTGCGGGAGAGGCGCCGGGATAAACAACACTGGCAATAATATAAGATGAAGAAAATTCAGGGAAAGTTTCACGCTTAATGCTACTAAGGCTACTTAAACCAAGCACAAAAAAACTTAGCATGATTAAGTTAGCTAGCGTAGGGTGGCGGGTAAAAAATTTAATCACAGAGGCGACTCCTGCTCTGACATCGCATCTTTTTGCGGTGCCTGTACTTTTAATGTCATCCCAGGGATCGCGGGCACTAAATCATTTAAAATTAACCACTCTCCTCCCTTTATATCTCCACTAATAGCAACACCTTGTTTATTTCTAAAATGCACTTGTACTTTACGCATCGCAAGCTGTTTATTCTCTTCCATTATATAAACGAGGTCACCGTGTAATGCTTTTTCTGGGATCATAAATTGCGAAGAAGCAAAACCGTGGATGTTAGCACTAACAAACATGCCTTTAGTAAGTGGAGGCTTAGCCCCTAACTGAAACTGTGTAATATCCTGCTCAACTTCTAGATAAAAACCAATCGTTGCTTGTTCAGCATTAATATTATCAGCGATACGTGTCAATTTAGCTGGCCATTGATGTTGCTTTGCACCAATTTGTAAATCTATACTGGCGTCAAAGCGAAGCTCTTCAACGTTCGGCAGCGATACTTGTGTTGGAAATGATTGAACACTGCTCATTAGGATATCTGCATCTTGCAAAGAGAGCTCAGCTTTAACTTCTACAGTGCCCAACTTATACGCTTCAAATAACACGCCACCTAATGCAACCACCTGTGCATTTTCCACATCAACATTCGCAATACGTGCATCAAAGGGCAATGTAATTTGAGTATTCAGTAATTGTCTTTGTGCATCATCTAACATGGCTTGATTAACATTCAACTCTGCTAAAGCCACTTTATTATCGTCAGGCAAAAGTTTTAACGTACTGTTTAAATCTAAAACCACGTTTTTTTGTGCCAGTAAAGTTTGTTTTTGCGTTTCCAAGTCAGAGTTAGAAATAAGATTCTTTTTCTTTAGCGATAGTTTGCGACGATACTCTTGATCAACTAATTGTAACTTCTCCTGCTCAATCGCCAAACTAGCACTGATATTTTTCTGCTGTTGCTGTAAACGTGTTAACTGAGCCTTACTGGCATTAACGTTCGCGATAGCTTGTGCTTTTTTTAACTCGTATTCAAATGGATCAATTTTTAATACCAGTGTGCCCGCCGTTAATAGGCGACCAGACTCTAGCCCTGGATGGCGGTAAATAACCTTACCATTCACTTCAGCAATCGCTTGCCAAGTCGTTTTAGGCAGAACACGCCCAAAGGCCAGAACCAAAGGTGCAGCTGGTTGTAGTTTTAATGCTTGTACCAAAACTAACCGTGCTTTATCGAAATTAGGTTGAATCGTTGGTGAAGATTTGAAAAAGATTGATAATGCTAAGATAATAATTCCGGCCAATACACCAAGGATCATTAAGCGTTTTTTATTACTGCTCATTTTCATTATTTATCACTCTCAATAGTGTTGTTTTTAGGCGTATTTAAGCAACCATACTGTAATAATTGGGCGTTTTGCTGCCCTAACTTCAACATAAATTCAGGAGTTATTTTGATACCTATCGTATTTTTTATCCGTTCAGGAATAAGAAATGGAAAAATCATCATACTGAAAAAACTAATTTGTGTGCACAGCGGGTCTACTCCGTCTTTTAGTAGTCCCAGCTGCTGCATTGAAGCAAACAAATTAATATGTTTTGGACGAAAAATTTGATCCAGAATATTTTGAAATCGATATTTTTATCGCTGATTGGGGTTGAAGCGATTTTAAACATTAACTTAGGAAAATCCGGGTTTTCACTCATTACGCGATAGTAAGTCATCATTAATAACTCACTACTTTTTTCATCAATATTTTGGTTTGCTTTGCTTAATTGTTCGGTAACAGGCGCTGCAGTCTCTTTAAGCATCGCCATAAATAAACCCAGTTTAGATTGGAAGTAATAACGAATAAGCGCACTGTCTACTTGTGCTTTTTTAGCGATTTCACGAAGTGATACTTTGTCGTAGTCCTGCTCTACGAAGAGTTCCCTCGCTGACCTGATCAGCTTAGCTCGATTATCTCTATTTTCACTTGGGCGCCCTACTTTATTCACTTGCTTCATCGTAACCTTCCGTGTGCGAATCAATATTCTTCACTTGTAGAATATAATAATGCAACAGTGATGATTGAAGCTAATAAAACAATTCTTTAAAGTGAGCGGTTTAGTGAATAAAAAGAGAATTAGTTATCCACATCACACCTAACTATACCCGTTATCAATCGAGATGCTTTATTCAGTCGTTAGCTTGGACAGCAAGGCGTAACATGATGACAATGGTTAGTCCTTATCGAATGTTGCAACGCAGAATTGCTTTTCGAGCTAATGACCCACAGGGCAAGTTGTGAGGCAAGCATGAAGTTCAAGACTAGGTGTAACTAAAAACAGTGCATAACCAAAGACAGTGCAAATAATTAACCGCGTTAATTTTCTAGGGAAGGTGTAAAAGAGAGTGTCACTTTTAAATAATGGGTATTAAAGATAAAGAGGAGGCTCACAGAGAACTTAAGGACTTAAGTCCCCTGCAAGCAAGTAACTGGGATGACGGAGTAGCCATCGATAAACGAATGATAAAAAATAAAAAAAGGTAATAGTTTATGATAGCTTAATGAAAATTAACAACTTCTCATTAAGCACTGTTATGACCTTTGTTAATACGAGTTTGATCAGCTAAATCATTAGCTAACACTTGATAAGCCTGACCAAATCCTTTCACATAAAGGCCCTGTTCTACTTTCAGCTTCACCAAATGAAAATCTGTGAATTGACTCAGCCCCTGTACCGTGTCACCTAGTCTGTTAATCATCAATTCAATTACATCTTGCCATTGTTGCGTTTCACGTGAAACGATCATGGCATCAGCATCAAAGGTTAAGCGTACCCTTGCGTATAAATTCTTAGCTTTCGATTCTTCTTCAATTAACATCAAAGAAGCATTGGGCTTGTTTAATATATTTTGTGTATGTCTAGCCAATTCCGAAATCAATACATAAAAACTCTGCTCCAAGTAAACAAAAGGCGCATAGCTCGCATTAGGTTTAGCCTTCACATCAACGGTCGCTAGTTGTAGTGTTTTTTTACCGTTTATAAAATCTAGAATTTCAGACTCTAAAAGCAGATCAGCTTGAGATTTATTTAATATTCCTTCATCTAACGCCGACTGATTTACAATTGATTGTTTCATTACATGCCACCTTAGCTGAAAATTGAATACTCCATGTACCAATGCAATATATTTTGATTGGTAACAGGTATATTACATTTTCCAATTCTGCCTAGGTACCTTTAAAAAGCAATCAACCTGCCCTCATTATGTAAAACAGTGAAACAATCTGTCTCTTTTTTATCCAAAGTACAAATAAAATCAACCATAAGATGATAACTATTATCATTACTGACGATATATCTTAATAAAAATATAAACTTAATACAAATGATAATTGATCTCATTGTTAATTTAATTGATAATGAGTCCTGTTACCGAATAGAATTTTTATATTGGAGTTATATCGTTATGTTTCGTTACCTAAGTGCTGGAATATTGTCTGTCGCGATTCATGCTTTAATTTTTGCCCCACTGTTTGATCAGCCAGTAATGGCACAACCTATGAGCCAACAATCGCAAAGTGTTAGCATTAGTTTTAGTACCCCAAAACCAACACCTAAAAAGGTTGAAACAACACCCGTTCAAACAGAAACTCCGCCAGTTCCAGTAAAAGAAGCAGCACCTACAGTAGCGAAACCCAAACCAGTGGCCAAAAAGACAGTTAAGAAGCGAATCGTTAAAGAAAAGAGCGTGACTAAAAAAGAGAAAAAGCAGGTTCCTAAAGCGACCCAAAAAGTAAAGAAGCAAGCGGCACCAGTAAAGAAACCAAAGAAAAAAATACAACAATCTAACAAACCAACCGCGACTGCGGCGGCAAAGAAAGAAACAAAACAGATAGAGCAACCAACGGCAGCACCAAAAGCAAAGCAGACAGTCAATGCGAAACAAGTTGTAAAAACTGACAATGGTTTACAGGGTAAACCGCAGCTGATACAAAAAAGTCGTTTTTTAAGTAAACCTAAACCACCTAGATATCCTCGTTTAGCAAAAAGAAAAGGGATCGAAGGCACTGTCACTTACGAGGTGTGGTTAGATGAGAAAGGTAAACAAGTTAAATTATTATTAAAAGATTCTTCAGGCGCAAGAGTACTGGATCTTGCAGCTTTAAAAGCCATTAAAAAATGGAGATTTTCACCTCATAGTGTCAACGGGAAAACTGTTGCACATCGTATTTATGTCCCTATTAGCTTTCAATTGGATTAATCATGACTTTATTTAATTTAATACAACAACAACTTGGTTTAATGACTTGGCCATTATTAATTTGCTCGATTTTAACGTTAATGATCATAAGTGAACGATTATTAAAATTATTAAGCTTTGGTTCATTAAGCAAAAAAGAAATTACACAATTATTGAAAGGCCATGACCCAAAGCAAAGCGAGCAATTACAGTCGCTTAGCGTGCAACTAAAAACAGAAAAAAATCTTGCTAAACGCGGTATCGCAATGCTTTTTTCGCATCAACACTTTAGCCAACAATTGCGTGAAGATACTGCCAGCATTTGGGTACAAGATAAGCGTCAAGAGTTACACAGCGGATTAAAGCTATTAGCCTTGATTGGCGTGATCAGCCCATTACTAGGTTTATTAGGTACCGTATTAGGTTTAATTGAGATGTTTAAAGCCATAGCTTTAACCACAGGTTCAGTCACTCCCAATGACTTGGCTGATGGATTAGGCATTGCAATGCGCACCACTGCCGCGGGTTTATTAATTGCATTACCTGCTATTTGTGGCGCACAACTATTAGGGTTATGGGCAAATAAAGTAACTTATCGTTTAGAATTTACACTTAATTTTTGTAACCTTTGGTTACAAGGTGTTAGTTTCCCTGAGCAAAAACGCACTGCAAAAACAACTATCGCAACAACGCAGGAAGTTAACTCGTGATTAGAAGTCAACGTGCCAATGATCAACAATCATTTCAAGTTGATCTCACTCCCTTACTCGATATTATTTTTATTGTGATGGTATTTTTAATGCTCTCAGCAAATATTAAATTGCAGTCATTAGAAGTTGATTTACCAACTACAGATAGCAGTGCTAGCCAAGTGGTTGATGATAAGGCGATTACCATTAATTTACTTCATCAAGCACCACACTGGGCGATTGATGGGGTTGCACACGCAGATTGGCCAACGTTCCAACAAAAGTTAATTAAAATCACACAAGAAAAACCTGCAACACAATGGGTTATTGCAGCGGATAAAACCGCTGATGTGCAATATATGGTGCAGTTACTAGGCTTTTTACAACAGCATAATATTCAAGCAACACAAATATTAATTGAAGAAGAGTCATCGCAAAATTAAAGTAATGTTTTAAAGGTATCGTATTAAAGCCATGCTATCAAAGGCACAGCATTAATGCTTCGACATGCTAACTACAATCAAAATGCATTTCTAAAAGGTTATTCAGCTACCCCTTAATTAATAAGGTAGACGAATAGCCTTTATGCATTTCAATGTTAAATCCGCCCATAAAAAATGTTAGACGTTTTAAAAGTAAACAACAAAACATATCGCTACTTTCCAACCATTTACTTCAAAGCATTAACTTCAACCTTTTAGTCATATGAAGTACCTCCATTAATCAGTTACAAAGATGAAATCACAGTCCGATCGCTAAAAATATTGAATAAGATTAAAACCTATCTCAGGGATCTGATAAATTAATCATCAGATGACACTTTGAACATTGAAATATTTTCCATGTAAAGTGACACAACGAGCATATAATAATACAAATACTAACTTTTCAATTAATTTACGTTAATATTATCGAAGTATAATCCCTTTTAATCTGGCAACGGCCGTAACTAACAAGAGACTGAAAATGACTGACAACAATAATCAAACATTAAGCAATCAAGCTTGTATCAAAGCTGCACAGGAGCTATTAGCAAGACGTAAAAATAATCATAGAGGTGAAATGTTAACGGCTGATTGTCGTCCGACGAACCTAGATGATGCACTCGCAATACAGATGACAACAGTTAAAGAAAACGGCTCTAAAATTGAGGGTTGGAAATGTTTAGTGCCATTAAACCCTGAGCAAATGGTGGTTGCACCAGTATTAGAAGGTACTGTACAACAAGGTGCAGAGTGCCTAGTCCAACCAACACAACCAGGCAAAACGTTAATTGAACCGGAAGTGGCATTTATCCTAGGCCAAGATTTACCTGCTCGAGAACAAGCTTATACTGAACAAGAAATCGATGATGCCATTGTATCTTGCCATATGGCACTAGAATTATTACAACGCCGTTACAGCCCTAATGATGACCTTGTTTTCTTTGATAATTTAGCAGATTGCCTACTTAACCAAGGTATATTTATTGGTCCTGAAATCAGTAAAGAACAAGCTTACCAAGCCTCTGAAATCAATATTGATCTCACTACCATTGCAGCCTATGGACAACCTGAAACAAAAAATTACGATGGCAAGCACCCTAACCTATCGGCACATAAACCGGTTTATTGGTTAATTAATTTCATGCGAAATAGAGGTGTCAGCTTCAAAAAAGGACAAGCTATCATCACTGGCTCTTATGCTGGTGCGATAGAAGTACCTATTGATACAACAGAAATTAAATATCAAGATCTAGGTAAATACCAAGTAACCTTTAAAGCAATTTAGATTATAGCTATTTAAATTATAGCAATGGAGTACTTGAATCTTTGCAAGTACTCCATTGCTAATGCTAATAAGCCTTGCGTAACTTCTTCTTAAATGAAAACCCTGTCACTAACACGGTACCGGTGATCACTAATATTGCCCCTAATAACGTATTTAAGCCAATCGCTTCCCCTAAGAATAAACGCCCCCATAAAATCCCAAACAACGGCACTAAAAAGGTCACCGATAATGCCGATGCAGGACCATCATCTTTCACTAATTTAAAATATAATAAATACGCAATACCTGTGCAGACAACACCAAGCACCAATACCGAAAGACTAATAGGTAAAGTAATGGGATCTCTAATAGGTATAAAAGGAAGTAATGGTAATACGAGAATCACTGATGCCCACATGCTGCCATGTGCATTTTCAAACGGTGCTACCACAGGTGCGACCTTAGTATAATTTGCAGAAAACCCATACATTAAAGCGGCTAGTAAACAGGCCGAGATAGCCAGTAGCCCCTGTTCACCAAGAGCTATTGCTTGCTGTCCAACCAATACCGAGACACCCAACATACCCACTAACAAACCTAGGCAGGCTTTTAATGGTAAACGTTCTCTTTGCCACAAACTGGCTATCACAGCGCCAAACAACGGCGCTGTTGAGTTAATAATCGCAAGAGTCGATGCATTTAAAGTTTGTGCTGCATAAGCAAACATTAGAAAAGGAAAAGCACTATTAAAGGCACCAATAATAAAAAAATGTTTAATATAAGAAATAAACTGTAATTTTCGACCAAGATAGAGGCTCATTAACAACAAAAATAATGCCGCCGCTAATACCCGCCCCTCAATTAACACCGCAGGACCTAAACTATTAGCAGTCAGACGCATAAACAAAAATGAGCCGCCCCAAATAGAGGCTAATAAAATTAATCGTAAAACACTCGCGACAGGCATAGCAGGTCCTTTAAGTAAGCTTTAATGTAATAATTTGGCTTGAAAAAGCCCATTGAAATAAGTTTTTATAACTGCAAAGGTGGCAATAATAAACAGTGCTAAACAGCACTATAGATAAATGATATATAACATATTTTACAGGTTATGCCTTGCTATTAAATATTGTAATTGCGAACTAAGTCAACGCTATCATTTAGGGTCTAGCTAAATCAGGGTACCTACTTTATTAAACGTATTTTTATTATCTATACGATTAATTTGTCAATGTGCAACAAAGCAAAGTAGACTGATGGTAACGATAAACAGGAGGACAACATGCTAATTTTTTATATTATTTGTGGGTGTTTGATTTTTGCTATATCAGGTTTCATTGTGCAATATAATCGCTTAGCGATATATCGCCGCCGTGTCATTCGACACCTTGCGAATCAAAGTTCTCGAGTCAAATCAGAGCCCGCTCATCAACCACCTATTATTTTATCTGACCAACAAGAGCAGCAAATAAAACAGTGTTTTTTAAAAGGAGTTAGCATTCCACAATGCATTGAGCAGCTTTAATAGTAACTATTTATAAGGTCTAGTGATGTTCTTCATAACTAGACCTCGACATGATTGAATAAACACCTCTCAAGCCTTAAGCTCCCAGTTAATGTTTTTTTCAAAAAATCAGTAAACCTTAATAAAATCAATTCAGGAATATAAGATGAGAATGGTGGCGGTTACTGCATGCCCAACAGGCATTGCACATACTTATATGGCAGCGGAAGCTTTAATCAAATCTGCAGCCAGTTTTGGTATCCAAATACAAGTCGAAACCCAAGGAGCAATGGGTATTGAAAATCAATTAACCCATCAAGATATTCACCAAGCAGATCTGATTCTGATTGCGTCCGATATCAACATTGAAAACGCTGAACGATTCCAACAATATCAAGTAATTAACACAACAATCGTTGAAGTCTTAACTGACCCAAATAAAGTCATTCAAGATTGTATCAAGCAAACTAGTTAATCATCATGTCAACAATACGTATTACTCTGTATTTAGGGGAAAGTGGACTTACAGCTTGGTTAATTAAGGGTATTAACCAGCGCTTACGTGACATACAAGGCGCTGCTGAGTTAATCAAAATAGATACGTTGCAGCGAGTCAATGTACAACACCAGTTAGCAGCACTTAGTCTCGCTTTTAAGCCCTTTGATCTATGCCAAATTTTTCTTATTGGGGAGAATCTACAAACCCAGGTTGAGGCACTCAAGTTATATTTACAACAATACTGTGTATTGGTGACAGATACATACACGGCAACGATTCATTCAAGCTCGCCAATGTACAATGATAACTTTCAGTTTCATCACTTCTCAGTACCCAATAAAATGAGCGCCAAACACCGTTACCACATCATGCCCTTTGCTAAGGATGCCACCATAGTCGATAAAGCACGCATCCTTAAACTGATTGCCAAAATGGCTTCAATCAAACACTATAAAAAAATAGAGGTACAACTCATACAAAGAGAGCAATTGTCTTCAACTGATATGGCAGGAGGCATTGCCCTACCGCATATAGTGAGTGAATATATTGATCAACCAATGATGATTTGCTTAACATCTAAAACAGTGATTGACTGGCAGTCGGCACATGGTGGAGTGACTCATATCGTAGCGTTACTATTACCCAAACCTTGCACTAAAGAAGCCATTTTAGCGGTGCGGCATTTAGCAGTTAACTTACTCAATGCTGATAAAAAACAATTTATTACTTATCATTATATGGGCGATCAATTACAAGCCATTTTAGCTTGTTTCATGCGGCCTACCGAACAGCCTATTGAACAATCTCCATAACCCCTTTGAGGTTATTTATCCCCCACAGCAGTAACCCGAATTAAGAAGGTCGTTGTTGATCACTGTAGATCGCCCTAAATTCACTCGGTGTACGACCTAATTTACTTTTAAAAACACGATAGAAATAGTTAACATCATTAAACCCACAACGTAATGCAACTTCGCTAAGTCGAAATGAATAGCGTGTTAACATAAATTTTGCACGCTCTAACCGTACCCATGTAATGTAATCAGCCAAACGCATGTGTCCTTGTTGACGAAATAAACGCGATAGATGATTGGGGCTAACATTGAAATGATGAGCGATATTATCGCGACTGATATGGCGATGAAAATTTTCTTGAATATAAATACAGACTCCCTGATACAAATCTTCACTGCGCCCTTGGTTAGCGGTCTCGGGAGATAGCAACATACCATGACAATAGGTCATAAGGGCCATCAATAAATGTCCTCCAGTTGGATGCTGAATTTTCTCTTTTGCTAAGGTATTTAACGCATTTAAAATATGATCCAAGGCATGGCCTGTACGAGTTTGCAGGCTATACTTTTGCACATCAAAAAAGGCTTCCTCCCCTTTGCGCTTTTGCACCAAACTAAACCCTAACTGACGCTTGCCAAATAATAAACTAAGCACACTACAGTCGCTATTCCACTCAGGTTTATTCCAACTATTAGGTGGAATATATAAAATATCTCCGGGTAATATTTTCACCTCAGTTAAACCAAATTCAGGGTCTTCAATTTGATTGATGTACTCACCAGTGATTACAAACTCCATACGAGGAAAATTGACCTGATAACTAAATGAAGGAGGTGTTGAATGGTCACTGGCAAACCACACTCGATTAAACTGCTCTATTTCAGACAACACACCTTCTAATACATTAATAAATACTTGGCTCATGGTTATTATTCACTTTTATTGTCAATGGAAAATAAGTTTAAATGTGATATCAATATAGTAACCCCTGGTATTTGTTACCGATAGAACCACCCAGTGACCCACTTCACAAAGGGATATTCAGGGTACAATAATCCAGTAAATGAATTTACTGTACACTATTTTTTATCCATAAAATATCTAACAATTACCTCCATAAACTAAAACAATATTTTACACAGAGGAGGTGCAATCATGATTACTCAAATGATTAATGAAAAGTTGATATGCTTAAATCTTAAAGCCACAACTAAAGATGAAGTACTAAATGAGATGGTCGACCTATTAGCCCAACAAGGCAAACTAAGCGACCCAGATAGCTTTTTAAAAGATGTCTATGCGCGTGAAGCAATTGATAACACAGGTTTTGAAGAAGGTGTTGCCATACCTCACGCTAAAAGCTCGGCAGTCATTGAACCAGCTGTAGCCATTGGTATTAGTAAATCTGGTATTGAATACGGTGCTGAAGATGGTAAAAATTCAACACTCTTTTTCATGATAGCTTCTCCCGATGGTGGTTTTGATCATCACATAGAAGTGTTAGCAGAACTCTCCTCTAAATTAATTGAAGATGGGTTTATTGATGCAATGCATAAAGCAACATCAACTAAACAGGCGCTCGCTTTATTATTAGAGAAAAAAGAAATAACCGATAAAGTCGCCTTGGATAAAGGCTTCATTATTGGTGTAACGGGTTGCCCAACTGGCATTGCTCACACCTATTTAGCAGCGGAAGCATTAGAAAAAGCAGCGGCACAAATGGGGTACGAAATTAAAGTAGAGACCAATGGTTCTATTGGCGTAAAAAACGCACCTACAACAGAAGAAATTGAACGCGCTGTGGCGATTGTTGTAAGTAGTGATAAGCAGGTTGATATGGCTCGCTTTGATGGTAAAAAGCTCATTCAAACCCCAGTAAAAGCGCCGATTAGTAATGGTAAAGCAGTTATTCAACAAGCATTGGATGCACCTGCTTACCAAGCTGACTCAAAAAACTCATCACAAAACAATTCCTCTGTAATTTCAGGTAGATCTAACCTTTATCGTTATTTAATGAATGGTGTATCGCATATGATCCCATTTGTGGTCACCGGCGGTTTGATGATTGCGCTATCGCTTGCTTTGGGGGGAGAGCCAACAGCTAATGGCATGCAAATCCCTGAAGGTAGTCTATGGAATCAAGTACTTAATGTAGGTGTCGTTGCCTTTACCCTTATGATCCCTATTCTGGCCGGTTACATTGCTTATGCCATTGGTGATCGCGCAGCGCTTGCTCCAGGGTTCATTGGTGGTTGGATTGCTAATAATGGTTCATTTTATGATGCTTCTGCAGGAACTGGGTTCATCGGAGCCATTGTTGCAGGTCTATTAGTGGGTTACTTTGTGCGCTTTATTGCAACACGTGAGTACCACAAAATGGTCGCGCCACTTGTACCTATTATGATAGCGCCCATTTTAGGCACCATTTTTATCGCTTCGCTATTTATTTTTGTCATTGGTGCACCTATTGCCAATTTAATGGAATGGTTAAACGCTGTTCTCACTGAAATGAGTACCGGTAATGTCATTTTATTAGGTATCGTATTGGGCGGCATGGCTGGCTTTGATATGGGCGGACCATTTAACAAAGTGGCTTTCCTATTCTCCGTAGGCATGATCGCAAGCGGTCAAACTCAGTTTATGGGTGCAATGGCGGTCGCTATTCCAATTGCTCCGCTGGGTATGGCATTAGCCACCGTGATTGGCCGTAAATTAGAAATATTTGAAGACAGTGAAATCGAAGCGGGTAAAGCAGCCGGGGCGATGGGTCTAGTTGGTATCTCTGAAGGTGCGATCCCTTTTGCAGCACAGGATCCTCTATCAGTCATTCCTGCCAACGTACTAGGCTCAATGGTCGGCGCAGTAATGGCATTCTCCTTCGGTATCACTAATAGTGTTGCTCATGGCGGTCCAGTTGTTGTATTACTTGGCGCAATGAACAAACCTGTGATGGCGATTATATGCATGGCAACGGGCACAGTCGTTACCGCTTTAGTTTGTGTAACATTGAAAAAAATGCGCATTGCACGTAAAGCAAAACAGCTGACTTCAGCAACCGCATAAAACTTAACGTATAAGCTAAATCATAAAAGGCAGATAATGTTCCCATTATCTGCCTTTTTTCGTCACTGCCAACAGCGTCTATTCTTACCGTTTATTAGAGAGTTATGTGTATCGCTAATAAACTTAATTAATTTTATCAGCCGGAAAAACAACCCCTGTTTGGCGACGGATCTCTGTTGTCATACGAGAAACACTCAATGCTCTCGCCTTGGCTTTTTCACATAATTTACCCTGTTTAATTTGCTGAGCAAAAAAGCTCGCTTCATAGGTCATGGTGTTTTCAACCTGTGCAACTTTAAACTCTTGCGCTGCTTCTCCACGACGCTGTAGGGAAATATGATCACACTCAGAAATATGCGGAACTAACATCACTCCCGCCTCTCCTTGTAACTCACTTGGTAACGTTGAATCAGAGACTTTAGAATGGCGGATCACCACTTCAAAATCAGGATAATAAAAAATAGCAGCACCATGTGCATCGACACCCGAGTCAAGTAAATGCGCACTCGCTTTTATTTTTAATGGCTCACCGAACAAAGCAACAACACTGGATACACAATAAAAACCGATATCCATAATCGAGCCGTTGGAAAAAGCAGGATTAAAGGTATTTGGATTTTCTCCATCAAGATAACGCTGATAACGAGATGAGTATTGGCAGTAGTTAATGCTGACTTTATGTAAGCGACCTAATTTAGGTAAGTGCTCAGTGATTAAAGCGAAGTTAGGTAGATATTCAGTTTTAAATGCTTCAAACAATACTACATTGTTTTTTTCAGCAACCTCAAACATATGTTCAGCTTGAGTTATATTGGAAGCCACAGGCTTTTCACAAATGACATGTTTGCCTTGCTCTAGCATCAACACACTTTGTTCGTAATGTAGTGAATTTGGGCTAGCAATATAGATGGCATCAAAGGCATCGCTTTTAGCCATTTCAGTTAAATCTGTAAAACTAACAGCTGCACGATTAAAAGGAGCTGAAAATGCCTGTGCACGCTTTGTATCTCGAGAATACACTGCTGTTAATTCAAACTCTTGAGATGCTAGCGCAGCTTCGACAAAACGTTCAGTGATCCAATTAGTACCAATAATAGCGAGACGTAACATCTTTTCTCCAGTGCTTTTCATATAAAAATTATGGTTGAATATACCATGGTCTCACCCTAATCACGTCAGCACAGTGAAAAATTTGGATTATAAGATGACATCCACCAGCTAAAAATTGCTAGCAGTAAGAAAAACGAGCGACAATAACATTGGTTAATAATAGTAACGAGCGACAAGGCAATGCCACATTATTTTATGCGGCTTTCACGAATATAAAACGTATCACTTTGTTTATAAATGTAATCATCAGTTCGAAAAGCTAATAGCAATGATAACGTTTGTTGAAGCTGTGGCTGGTGGATATGAATGATTACATGACTTTGTAATTGATGCGTGAATTGACGTAATAAAGTAGCACCTTGTACCGTATGAAGACTGGCAATCAGCGCAACATTTAGCAACAGCGTAAACATAAACACCACTCTAAAAGATTGCTTTTGGCTTTTATGGCGTAACCTTTGTTGTGCAATAATTGCACCTGGCCAACCACATAAAATAGAACAGAAGTGTAAGGTTTTTTCAGGCGTTCGCCATCGATTAAGACGCGCTGCTTTTTTATCTTTTGCATAAATGAAATAAGTCACTAGGCTAGCAACCGCAAAAACAACAAAAATGAAGAGTGGCATGTATCCAAGAAAATAAGAAACTGCTAAACCTACAATAGCCAAATATATAGGCAGGTAATGATAATTCATAAGTTCTCTAACTATGCTGTATAAGGTTTATTGGAAGTGATTTTAGCTAAGCCATTAATAATACGATAAATAGACCACACCCAAGTCACAAACAAAACAAAGTAACCCACAACAAAGAAAGCTAATATCACTCCCACTACTGACCAAGCTAATACCCACCAAAATGTACTCATAATATTGGTATAGTGATCTTCAAACAAAGTACCCCGTGCATCTTCTCTTTTAACCATTACCCAAATAGCACCGATTAACCAAAATATGCCGGTAAACATACCTAGAATCATCAAACCATAACCAATTAGCGCACTGGTTTTTGCTGCATCATCTTCAATAGATAAACTCAAGTTTGAGCGTAAATCGTTCATTTTAATCTCTTTTAATTTTTTATTTATATTAGGTCAATTCGTCTGAATAATTGATCACTTTATTAAGCGCAATGCTATTAGAGGAATCAATACTCATTGAACTCATGTTTTAAATCAGCACAGAGGTTGAAACGGTTACTTATCTTAATACGCCGTTAACATTTAAAAATGCATTACAGCATAAAAATAACACGAACAGAAGGTTAGTGACAGGAGGCAGGAATCACTGGCTTTGAAATGTTAGCCAGTGATTATTTGTGCTTATCTTGATAGGTTAAAACGCAGCTTCAATGGTACCTTTGTATGTTTTATCTAGAAATTGACGAGTTGCTTCAGATTGAAGAATCTTAACAAACTTCTTATAAGTTGCATTGTCTTTATCTTGTACACGCGCAGCAACATTCATCACAGCAAACTCCGCATCTTTCGCTTCTAAATAAATACCTTGTTCAGCAGGGTTTAAACCCGAAGACATAACGTAATTCATAGTAATAACCGATGCATCAACATCATCTAAAGTACGTGGTAATTGCGCTGCTTCCACTTCAATAAATTGAAAGTTTTTAGGATTTTCAACAATATCGTAAACCGTCGTTTTTGCACCAGAATCTGGCTTTAACGTGATCAGTTTTGCATCAGCTAATAACAGTAAACCACGACCACCATTGGTTGGATCGTTAGGAATTGAAATTTTTGCGTTGTCAGGTAAATCATTGATCGACTTGTACTTAGTCGAGTAAATACCCATACGCATTAAAATAGAATGACCGATAGAAACAATTTTTTGCTCGCTGTTACTATTAAAGTTACTCATGAAAGGTTGGTGCTGGTAACTGTTAAGATCCAGGCTACCATCGGCTAACGCAGCATTAGGCGTGATGTAATCAGAGAATATGACAACTTCAACGTTCAAACCTTGCTTAGCGGCTTCAATAGCGACAGCTTCAATAACTTCTGCATGAGGACCAACGGTTGCGCCTACTTTAATCACTTCAGTGTTTTCTTCTTGTCCACAGGCTGCTAATCCAAACGCTAAGGGTAAAAGATAAAATAACCTTGAGATTTTCTTATTAAACATTTTCAGTTCCTTTAAAATAAATGGCCGTATAGACGTCTAAATAAGATAATACAATAAAGATTATAATAGTCATAACTATTTTAACGGTGCTTGATATAACGGATGGTTATAAGTAATAGATATTATTACTTTATTTTTGCCACTAAAAACAAAAAACGGCTACTCAATTGAGTTAGCCGTTTTCTATTAATGCATTGCTTTCTATTAATTCATTGCTTTATTAACTCAAGTGCTGCTATCAGTTAGCAACATGAGATTAGCCGTGAGTAGCGCGATCACCCCAAATCTCTTTTAAGCGTTGGTCTCGGCCACAGTTCCAGCGATATGCTTTGTAACGTAGAGGACTGTTTTTATAATAATCCTGATGGTAGCTTTCGGCGCCTTTAATAGGATAAAAAGTACTGCTATCTAAGATAGGTGTTACAACTTTTTGCTTAGGGAACTCAGCAATCACTGCTTGTTGAGATTTTTCAGCCAATGCTCGCTCCTGTTCGTTTGCAACAAAAACAGCACTTAAATAACTTTCGCCTTTATCACAAAATTGCCCTCTTCCATCAAAGGGATCAATGTTTACCCAGTAATGATCTAATATCTGTTGATAGCTCACTTGCCTGGCATCATAAGTAATTTCAACGGCTTCATAATGCCCTTGATGATTGCCTCGATAAGTTGGGTTCTCTAAGGTGCCACCAGTAAAACCAGACACAACATCAGTCACTCCCGGTAATTTTTCAAAATCAGATTCCATACACCAAAAACAACCACCCGCTAATACAGCTTTATCCGCACTTGCGAATGACACATAAAAAAGCATCAATGTTGATAAAACTAATCCTAATATTTTTTTCATAGATATCTCGCCCTGCTAAATGAATAAAAAATGCTGTAGATCCGAGTAAGTAGACCTGACGTTGATAATAATTATTTCATTAATAATTAAATGATGAATTCTGAATAGGAATAAGTATTGAACTAAAGATTTGCAATAAAAGTCAACTAAAGCATAAAACCTTAATAACGAAGATGAGAAGAACGTAAACTCTCTATTTTTCTTATATTTAGAAGTGAGCAAATGAAAAGTGTCAAATAAATTTATAACTCACTCATTTCTACTTTCGAAAAAATGCAGTTTCAGTACAGAGCCAATGAGTATTGCTTTTATGGACTTAGGTTTGGCAGGGCTATACTGTTCACGAAAAAAGAAATTTAGACTAGAACAATAATAACCTTCACTGACTTATATATGAATACTTTTAAATCAATCAATGGAAAAGCTAATAATACCCTCTATCAACAAATTATTTCTCTAATCCCCTAACTCCGCTATCACAAAGTCGATAAAGCTACGTACCTTTGCTGACATATGCTTTCGGCTCGGATACACCACATAGACTCCTATTGGCGGCTTAGGCCAATCACAAAAAATCTCTACTAATTTCCCTGTTTCCACTTCATCTTTTAAGGCAAATTGTGGCACCCGAATAATGCCTTGGTCAGCAACGGCGAGGTCTATTTCTAAGGTCGCATTATTGGTCAACACATGACTTTCAACATGAACCTGAATGGTTCCTCCTTGATGATCTCGGAATGGCCAAATATTAGGTTGCTTCAAATTACTATAACTGACGATTTTATGACGATCTAAATCATAGGGGTGACTTGGAGTACCATGTTTAGCTAAATAGCGAGGAGAAGCTAATACTAAAGCTTCTGATTGACTCACCCTGCGACTAATTAAACTAGAATCTTCGAGTTGCGTAGAGGCTCTGATAACGACATCAAAACCATCGGCAATAAGGTCTACTTTTCTATCATTCAGTTCTAATTCAAGTTGGATTTTTTGATGCTTTTCAGTAAACCGACTCAAAACAGGGCTCAGGTTAGACAAACCATAGGAGATAGGACAACTTATACGTAGTTTTCCTCTAGGCTCCCCTTGATTACCACTAATACTATTTTCTGCTTGTTCGGCATCTTCAATAAGTTGCTGGCACAATTGAAAATACAATTCACCTTCCTGCGTTAAACTCAAGGATCGTGTGGTTCTATGTAACAGGCGAATACCCAAACGTGCTTCTAGCTTATTCACTTCTTTACTAATGTAAGAAGTGGAATGGCCACTACTCTCAGCGGCTAAGGTAAAACTACCTAATTTTGCTACATCAACAAAAACAACCATACCATCAAATAATTTGCTGTTATTCGCCATCACATCACCTTTTAGTTAAATAGAACACTACAAGTCATTTGGAAACAATCTATGCACAAAATGACTATTACTCAGCAAATGATAATAATTTAAAGTGTATCCATCCACTGAGAGAAAGAACAGGAATTAATAATGAAAGTACTCGCATTCGCAGCAACAAGTAGCAAAAGCTCTATTAACAAACAGCTAGCTAATTACACAGCAAAACAAATTAACAACGCACAAGTAGAGTTGTTAGATATCAACGATTATGAAATGCCACTATTTAATGAAGACCGTGAAAAAGAATTAGGACAACCAGCGCTAGCTAAAGCCTTTTATCAAAAATTGGGGGATGCTGATGTGATTGTTATCTCTTTTGCAGAGCATAACGGTTCTTATACGGCGGCTTATAAAAATTTATTTGATTGGACTTCTCGTATTGATCAAAAGCTATTCCAAAACAAACCCGTCATTATGCTGTCAACTTATGTGGACTCCCCCTTGTCAACAACAAAGTGAATAATCAAAGAATTTAATGCGAACTTATGTACGAGCTCTAAATAGAGTAGCGAACCCTGGCTCTAGGATATTTTCGCGAGCATATAATCAAGATCTTATCGACGAGTTCAAGACTCTTAGTTGACAACTGATTTAATATGCTGATTTTTATCTTCGTTATTGCATTTTATTGTAGGACCTTGTTAAGCAGCCAATAACTCTGCTTTATATTCTGTTCCTTGGCTTAGCATTGCAAAAGCAGTTCTAACCGTTTTATTTGCCAAGGCAACCGCTGCACATTTTTTACCTTTGCGTTCAATTAACCCCATGAGCCAACATTCTTTTTTAGTTTTAGGTGTTCTTTTGGCTAGGTGAGTAACAACAGCCATTGCACCTACAATTAATTGGCTACGTAATCTACCGTGCTTAACTCGACTACCAATGGCACCAAGCTTAATGATTCCACCCGATGAGTATTGTTTTGGCGTTAAACCTATGCAGGCGGATGCATCTTTGCCTCTCTTGAAAGTGCCTAATTCACCACACCCAAGTGCAACATATAGATTGATAGCATTAATGGGGCCAACGCCTTCTATTCGCAGCAACCGCTTACAATCTTCGTGTTGCTCAATAGAATGCTCTAATTGTTTATTATATTGCTCGATAATCTCTGACTGCGTAATTAGGTGACCATAAGCTACGTTGATACCAGCCCTGAATTCACAAGTGAAACCATTATCAAAATCTTCAAGTAGATTTGCTACCGCAGATTTAATACCACCGTTTCTACTTGAACAATGAATATTAAACTCAGCAAGTAAAGCAACTAATTGATTACGCAATGCCGTTTGGTGTTTGACTGCTAACTCTCTAAGTTTCAAGATAGTTTGGAGCTGTTGTTGTTTATGCGTCTTACCATTAATAAAACCAATGTCAGCCAATTGTGATGCTTGTATAATTGCAAGTGCATCATTTTTATCTGTTTTTTGGTTTTGTCTTATCGTTGATACCAATTGAGCTGAAATCAATAACGCCTTGTGACCCGCTTCAATTGCTTTTTGTTTCCAGTAATTAGACCCGCTACATGCCTCATAGATAATAGTTACAGGCTTTTGTTGAAATAACCAAAGTAAAAATTCATCAGATGTCATTTCAATATTTGAATGCACTTTTTTATTTGTATAAATACAAACTTGAATAACTCTTTTTGCTAAATCAACACCAACTATTGTACTATCCATTGAGGACTCCTTTAATATTTTGTGTGGTAACAATGATATTACTCTACACGCTAACGAAGGTGTAGAGGGAGTCCAATTATCTTCACCGGGCCCTGGTGGTGCCGCTAGCGTATTAGCATCGGCACAAGCTTCTGCACCATTTTTTGCAGCAGAGGTGAAAGGTGCCATTTCAGTACCTAGTTTCTACGATAATTTTGATCTGGAAAATGGCCAATTAACTAACCAAGACTTGGTTGATAAAATAATGAATGTCATTGCTAAGCTGTAAAACATTAACAAAACAAGACTTCACTTGTTGTAACGGGTTATTTCCTTTACAAAAATTTATAGCAGAAATGGTTCATTTGAAAACATACGATTAATCTGATAAATCACAGATTAATCGTTAATAATTTCAAATATTTAAAGAATTATAGCATGACTGTTTTATGCAGCTAAGCACGTTTTGCTGTAATACGTCGCGTCAACCCCAATCCAAACAATCCAAGGCCCAAAATAACAAATAAGCTAGGCTCTGGAATTACAACAGTACCTCCGGGTCCGATTAGCTTTGATGAGCCTGAACTAAAATTCGTCGCCCCTTTGATACTTTGTACACGCATTCCAACACGCTGGTCTTGAAACTGAGACTCAAGAAGTCCTGCAATCTTTAGGTCGAAACGGATAAATTGATTAAAGCCGCCACTCTTACCATTTTCACCAACTACAAGCCCTAAATCCCAATTATTTTCGCCTGAACCATTAATATTCACGTTTCCTCCCAATGAAGAACTCACAGCATTTTCACTAAAGCTAATCACGGGAGTGGTGCTTGCGGAATTTGCACTAATGCTGGCGGCACCAGACAGTGCACTGAAGTCCGCTAAATCGAACCACAAACCTAATATATCACCTTGTGTAAGTCCAGCATTGATAGGTGAACCAATATCTGCGGTAATCGTAACAGTATCTACTCCGTTATTTACAAAGCTCACATCGGCAAAAAAAACTCCGCCATTAGTGACATCTTCTAGGTTACTTATTGGCCCTGCTTGAGTAGCGTTACATACTCCAACTAAAACAAGAGCAGAAATTATTTGATAAAAATATTTCATATGAACAGCCCCTTTAGTTACTTACCATTAAATAGCTTTACACATAAGTATCAGCAATAAACAAGCCAAATAAATTACATCTTTTATTTCATATATTTCCAAAAAATCCAAATCTTTCATTGTAAATTTTTTCGGCAACTAAAAACCTACCAGAGCATATTATTGCTAATTACCAAGCCCCCCCATTGCGCCGAAATAAATAAGTATCAAATAGGTTGCCAATAAAGCACTAAAAAGCAAAGCTTGAATAAGCTGAAATAGGATATTTGGTTAATAAAAAGCCGAAATAAATCGGCTTTTAACATACTAATAAATGTTGGTGTACAATAAAGTTGTTAACAAACAAGATTATAACTTACTTATTTTTATGACAATAATTTTTATTAAAAATAAATAAAGTTGTTAAGTTTTTTAATGCCCCCCATTTTAACAAGAAAAAATAAGACAATAAAGTTGTTAAAAAAAAAAAATATTTTGTGTGGTAACAATGATATTACTCTACACGCTAACGAAGGTGTAGAGGGAGTCCAATTATCTTATGTCACCAGAACATCTAAAGGCTATTAAATTATCCTTAATCTAAATTTTGGACACAACTAAGCTGTATCCATTCAGAAAATGGTTCTTACCTAAGAGCCTGGTATGGTGCCCCTCCTAAATTAGGAGAGCCTTGCAATGTTGACCTATCTATCACTACTAATTTATCTCACTTTTGGAAACACAATTCGAAGAGATGTAAAACAATATTATAAGTAATACAGAGAGTCTTCTGCCAGAAATTAGGAGGAAGACTTTATTGCCTCACACATCCAGCAATTCACTATACCCAATCAAATCAAGTTGTTCATTACTCACTTTTTTTTTCTTCTGTTCTCTTAACTGCTTCTTAAGTTCAACACATAGCTCTTTAATTTCATTCATATGACCTGGTGCCGCTATACAAGGAATAGAGAAAAACGCATTACGTGGGTTAGAACTACTATAAAAGGAGATACAATACTCACCACCATGCGACTTTGTTATTGATGCCTTTAGTTTATGGTGCTCTGTTACATCTTTAACATTAAAACCTTTAAATAAATGCAGATTAATCATTAACAACAAATCGCTTACATTAGATGTTGCATCAATTAAATCCAATATATCAGCACAAGCTTGATCTTTTGCTTTAGCACAAACACCTAATGCTCCTTCGAAGAATAGCAAGTAGCTTTGCTCTTGTTTCTTAATATCATCCATTTCCACATAGCTATCTATTGCACCTTTCAATTTGTAACCATTTAATAAAAAGCTAATGACAGTATCTTTTTTCGATTCTATTTTGGACAAAAAATCACTATTATCTGGTATAGATACCGAGGTCATACGATCCTTTAGTTTGAATATTATTTCCCGTTGTCCTACATAAATTCCAATCTCTTTTTCTATACTACTTCCCAACACGTCCTCGATTATACCGATTGTTTTTTTATCTAAACAAAGCTCAATATCTAGATGGGTATTCGTATCTAGCTTTTCAAAGAATACCTCGCCATCTCTTTGCACTTTGACACTATCCCCTCCTTCTTCAGAGTTCAATAATACATTTTCAAAAGGCCGACATTTGACTTCCACTAACTTCACTAATCCAAGTACCGTATTTTTGTCATATTGCTTAGCTTTAGTATCATCCTTTGCCTTCATATATTGAAGGTGTACATCTTCTATTCCTTTACAATACCCTTTACGTAACTTCGATAGACTAGGAAAAGTCATCACTATTCGCCCTGTTTTATCTGAACTCAGCATTATATCTAACGAAGTATCAGAACTAGATAGCACGTTAAGCAGTAAATCTGCATTATGAGAAAAATACTCTTTGTCACCCATAGCATGGTCAAAACAACCTCCTTCAACTCTTAAACAACTTATCACCTGTGAGCTACCGACAACGAACGTAATTTCACCAGACTTTTTATCTAGCTCAAGCAAAAACTTCCTATATTCAGGAGACTTTTTGTCAGCCGTTTTCAATAAAAAAATCAGTTCTTGTATTTTATTCGCACCTAAAGAAATTATTGTTTCCATACTACACCTCAGTTATAAAAAATTGTCGATACATATTGATTAGCCACTGTTTTGAAATACTTGACATTTCCAACCTAACCACAAGCTTTGATTTTCCTAATAGAGCCCCCTCTACAGTAAGCTTTTCATTAGCTATAAAAATTTCACGTGTAATAAATCGCTCCTGTTTATCACTTAAAGTGCCTAAATTCTTTAACAGAATGAAATGACGATTAAAAACAGAAAATTCAGGTAGCTTAAATATTTTTTCATACCTAACAGCTGCCCTTTTTGTCATTTTCATTTCAAAAGCGCACTCTTTAATATCTAGTTTACAAAATAGCTGTTTGATTAGTTTATAAGTCGTTTTTTTGTATTGAGTAGATGGCTTGTTTCTGTAGAGTAATTGCTTAACCTGACTTAATTTCTTCCAAGTGATTGAGCGATTTATTGCGTTGGTATTTAAGGAACTTTGTATCAAAAAATCTAAATAACAATCAGAAGTGCTAGCTAGCTTTTCTATCCAAAAGGTAGTCCAACTAGGCTCTACTAAATTTGTATCGCATGCAGCTAGCCAAGATAATTTACTACCGTTATTAACCGCCATCTCATGAACCCTTCCAGAGAATAAGTTAGCACTACGATGGGAAATAGATTGTAAATCTTCTATGTCGTTACTTATGAGAATATTAACTTGCCTAGATATGTCATTTGAACCAACATTTAATCCCCACATATACCGAAGGAGCGGTTTAGAATATTGCTGTATCTGAGGCATAAAATAGTCCCAAATCCATTCATGTCCATGCAGATAACTTTTACGTGTGGTCTCAAACAAGCTATGACCAATCATATTTGCAATAACATCTAATGCGACTACTGAATTTAACTGTTCAACTCCCCGCCCTTCAAGCCAGAAAGAAAACCGATGCTTAACAAATTTTTCCTGTAATAGTGCTGACAAATATTTACAATTAACCGAAGATACATTTTTTGTAAAGAGGACAAATAACTGGTTCACCAGCACAAATGCACCGCCGTGACGTAAATGATGAAAACGACCCGATGGCCCACAAATACTTTTAATGGCACGTGTTATAGGTAAAATGTACTGCCTTTCTCTAGAAGAGATAAGCTCTTCAGAAAAACCAATCAATGGTTCTAAGTCGTGTGCCTCTTCTTTTATTTTAAGTAATAACCTTAACAACTTAGCCTGCTCAATTGGCAATTCAATGTGCGTAACTCTCGGCTTACCATCTTTAGTAGACCCTTCTTCAGTATTAGTAATCGTTAGTTGAAATAGAGTTCCTTTCGGCGATCTTAATTCAACATCTTGCATACGCAGCCTAAGAATTTCTCCACGCCTTAAACAACCATGGAAACTTAAGTTCACAGCAACCAAGCAGAACAGTTGTTGTAATTTATTTTCAGGCTCATTTTCTGATAGTAAAGACATGACTTTATTTAACTCTTTGGCAGAGACCAAATTAGCATCAACATTTTTAGGTAAATAGACTGACTGGAAGGCATTTATATCAAGTGCATCAGTAAGCTCTTGTTCAGCCATAAACCGCAAGAAATAAAACAGGTGTAATCGAACTGATTCTGATTGAGCATTTTGATAAAAACTTTCAGCCCAACTATTCAATGATTCCTCGGAGATTGCATCATCAAAACTTAGAGGATGTAAATTAAGGTACTTATCGCCATTGGTATATACCCGTGATCTTTGATAATGCTTTTCATTTGTAAAAAAAAATTGAAATTTAATTTTAAAAGATCACACTAAGGAAATGCAGATATCATTGACCGGCCAAGAGAAGCTAGCGTTAGAATCACGCCATAAAAAGTGCAGTGATAAACGGGAGTGCGACCGAATTAAAGCGATTCTATTATCGGATGAAGGTTGGTCAACGATAATGATTTCTCAGGCCCTACGAAAGCATCAATCCAGCATTGTTCGTCATTTAAATG
>NZ_KI519478.1:161617-269961 GCF_000482725.1 Psychromonas arctica DSM 14288
CTGGAAAATTTCTAGTATCAGTGCCACCTACTTGCATTTGCCTAAGTCACTCAATTACATTTAGTTATGCCAGGCACCAATAAAATATTTTTAGGGAGAAAGTATTGTTAATAAATAGTCAGCTTAGCCACCATAACGGTCATTGAGTTTTTACAAAAACGTGCAAGGCGCTTTCGCCCCCTAAGAGAGATAGAAAACCAACTCACTTTCGTCGCCATAGTAAAATGACCTTAGTACCTAATATTTAAGCTAAACATGTGACTATTGACCTTAATATATGATCTTAGTAAAAGTACAGTCACTGGTTATGTTTATGCGATCGACATAGAACATGAGCTATGTACACAAAATGAGATTAGATGTACATAGGTTGAGTGCTGTAACTCTACATAATCACAATTTTGTAGTGAATTAATGTATTTAGTCCTGTTATTAGATATATCCGCCGCTTTTTTCCCCAAGCCATAGAAAGCGGAGGCGTTAACGCCCCATAGCAAGTTAGGAATGATTTGGATACAAAAGGAAAGTGCAAGAAACTCTCCGTTCAAAGTTTATTTAATTCCGCAGTTAAACGTATTAAATGCTGGTCGGCTTTCTCTAGAGAGCAATTATTTTTAATATCTTTTTTGTAAAAAGCCTTAACTTTCTGGATTGAATCAATTGCACGCATTATCAGTTTTTTATCCTTTTTACAAATACCTAATATGCTTAGTACTCCGCCTAGGTTTTCTTCTGCCACAATATACTTTAGCTTGATATTACTATGATCGTATTCGGTTGCTGCATTACTAAAGTGAGTTGTAGCTAATTCGAGACAGCGAATGTTATTATCATTTAGGCCAATAGCTTTGTAAGATACGCCTAAGTTATTTTGAGTGTCAGCCCACTCAACCGGGCTCGATTCAATCGTTCTAACTTTTAAAGACTCTATATAGGCTGTTACAGCTTCTGGATGGCGTTTTAAAGCACCTAATACAATACCAAGATTGTTTTGTATATCTGCCCAGTCAATAGGAAATTTAGAATGCGACTGTACTTTTAATGCATTTTCAAACGATTTTATAGCCTCTTCATACTTCTTATTTGCATTCGTTTTCCTTCCCAACATTAAAAACAAATGGCCTAAGTTATTTTGAATCTCGGCCCAGATTCGTGGGTGTGTGGTTATAGTAAGTATTGATAATGCTTGGCTATATGAATGAAGTGCTTTCTCAAAATAATTTGTAGATGATTGTTTTTTACCTAACTCTTTATAGGTACTGCCTAAATTATTATGGTTTTTAGCCCACTCTATAGGAGTGCTATCTGCTCCTCGAACCGCTAAAGCTTTGCAATAAGAGTTTTCAGATTTTTTTAAATAGCATTTTTTATTGGTGAGTTTGTAATATAAAGAAAAAATTGAGCCTAGCCCATCTTGAATTGCCGCCCAATGCATTGTTTTTTTTCTTTTTCAATTATATTTAATGCTTTTTGGTAAGAACTGTTAGCCTTGTCGATATATTTGATATATGAAGTGTCTCGGGCGATATGGAAAAAAGCTAAGCCTAAGTTTGTATATACTAACGCACTGTTTTCTTTATCATTTATAGAAATAAACACTTTGTTTGCTAATGTAAAGGCGTTAATTGCATTGTGTAATAATTGAGTATCAGATTTCAATTTGCTTAATGTGAGGTAAAGGCTTCCTATGTTTTGTTTTGTTATTGCCCAACTTTTAGGATCACTTATAGAATCTCTCGCTTTGAGAGAGTTATTATAAGCTACAAGAGCTTTTTCAAGTTGATCTACATCTGAAGTAAAATCACCCATCTGTGCATATACATTTGCCAAATTATTCTGAGTTGACGCCCATAGTTGCGGGTTATTTTTAATGGAAAATACTTCCAATGCAGCATTATAAAATTTTACCGACTCATAAAAGTGTGATTTGTTTCCAGTTCTCGCCCCTAATTCTGCAAATGCAGTTCCGAGGTTATCTTGAATCGAAGCCCATCTCTGAGAATAGTTTTCTTTATTAATTATTTTCAATATTTGCAGGTATGTATTAATACTGGTTTTAATACATTCAGTTACACCTTTTTCTATTCCATGCTTATATATTGCAGATGCAAAATAAACTAAATAAGTTGTTTTTATAAGTGTGAATTTATTGGGGGTAAGCTCATTAGCATTATGAAAATATTCAGCTGCTTGCTCGTAATTTAATTCAATTAATTCTAATTCTGCAATTTCAGCGGCTGCGTTTGCTGCGTTTAAAAGATGTTTCTCTTCAGACTCTTCGGCTGCTTTTCTTACTTCTTTCGCTTTATAAGCAATTTCTTCTTCAGTCTTTTTGACTATGCGTAATAATTCTATTGCTGAACTATATTTACCTAATTGAATCGCATTATGAACTTCTGTAATTTTAGTTTGATATTCAGAATTACCCTCAGATAAAATTTCTAATCGTTGTAGAGATTCTCTATGCCTGATGGCTATTTCACATAAAACTGTTGGTAATGATTCCGTAGGAATATTTTTTTCTTTAATATTGTAAAAAAAGTAGTTAACGCCTGCTCTGTAATACCTAGCTTCTTGCGTAACTCATCTTTCTCTGCATTAGTTTTTTTATTTATTGGGTCTTCAATGAGTGATTTGATAACTGATGGATCAAAAGATGAAACCAGCTGTTTACCAATGCTTTCTTTAGAGTATTGTTCCGCTATTTCTTTCCACTCTTTTAGCAAAGAAACTGGAAACCTATTTTCATCAACATCAATTAGGCGAGAACAAGTTTGGCATAGCCAAATACCATTATCATAATGTTTCCTTTGCTCGGAAGATAAACTAGCATCATATCTTGCTACGCCTGCTGCAGAAGCGGCAGCCGTGATATGGGCCGCAACTCCAATACTTGTTGTTTTCTCCTGATTACTACTTGCGCCTCGAGTCAAAACTCTACAGTCAGGTTTTGAACAAAGATCACTCACCCTTTCACGTAATAATCGAATCGTTTTAGGGGAAAAGTCATCTCTCGTTTCTTTTGGGGTTTTTGCCATAATACATTCCAATAAATGAACTTACAGTTTCAACTGCATAAGGCTGGACATTTTCATTTATGACAATACATTATATATCCTTACAATTCATGAAATTACTTTTAAAATAGCAAATGTAAATCCAAAGTAAATTTAATTTTATAGGGCGTGTAGAGAGTTGTAATTTTAGGCGCTATGTGCCCCAAAACGCCTCAGATAGTAAAATCCTATGCATGCTTTTTCCCGAAAGCATGCATAATCGTGAGTACATATTTTTAGTTTTGTAAGTCGCTATGGGGGGTGTTAGCAACTTAGCTTTCTAGCTCGGTTTGTGTCACAAAAGTGTCCTAGGAAACCTACGACCAAACATAAAAAAGGTCTGCTTATGATTGCCTTCCTATTAATACCATCGCTCAGATCACGGCTATGAGATTATTAGTGATTTAGCCAGAAGCCCGGAAGGAGGAAAGTAAAAAGTTACAATGTAATTATTATATGGTTCCAAGTTTATTGGCCTTTGCATAATCACACATTTCTCTCACTTCCGCAGGAGTGAAATTATCATCTCTCATGGATTTGACCATATGCCTAACGCCTTTTTTTATTTCTTCATCAGTCAAAGGCACTGCTTTTAATCCACTTTTGATATTTTCGTTTAGTTCTCTAGCGTCTTTTTCTCTTCCATCTTCTTTTGCCACTACATGACAAAAAACCATTATCAGTATATCGGCTTCAATTGTTTCTCCATCTTTGAAGTAAGTAGTAACAATACCTAATATAAGAATGGCTACAGCCATTACTACTATTAATTTTTTAATAATCATCCTTAAATAATTACACTGTAACTATTTTAGTTGGTTGATAAGTAACAACACTCTGGACAGTTTTACGGAAAAAATAAAATAGGCTCCATGATCAGAAATTGCGAAAATAAGGTTTCTAACATCAAATAATCACAGAAGTCTGCCCATGGAAACGATAGTAGAAACAATTTTAGCCTCAATGTCCAATGTTAAAAAGCATCAGAGAACCTTCATGCTCTCTTTATTTGCAGTGTTGGTCGTTTTTCAAGGCAAGGCAACGTTTAAAAATATGGCCCGTTATAGCGGAATGTGTGAAAAACGATTTCGACGTTGGTCTAATCGCGTTTTTGATTATGCCGAATTTAACACAAAATTAATTGCACTGACCTTCACTGAGCAGGAAGAACAAATTGCAGCGATTGATGGCAGCTTTATCAGCAAATCTGGTCGTCAAACAGAAGGGCTAGCTTGGTTTTACAACGGCAGTGCAGGAGAAGCACAGCAAGGATTGGAAATATCCACGATCTGCATTACCGATCTGAAGTCAAATACCGCCTATGCGCAGCATTCTCGTCAAACCATCGATATTCAAGGCGTGACGCGCGTTGAACAATATGCACAGCATGTTATCGACGTCGCTGCGAACCTACGTAAACTGAATATCAAGTACCTTGCTGCCGATGCTTACTATAGCAAAGTGAAATTTGTATCGAAGGTGCTTGAAACGGGTCTTCATCTTGTTGGAAAGCTCCGTGTTGATGCTGATTTACAGTGGTTGTACCAAGGAAAATACAATGGCATTGGTCGGCCCCGAAGATTTGATGGTAAGATCGATTTCGAAGATTTAGGACGCTTTGAAAGTGTCGGTATTTTGGATGATAATATAACCGTTTACACCCAAATGGTTTATTCAAAGAGCCTAAAGCGTGAGATTCGTGTGGTGATGTTGAATTGGTATAAGGGAAAAAAAATCGGCCGGGCTTTATTGTATTCAACAGACATTTTGTTGGATGCGATGACGTTGATTAAGTACTACAAGGCCCGATTTCAAATAGAGTTTTTATTCAGAGATGCCAAACAATATACAGGGCTCACTCATTGCCAATCGCGACGTAAGGAAGCGATTAATATGCAGGTAAACGCGTCATTAACGGCATTGAATTTACTGAAGGTTGAAGATCGAACAGAGAAATTAACCAGCAAGCCCTCAGTGATATCAATCGCCTCGTGGAAACGCAGAAAATTCAATCAACACTTGATGGGCAGGCTTTTTAACGCGTTAGGATTAGACCTAAGTTGTAAAAAAGTCGAAATAATTTATGAGCAGTATGGCAATTACGGCGCTATTGCATCATAAAACTGTCCGGAGTGTTGTAAGTAATAATTATAGTCGCTGTTAGCTTTTATTTCATAACCATGTTCACGGTAATGCTTAATTCGGATTACACTAGCTCGCAAAGGGGGCGAAAGCGCCTTGCACGTTTTTGTAAAAACTCAATGACCGCTATGGTGGCTTTGAGACTGTCAGGCTTGATAGAATCCTATCTACCAAAAGTGTCAATTCAGATTTGAGCTAATGCAATTTTAGGTGTGCTGATGCCGATCTCATCAGTGGATCTCGTCCTCCCTGAAACCGAGTATCAGAATTTTGTGCCGCTCTCTAATAATTGAATCAGCTTGTGTTTAGTGTCGTCATCAAGCTTATCAATCAAGCATGCCAAGGTTGCATTTTCTTCGGTTTCACAAAAAAAATAGTTCACTGGCACGTCTAGCTCTTTTGCTAACTTTTTTAATGTCCCGAGATCAGGCATGTGGCGACCAGTCTCATAGTGATTCATGCGGCCACTGGCGGAGCTTGGATCTATCCCTATTTTAATACCTAAATCTTTTTGACTGATTTTCATTCTGTTTCGAGCCTCTTTAAGACGCTCCGTAAAAAAGGATTTAACCTGCACTGGTATTTCATCTCAATAACTCTCACATAAAATTGATTGTCTAGTTTTTATAAGGGCATGTATACTTAGGAATCCTAAGTTTAGCTTCGTTTATGAGGTATGGCAATGAGTCAAAAAGTTAATATGAATGTTTTTTTGCATTCTCTTTTGGTGATAAAGCAAATGAATGACTTCACTGTGATAGAAGCAAGGGATGCTTTGTTGCAAAATAATACTGAATTTACAGACACAGACGTAGCGAGAAAATATATTTATCGGCAGCTGCTTTGGGCTGTAAATCATGATTTTTTAAAACGCACTGATCATTTTAATGATGGGATAAAGAAGGTTATATATTCAAAAACGGAAACATTCTCTTGCTCAAAATTTATTCCGGTTAATCGGGATAAGAAACAAAAACAAAAGTTACCACGTAAAGTTGGTACTGCTAAACCAAAAACCGAAAACTACAAAGCGCAGCTTGAAAAAGAGCTTATGATTTATGAGATGGATCTAAATGCAAGTATTGAAGAGGCTAAGGAATATAAACACTTATCTACTCGATTTCCGGAATTAAAAGACAAACTACAGCAGCATCATCAACAAGCTAAAGATCAATCTATTCAACTTCTTGGCAAAGTTCATGCGTTACAGAAGTTACTTGGCTATAAAATTACTGGATATCAATCATGTTAAGGCATTGGCAGCAAGAATGCTTAAATACGGTAAAAAAACATTACGCAGATACCAGTAAACATTTCTTATGTTTGGCAACACCGGGAGCCGGAAAAACGGTATTAGGCGCTGAAGTTGCAGCCTATTTATTTGAGACAAAGCAGATAGATTTTGTTATATGTTTCTCGCCATCGATCACGGTTGCCGAAGGGATTAAAAATACCTTTGCACGTCGACTGAATTGTAATTTTGATGGTGTCATCGGCGCTATTGGTTGCTCATATACTTATCAGAACATGCGCTTTTTTAACGAAGACAATTGGAAGATCATCAAGAACAATCGCGTATTGGTGGTATTTGATGAGATCCATCACTGCTCAGGATCTTCATTTGATGATGCTAATGCCTGGGGGCAAGATATTGTACAAAATATTCAAGAGCAAGCTACATTCACTTTGGCGCTGACCGGGACTCCTTGGCGATCTGATCTAATCCCCATTGCCCTGGCTAACTACAGGGATCCTGATAATCAAATTCAATGTGATTATACCTATTCATTACAACAAGCGGTGAGTGATGGCGTTTGCAGAAACCCTAAAATTGTTTTAATTGATAACGAAGAGATATCAGTGACTACACAAGAGCAAGAAACTAAAGTCTTTAAGTCACTGCATGAATTATTAAAAGCTCCCTTAATTTCCTATCAGGACTTAATCTGTCATGAAGTAGTTATTCAATATATCCTTGAAAAAGGCTGTAACAAACTGGCTGAGATCAGACAGTTTAACCCATACGCGGGAGGGTTAATTGTCGCATCATCCGTTGAGCACGCGCAGCAAATATTGAAAATGCTCACAGAACAATTACAGCAAACAGCCGTCATTGTGACTTATAAAGAAACGGATGCAGCTGAACGAATCAAACATTTTCGTTTCTGTAAAACGCAATGGATTGTCAGCGTTGGCATGGTCGCTGAAGGTACCGATATCCCCCGACTACAGGTTTGCTGCCATCTAAGCAGGGTAAAAACAGAGCTGTATTTCCGCCAAGTGTTAGGCCGAATTTTACGGTTAAATGACGCTGTAAATCAGGAGGCTTGGTTATTCACTTTTGCTGAAGAAAAGTTAAGTATATTTGCCAACCGAATAGATCAAGAATTACCTGATGCATGCGTTTTAGTGCGCAGCAATGCAATTGCTAACCAGTTTGCGATCAAAACTGATAGTAAGAAACTGCTAACATCTTCAATTAACCTAAAACCAGCACCTGTTACAGCACTACTCGATGATTCATCTTTTGTGGATATCTTCAGCAGTATAAATAGTAAAAATGAAAAATCTCATACCCCAGCTTATCTAGAAAATTTCGGTGGATTTAGAGAAAAACTGATTGAAGTTTTTAGCCCGATATAAATGCTAATTATTGAAGCCTCTATGCCTGTTGTGGGTAAGTCAGACAGATAATATTTTTATAGCTATATCAAGAAAATCGCCCCGTTTTTGTGCCAATTTTAAATTAAAAAGCAGTCTCGCTTTGACCCCATGGCGACTCAAAAAGTTAAAAACCAATGCCCACTATTATGCATGCTTTCGGGAAAAAGCGAGCGACATCTTATTTGAAAAAAAAACAGCTAAATACAGTTGAGACGCTTAATTATTCATTCTCGAATCGCCACTTACAGTCAAAACATTCAGCCTTCCAGATCCCAAGCTTTCCGGCCGTTATCTTTCACTCTTCCCTTTCTAAAATTATTCTAAATATTTAATTAATTTGGCTGGCTGTCCACCGACCAGAGTACCCGGTGCGACATCCTTTGTGACTACTGCACCAGCTGCCACAACAGAGCGGGCACCAATGGTGACACCCTGGCAAATAACTACATTACCGCCTATCCAGACATCATCTTCAACGGTGATTGGCAGGCATGTTGTTATCCACTCTCGACGCTTGCGGTAATCAGTAGGGTGAGAAACGGTGTAAAACTGAGCATTGGGTCCAATTAAAACATGGTTGCCAATAGAGATAGGCGCATTATCCAGAAAGGTTGCGCCCATATTGATAAAGCTGCTTTCACCGATAGAGATTGTTTTTCCGTATTCACAGCGAAAAGGAGGATAGATAAAACTTTTTCCCGTCATACTTTTTAATAATTTTTTAAAAAGAGGTTTTGCCTGTTTAAACTGGCATTGGTTGATTTCTTGCAATAAGTTAAAAACGCTTTCTTTGAGTGCTGTTAATTCAGGGCCAAAATCATCGTAATCCAAGCCAAGCTGCATTTTTTCGAATTCTGTCATAGATTGTTCCTTATGGTAAATGTGCTACCTATAATAACAAAAAAGCAGTTTCTGGTTCTTTGATTTTACTCGGTTTTGGGAGTTTTCGAGCGTGAGCTGTTGTGATCGCTGAAGGAAAAAGCGAGCCTCGTAACAGCTTAAATTTTCGCTACCTGAGTCGCTTGGGACATATATGGACGCCACGTTTATTGCAAGTTTAATGAAGATTACAGTCTGCTGTCATATATCCGACGTCTCAGTAGGTTATCAATAACCTGCGCCATGATGTAATCCGAGTCCTGTCTCCTAATCACAAAGTCGACATTTACATGCCAAGCCCCAAAGCAGGTTTTACAGGAACGGTTGACCGTTTTTCATCAAGCATTGCAAACTGTAATCACCACCCTAGATCCGCCTCTATTTGCCGCAGTTCAGAAAAACCAAGATTTTCTTCCCTTAAAATGTCTATCTCCAACTATTTAAACCGATTATTGGGATCACATTAAAAAATGCCTTAAGCAGGAAAAAATAACAGTAAGAAGCTATAACAAGAAATGTCGATGAGAACGGTATGACGCCACACACAGATTTGACGGTCAAAGTTGACGCCTTAAATCCCTATAAACCTTGTGGCAGAAGCAAGCTGGACGGATTTGTCATTCGTTGTGTGGTGAATAGATCATTTTTGTAACGGTAACTATCACAATATTTTATTATTTTATAAGTCGTTATTGTCTTCAAGCGCCAATCGCTCAATTATTCTTAATGAAGAGAAGACTTCTTATTCATAATTTATCTCTACTAGATATATTAACTGAAGTCTCAAGTAGTGTCCGGTAATATTAGACCACCTCAACATTTATGTCCCTTTTTAAGGGTTTTAAACGTTTTGTGATCTGGATAGTATTGATAAAGTCCACACGAACTTATGATTTAGGTACTAGTTCAATGGTATTAGATCAAATTTTTTAAAATGGCAGGTCATTATATGACCTGCCGATTATTAATGTTCGACCAGGTGCTCACCACTACCAAAGTGCCAATCGTAATGGAAATGTTGCTTTGTATCTTGATCTTTACGAGCGTACGTATGACTGCCAAAATAATCTCGCATGGCTTGTATCAGGCTCGCGGATGAATCAGCTTCACGGTAGCAATCGTAATATCCCATTGCAGCGCTAATTGCCAGCATTGGCATACCTTGCATAACTGCTTTTGCTAATACTTCTCGCCATGCTAGTTGGCTTTTTGCCAGACGGTCAGTAAACCGTTCTGCCAACATTAAATTAATCAAGTTAGGCTCAGTTTGATATGCGTTGGCAATGTCATTTAGAAAGTTAGCCCTGATTACGCAACCCGCACGCCAAATTTTAGCGATTGAAACATAATCAAGTATCCAGTTATTCTCTTTATCCGCCGCGGACATAAGCTCGAAACCTTGTGCATAGCTACAGATTTTTGAACAATAAAGCGCATCTGCCAGTTTATCAATCCATTCTGCTTTAGCTTCAGTGCGAATAATCGGACCTGTTAACTGCACCGCCCCAATTTGACGGACTTTCTTTTGAGTACTAAGGAAACGAGCAAATACTGATGCTGCAATGGCGTTCGCAGGAACGCCCAGTTCTAAGGCTTCACGTGCAGTCCAACTGCCTGTTCCTTTTTGACCTGCTTGGTCGAGGATCATATCTACCAAAGGTTGGCCTGTTTTTGGGTCGATAGTCTGAAGAATGTCAGCGGTGATTCCAATAAGGTAACTTTGCAGTTTTCCTTTGTTCCACTGGCTAAATACAGCACCGACTTCTGGCGCAGACATCGCTAAAATTTGTCGCATAAATTGCACTATTTCGGCAATCATCTGCATGTCTGCATACTCAATACCGTTATGCACCATTTTTACAAAATGACCAGAGCCAATTGGACCAATGTATTCAGCACAAGGTTCACCCTCCGGCAAAGGTTGATCTACTTGTGTCCGCGCAATTTCGTATCCGCTAATGGGATCGACTCTTGCCGATATAGCTTGCCACATCGGTTTTAATCTTTGCCATGCGGCTTTGTCACCACTTGGCATTAAAGATGGACCAAACCGTGCGCCTAATTCTCCTCCGGAAATTGCACAGGTAAAAAAATTAAACTTATCTGTATAACTTTGCCCCCGAGCGATTGAATCCCGCCATTGACTATTGCCAGTATCGACAACGACATCGGCTGGCTCTAAACCTGCTGCCATTAAATCCTGACAGATAATATCCACGATAGGACCGGCAGGAACAGAGAGTACGATACGGCGCGGCGTAGAAAGCTGGTTGATCAACTCAGAAAGATCTTCAACCGTCATTAATTTTGCTGCTCTTAGTGGTTTGTGGCGTTTGATTATATCGTGACGACGTTCCTCATTAACGTCAAAAGCGACTACGGAAAATCCACGCTCTGCTAAATTCAGTGCCATATTAGCGCCCATAACGCCTAAGCCGATCACGGCAATATCGATTTTTGTTTTCATTCTGACCTCCGTATTTAGGTAAATTAATTGAAGTTTGTTCACTGTTTAAATCATTTGTTTTTCTTGTATTACTTGTAGATTAAAGCCCAATAATTAATGTAATTATTGGGCTTGGCTTCAGCAATCGCGGCGTAACGCTATTTATCAATTAATAAAAAGTGAAACTAATACTGCAACAATACCTCCGGTCGTTCCAATGATCGTTTCCATTACCGTCCAGGTTTGTAGTGTTTGCTTTTCCGTCAGTCCAAGATAGCGGTTAGCTAACCAAAAACCAGAATCATTCACATGTGAAAGGACAATCGAACCGCCACCAATAGCAATAGTAATAGCTGCTAGTTGCATGCCATTAAGTCCAAGTGGTTCAAGCATCGGAATAATTAATCCACATGCAGTTAACATAGCAACTGTTGCAGAACCTTGAATGACGCGCACTGCTGCAGCAAGAATAAATGCTAGTACAACTATCGGTAATCCGGAGCCTGCTAACATATTACCTAATGCAGCACCTACGCCTGAATCTACTAATACTTGTTTAAAAACACCACCTGCACCAGTAACTAAAATGATGATCCCAGCAGGCTCGAGTGCACTGCTGCAAATTGCCATAATACGATTATTAGATATTCCGCGTTTAGTGCCAAGTAGATAGAAAGCGGCTAAACATGCAACCATAATTGCGGTAAAAGGGTGGCCTATAAATTCTAGCCATCCATGTGCTGTTGAAGCTGGATCAACAAAACGAGCAGCAATCGTTTTAAGTCCGATCATCAGTAATGGCAGACCGATTAACCCAATAGCTAAACCAAATGTCGGAGTCCCTTCACCTTCCCGCACACTCACTCCTATTTTTTCATGTTCAGGCAGTTCAACATGCACATGTTTTGAAATCATTGAACCAAAAATAGGACCACCGATAATCATAGCAGGGATAGAAGCCAGAAGACCAAACAAGATCATATAACCAAAATCAGCATTCAGTTGTGAGGCAACAAGAATAGGCCCGGGCGCTGGAATTAAAAACGCCTGGCATGTGGCAATACCTGCTAACAGTGCAATACCTATTTTAACAACACTACCACCGCCTTGGCGAACAACTGCAAACGCTAGACCAATAAGCAATACTACGGCGACATCGAAAAACAGAGGTAAGGCACAAATAAAACCGGTAAAGGTCAACGCCCAGTTGGCATTTTTAGTGCCAAACTTATGCAATAGCGTATGTGCAACACGATCCAGTGCTCCGGTAGCTTCCATTACCTTACCAAACATAGCACCTAGCGCGACCACAACAGCCACAAATCCAAGCGTTCCTCCCATCCCTTTTTGGATGGTCACAGCTATATCTTCAGGGCTCATGCCTGAAAACAAACCTGCAATCATAGAGACTAGTATTAGTGAGGCAACGGCATGCAAACGCACTTTCATCACCAAAAATAACAACAGGATAATAGATCCTGCTGCGGTCATTATTAACGATATATCTGACATGATGTTTCCTTTATTAGTTGGTGTGTGATATTTCACACTTGTGATTATTTAATTATATTATTGTTAACGAGGATCTAACTCGAGCAAAGTTACGGGTAACATATTACCCGTAACTTTGCTCAAAAAAAACCTTGTGTTGAATAAATGCTCTCTACTTCACATTTTTTGTCATGTGTTAATTTTTTCTTATTATTATCTATTCGTAGTATTCACAAGGGGCAGAGTTACGGGTAACATGTTACCCGTAACTCTTGGCTGTCCCCAAATACACTTAAGAGTATTGTTTAATAATTAGACAGAGGTAAAAAATGGATAAACAGCAAAAATCTAAATGCTTTATTATCATGGGCGTCAGCAGTACCGGCAAATCTTCGGTTGGTGCCGCTTTCGCTAAAGCAATTCAAGCAAAATTTATTGATGGTGATGATCTGCACCCGAAAGCCAACGTTATTAAAATGACATCTGGGCAGCCACTCAATGATGAGGATCGCAGCCCCTGGTTAGAACGGATTCGCGACGCAGCTTTCAGCCTTGAGAAAAAAAATGAAAATGGCGTGATCGTTTGTTCGGCGCTCAAGAAAAAGTACCGGGATATGATTTGTGATGGCAATGATAATGTAACCTTTATCTTTTTGAATGGTGAATTTGATCTGGTTCTGGAGCGTATGAAAAATCGCCAAGGGCATTTCATGCCTACCGAGCTCCTGCAAAGCCAGTTTAATACCTTAGAGGTTCCGGGTGAAGATGAAAGTAACGTCATTAGTGTAGATATTGAAGGCAGCTTTGATGAAGTGGTCTCACGTTGTATAGCTGTTGCTCAATAAAAAGGGATATAAAACATATGAATAATATTATTGAACAAGTTACTAAAAACATTGCTATGCGTAGTAGTAAACTACGTAATGAGTATTTATCTCGCATCAGAAAACAAGCTGCATTAGGTAAAGAAAGAGCGACGCTTGCTTGTGGTAATTTAGCCCATACAGTTGCTTCATGCAGCGCAGGGCAAAAATCAACTATTCTCGATTTTACCCGCGCAAATGTTGCTATCGTCAGCGCTTATAATGATATGTTAAGTGCGCATCAGCCTTATCAAACCTACCCGGATAAAATTAAACTGGCACTTAAAAATGCGGGTCACAGTGCCCAAGTTGCAGGTGGTGTTCCGGCGATGTGTGATGGTGTAACGCAGGGACAAACGGGGATGGATTTGTCACTTTTTTCACGGGATTTAATTGCGCAAGCCACTGCTATCGCTCTGAGTCATAATACATTTGATGCGACATTATTACTCGGGGTTTGCGACAAAATAGCACCTGGACAGATAATGGGCGCTCTCGCTTTTGGCCACCTTCCTAGTGCTTTTGTTCCCTCCGGTCCGATGGCAACGGGTATCACCAATGAAGAAAAGGTAAAAATCCGTCAGCAATATGTTGCCGGCGAAGTGGACAAAAATGCGCTGCAGACTATGGAGAATAACGCCTACCACTCCCCTGGCACATGTACTTTCTATGGTACGGCAAATACCAACCAGCTTGTTTTTGAGGCGATGGGGTTAATGTTACCCGGCTCGGCATTTTTACCGCCGGATTCACAATTACGCCATGCATTAACTGATGTTATTGCCAAACACATGGTAACCATAACTCATGGTTGTGGTGATTATCGTCCTATTGCCGAGGTTATAGATGAAAAATCTGTGGTAAATGGATTGGTGGCATTATTAGCTTCAGGGGGCAGCACTAATCATACTATTCATATGATTGCGATTGCGCGATCTGCCGGATTAGTTGTCACCTGGGATGATTTTGACCAACTTGCCAAAGTAGTGCCCTCTTTAACCTTAATGTATCCCAACGGGCCGGCTGATGTTAATGCCTTCCAGGCCGCAGGTGGTGTTCCGACCTTGATGAAAATGTTGGCCGCTCGTGGCCTGCTTAATATGGATGCGCAACCTGTTTTTGGCACTATGCAATATTATTTAAAACAGCCTGTTTTGGTTGACGGTAAGGTTGAATTTGTGCCCGCGAGTGATTCACTGGATGAAAATGTGATTGCAGCGCCGGGACAGGAATTCAGTAAACAAGGCGGCTTAAAATTACTTGATGGTAATCTTGGGCGCGGGGTGATAAAAATCAGTGCAGTAGCGGAAGAAAATCGTTTTATTGAAGCACCGGCAATGGTTTTTGAATCTCAGCATGACGTAGAAACAGCTTATAAGGCCGGGCAATTAAACCGTGATGTGGTTGTTGTCGTGCGTCATAACGGCCCATCAGCCAATGGTATGCCTGAGTTACATAAATTGATGCCTATTTTAGGTAATGTGATGAAAGCCGGATTTAAAACTGCGTTAGTGACCGATGGACGATTATCGGGGGCATCGGGTAAGGTTCCTGCTGCTATCCATATCACGCCGGAAGCATTACATGGCGGTCCATTAAGTAAAATTCAGGACGGCGATATTATCTGTTTAGATGCCAATAATGGCAGTATTTCTGTTAGAGCAGAACTCAGTGAACGGGCTGAATTTCATCCCAATTTAGATCACGAACATGTGGGTGCGGGCAGAGAGCTCTTCTCGTTATTTCGTCAGGCAGTATCAAGCGCAGAAACAGGCGCAACTATTTTCAATCAATAAGGATGTAACATGAATTGGACTATTTCCCCCGAACAGGTTTTTGCCTGTTCACCCGTTGTGCCAGTGATGGTCATCAATAATGTAGCTGATGCCGTGCCAATGGCAAAAGCGCTTGCGGCAGGTGGCATTAGTGTTTTTGAGGTAACCTTAAGAACAGAAGCTGCTGTAGAAGCTATTCGCGCCATCGCGACAGCCATGCCCGAGGCAATGATCGGGGCTGGAACTGTGATAAATACCCAACAATATGATGCGGCTGTGGCTGCCGGCGCTAAATTTGTTATCTCTCCAGGATACAGTATCTCGTTGTTGGAATATGCTAAAACTGGAATAGCACCTTTAATTCCAGGGGTATCAACACCTTCGGAAATAATTACTGCCTTAGAGTTAGGCTATGACCATTTGAAGTTCTTTCCGGCAGAAGCAAATGGCGGAGCCGCGGCGCTAAAAGCCATTGCCGCGCCGTTACCTCAGGTGCGTTTTTGTCCAACGGGGGGGATTAACCCCGGCAATGTTGCCGATTATATGGCGCTGAATTGTGTTGCAACCGTAGGTGGATCATGGATGATTCCAAATGATGCTATTGAAAGTGGTGACTGGGCAAAGGTCACTGAGCTGTCTAAGCAAGCCGTATCCCTGATTGCCAGTCTATAAAGCCTAAAATTTAAAAAAATATCACAGTAATAGGCAGCCTGGACAAGCTGCCTGTTATAACAGCCTCTAAATACTCTCTCCATGGCGAATTTCAAAACCAAGATCAATGACTTTCTCCGTAATTTTCTGACCATTTAAACGGGCAATGAGCTGCTGTGCTGTAATTTGGCCTATTTTTTCGCGCGGAGTGACCACCGTTGCTAAGCTAGGTACCATACATTGACCAATATCATGGCCATGAAAACCGGCAATGGCAATTTCTTCGGGAATCTTCAAACCGAGGCGCTGTGCTTCAAAAATGGCACCAATGGCTAAGTCATCATTTGTACAAAATAAACCATCTGTTTGCGGATGTTCTGCGATTGTTCGTTTTAATAATTCGGCACCTAGCGAAAACGAAGAGGCTGCTTCGGTCAGCATGCTTTTACTGGTAAAACCATGCTCCTCCATTGCTTTTGCGTAACCTTTTTCTTTTAGTTGAGTTCGCACATCCATACGCGCTCCTAAATAAACAATATTGCGATATCCTTTTTCTATCATGCTTGACACCATACGATAAGCCGCATCGATATTATCAAAGCCGACGGCCTGTTCAATGCACGGAGAGATCACATCCATCATTTCAATAACCGGAATACCGGCAGTTTCGATCATTTTTAAAGTTCTGGCGGTATGATGACTTTCTGAAAGAATTAACCCGTCGATATGATAAGACAACAGGAAACTAATACGTTCCTCTTCAATGTCAGCGCTATAGCCATAATGCGCTAGCATGGTTTGGTATCCGGCAGCTTCTGTGACATTTTCAATACCACGTATAACTTCTGAGAATACCTGGTTGGTTAACGAGGGTACAAGAATACCTATTGCATGGCTTTTGGCGTTGGATAGCAAATCCGGCGCTCGGTTTGGAATGTAACCTAACTCTTCTAAGGCCGTGGCAATTTTTTTTTGTATGGCAGAAGAAACTTGATCAGGGTCTCGAAGATAACGACTGATGGTCATCTTTGTCACCCCGACGATATTGGCGACATCTTGTAGAGTGGGTCTTTTTTTCTTAGTCATAATTATTACTCATTCAATGTTACTTGTAACATAACAAGAATATATACTATATGCTTCAATAGTTACAATAACATTTATTAACTGATGTTACGCAGTCACTATTAGACATCAATCACTTACAATAAAATTTTGTTATGTAACCCATTGATTTCTTAATTCACTGCGTAACATCAGTTATTAAATGAAACCAAGCTAAGTAAGTGAACTATACCCAAGATAAAAAGGAATAATCATTCTCATTATGATGCGTTTTGTTCCCGCATCCGGGCGCAACTCTGAATTTGCATCTTGAAGTAGTTTGAGGGTTGAACGATTTCTTCGGAAATAAAGCAAAATAGATGATATGAAAATCCCTGATATGGTATACAAAGACATCGCAACGTCCTACCCAGAAATACATTTCGTTTAACTTGATACCTTCTTTACCTTTGTTTCATCAGTTATGTGTGAGCAACAATGTTCAATAAAATCGCGTCTTGCCTTTTGCCTCTAACACAATTGGGGCGATAGCGACCTAACATTATACCGAAAGGATGAAGGTGCCTTTACGCTCGCTATTGGGAGAAAGCGAGCGTAAATGCTATCGCTTCAACAGGTAAATATCACAAAAGAGCTGAGGCGTTTTGTGCCCCAAAGCGAGATAGATAAGCAACTTATTTAATGTCAGCTTAGAGCTTACAGGAGACAATGACCTCATTTCTATATCTCATACTCCCATCGACTGGTATCAATAGCGGAGATTAATAACAATTACTTGCTTATGTATGTTTTCAATACGAAAATATTGATCTTATTTTTAGTGGCAAACCTTATGTCATTTCGTGGTCATAATAGATGTTATTTGGTGGCAGTGTTGGAGTATCTTTATTGGTAATTCTGATGTAATTGAGTGGCACAACTAATGTAATTGTCCACTTGGCGACAAGTTTGTTACTTAACAACATCCCTTCGTAACCTACGTGACCTTTTCTTAGGTTTTTGAAGCGGTGTGAAAGACTCAGCCAGATGAGTCCTAAACCAACGACGGCGTTCAATATATCGGAATTTATTCAAAAAAAGTCTGTAATCGCATCTACCTAGACGTGAAGCACAACCGCATGGACATGGTCGCTTGTTTGCATCTCGTTTACGAAGACCCAATGCTTTTAAAGCTAATAGTACCGATGCCTTTCCATTAACCTCAAACATTTCAGCATAGTCATCAATTAAGCCCTTTTCACCATGATCAAGTTCACCGTAGGGAAAGCTACCGAATTCAATTCTATGGGATACTGCATACAGGAATCTAACAACTACCTTGTCGAAAAAAGCCGTCAACGATGAATCATAATTTAAAACTGACTTAATTCTAAGTTCCGATCCCAAGCAGAAAGAACCATCTGCATACGTATGAAAGTCCTGATTGCGAGGGAAATAACCTGCCTCATCATAAACCGTGGGGAGTTTTTTGTGATAGTCACTTGTGCACACGATTCTAAGATAAAAGGTTCGATCGATAAGATTGCTCCCATCAAGCTGCGCTTTTAATTGATACTCTCCCAACAACTCCACCCTGTCAGCATTGATATCAGATAATCTAATATTTGGATAGGCCGCTAGAAATTCCTCTAGGCCAATATTATTCCAATGCTTCATCTATTGCTTGAACCATGGTTTGGGATCAGATGAATGAATTGTATGTGTTGGTTTACTTGTTACCGAAGATATTCCCAATGCCAAAGCGACAGTATTTGAGTCAAGTTTCAGGTCCAAACCATTTTGTGCAGCTTCTACAATACGTTGGGCATCATCGTTTGAGCACAGGGTTCTAAAGTCAGCCCTTGCTTGATACAACCACTTATAAAAGTTTTCTTGTAATCTGTATTGAGCTGAGTTTTCGTCATACCACTTGTCTGCGAAGTCTTCGGCTGGATTGACGGGATTCGGAATCAGCGGAGCTTGAGCTGAAATATGGTCATCCATCTCGGAAAGCACCGTATTCAACGCTGAAGCCAAATCACTTTCACCTTTATATGATTTAGCAGCCAATGTGGTAATGATTACCGATATTGGCTTACTATCCTCATTGTTCTTAAACATAGTGTCACGATGACGCTTCAATAATTGGATAACCTGCTGTAAGGGCGTCTTCCATTGATAGTATGGCAGACTACCTATACTGGCTTTAAATCGCATTTCACGTTCGTTTATTACTAAACGTGCGGTCTTCATGCGCGTTTCAAACCATCGAGCATATCCTTCAGGATTACTAATACGCCAATTTCCATTTACCACTGCATAAGTTGAATCAGTGTTGTCGGTAATCGAAACTGCAAGCTGAGACACGTTTTGAGCCAAGCTTTCATCAAACTTAGAGTTTTCGATCATCCGCTTTTTCAAAAGGCCTCTTCCTGTATCACTTTCTGGCATACAAGGGACAATATCCATATGAAAGCTGAGCCCATCGGCATACTCTAAGCGCCAACAGCGTTTCTTCTCCGCCAGCTCTTCCTTAATGCCTCTGGCATTTCGATATAGCTCTAACTCATGACCGACTAGGTGCTTTAATTGCTTTTGAGTGATGGAACTTTTATCCAAGCCACGCCGAAGATTGCACCCCATGTCTAGGTCATACTGTTCTTCTGAATCGGGTCTAATCGCCGTACCTAGACGAAATGAACCTTGAGAAAACACGTGGGGATCAAAATTACCGCATGTTGATTCTGTGCGATGTAACCAATCACCTAGGTCCTTATAGCGTTTTTCAGCCTTTTCATAAGCACTGTCTGGTAGCTCAATTTTTTCCAGAATAGTGTTTAGAACATCGTTACTTTTGGTATTACTCATGAAGATCTCCTCGAAGCTCGATTGCCATTACAAATTGTTGTGTTTTTATGTTGTGGTCATAAATAAGCCATGGCATATCAGCCTTAGGCATTCTCGCTCGTCCTAATTCGACGGCACACGATACTGGCATCACAGGAAAAATTTGCAGTGGCGTCACATCGCCGTGTGCATTTTTGATTTCAACAATCAGCTTTCTTATGCACTTTCTGAACAAGGAGAGCTGCTGCTTTGACTGAATGAAATCATTATGAGGGTGCTTGATAGTCACTTCCCAAATCGATGTATCTGGCCCCATAACCCGAGTAATTCGCTCATGTGACACATTGTCACTCAAAGAAAGAACCAGGGCTGGCTTTCCCTTCATATTTTGAGGCCTGTTGATGATGTACTCAAAATCATCTGAACAGTCTTGCCAAAACCAGCCCTTAGGCTCTCGATGTAGCTGATAAGTCTCGACCTCAATTTTGTCGGTAAGCAAAGCGCCAAGTTTTATTAACAATGGTTGAGGAGCTAACGCGAACAATGAGAAATGCTTACAAGAATCCTCTTCGATGATCGATGAGATTTTACTTTGAAAACGTTTCGTTAGGTGATGCGACTCTGCTTGCCAATATTGTTCAGAGTGATCTTTCAGCTCTGATACCATGGATAGGGTCACCGGCTTTTCAGTTGCCGGATACCAATTCGGAAACATTGCCTCGACACAACCGTGATAATTTATCGGTGATTTTTCAGCTCCAATATTTGCACAATACAAAACAACATTTGATTTACGATCAGGAGCAATGCCTGTAAGTATTTCTATACGTTGCTCATGTTGAATTTTCCAACTAATTAAGAGGTCAGCTGGATACCTATCTTCACTGCCGTTCTGATCAATTTTCTTGTGACAGTCATAGCACATCAACATGAGGTTGCTGACGTCATTTAAACTGGTTGACTTAGTTTTAAAGAGTCCCCAACCACGAGGCCCATTCTCCGAAAATGCGTAAATATGAGCATTTTGAGAGACATTAACTGATTCCTGTGTCACCGTTGATTTGTATAGCAATTTATTACACCCGTTAAATTGGCAACGAGCAGCGGCGCGAGCCCAAAGTTCTCGCTCAACTTTACGGTCTATGGGTCTTGTGACTTTAGCAACCATTCAAAACTCCTATAGTTTGCCAATTAAGGGAAGTGAGCGAGGTGTTATTGCATCACAGAGCAAATGGCTTACATAAGCACATCCGGCGATTAGTCCAAGTCCTCGAAGACACTTATCAATTGCCTCTTCCGGTTGCCACTCATACAAATTTTTGAGTCCAACACCTAATGCAGTTAACACCAATAGACTGTGGCAAAACTGGCGATGATGAGGGTTACCCAGAGAGGGCTCCAAAATATCTGGAAGCTTGCCAAATAGAGATCCAACAGCAATGGCCGTTCCAGGATGGTGACTGACAGCTTGTTTTTTGTTGTCCGCTAGGGCAACAGTTAAACCAACCGCTGCCCCGACGACCAAATGAGTTTTACCATTAGCCAATCTATTTCTCCTTCCTGACGCCCTTAAAAGGCGTTTTATCGGATGTTTTTACATCCATGAATTGACCAGTCACTGCATCTCGCTTAACCCAATGCCCACTTGGCATTTGAGTCTGAGATCTACCTTTAACTGCACCATTTCTATGTCCATCACCTGACGGGGGATTTGTAGCCATGCGGCCTCCTTTTCTGGTTAACTTAATCACATTTATCAGACTTTAATAAAAAAGATCCATTGGATCTGAGTAAATGTTAATCGACTAATCTGCTTAACGCAAGCAGATTTATCAGAAAGAGAAAAAAAGTTTAGATGATTGAACGGTAAACAAATTCCAAGCCACCAGATTCTGCTACTTCTTTTTGGCCTAAAATAAGGCCTGTAGCATGCAGTTTCTTCAATCGGCCACTTGCATTTTGTGCAGATATATCAAAATATTTAGCGACATTTGATGATGTAGCCATCTTGTTAGTAATAACAAAATCTAGCAGTTCTTTAACAGTACTGCTCAGTTTTATACCAAGCACATCATAACCAGAGACATTCTTCACTATTAGCGGCTGATCTTTGGCTGAAGCACCGTAGGACCAATTATCTAAGAGATCTTTGCTTGGTACCTTACAAAGGTAGAATCCTTTTTCACCTTTTAGGGATTTAGCCAATGAAATTACACTTTCGCGAGGAAAGGATGCATCAGTAAACCTCATTCCCTCTAAGCTAATAGAAAAAATATCGCATGACGGGTGAGTGTCAACGATCTTTTTGATTTTTATATAGGCTTCACTACCTTCGTCATTCCCAAAGGCATGATCAGATCCTACGACTTCTGAAAGAAGAATTTTATAGTTTAACTGTTTCATCTGGTTAAGTTGACACTATTTATCAGAAATAGTCAACATAGAAATCAAAACAGATATGGGTTCCTGTAATAGGAATTAACCCTGGTTCCGTAGTAACTGTGATTAATTGTCCTTTTGTGTACTCAAGTGTTAATGAGAAAGTTAATTGTCTTATAACGATGATAACCTTCTCTTTGCTAGCATGTTCACGGCTGCTTTTAAAACCAAGTCCTCGTCCTTTACCAAAACGACTTATCTCGCCAGACATAAAAGCTTTTTGAACCATCGCGATATCGTTTTCTTCGGATAGCTTTGAATATTGATCGTATAATTTAGGGTGAACCTCTTTTAAAGTAGTCCTAAGGGTTGTTGCTATTCCTACCCCTGAGTCGGATATAATGGTTTGAATATGCTTGGGCTTCCTAAACGGACGATACACTTGTAACCCAGCAAGACATGGTATCTTCGATTCACTATGATCGGTTACGTTGCCTACAAGTTCTGAAAAAACAGTTTTAGCGGCTAAGGCATAATTAGCTGAAGAATGCTCTATAAACCTGTCACCTAAACGAATAATGAGTTCTTTGTTTTGACATGGGAGAGAAATCTCCCCGATCTCAACGAGCATGTCACTATTACCCTGATATGTTTTGGCAGCAGACAATATTGGCCGATCAGGAAGGCAAGTAATACTTTGATTAAGATAATCAAAAAAACCATTCCTACTGAAAAATCTATGTGTGTTAAGGCATGATGTGGTATCTATGACAATAAGCTTCCCAACAGCTACAAGCTGGTTTGCTAGTGCTAGAAAACGCGCCAAGGCAATTAGTAGAAATTTGCAATCTACTCCGAACTTGAATGTAACTTGTGGTTCGTCTGGATGGTCCGAAAGCTTGCGGATAGCCATCTCAAAATCTGGCACATCAACCCAACCTCCAGGAAAATTGATTTCCACATGTGGCATGCGAATAAGATACCATTCATGACCTGAGTTTTTCGTAAATGTATCCTGATTTTTGTGAAGGAACGAGTTTACTTGAGACTTATCCAGCATTAATTTTTTTTGCTATTTGACGTCCTTTCATTCCCGGGGACTGATGTAACAAATCCGATATAGTTTTTAACAAATCATTTCCTCCATCATTCCCATCTTGAGAGATTTTGATACTTTCTCTTAACCATCTAAATATTTAACTAAAAGGGTAGGTTCTTTTATAGCTTCCCACCCACACCTTTGAATTTTTCAACAAAAGCAGCTACTTTCTGGAAAACCGTTTGCTTTTGTGTGCGATATTGTGGGTTAAGCGGGCTTAACTTAGGTAGCGCGTCATTAAGTGCGGTGCCATTTTCAGATGCGAACTCTCGCTTTAGAGATGAAGTAATGTAGCGTTTGGCTGCATCACTATTTAATTTTTCTGAAGCTATGATGTCATTTACTTCTCGTTTTTGCGCAGCCTGCGCGAACTTGAAGAAAGCATCAATAATGCTAGCTTTGTCGTTTATTTCATCCAGATTAGTTTGATTAATAAAATCAATAACCAAGCTTTCTTTAGCCCTGTTCCCTAAACTCCCCCGTATAAGACGACGAACTTCATCGATCAAACCCTCTTTACTCTTATTCTTTTTGTTGTGGTCAAAAATAAGCCCAAGAATGTAATCTAGGTTAATTTCTTGTGATTTAAGTAAATCTACTTCAAAGACAACATCGTCCCAATCAACTGTTGACTCACCTTTATCATCACCTTGTTTTTGTCGGCGGAGCCAATCACGCGTATCGTTATAAGTTGATCGATAGTCCTGAACTGCACGTTCACCAGGCATATCAATAGCTTGCATTTTATCTATGTCATCATCGTTTAAATAATATTTTTCTTTAAACTCTTGAGTGGCTTCTTCGTCGCTAGTATCTAAATTTTGTAAAACTTTTAAGCCAGTAAACTCATCGTAATTTTGTAGAATGTTTTCTGCTTTTAGATATTCACCAAATAATTTCGCAAAGGCTTTCTTGTCCTCTTCTTTTTCAATCGATTGAGGTTCAGGAAAACGCGTTTGCAATTCTTTAACGATATCGACAAAGCCTCTGCGAGCTTTACCAGTGACGAGATCATTAAAGCCTTCCATGTATTCTTTATAGCTTTTTTCTAAGACCACATTTTTGGTGTTTTCATCGCCAAATAAGGTGATAGCATCAATAGTCGCTTGTTCTAGATCTCGGAAGGTCACAATGTTACCAAAAGTCTTGGTGGCATCGTAAATACGGTTAGTGCGCGAGAATGCCTGCATTAAACCGTGATAACGTAAGTTTTTATCAACGAATAACGTATTGAGTGTTGGCGCGTCAAATCCAGTTAAAAACATGCCAACGACAATTAATAAATCAACTTCTTGATTTTTAACTCGTTGAGCAAGATCGCGGTAATAGTTTTGAAAGCCATTACTGTCCACGCCATAGTTACTTTTAAATAGTTTATTATAATCAGTAATCGCTGCGCCTAAAAATTCTTTAGCACTGCTATTCATTGCATTTACTTCAAAACTTTCATCTAAAATATCACCAATAGAATCTTGTTCTTCATTCGCTGCAAACGAAAATATAGTCGCGATTCGAAGTGGTTTATCGGACTCTTGCTGTAATTGACTAAAGGCTTCGTAATAAGCTTTGGCTGCATCAACACTGCTTACTGCGAACATAGCGTTAAAGCCTTTTGCTCCAGAATAGGCGCGATGCGTTTTTTGGTTAAAATTATTTAAAATGTACTGTGAAATTTCGTTAATCCGATGAGGATGCAAAAATGCTTTTTTATTTTCGGCTGCACTTAGTTTGTTATCATCTTGCTCTGTTTCAATACTTTTAAATTGAGGGCGAACATCGTTATAGTCAACTTTGAATTTAAGGACTTTTTCATCACGAATAGCATCGGTAATCACATAAGTATGCAATTGTTGACCAAAAACGCTACCCGTCGTTTCTGCTCCTAGCGCATTTTCAGGGAAGATAGGCGTACCAGTGAATCCAAATTGATAGTACTTTTTGAATTTCTTTTTGAGGTTCTTCTGCGCCTCACCAAACTGACTACGATGACATTCATCGAAAATGAATACGACTTGTTTGTTATAGATGGGTAAGTCACTTTCATTCTTAATTAAATTGTTCAGTTTTTGAATGGTAGTTACCACGATTTTGTTATCATTTTTATCGAGGTTACTTTTAAGTCCCGCGGTGCTATCAGAGCCGTTAACACTATCAGGTGAAAAACGCTGATATTCCTTCATAGTTTGGTAATCGAGATCTTTCCTGTCTACCACAAAGAATACTTTATCAATACAATCTAAATCAGTCGCTAAGCGAGCTGCTTTAAAGCTGGTCAGCGTTTTGCCAGAACCCGTGGTATGCCATATATAACCGCCGCTTTCAGTATTACTCCAGCCTTTGCTATTAAAGGCACTTTTAATCTTCCATAGAATACGTTCTGTTGCTGCTATTTGATAAGGACGCATTACGAGTAAAGTGTTGCTTATATCAAATACAGAGTATCGTAAAATTACTTCGAGTAATGTTTCTTTCTGGAAAAAGGTTGCTGTAAAGTCTTTTAAATCTTTAATTAACGCATTATCAGATTTTGCCCAATGCATAGTAAAGTCAAAGCTGTTTTTATTGCGTTTCGTTGTGTTGGCAAAATAACGAGTATCTGTACCATTAGAAATAACGAAAAGTTGCAAGAATTTATACAATGAGTTTTCAGCGTTAAAGCTTTCTTTACTGTAGCGATGGATTTGATTAAAGGCTTCACGAATCGCAACACCGCGTTTTTTCAGTTCTATTTGAACTAGCGGTAAACCATTGACCAAAATAGTGACATCATATCGATTAGCGTGGCTACCTGTTTGTTCAAATTGCTTAATGACTTGTAATTTATTCCGTGCAATTACCTTTTTATCAAACAGGTATATGTTTTCAATATGACCGTCATCAAAAACAAAATCATAGATATAGTCGCTGTGAACCTTTCGCGTTTTATCGCTAATATTATCACTTGGCGTATTGAGGTACTGTTCCTGAAAACGCAACCATTCGACATCAGTAAACTCAGTTTTGTTAAGTGTTTGCAACTGTTTACGCACATTAGCCATCATGGCATCAGGCGTTGTTAGCGCCAATACATATTCATAACCTTGATTGACTAAATCTTGTATTAATTCTCTCTCTAAATCGCCTTCACTTTGAAAGTTTTCTGGGACTTGCCAATCTTTGACATACTTATCCAAAACAATAAAATTGTTAGACTCTGCGATGGTTTTATAGGTCGTCATTATCTGTAATCCTTTCTCTTATTGTTTTTTATTTTTCGATTGGCCAAGCAACTTTTTAACTTCACGGTCAAAATCTGACTCTATTTTTTGTTGTTGGTTAAATTGCTCATATTCAGCGTGGGCTTTTTGTTTTGCCGCTGTGCTTGAAATACTGCCATATCCCTCAAGCACGTGATATTCATTAAAGGCTAAAAACTTATTGACGCTATCGGCAAAGGCTTCCATGGTAAAGCTAGTGCGACGTTCAATAATGCCTTCGATGTAATCAAAAAATGCTGTAATAGTGCGCTCTAGTTTTTTAATTTCATCTTCGGCTAGGTAATTTTTAGCGATAGTTGTGTCGGATTTAATGACTCGATCAGCCGGGGCATTTTTGTAAGTTGTCATGCCCATTAATGGCTGATTTGCATCGGCTTTCAGGGCAATAATTTCTGCAGCTGTATGACCTGTAATCGCAAAATGAAACTTGTCTTGTACATGTGCGTAGAATAATTGCGTGGTTTTTGATTTAGGATCGTAGTCAATACTGCATTCGGCAAAAATATCGGTAATTTGCTGATAAATACGTCGTTCACTAGTTCGTATCGAGCGAACTCGTTCCAGTAACTCTTTAAAATAGTCTTTGCCAAAGAAGCGACCATTTTTCATCCGTTCATCATCCATCGCAAAACCTTTGATGATGTAATCCTTAATTAACGCTGTTGCCCAAATACGAAACTGCGTCGCTTGTGCGGAGTTAACCCGGTAACCCACTGAAATCACCGCATCTAAGTTATAGTATTTTACAGGTTTAGTTTGGGTTTTATCAGCTATCGCGCCGTGTGCAGTGGTATGTTCTAAAATGGAACATACCACTTCTTCTTGTAATTCTTTGCTTTCAAAAATGTTTTTTAAATGCTTCGTAATCGCTGGGCGTTGTACACCAAAAAGCTGTGCAATACGCTCTTGGGTCAGCCAAATGGTTTCATCGCTGAGTAATACTTCCACTTTGACATCGCCATTAGGTGCGGTATAAAGTAAGAATTCTGAGGTTTGGTCTTGTAGGCTGAGAGCCGTATTAAGCATCTGAATTCTCCTATTTCCAATAACCATAGTTTGCTATTAAGTGATTAAACAATAGCTCAACTGTTTTCTTTTCTGGAGCACTTAGTTGTGAAATCATTTCATTCGATAATGAAGAATGGCTTGTATGTTGAATGATACGATTTAAATAGGCAGTTTTGTCACCAGGTAAGAGTTCTGACCATTTCTGATATCCAAGAAAGCTCGCTGTCTTTTCATATAGATTCCGTAATAGCGTGAAATGATAATGTTCTACATTATTTGCCGCAATAGCAGCTTCTAATATCTGCCTTAAATATAAGTGATAAGAAAAGCTTCGATTAGAATCCCCATACTTAACATTTAAATTGAATAGTCCATCATCAAAACGTTCCAACAGATAGCAACCTTCTTTCTTATTACCTTTATTTAAATCAAGTTCGTTGTGCAGTACATTATAAAATAACGGGTTATGTGTCGAAATAATAAACTTAAGTCCTTTTCCATAAGTAAAATCACTTAATTTAATTAACTCAGCTAAATTAACAGCTAATTCAATCAGGTGGTTATCATCCAATGAACTAACGGGGTCATCAATAAAAACATACTCTAATTGATTGAATTCTTGGGTTTCGCGATCATCTACTTCAAGTATATTACGAACGCTAATAACCTGTTCTAACAAAGAATAAAAAACACTCCAAACAAAACTACTTTCTTCCCCTTTAGATATTTTTATATTATTTAAGCTATCATTCCCTCCACTCTCAAGTGAAAAAAACACCTTAGAGAAATCCGTATTAAAATATGGGGTAATGTTTGGGTTTGAATATTGTTGGAATCGATGGACTATCTGCCCATCCAAACCTTGATTTTGTAGGAAAGTTAACAGCCTATTGGTAAATGAATTAGGCTGGATATTAAGCTGACGTTCTTTATCCTCTTCTAAATCATTATCCCAATAAAATAAGTCTTCTGTAAATGCGTTGTAATATAAAACTTTTGAATTGGAAAAATCTGTCGGCCCTTCCATTTCAGGGTCTACCTTGGGATCAATTAATAACCTAAAGTTACGAGATAAGCGCATTTTACCCGTGCCATTAAAGGCATAAATTAACTGTACTTTCTTGATAGATACTTTCAATAATTCAGCTATTTCCGTTAGCGTTTGACTCATTAAGCTCTTTCCTTCAATAGTGGCTCATCTGAATTTGATTGCGGGAAACTTAATAACAGATCACGATAGTACTCGTATTGCTTTTGGCGTAGCTCTATTTCGCGGGGCAAACCTTCTTGGATTGAAGTGGTTAGTGTATCGAACTTATCCAAAATAGTTACAATACGCCCCTGTTCATCAAGTGGAGGTAACGGGACTTTAATTTCATTCAATATTGCCTGTGTAAGGCTCGGCCTACCGGATCCAGTATCTAATTGCATCATGTCGATAGTTGTCATGAAATAATAAAAGAATTTAGGAATGATTTTATCAAGGTCTAATTCTGTGTAGTAAATCGTGTCAACATTCCAAAAGGGTTCATCAACATAAAAAATATTTGTTATCGATCCTTTTCTAGGGATCAATACGGTTGGTTTATCATAAGCAAAAGTATCCACGTATTGCATAATTCCACCTGAGCCATAAACGGGTATATTGCCCGGCCCCAACTTCTTCCAATCTTTGCCATTTTTGATATTGGCAACTTTATTTAATGTTACCCATTCAACTTCACCATCTTCAAATCTCAACAACTGGTCGCGGTAGTAGGTGTATTGTTTTTTGCGCATGTTAAGCTCGGCGGTCAGCTCGGCGGTCATGGCGGTAAATGTATCTAGAATTCGCACAATTTCGGTTTGATTTTTCAATGGTGGTACAGGAATCAACATGTCCAAAACATTAGCCATGCTGGGGTGTTGTATTCCTGAACCTCGGTAATATTTATCAATGGCTTGTGACTTACTCATCATCCAGTAGTATAAATATTTATTTAATAACTCATCTGTATTATTTGAAGTTGCAATTCGGTTATCCGCCGTTACAAAACGTCCTTTGTAATATTTAATAACATCTTTAACAGGCCTAGATTTTCCCCATGGAATAGTTACAATTTCTCCTTCCCTTAAATAGGAGCCAGCTAACTTTTCATTTGTCCAACCTGTCTGCTCTCCTGTAGAAAGAAGAAATACATCTCCACTTTCTTGTTTCAATTTAAAAAGATCGACAGCAAGTAGATATTTATAATTAATAACCTTGGGTTGTTTCTTTCGATCAACAGCATTGAATTTTTTATCCCAAATAGTTACTTGCCATAGAGGTTTCCAATTTACCTCGACACCGTCTAGCTGCTTTTCTAAATATGTTAGGTGACTCATGCTTCAATCTCCGTCACAATAGCATCGATATCGTTGCGTAACTGGTCAATTTTAGCGACGGTGCTCTTAAGTTCTGTATTGAGTTCAGTAATATCCACTACTTCACGGTTATCTTTTGCTTCCACAAAACTACTCACCGATAAGTTGTAGTCATTAGCAGCAATAGCATCCAAATCAACAGATTTTGCAAAGTATTCGACGTTTTCTTTGCTGGCAAACACCTGAATAATTTGCTCAATATGCTCGTTGGTTAGGGTGTTGTTATTGGTTTCTTTTTTAAACAGATCTCTGGCATCAATAAATTGCGTTGTAGTATCTGGTTTGTGCTTCGAGAGCACTAATATATTCACGGCAATGGTAGTGCCGAAAAACAGGTTAGGCGCAAGCGAAATCACGGTTTCTACATAGTTGTTATCAATTAAGTATTTACGTATTTTTTGCTCAGCACCACCACGATAGAAAATACCTGGAAAGCAAACAATGGCAGCACGGCCTTTACTTGATAGGTAATTAAGCGCATGAAGTACAAAGGCGAAGTCAGCTTTTGATTTAGGAGCAAGAACACCAGCAGGGGCAAAGCGATCATCGTTGATCAGTGTCGGGTCATCACTACCCATCCATTTTACGGAATAAGGCGGATTTGAAACAATCGCATCAAAGGGTTTGTCATCGATAAAGTGGGGGGCGACTAAGGTATCACCCAACTGAATATTAAACTTGTCGTAGTTAATATTGTGCAAGAACATGTTCATACGCGCTAAGTTGTAGGTGGTGTGGTTTAGCTCTTGGCCAAAAAAACCATCTTCAATGATATGCGCATCAAAATGCTTCTTGGCTTGTAATAACAATGAACCAGAGCCTGCGGCTGGGTCGTAGATTTTATTGACGCTGGTTTGCCCGTGCATAGCAAGTTGAGCAATCAGCTTAGATACATGCTGAGGTGTGAAAAATTCACCACCAGATTTACCCGCATTCGCTGCATAGTTAGAAATTAAAAATTCGTAAGCATCACCAAATAGATCGTTTTCGTTATCTTCAAATTGGGTAATGTTAAGCCCCGCAACACCTTTTAATACCGCCGCTAAGCGTTTGTTTTTAGCGTCGACCGTATTACCTAAGCGGTTACTGGTGGTATCAAAGTCGGCAAACAGGCCTTTGATGTCTTTTTCAGAATCGTAACCATTAGCTGAATTTTCAATCGCAGCAAAAACAGCGGCTAAATCAGTGTTTAAATTATCGTTTTTATTCGCGTTTGCAGCAACTTTACTAAACAGCTGGCTAGGGTAAAGGAAGTAACCTTTGGTTTTAATAGCATCTTCTTTGGCAAAACCGATATTTTCATCATCATCTGACATGGCTGCATAGTTAACGCTTTCGTCACCCCCAGTGATGTAGGTTTCAAAGTTTTCACTGATAAAACGATAGAACAGTGTACCTAGTACGTACTGCTTGAAATCCCAGCCATCTACTGAGCCTCGAACTTCGTTGGCAATTGCCCATATTTGGCGTTGAAGCTCGGCGCGTTGTTGTAAACTTGTCATTTGTTAATTCCTGCTGTTAATTCATTAAGAGGCTGTCGAATGAGTCGCTACAACCACCCATTCTGCGTGTTCTAAACCGACCTGAAGGTTAACTTTCAAATCCGGGCGCTAAATTTAAATTCCCTACACCATAAAGCGTGGGGGTGTTCTTAAGCCAAAGCTGGTACTCAGGACTATTAAGTTTATGATCTTTAGTACAATCAACATGCCATTGACGAAGCAGGTAGCCAGCTGTCGCAGCTCTAATCTCAACTCTCATCACGCCATTGATCATGCCATAGTCGAGCTCAATGGCCTCGCTATGCTTGATAGAAGGATGCGGGACTAATTCCAGCTCTACAAATCGGTTCCACTGCCTGTCTTGATTTTCGAGCTCTTCCTCAGACAGGATTGAGCATTCAAGCACTTCAGTGGCTTTAATTCTGGTCAGGACAAAGTCTCTGAATTCACCATGCTTGCGATCAAAACCACGAACATGCCAACGTAAGCCATTATCTACTAGGGTATGCGGCACTATTTCACGCGTTGTTTCACCGCTCGATAACGATACATAGGTGATACTCAAGGCTTTACCTTTGTGAGTAGCCTCCGTGACTTTCGCCACTATCGATAAACTCGGCTTGTTTAGATGATAAGGCGCTTCACAAGCCAGTGGTGGTTTTACCTTCCCAGTAAAGCCATCCCCATAGCCTTGACTGATAGTGGCCAATGTTCTTACCACGTCGTAGTCGAACAAAGGCACAAACTGTTCTCCACGCTTATGCACTTTGAGCTTTTGGTCATATTCAATGTTGCTCGGCGCAAGCTCTCGGTACAGGGTAAAGTCTTTTGTGGCCTGTGCAGGCGCAATGTTAAAACGGTCTACTAAATCAGCACGTACAGCCTCTCCTTTAAACAACAAGGTAAAGTCGATATGTGCGATACGATCCCGAGTTGCCTTTGGCAACTGCGCTATTTGAGCTTTAGCATTATTGACTATAATATTTTGTTTTAAACTTTCATTTGCCATGCGTTTTGTTGCCTGAGTCGGAGTTTATCTATTATTTGATTTAGAGATTTTCATCAGCTTTGCTTAAAGAGAAATTTCATCAACACCATATCGGTTAAAGCAGGATTTATGCCCTAAATGTTCTGTGGTACAACACTGAATAGTGCTTCACCTCATTAAATTTATTAGGTATCATCCTATCATAGAAAATCTTTTAGGGAATACTGATCGGTAATTATCTGATCTAGAAAGTTAAAATAAAGTTATGCATTTCGGCTAACCCAATTTGCAACTCTTTGTGCCCAAGGGGATATTTCTTCAGGGGGTAATGAACCCGATTGCTTTGATTTAGGGTGAGGAATACCAGAGTACATTTTTTCGCCTAACTGTTCTTTAAAATAATCACTTGGCCATCCTAAATGCTTCTTCATAATCCGATGTAGAATCATTCTTTCATTTGTTTTTACCCAACTTGAAGAAGACGTAAGTAGCATCGTCGAAAGTTTTGCTGCGCCATCGGAGGTGTCTACTTCCAATAAAGTAAAAAACTGATTATTAAATTCTAACTCAACAGTAGCCAAGCAACGAGGGTTTTGCGTGTCAGCTAACCAATGTTTGTTTCCATCACCCAGCTTTGGAAGTTTTGCCAACTCTTTTCTTATCAGGGTAAAACCGTGCTTAGTAATTAAGTAGTTGATCATTGTAAAAAAGGATTTAAACTTACCTATATACAAGTGTGCATCGTCTGTTTGATCATCTAAATTATTCCACGCTCCCCCTGGTAAGGTGCCAGACTCTTCTTTTTCATTTGGGCTAAGGTCGTTATTCAAGACTTCCTTTTCGCCATCGCCAATGACATTATTAACAACTTTAGTTTTGTTCGCGATGCGGTTTGTGATGTGAGGTGTTTTAAAAGACACTACAACTTGCTCTGACATGAGTGAAATTGTGGCCTTATCTATATCAGACAGCTCATCATCATCCAATTCAAAGTTATCTTGAGCCTCTCCTTGCTTGCCGTCGCCTTTGGTTGGTTTCCCTCCAGCTTTCCTTTCATAACCAGGGTGATAAAAATCAATCTCACCTTCTAATTCTGATGGCAAATTGGTGAGTTTGGTTATTTCCCAAATAAAGAAACTATTCGATTCTCTGTCTTCCCACCCTCTAGCCTCAAGCTCCACACCTGATAAGGATGGTGGAGTGAATTGGAAATTCCAATGTAAATAATTGTTTTTCTGATATTGATTTTTGATAAGGTGAATACTGATGCTTTCAAATGAAGTTCGGGCCTCGCGATCAAGCAATACCCAACTTAAAAAACGTCGGTTATCATCTCGATTAAAGTATGAGACAGGGTAATCCGCACCATCACGGACAAAAATAATGGGTTGACCATCATCTCTATTCCCAAGAATAAAGTCTTCGGCCAATGCATTATGTTGAAGGCTTAGTCGAGCTAGAAAAGGATCATGATAAAAAAGTACGCGAGCCATTTCTAGCTGGGGAATAAATATTCTACGACTGCCAAATTGTACGGCAAAACATGGTTGATTGCCGTCTCCACCATGTCGATGTACCTGATAAGCAGGACAATCAGACGCCTTAGCTGCTTCCCATAATTGAGCGTTTTCAATTATGATTTCGGTCGGTAAACCGGCTAATTTATATTGCTTCGTCGGGTTTAAAACACGTTTTCTGGCAAGTACGGGTATATTGCTGAACTGCATGCTCTTAGAAAACCCACCATTAAAGTCAACGTTGACCGCCCAATTTTTTCTATCTTTGCCACGGAATAGAGAACCGATAGCAAGTATTTTGGAATCATCATTCAGCTTTTTAAACTTCGCATCAGGTTTACTCACTCAACATCTCCTTTAAAAGATCGGCAACAATATCAGTCATTCTGTCATCACTTAGACCTGCTTGCCGCAACAAGATCCAGCGTTTTATCTCTTGTCCGCTCTTTTGCATCTCTAGGTAGGCACGAGTAAGCCTTCTTGATTGATACTCTGTAATGCTCTCAGAATAAAAGCAAAGCAATGTCGAACAACGAGGTAAGCGATTAAGATGTTTTTCGACAGTTCCTCGTTGTTCAAGCTGGTGAATCAGAAATGTGCGACTTAGATGAGGCGCGTTTAAATCTTCGCACAACTCACCATAAACACAATACAACTCTCTAGCAATTTTTCTGTCTCGTTGTTTCCAGTCTACGCGCTTATTAACCACTATTTTTTCAGCATGAAATAAACGATTAATCTGCATCAACCAATCATAATTATTTCGGTAGAGTCGTGCGTAAAGCGCCTTATTTTTTATACGAACTGCCTTTGGATAACTTTGCTCAATTTTCTCTTTCCATTCAATTTGATCTTGGCTTAGTTGATTTGTGATAATTGGTTTCAGTTCTTTTTTATAACTGCTTTTTTCATTGCTAGTTGTAATATTTGAGGCTTTTTCAATAGCATCACAAATAGTGAAAGCTCCATTTGAGATGGCGACTATTGCCACAATATGCTCCGCAAAACTAAAGCTTTTTCTATGTTTACGAAACAAGCCCTTGAGCCAGGATGTTTCCGTATCTGAAGGAAGAATACCCGCATTATCAAGCCAACATTTCCCCCAAAACGTTATTACTGTATTGTGAATTCTCACATGATCAATTCTTCGACCATCTAAATATCCCTGACTTGACGCAAATTGTTTATAAAATGTTGTCCATTGAGCACTGCTAATGCCTTTACTTTTAACCTGCATTAATTGAGCTACTTGTTGGGAAAATAATTTGTCGATGGAGCTAATCTCTAATGCATCTAATACTTCAACCTCCCCTATTGCGGTATAGGTGTGTCGATGTTCGCCATCGATTACTATTGTTGTAACACTTAAAGAGGCGTGTTTGGGGCATGTTTTTATTAGTGGGACTTGCCAATGGCGACTCAAAAAACACTCACCATATCTTATTATTTGCTCTTTCAAGCATTCAGCACATACGTAGAGTCTTCCTTTTGTCTTTACTCTTGATGCTATAATTCCACTTGCTAAATGTACTGCACCTTTGGATCTTCCGCTCATCCATTTTATTATCTCATGATTTCGTTCAGGTGGCAGGAAGGGGGCATAAATGGGCCAAAGTGTATGGCGATTGATTAAAACATTAACGTTCATACCTAATGTTTTTGGATATTGATTTGCTAGAACTTGCAAATGACTAGGCAAATCCAGGGTTGCAATTACCTTGCGATTTTTGAACACTTTTTCCAACAACTGTTTAGGTGAAGTTTCGCCATCGTGAACACCTGATCTAGCTATCGTGCTATAAAGCAGTTCCTCTGGATAAGGCGACGGAAATCCAATCATTAGTAACCCGCAGCCCAGCCATCAAGATCGAACATCTCACCATTTTGTTCAAGTCGATCTAGAAGTGATTGTTTTTCATCTTTGCAGTAAACATATTGATATCGCAGGTCGTTGACGTCTAAATCATGCCAGTCTTTTTCTTTCACTGTATTTTTTTGTTTGGATTTTACAGGCGTTTCTTCATTCGTTAGATACCAATTTACTAAAACTGGGATCATTTGAGCAATGCTATAATCAGAATGATCTTTAAATATCCGTTCGACGAGCTGAGCTACTATCTGTTGATCAAAAGACTCCTCAATTTGCAAAATTACGTTATATAAACGTAAAGCATCCTGGTTCCCACCAAATAATTTTTCTTCTTGCTTTTGAGCATCAGCAATAATTTCAGAACCAATTTGAATGAGTCGCTTATCAAGATCTACTACTCGCATGTCGGAATATTTAACAATTTTATCGGCATCACCCGATCTCAATGCTGCCAACATAGGGTGAACAGGCTTCAACTCTTGTTTATACACTGATTGAAGAATACTAACGGTTATACGCTCTTTCTTGTTAGCAATAGCACGCAACTGCGCTAATACAAATAGCTTTACAACAATGTCTAGAACGCCCTGAGAAAGGTCATACCAACAATCTCTTATCTCCTCTGTTAAATGGTCATCGCCATGTTTAAGCCATTGTAACTTCCAGAGTTTATCTGAAAATCTAATCCAGTTTTTGCTTGGCTCACGTCCACTTTCTTTCAATATATATTGTGGAATGGTTTCCCAGTAAATGGCTCCAATACCTGCACTTCTCCTTCCTGATTGTAATTCCAGTTCAAAAATTGGGCGGGCTTTGGGAGTGCCAACTAACACGATAGGAATACCTACGGTATTCACTAATTCGACAAAGAATTCTAACATTTGCTCTTTACCGCCCGAACGCACCTGGCTTAAACGTTGAATTTCGTCGATAACTAGAATCCCAATTGCACGATTGTTTGCAGTTTGACGCATCAAAGCTAGCATTTTAGGGACAGAAAGGCGTTGTTTCGCATAACGGCGTTCATAATCTGTACTCAAAAGCGCATCAACAGCACTAAAGAAGTTAAGGCAAAGGCTTTCAAGATCGCCGTTACTAGGGCATTCAATCTTTAAATAAGTTACTTGAAAGCAGTTATGTTGTTCGTGATAGATAACTTGCGGGTAAGTTTCCAGAACTCGTACTAATGAACTGGTTTTTCCGCTACCAGAGATACCCACTAAAGACATACTTCTAGCTGTTGTTTTCTCAATACTAAAATTTGCGGTGGCTTCTCCACCAGACTTGATCAATTCATAGCCTTCTTGAAGTTTCCTGTTAAGAGAACCGTCACTAATATTGCGCCCGACATATCCCATGCGTAACATCATATCGATTTTCTCTTGTAACTGAACATGTTGCGAGAGGGGTTGAAAGTAATCATCTAATAACGAAACAACCATATGCATTCTAGATTTAGGATCGGCTAATCGTTCTGAAGGATGGAATTCTATTTTCCCTTTGATGCTTTTACCTGCTTGAGCAACAGATAATATAGGTGGTAGGGCTTCAATAAAGGGGTTACCATCATAACGTTTGATACCAGTTGACTGGTAAACCGCTGTGACAAAATGATTCGGTTGTTCCATCAATCATCTCCTTCATTAAATAGTTCGTCTTCAAAATCAGGGTAGTCGTCATTATCTTCATGTGCGGTTAAATGAACTACTTTTTCTGACCCTTTGTCGTGTACAGGTCTTTTGGGGCGTCGCTGTTCCCGTTCTTTCAATAGTTGCTGAGAGCGAGAATGGCCAACGCCTTTCATTCGCTCTGTTTTTGTTGATGTTGACTTTGGTGTTTGCTTGATTGCTGATGAAATGATGTTTTCAACTCGATTTTCATGATGCATTCGAAGCTTGTCTGATTCTAATTTATCTTTTGTACTTTGAATTTTAATTGACTGTTGTTTTCGCCAAACTTCCCAAAATGTTAACCCTCTAAATTCTCGCGATAAGTCAGTAATCCGACATACCCAATGCTCTCTACTCCCTTGTGTATGAAATAAGTAAATTTCATCGGCAAAGTTTGGATCGTAAGCAACCTCAATTTTTTTAGGTCTATTTGATTTATCGGAGCGGTGCATCCAACCAAGTTCGATAATTTCAGGTGCAGAGTAGTAAACACCAAATAGGCATATACCCTGTGCAGATGCACTGGCTTGCTCTCTCGGTAATAGAGCAATACGTACCGAATCAGGATTAGCTTTACGCAACCGCCCAGTCCTATTCTTAAGTCCCCAGTTCCAAAGATGAATTGGGATTTTTGATAAATCAGCTGGCATATCCTTCGCTCGATCATATTTTTCAATGGGATCAACAAAGTTCCTCATAACGATTGATGAAATTATTATTTCAGTAAACTCTGAAATCGTTAGTTTTCCATCAAGCCAGTAATTTTTTCCACCTCTTTTTCTTACTGTAGGACCAATAACTTCCCCAGGGGTAAACTTCTTAAATTCAGCCTGAAGAATTTTAAATCTTTGTTCGACGATTCCTTTCGCATCTCCTCTATAAGGAGGCGTATTTTCGATCCTGACTTTATTGCTAGATTCTAAGCCTTCAATTTGATGCCCTAAAAGTTCACCTCTATCTGCAAGTATTGCGTCTGGTAAGCCAGGTAAAGGCCAAGAAAAGTTGTCAGTTTCAATCTCTAAACTTTTGAAAAAATTGCTCTTATCGGTTAAAGACACATGCAGTGCTTGGATTGCCGCAACATAAGAAGGATTCTCAAAACCAATATACCAGCCTACAATAAACCTTGAAAATACATCAACCACAACATATACCGTAGGGCGTCCAACTGGTTGGTTTCGATCATGGTCAGATACTAGTATAACGTCGGCAATGGTTGCATCTATTTCATAGCGTGAACCAGGCCCTAAAGCGTGAATTGTTGCGGTGCTGTGCAAGGGGCGAATATCTTTTTTAAGAATGTTATCCGATACACTAGCTTTAATTCTATCTACATTTTTATATTCTCTATCTAAGAAGTAGCTTAGCTGACGCTTTGTTGGTTTTTCTGATTCAGGCAATCCTGGAAATATATTGTCATAAAGCCCTTTGAATTTACGGTGTGCTCGTGCAACAGAAAATTGTTTTTTTAAAATATATTTATCAATAATTATTCGAAATAATTTTTCAGTTGGCTCATCGACCAACGCACCAATTCCTTCCATTATTTTTCTTGGGCGGCCTAGTTTTTTTCCATTCGCAATACGTTTCTGGCCCTTTGCTCCGGAATTTTTGTAATCAGGTAGCAGGGTATTTGGCACCTGTCCTCTTTGCCAATAACGACGGATTAATTTATAAAGGTATGGCCTTGAAATTTCACCCGATCCGAGAATGTTCGCTACATGCTTTGTTCTAACCTTTTTTATATAAAAGTTAGAATCATCAACCAGTGGTTTTATGATTTGATAGTTTCTATTTCGAATGATTGTTTCTTTAGAGTCAGGTTCAGGTAGTAGATTTATTACATACTCAAATGGATCATTAGCTCGAGTCAGCTTTTCTTCTAATAATAAGGCTTCGAGTTGTGGTAGCTCTACAATATCTGGAAATCCCTTTTGATCTTCGAGTGAAATCCATACAACATGGGTATGTGTTGTTATAAGAACCCTATAAAGTTTATCTTCTAATTTAATCACTTCGTTAATTTGAAACACGCCAGCCCTCCTGCAATACATCAAAGTTTTCAGCAGTAATTTCAAAACAGCGTAACTCTGTAAACGGTTTAGTAATATTAAAATGGAAATAGCGTTGTGCGAGCAAGCGTTTAATTTGATATAAAGCTTCACCTGGTTCGTTATCATATGAAGCATCGAGTTTCATACATAACTCTTTAACTCTTAGGTTTTCATTTGCTCTTAAGTGTTTATTAAACACTTCTAATTGAACGATGAGGTCTGCTTGATCAATTTCATCAACAATGTGGTTATAAAGAAGATTGATATTCTCGAATACAATTGGCGGTATCTGTTTTTCAGTGATCCAATAGAAAGGTAAACCCTTTTCACGCCAGTAACGTCGTTCAATCTCAAGTTTTTCAATTGTTCTTGAGTCACTAAATGCTTCAGATGTTTTTACTTGGAGGATAAATCTTGGATTATTTTTTTCATCACAATCAACGACAAAGTCACTGCTCATGTATTGATCCACACCTTGATAAGTTGGATGCCTTATTCCTAAATTTTCGCTTATCTCTCTCGTTACTTCACGATCTAGCGGAAATTGTTCACGTATATCATTTGTAGTCGAACGCCATTGAAGTAGAAGAAATGTTGCAAGCTCTAGATCGGAGAGTAAATGATGGGTTCGTTGAGTTATGTGTCCAAAAATACGATGGGATCGGCCTTCTGACGCTACATCGCGTACGGTAAGCCAAGGTTTATAGTTTGCTCCTGTGCCTTGGCCTCTGCCTTCTTTGATCCAGCGCCGGTTTTTAGCCTCAGAGTTCCAATATTGTTTCTTACCCATAGTAAACTTCCGTCTGAACTATCTTATTTTAAAAATAGCTCAGACGGATAAAATTAGCAACTATATTGTTTTGGTAATAACTTTATTGTTTAATTAACAACTTTATTGTGCACCAACAATAAATAAAGACTTAATTTGTGATTTATTCCACTGTAACCGCTTTTGCTAGGTTACGTGGTTGGTCTACATCGGTACCTTTAATCAATGCCACATGGTACGACAATAATTGCATCGGTACCGTATGGAAGATAGGTGCGATGATTGGATTTACATGAGGTAATGAGATAATCTTCATTCCATCACATGCTTCAAAGCCTGAGTTTTCATCGGCAAATACATACAATAAACCACCACGTGCACGTACTTCTTCAACGTTTGATTTTAATTTTTCTAACAAATCATTATTCGGAGCAACAACGACAACAGGCATATCAGCATCAACTAACGCTAATGGACCATGCTTTAGTTCACCTGCAGCATAAGCTTCAGCGTGAATGTATGAGATCTCTTTTAATTTTAAAGCCGCTTCCATCGCAATTGGGTAATATTCGCCACGACCTAAAAATAATGTGTGGTGTTTATCTGCAAAGTCAGGGGCTAGAGCAGCAATTTCTTTATCAAACGCTAACGCTTTTTCAATTTCAGTTGGTAATGAGTGCAGCGCATGTACAATTTCAGCTTCTTTTTGCGGGCTAATAGTACCTTGCTCTTTACCAATCGCGGTCACCAAGATCAACATTGCAGCAAGCTGAGTGGTAAATGCTTTAGTCGATGCAACACCAATTTCAGTGCCAGCGCGAGTCATAAATGCAAGGTCAGATTCACGTACTAATGAAGAACCAGATACATTACAGATAGACATCGCAGACATGTAACCTTTTTCTTTCGCTAAACGTAACGCAGCTAAAGTATCAGCTGTTTCACCGGATTGAGAAAGTGTAAGTAATAAGCTATTTGGACGAACAACAAAATCGCGGTAACGGAATTCAGAAGCGATTTCAACATCACAACTTACGCCAGCAAGTGATTCAAACCAATAACGCGCCGCCATACCTGAGTTGTACGAAGTACCACAAGCGATGATTTGAACATGTTCAACTTTAGATAAAATTTCTTTTGCGCCATTACCAATGCTTTCAACAATGATACTGTCTTCGTTTATACGGCCTTCTAATGCACTGATTAATGCAGTAGGCTGTTCAAAAATTTCTTTTTGCATAAAGTGACGGTATTTACCTTTACTACCCGCATCATGCTCAACGGTAGATTCAATCACTTCGCGTTCAATCGCTTCGCCACTTGCATCAAAAATATTAACTTCGCGACGAGTAATTTCCGCTACATCACCTTCTTCAAGGTAAGTAAAACGACGTGTTACGTTTAATAGCGCTAGTTGGTCTGAGGCAAGGAAGTTTTCACCAATACCATGACCAATAACAATTGGGCTACCTGAACGTGCAACGACTAAACGAGATGGGTCACGGCTATCTAATGCAACCATACCGTAAGCACCTTCTAATTGAGGCACTGCTTTTTGTACTGCTTCACGTAATGAAGCCGCAGTTTTTAATTCCCATTCCACTAAATGTGCAATAACTTCAGTATCAGTTTGAGATTCAAAAACATAACCACGCTCTTGTAACAAACTACGTAGTGATTCGTGGTTTTCGATAATACCGTTATGTACGATTGAGATAGCACCAGAAACATGTGGGTGAGCATTAACTTCTGAAGGTTCGCCGTGTGTTGCCCAACGTGTATGAGCAATACCTGTTCCGCCCATTGTTTGCATTGTATCAACGGCATCAGCCAATTCTTTTACTTTACCTAAACGACGTACGCGAGTTAATTTACCTTCGCTATCAACAATGGCAACACCTGCTGAGTCATAACCACGATATTCTAATTTTTTTAACCCTTCTATTAAAATTTCAGACACTTCTCTTTGCGCAACTGCACCAACGATACCGCACATAAACTACCCCTTGTAATTAGTTTCAAATTATATAAACACGCACTCTAGTGCATTTTTAAACATAAATCACTTAAAAAAACGCATAAACGCGCACAAAACTTATATTCAACATCATTTAGTCAAACTAAAAGCAAAAAGGTGCAAAATAATGCAGCATTTATTGATCGTTAAACTCTCGTAGATAACGTGCCCTATGCTTATTTTTTACGCTTGCCTATTCACTTCTTTATAATTACTGGTTAAAGTTACAGTTCTTACGTTGTCGATTGGAAAAAACATGTTGAATCACCCGCTTACTCAAGCATTATCCTTAGCTTGGAAACTACTAACAGTTTTGATCTTACCTGTCATTATGGCTGTCTATGTAGAAGTGGTGGACACCTATTATATTGCGTTTTCTTTTTCTGATTTAGACCAAGGTAAAAATTTACATAAATGGGCTATTCTCGGGATTTATCTGCTATTTCTACTGTGTTGGAATAGACTTAACCCTCATGTGATCAATACATTAAAGAAAATGGAATATTAGATGCCAGCAGATTTATTGGCAAATAACAGCTTATTATTAATGAGCATTATAAGTGCTGTACTTTTTATCAGCTTATTAATCACCCTTAACCGTTTATCTCACAGCAAAACAGATCTTAGCGAGCAGTATTTAGCTCTGAAGCTAAGTGAACAAAATCTGCAACACCAAACGCAACAAAATCAATTACTAGACAGTAAAATAGCGGCTTTATCGTTACACAATGAAAGCTTGCAGGCACAGGTCAGTAAATTAACTACGCGTGTTAGAGAGTCCGACGTTCGCTTGCAGGCAGGAGAGCAGCGGCTACAAGATCAACAGGCAACGGAGGCGAAATTAAGCCAACAGTTTGAGGTGTTGTCACAGCGTATTTTTAACGACAAATCGACACAGTTTCAGCAATTAAATAAGCAATCCATCAAACAGCTATTAGACCCTTTAAGTACTCAACTGGAAGGTTTTAAAAAGCAAGTCAACGATTGTTATATCAATGAAAGCAAAGAGCGTTTTAACTTAAAACGAGAAATAGACCAACTAGCTAACTTAAATAGCCTAATGCATCAAGAAACTCAGAACCTGACTAACGCCTTGAAAGGCGACAATAAGCAGCAGGGAAACTGGGGTGAGGTAGTTTTACAGCGCATACTAGAAAATTCAGGCTTACGTGAAGGGCATGAGTACCAAACTCAGGTTAATTTGAAGGATACACGAGGGCAACGCTTTCTTCCTGATGTGGTGGTTAATTTACCGCAACAACGCAATATCATTATTGACTCAAAAGTGTCTTTAGTGGCCTATGAACGTTACTTTAATAGCGAAAATATTGGTGAACAAAAACAAGCAATTGATGCGCATTGTTTATCTATCCGCCAACATATTAAGGGCTTAGGGAAAAAAGACTATCAGGATTTAATTGGCACCAACACACTCGATTATGTATTGTTATTTGTGGCCGTTGAACCCGCCTTTATTACTGCTTTAGAGCACGACCCAAGCTTAGTACAACTCGCACTCGATAATAATATTCTGTTAGCCAGCCCAAGTAATTTAATGATTGCCCTACGCACTATCGAAAATTTATGGCGCTTTGAAAGACAAGAGAAGAATGGTCAATTCATTGCGCAGCAGGCAAGTAAGTTATACGACAAATTACGCTTATTCAGCGATAACTTTTTAGAAGTTGGCTCACAACTAGATAAAGCACAGAAAACCTACCACACTGCACTTAAACAGCTTAGTGCAGGGCGTGGCAATGTTATTCAACAGGCAGAGCAATTAAAAGAATTAGGTGTACCGATCAAAAGACCAATTTCAGAGCAACTTACTCAGCACAATACTGAACCACAACAGTTAAACGAATAACATCATTGAAGATACTTTTTCACCCTAAAAGGTGCTTTATTTTATCTTCAAACCATTGATAGCGTGAAGGTAATTGGCGATAACGCTTTTGAGTTAAATACAAAGGCTCTTGAATTGCATGAGTTAATGGCAGTGCCTTTAATTGTTGCTGTTGACTAAACTGCTGCACCGCACGCTTTTGCAAAATGGTATACCCCACTCCTTGTGCAACGGGTAACAGTATTTGCTGCAGCTGATTCACATAACCTTTAATATTAAGGCTATTCAAGCCTTTATATTCTGCCGTAAAGTTGCTTGAAAAAACCTTTTCAAGGAAATGTAAACCATCGGGGTGGTTAATAAATCCGATTTGGTTGAGTGCAGCAAAATTCCAATCCTGATTTAAATCTACACTCGCGGGTAATACTAGTTGTAACTCTTCATACCCCACCAGCGTTTGTTTCAATTGTTCATGTACCGTTTGTCGAGTGACAATGCCAAGGTCTATTTTATTACTGAGTAAGTCAGTAATAATATTTTGATTCGGGGCTGCTTCAACAAAAACACTTAATTGTGGATATACACTTTGTTGTTGCACAAAGTAGGGATACAGAAAGTTAGCGAGCGCACCTGAGCAGGTTATTGAGCAAATACCTCGTGTTGCATCATCATGATTAATGCTTTCGCTTAATTGCGCTTCTAAAGTGCGCATACTTAATCCCATTTGATATAACTTTTCACCGGCTAAGGTCAGTTCAAACTGTTTCCCATAACGGGCTAATAGCAAGGTATTAAAGTGCTTCTCAAGCTTTTTGATGTGTTGTGTGACACCTGGTTGCGTCATAAATAACTGTTCAGCAGTATGTGTAAAATGCTTAGTCTCGACCAATTTCATAAACGTATTTAAATGCTTTTGATTAATCACTTTTATCTCCTCATTTTTTGCTGAGCACTATTATTGAACATTGTACGAAACAAGCAGACTCTTCATCACTATTCAAATATTGCTTTCAAATTGCGCCTTAAATTATAACAAAATATTATTAAAATAATAACAAATGATAATTTCAAGGGGACACTGCATTTCTTTATTATTTATCTCACTTAAACAAATTTGCATTTTGCAAGCAGGAGATAAAACATGAACACCCCCTACCCACGTAGTTTTTCACATATTGGTATTTCAGTCCCTGATTTAGACGCCGCAGTAAAGTTTTATACTGAAGTTTTAGGTTGGTACACCATCATGGAACCCAGCGATGTACTGGAAGATGAGAGTGCTATTGGTGAAATGTGTACCGATGTTTTTGGTGCCGGCTGGGAGCGCTTTCGTATTGCACACTTATCGACAGGCGATCGTATCGGTGTTGAATTATTTGAATTTAAAAACCAAGAAAACCCTGATAATAACTTTGAATATTGGAAAACCGGTATCTTCCACTTTTGCGTACAAGATCCAAACGTTGAAGAGTTAGCAGAGAAAATTGTTGCCGCTGGTGGTAAGCGTCGAATGAAAGCCCCCCGCTATTATTACCCAGGTGAAAAACCTTACCGTATGATCTATATGGAAGACCCATTTGGTAATATTCTAGAAATTTATAGCCACAGTTATGAGTTACATTATGCGAGTGGTGCTTATCAAAAATAAGTTATCAATATACGTTAGCATTATATCTAACCTCAATTCTGGTTAATGAAAGCGGAATTATATTTAAAATCATAAAATTATATTTTTTGGCTATACAGTGCCGCTAGTTTTGCGTAATTCAAGGCGCGTAGTTCAAGACGAATTATCTCTCAACAACTGGTTATTGAGAGATAATTTAACGAATAAATCCGCGGAAATAGCGGTGTTGTATCGCTTTGCTTATCCAGAACTAAGGTTATTTACAAACATAATGCTTTGGTCATAAAACTAGACTCAGCAATCAACCTAATGAATGGGGTTGATTGCCATTCTTAACGACGCCAAAAATGTCCAGTAAACATCACTGCAACAGTTAATATCTCTAGGCGTCCCATTAACATGCAAATAGATAATATCCACTTAGAAGCATTTGGCAGTTCAGCAAAATTACCCGATGGTCCTATCGAATCAACTAACCCAGGCCCGACGTTTGATACCGCAGTAATTGATGCTGTTAATGCCAGCATGGCCTGCGAACCAAATAGAGTAAGCAATAGAGTAGAGACTGCAATGGTCGCCATATAGGCAATCACAAAGGCCACTAATGAACGTAAGATTTCATCACTCACTTTGCGATTATTGTATTTTTGCGTCAACAACGCATGCGGATGCATTAATAACATTAGATGACGTTTTAATAAGCTGAAGGCTATTTGAAAACGGAAAATTTTCATACCACCAGAAGTGGAGCCAGAACAAGCACCGGTAAATAACAACCCCGCAAAAATAAGCAAACTGAAATCACCCCAGGTCAGAAAATCATCTAAACCAAAACCGGTCGTGGTGACCACCGAAACAACATTAAAGACACTCAGCCTAATGGCATCAAGCCATGAGAACTGACCACTGATCACTAAATAAACACTTAAACTTAATGAACAAGCAATCACCAACAAGGCAAAACCTTGAATTTGGGCATCTTTCCATAACGGTTGTAATGACTTTTGCTTCATACCTCGAATCAATAATAAAAAAGGTAACCCACCTAAAAACATAAAGATAACCGCATTCCAATGTGCAATATGCGAAAAGTGCCCCATCGAACTATCGGAGGTGGAATACCCTCCAGTAGAAATGGTTGTCATAGCATGATTGACGGCATCAAAATTATCCATGCCAGCAATCCGATAACCAATAAAACAACAGATAGATAAAAACACGTAAACAAATAAAATATCTAAGGCGACACGACGTGTTTTAGCAGTTGATTTATCTGACCAATCCGAAGACTCGGTTTGGAATAAGCGCATACCACCGACATTTAAAAATGGCAGGATCGCCACGCCCATCACAATGAAACCAACACCACCTAACCATTGCAAAATAGATCGCCAAAGCAAAATACTAGGATGCATGGTATCTAAACCATGTAACACCGTACTACCGGTTGTAGTAATACCAGACATAGTTTCAAAAAAGGCATCGCTATAACTAATATGCTCAATAAAAACAAAGGGTAATGCTGCAAATAAACTAGAAAGTAACCACACACCTGTGGTTAATAAAAACATCTCTCTTACACCTAAATGTGAATGTTGTTGCTCACCACCAAAGTATAAGAAGATAGCAGACGCAAGATGCGTAATAATAATAGAAATGAAAAATTCGACGCCGCCCAAGGTGTTATTGTAAAAAGCTAATAACATAGGGAAGTACATAAAGACCGCCATTTTAGACAGTACTAAACCTGTAATAAAAAACAGCGGACGATAGGTCATATTACACAGCTTATAAGAAGAATGGACTTGGTTGGAATAGTTTTTCGATGTCGTTAATGTACTTCTTATTCACTAAGAACAAGATCACATGGTCATCACTTTCAATTACCGTATCATCATGTGCAATTAACACTTGTTCATCACGAACAATTGCCCCCACACTAGTTCCTTTTGGCAATTTCAACTGTGATATCTCTTTACCCACCACTTTCGAGGTCATGTTGTCGCCTCGAGCAACAATCTCAATCGCCTCTGCTAAGCCTTCTCGCAACGAATAAACGTGCTTTAAGTCAGCTTTACGCACATGCGTGAGTAGTGCGGATAACGTCGCCTGTTGTGGTGAAATGGCGATATCCAGAATATTACCTTGGATCAGATCCACATAGGCATTACGCTGAATAAGCACCATTGCTTTTCTTGCCCCTAATCGCTTCGCTAACATCGCCGACATAATATTGGCTTCATCATCGTTAGTCACAGTGATAAACAGGTCGGTCTGATCAATATGTTCTTCTAGTAGTAAATCTTGGTCAGAAGGATCACCACAAAAAACGATAGTATTGGATAAGGTTTCAGATAAATACTCTGCTCGACGAAAATTCTTTTCAATCAATTTAACTGAGTTTTCTTTTTCTAGACGCTTCGCTAAGCTTTCACCAATATAACCACCACCGACAATCATAATACGCTTATAAGGGTGCTCAAGCTTTTGCATTTCTCCCATAATGGCTCGAATATTCGGGCTTGCGGTGATAAAGAATACTTCATCATCGGCTTCGATTATGGTTGTACCCTGCGGACGAATGGCTTTACCACGCCTAAAAATTGCCGCCACACGAGCTTCAATATTGGGCATATGCTCTTTTAAAGCAGAAATAGCATTACCGACTAAAGAACCGCCATAATAAGCACGGATCGCCACTAATCCAACCTTGCCATTAGCAAAGTTAGCCACTTGTAAAGCACCCGGATATTCAATTAGCTGTGTTATATAATCACTCACTAATTTTTCAGGGGCAATAATATGGTCAATCGGAAAGGCATCTTTATTGAATAATTCCTTCTCATGCATAACCACACTTTGAGAACGAATACGGGCAATTTTCTTAGGTACGTTAAACAGGGTAAATGCAATCTGGCAGGCAACCATATTAACTTCGTCACTATTGGTTACCGCAATCAACATATCCGCGTCGATAGCACCAGCATCACCTAGAGTATGTGGACTTGACGCACTACCTTGAACGACGCGTAAATCAAAGCGATCTTGTAACTCTTGCAAAGCTTCGTGGTTTTCATCTACCACCGTGATATCGTTATTTTCGCCGACCAAGTTTTCCGCTAAAGAAGCCCCCACTTGCCCTGCACCTAAAATAATAATTTTCATGTTATCTCACTGCTTATCGATTTACTGAATATCGCTGATTACTTATAACGCTTTTTGCAACTTAGCGTAATAAAACCCATCCATTTTTTCTTCATTTGGTAAAATTTGGCGAGTTACTGCTTGACCATCATAGTGCGCAGCTAATGGCATCAGTGATGCGTCACTTGTTGCAGCTAAAAAGTCCTTAATTTGTTGGTCATTTTCATCGGGTAAAATAGAACATGTTGCATATAGCAACACACCACCCGGTTTTAGTTTTTGCCATAACGCATATAAAATATTTTTCTGTAAAGTGACCAGTTCACTAATATCACTATCACGTCGTAACCATCGAATATCTGGATGGCGACGTATCACTCCCGTTGCACTACAAGGGGCATCACACAAAATACGGTCAAACTGCTCTCCAGACCACCAATCATCTGGTTTAGCTGCATCACCATGAATAACCGTCGCTTGTAGATTAAGTCTTTGTAAATTTTCATTAACACGTACTAAACGTTTTTCATCAAAATCCACGGCAACCATCTGCTTCAACTCTGGTTGTAGCTCTAAAGTATGCACGGTTTTGCCGCCAGGCGCAGAACAAGCATCCAGAACTAAATCACCCGGTTGTGCATCTAAATAATGTGCAGCTAATTGCGCTGCGCCATCTTGTACTGATACCCAACCTTCTGCAAAGCCCGGTAATTGGTAAACATCACAAGCATTTTCTAAACATAATGCATTATCATTAAACGCTGTTATTTGTGCTTGTTTATCTTGCTCGGTTAATAAAGCAAGATATTGTTCACGATCATGAAAACGTGAATTTACACGTAACCACATTGGTGCTTGCTGGTTGTTTTCAGTCATAATTTCAGCAGCTTTTTCTTCACCATACGCAGATTGCAAACGTTTTACTAACCAACTTGGATGGCAATACAGTAAAGCAGGTTGTTGATCCGCCTGAGCAATTAAGCTCTCTTGCTCGCGTAAAAAACTACGTAAAACACCATTGATCATGCCCTTTAATGCAGGTTTTTTAAGGGCTTTTGCACCATTAACGGTTTCACCCACCGCCGCATGGCTAGGAATACGCGTGTATAGCAGTTGATAAATACCAACTAGGATTAAAAAATGCAGATCTCTTTGTTTACCCGTCAAAGGTTTTTTCATTAATGAACGGCAGAAAAAATCTAAACGAGGCAATGTACGCAGTACGCCATAACAAAGCATTTGTACTAAGGCTTTATCTTTAGGGGAAAGCTCTTGCTGAATAGCGGGCAATGCTTGTGATAGTGATTGCCCCTTTTCTACAACTTGATTTAACACTTTAGCGGCAATCGCACGTACATTCATTATCATTAACCTTGTTCGAGTAAGTTGCTAGAAACTGTAAACAGTTCACGGCGAGAATTTAAAACATCTTGGACTGGCATTGCTTTTTTTCCTGCCAGTTGAATCACTTCAAGGTTGATCACACCTTGGCCTGTAGCAACTTGAATCCCCTTTTTATCAACCTCTAGAATAGTGCCCGCTGTCGCAGTGCTAACCTTATCAACTAGCGTCGCTTTATGTACTTTAATGACTTGCCCCGCCCATTCAAAGTAGCTAATAGGCCAAGGGTTAAAGGCACGAATGCATCGGTCAATAAACTCAGCTTGATCATTCCAGTCAATTAAGGCTTCAGCTTTACTCAGTTTTTTAGCATAAGTCGCTGCATTTTCATCTTGTTTTTGTGCGGTTAATTGCCCTGTTTGCAATTGCTTGATTGTTTCGATTAATACCGCTGGAGCTTGTTTGGCAACTTTTGCGTATAGAGAAGCACTGGTTTCATCTGCATCAATCGGACAGCTTACTTTTTTAAGCATATCCCCAGTATCTAAGCCTTCATTCATTTGCATGATAGTAACGCCAGTTTCTTTGTCTCCGGCCCAAATAGCACGTTGAAAAGGCGCAGCACCACGCCATCTAGGTAACAAAGACCCGTGAACATTCAAGCACCCTAAACGCGGCGTAGTTAATACGCTATTTGGCAAAATTAGACCATAAGCGACCACAATCATTAAATCTGCATTTAATGCAGCGAGTTGTTCGATACTCTCGCTTTGTTTAAAATTCTCAGGTTGATACACAGCGATATCATTTGCTAACGCCACTTCTTTTACTGCACTTGCGGTCAGTTTTTTTCCTCGCCCTGCTGGACGATCCGGCTGACTATAAACAGCTACAACATTGAAGTCAGCGGCAATTAATGCTTGTAAATGGTTGGCAGCAAAATCAGGCGTACCTGCAAAAATGATATTAAGTTTTTCCACGAAACAACCTTATAAATATGAGAATAAATTATGAAAACTTTTTATTTTGACGCTGTAATTTTTCCAGCTTGGCTTTAATTCGCTTTTGTTTAAATGGTGAAAGATAGTCAATAAATAATTTACCTTTTAAATGATCCAATTCATGTTGAATACAAACAGCAAATAGACCATCAGCCTTCACCACTTGTGTTTCCCCCTCTAAATCTTGATACTGCAAAGTAACGAACTCTGCGCGTTCAACATCTGCATTTGTATCAGGAACGGATAAACAACCCTCTTCCGATACTTCTACGCCAGAACTCTCTAGAATAGTAGGATTAATCAGAGCAATTGGTTGATTGCGTTCGTCAGAAACATCAATAACAACGATGCGTTGGTGAATGTTGACTTGTGTTGCAGCTAAACCAACACCATTTTCGTCATACATAGTTTCGATCATATCCGCTGCAATTTTTTTAATTTCAGGAGTGATCTTGTCGACAGGTTGGGCTACAGTTCTTAGACGTTCATCTGGAAAATGTAATACTTCAAGTAAAGGCATGGTATTATCGCACTCATAGTTAATGTTAAAAATGTTAATTCTAGTCATTTCCCTTTGCAAAAAACAGTTTTATTAATCACAGGACAAGGATTGTTATGAAATTAAAACTCATTGCTTCACTTATATTAGGTGTCGCTCTGTCAATGACCGCTTTTGCAGACAAGATTAAACTCAAAGGAGATCACCCAGAAACCTACATCGTGCAAAAAGGCGATACACTATGGGGCATCTCATCTCATTTTTTAAACAGCCCATGGTTATGGCCGCGTTTATGGGAAACAAACACACAAATAAACAACCCACATTTAATTTATCCTGGTGATGTTTTAAATCTGATTTGGGTAGATGGTGAACCGAGATTAACACGTAAGCAATTAAAAAAATTATCGCCAACCCCCCGCTTACAAGAAAAAGCGCAAGCAATTCCAACGATTCCATTACAAGCGATTTCAGCCTTTTTATCAAAAGACCATATTATTGATCCCGATTTATTACACAATGCACCGCGTTTATTGGGAGATGCACTCGGCTCTCCACGTTTTTTTGAAGGTGATATTTTTTACGCTCAAGGACACTACGATAAAGATAAACTGTACGGTATCTATCGTTTAGGTGAAACCTATAAAGATGAAGCGGGCAATAGTTTAGGTACAAAATTAATTTTTATTGGTAATTCACAGGTATCAAAAAGTCCCAATGTTGATACAACTGATCAGGTTACACCACATGACTTCATTAAAAGCTCTCGCGAAGCACGACAGGGCGATTTAATTTTATCTATTCCTGAATTTGACTCTTTACCTGCTTACTTTATTCCTCAGCCAGTACCTAAAAGTAAAAAAGGACATATTTTATCTGCTTTAAATAATGCAACGGCCATTGGAAAGTGGGATGTAGTGGTGATTAATAAAGGTAAAATAGACAGCATCAAGATCGGCTCCATGTTTTCTATCTTGCGCTCTGGGCCTGCATTATTAATTAGGGATGCGAATATCATTTATAAAGAAGATGGTGACGCATTCGACAAGATAAGTGAAGCAAATTTAATACTTCCCCCTGAACGAGTTGGCGAACTAATGGTGTTCAAAGTCTACGATCAAGTGAGTATTGCTATTATTATGCGCGGCAAAGATGTTATGGGCGCTAAGTATGACATTGAAGGTTTACCATTTTAATCGAGCATCGATAACTTATAAACACTAAATAATATTTAAGCACCGACCGGAATCTCAACGTTTTAGGCTTACTCGAGTAACGAGTAAAAAGTAATATTTTACACTAATTAATTGGGAAAATATAAAATGCACTATCAAAGTAGGCACACAGAAAGATCCAATAAGTTTGCATTTTTAAATTATTCTAAAACGCCTAAGCACTTTCGCATTTGGACGTCAAGCCGCCCTAAATTTTTGTTTGTGCTAACGATGTTCATTGTAAACTTATTTAACGGTTCGATTATTTCTAGCGCCAATGCTTCTGAGATAGAAAATTCAATACAAATCAAAGCAAGCAATGAGATTGCAATTAAACGTGAGTACCTAAAACACATTATCAGCCAGCAGGAGAGATTACTTACTTCGCTGGTTGATACGCCTTTCATGAATGCCTACATCGCTAAAAACCAAGAATCAGACCGAGATAGTTTGAGTGAGTTATTCCTCACTGCAGCGACTATTAATAAGTATTATATGCAAGTTCGCTTTATAGATGCTCAAGGCCAAGAAAAAATTCGAATTGAACAATCCAGTAATGATTCAGCACCCATGATCATTAAAGAAGCAGCACTGCAAGATAAAAGTAGTCGTGAATATTTTACCGCCACTCAAAAAACGCCTGCAGGAGAGCTTTGGCACTCACCCTTTGATTTAAATAGAGAACAAGGGGCTATAGAACAATTAATTAATCCTACCTACCGGATCGCTCACCCTGTCTATTTTGATGGCGCTTTTTCTGGCATGGTCATCATCAATTTAGATATGACATATGTGCTCAAATATTTAACTGAATCTAATGATTTTTTGATCTACCTTGTTGATTCAGATAACGAATTATTAACACACCCAAATCCTAAAAAATCCTGGAGCAAATACTTGCCAGGCCGAGGTAAACACTTACAAACAACTGCATTAACATCAGAAAAGATGACTCATTCTCTAGAAGATATATTTAAAAATGGTGAAGGTATACGCATTATATTGCGAGAAAAAATAAGTAATGAGCCAAGTACTAAAGATTAAGTTTAAGGGTTAGCATTTTACAGGGCAGACTCTTTAATTAAGAGAGGTTGTTATTCAAAAAAATCTATTTGAACAAGATAGCGAACTTGATCCACTATATTGCTGGATAGCACTTGATGCTATTCCAGGTTTACAAAAGCGCAAAATTTTTACACTGCTATCACATTACTCTATTCAACAGTTATTCCTACTTAATGCAAAACAATTAAGTCAACATAACCTTGACCCCAAACAAATAAGTGCTTTTTTATCCCCTAATCAATTACATATACAGACTTGTCTCGATTGGCAAGATAGTGCACCAGATCAAGCTATTATCAGCTATGCAGACCCTCGCTACCCGCGCTTATTAAAACAGATCAGCAGCCCACCTCTCTTATTATTCACGCAGGGAAACTTAGCATTACTCAACTCGCCACAAATTGCTATTGTCGGTAGTCGCAGTTGTACTCCCTATGGGCAAGAAAAAGCGATGTTATTAGCGCAACAACTTACTCAAGCAGGTTTAACCATCACCAGCGGTTTAGCAATAGGCATTGATGGTGTCGCCCATCAAGGTGCGTTAAAAGAAACGGGAGCGACCATTGCGGTATTAGGTACCGGCCTTAATAATATTTATCCGAAACGCCATTTGTCATTAGCCCATAAAATTCGTGAAAAAGGGTTATTAATCTCTGAATTTTGGCCTGATACTCCTGCCTACCCAAGTAACTTCCCTCGTCGTAACCGAATTATTTCAGGCTTAAGCTTAGGCACGTTAGTGATTGAAGCTTCAGTAAAAAGTGGTTCATTAATCACTGCGCGTTATGCCGCAGAGCACAACAGAGAAATTTTTGCGCTACCAGGTTCAATAGATAATCCACAGGCTTGCGGTTGTTTAAAACTGATCCAGCAAGGTGCTAAATTAGTCTTAAACAGTGTTGATATATTAGAAGAATTCCCGCTATTAAACATTTCCCCCCCCTCCTTGGGAAAAGAAAATAAAACACCTAAAAACCAACATGTTTTACTCGATATGATCGACTATCACCTGACCAGCTTTGAGACTATTTTAGCCCGCAGCGGTTGGGATGTAGTGACCTTACAAAATGAGTTAATAGAATTAGAGATAAATGGTATAATTAACGTCCAACCGCAAGGTTACATTAAGTTATAAGGTCCGTTATGTTCGAAATTATCATGTATCTCTTTGAAAGTTATATCCAAGTTGATCAAACAATGGAACTTGATACACAAGAGGTGACCGATGAATTGATGCAAGAAGGCTTTCAGAAGTCAGAAATTCACAAAGCGTTAGCTTGGTTAGACAACCTTGCTAATATGCATAACCAAGAACCACAAAGCAGAACCATTGCTGAAAAAACAACCTCTCATCGAATCTATAACAAAATAGAGCAGCGCCAAATTTCATTAGAGTCGCGTAATTACATTAGCTATTTAGAAGAAGCTAAAATACTAACAACACATACGCGAGAAATGGTCATTGATTGCATTATGTCATTAGACAGTGACGGTGAACTTATTTTAGAAGATGTAAAATGGTTGATTCTAATGGTTTTATTCAACGACCCCGTCAGTGATGATGCATTCTTACAATTAGAGTCGATGTTAATGGATTTCGAAGAAGGACTGATCCACTAACATGGCCAATTTAGATACACACCACAAGAAAATGTCAGAAGCTTGCCCCAGGTGTGCGTCACCATTACATATTAGAAACGGTAAGCAAGGACCATTTTTGGGTTGTAGTGCTTATCCTGCCTGTGATTATTTACGGCCATTGCATGAAAAAAGCGACATCAAAAAGGTATTAACAGGTAGCTGCTGTCCTCTTTGCCAGCATGAATTGGTGTTAAAACAAGGCCGTTTTGGATTATTTATAGGTTGTAGTGACTACCCTAATTGTGAGCATACTGCGCAATTATCTGAGCAAAATAAGGCAACAGAAAGCACTGTAAAAGAAAACTTAGTCCCCTGCCCAAGCTGTAAAAACGGCCATTTAGTTGCTCGTCAATCTCGTTTTGGTAAAACGTTTTATGCCTGTGACAATTACCCTGATTGTAAATATGCAGTGAATGATAAACCCGTGAATGAGTTCTGCCCTGAATGTAAGTGGCCTATATTAGTTGAACGGAAAACGGCTACCGCTACACGTATAATCTGTCCTAAAAAAGGATGTGGTTATCGAAGTAAGCCTATATAATTATCGGCTGTTTAGTATTAAAACAGCTTAAACTTTATAATTAGTGGGACTCTTAATGACGATCAACGAAGATTCGCTTTCTCAAGCACTTTTAGCGTTAACAACACAGGGTGTTATTGCTTACCCTACTGAATCTGTTTTTGGCTTAGGTTGTGATCCTGATAGCGAAGTAGCGATTCAAAAAATTCTCGATTTAAAACAACGCCCCGCCCATAAAGGGTTAATTCTAATTGCCGCAAATATCGAGCAATTACAAAGTTATGCCGACTTTTCATCATTAAGTCCTGAACAGCTGGATAATATTAAAGCCACTTGGCCCGGCCCTTTTACCTGGGTTGTACCTGTGCAAAGCTCATTATCAAAATTGGTCAGCGGCGACTTTGATAGTATTGCCGTCCGAGTAACCAAACACCCTGTAGTCCAAGCATTATGCACCGCATTTGGTAAGCCAATCATTTCCACCAGCGCAAACTTATCGGGTGAACAAGCCTGCACTACCACGTTACAAGTCGAGCAAATGTTTGTTAATCACCCACTTCTTGATTATGTGATTGATCAGCCTGTCACGGGGTTAGAAAACCCTTCACAAATCCATGATGCATTAACCGGTAAACGCTTACGTTGATTGCTTAATATGCTATTAATCATTGCTTAAATTAACACCTTCATGGTTAAAATGAAGGTGTCTAAAATTCCTACATTTTTAGCCTCATCTCAATTCCCTAATTGACAGGCCGAACTTTGCATCTTGTAGGGTAACGGGTATATAATCGCGCGTATCATTGAACGATATTTAAATAATCCCCTATACAGGAGTATGCATGAAAGTTGGTATTATTATGGGCTCAAAATCTGACTGGCCGACCATGAAACACGCAGCAAATATGCTAGATTCTTTTGGTATTGAGTATGAAACACGTGTTGTTTCTGCACACCGTACTCCACAACTATTAGCCGATTACGCTTCTAGCGCTGCTGAACGTGGCATTAAAGTGATTATTGCAGGTGCAGGTGGTGCTGCGCACTTACCAGGCATGGCAGCCGCTTTTACCAGCTTACCTGTATTAGGTGTTCCAGTTCAATCTAAGGCACTTAAAGGTATCGATTCTTTATTATCAATTTGCCAAATGCCTAAAGGCGTTGCAGTAGGTACGCTTGCTATCGGCGAAGCGGGTGCTGCCAATGCGGGACTATTAGCAACGCAAATTCTAGCTTGTCAGCAACCAGATCTACTCGCTAAAGTTGATGCATTCCGTCAAAAACAAACAGACACTGTCTTAGCTAACCCAGATCCTGCGATTTAATATGAACATTTTAGTATTAGGTGCAGGACAGCTTGCACGTATGATGAGCTTAGAAGCTGCCCCATTAAATTTGAATGTGCGCGCTTATGATGTGGGCTCAAAACAAGTTATTCATCCGCTAACGTTGCAATCATTTGAGCAAACACTTGAACAGGCTATCGCATTTGTTGATGTGATCACCTGTGAATTTGAGCATATTCCAGATGATGTACTCACACTTTGCTGCGCAAGTAGTAAGTTCTTTCCAGGTAAAGCCGCAATCAAAGCTGGTGGCGACCGCAGTATTGAAAAAGCCCTACTTGGTAATACTGGCGTTCCTTCTGCCCCTTATAAACTGATCACTGAAAAGCAACACTTGGCTGATTCAGTTTCATTACTTGGTTTACCGTTAGTCATTAAAACCTGCCAAGCGGGTTATGACGGAAAAGGCCAGTGGCGCTTAAAATCAGTCGACCAACTGGAGCTGATTTGGGCTGAAATGGCTGAGTTTATTGCTACGGGTACAGAAAGTTTTCCACATAGTATTATTGCAGAAAAGATGATCCCTTTTAATCGTGAAGTATCAGTAATTGGTGCGCGTGATAAAGCGGGAAACATTGCAATTTACCCTGTTACTGAAAATCAACATACGGATGGTGTATTAACCTTATCCTTGGCTATTGAGATGGATCTTAGCATCCAACAACAAGCGATTGATGCATTTAATAAATTATCAACAGAAATGGATTATATTGGTGTATTAGCAATTGAGTTCTTTGATGTAGATGGACAATTGATGGTCAATGAGATTGCTCCGCGTGTACATAACTCAGGTCATTGGACACAACAAGGTACGGCTTGTAGTCAGTTTGAAAACCACATGCGTGCGGTTGCCGGTTTACCATTAGGCGATACTCAGTTGCAAAAAGTCAGTGCGATGATCAATGTGTTAGGTCAGGCGAGTATCAGTGAGCAAGTACTTAGCATCAGTGATGTTAAAAGTCATTGGTATGGAAAAGCACAACGTGATGGTCGTAAGATGGGTCATATTAACGTCTCAGCAGAAAGCAATACAGCATTAGCTGGTAAATTGTTACAACTGGCTGATATTTTACCTGAACAAAATTATCCAGGTATAAAAAGTGCCGCACAACGTTTGTTAGAAAGTTAATACACTCTAATATTTGAAGAGAAAAGCCGAGTTTTACTCGGCTTTTTTGTGTCTACTGATATGCATAATAAGTATAATTATTATAAGGTTAAGGCCACTATTTTTAATGGATGATTATCATCAAACGATGGAAAATCTTGATGGCAATCTAACCATTCAACATGACTTACTTCTCTGCCCTGTTTTTCAACACAACGGACTAAACTTTTAAACCATGCTTCTTTATCAACTTTCGCTACATTGTTACAACACACAATGGTGCCGCCCTGTTTAGTCGTTAGCACTGCCGGTTTAAATAGACTTTGGTAATCATTGACCAAATCCACGGTACCAAATACACTTTTAGCAAAACGAGGTGGATCTAAAAAGACCAAATCAAACTGAGAAGCAGACATTTTAGGATAACTAGGCAGTTTTTTATTATTTCGGCTCGCGACTTTAAGCCCAGCTAACTGGCGTAATGCCGGAAAAGCATCACTTTGAATAAACTGGCAAACTAATTCAACTCCGTTCAACTGCGCATTTTTTTCTCCTGCCGCTAATGCAAAAGAGGAAAAATCAACATTAACCACCCGTTTTGCGCCACCTACCGCAGCAGCAGTGCCAATACCACAGGTATATGAAAACAGATTTAGTACCGTTTTTTTATGACTGTTTGCTTTAACAAACTCACGCCCAACACGCATATCTAAAAATAATAGCGGGTCCTGTCCTTCATGGCGTAGCTTGCTATTAAACAATATGCCATTTTCAGCGATCACTTGATCGGAATGTGCATAAGCATCAATGTCTACATCAAGTTCATTGATAACACGAGAGTTTTTATTAGACCGATCGTTATATACAACAGGTAAATCAGCTGCACTTAACAATACGTTATGGATTGATTGTAGTTCTTCCTCATTAAGTGTTTGATGGAAAGTCTGAATTAACCAAGCGTCACCATAACGATCAATATTAAGCCCGTTAACACCTTCAACCGTGCCATGAAAAACACGAAAACAATCTGTTTTTGGTAAATTAGCGTTTGATAAATTATTAATAAGGGTCTCGCGTTTTGCTAACGCAGTGGTTAATAAAGTAGTTATTGGCATAATCAAAAAACTCAGTAAAGGAAAGTAGCTATTTAGCAGAAAGATATGCCAGATAATGAACCACTATATTAACAAACTGCAAAGCTTAACAACACTAACTTGCTCGAAAATAAGTATGCTTGAGTTAGCAACCTTCAATTATTAAGAAACGCCTAATTTATTTATAATAAAGCGCTGAAAAGTACCTCATAAAATACCCTGAATAACACATACATGATAAATTAACCCTTACTAAATTTATTGAAATCGGAGCTCACATGGATCAGTACGCTGTATTTGGCAATCCAATCAAACATAGTAAATCGCCTTTTATCCACACTTTATTTGCTAATCAAACACAGCAACAGATGTCTTACGGTATTGTTGAAGCACCGGTTGAGGGGTTCACTGCAGCAGTTCAAGCCTTTTTTAATAGTAATGCAAAAGGCTGCAATATTACTGCCCCTTTTAAAGAAGAAGCTTTTCAGTTTGCACAGTCATTAACGGATCGTGCACGTTTAGCCGGTGCAGTAAATACACTAAAGAAAACTGATGACGGGTTAATTATTGGTGATAACACTGACGGTGCAGGGTTAGTTTTAGACTTAAAAAATAACCATGTAAACCTAACCGGCGCACGCATTTTATTATTAGGCGCTGGTGGCGCTGCACGTGGTGTATGTAGTTCGCTTTTAGCAGAAAATCCTGCACAGTTAACGATTGCAAACCGTACTTTTGAAAAGGCTGAAACCTTGGTCTCTATTTTCAAAGCATTAGGTAATATTAATGCCTCTGAATTTAGTGATTTATCAGGTCCATTTGATCTCATTATCAACTCTACCTCAGCAGGTTTACACGGTAGTTTACCAAATATATCCACGGCATTGATCACCCCAGAAACAGCCATATATGACATGACTTATAATGCTCAAGTAACGGCATTTAATGCATGGGCAAAAGAGAATGGTGCTCGCTTAACCATTGATGGTTTAGGTATGTTAGTTGGCCAAGCGGCAGAAAGCTTTGCTATTTGGCGCGGTGTCAAACCTGGCGCGAAACAAGTGTTAAATGAATTACGTCATAATTTAGCCGGTTAATTTAATATGAATCAAAGTATTATTTTTGCAGATAACGAATACTATAACGCTCAGTTACAACAAGTAGAGTTTCAAGCTCAATGCCAAGGGCACTTAATTAGATGTATTATCTCTTGGGAAACATTAAAAAAATTAAGTGAGCAATTTAGTATGCCAATAAAAGCTAATGAAAAATTAGCATTAATGTTATTTGATGGCGCTCGTTTTGATATTGAAGATCTCGCAGAAGAGTTAATTAATCAACAAGCTTTTAGTGAGTATGGAGAAATCCTGATCACGGCTTAATTAAGTTATGTATCCATTACAAGGAGTCTAATATATGCAAACTCATCGTATCAATGAAATTTTAGCGCTAATAAAGCCTTATTGGTTAAAAAATCAAGAATTGAGTTTATTAGAAGTATTACAGTTAATAGCAACTGAATCAGGGTTTGATAAATCGGTTGCAGAGTTAACAGATGAAGTGATTATTTATCATTTAAAAATGGATCAAACTGCAAAAGGTGACATGATTCCTGGCATAGCAAAAGATTGTGAAGATGACTTTCAAACTGCATTATTAAAAGCACGCGGTTTATTATAAAACGGACATAGACTTAATCAATAAAAAGGATGAAGGCAATGTTAGAAAATTATAAAAAAATGGATGTTAATATGCTGCTTAGCATCGTTAATATGAAATTAAGAAATGAAAGTGAAACACTTGAAGATCTCTGTGTTACCTATGAAATTGAAAAGTCACTACTAGTAGAAAGACTGGCAAAGCATGACTTTTTTTATGATCAGGAGCACCATCAGTTTAAACAACATTCCCCGCAATAAAGGTCATCAACAAAGCAATCCTAGTAAGTCGGTAATAGGATATTATATCAATAACATCCTATTACCTTATTGATTGTTTTCATTTTAAAAAATACACTTCTATTTCTTTAAACTATAAGTGAACTAAAAAATGAAAAAAATTGCTTTAATTTTATTAGGTGGCGCCCTACTAGCTGGTTGTCAAACTACTAGCTCAGACCTTACTTCAACAGCTAACTCAGCAGCGACCTCTGCCACTGACGGCGCTACTAGCTCTGTTAGCAGCTTAACAAGCAACTTACTTAATACAAACTTCCCTAGTCTAAGTTGCTCTGCAATCAAGCAAACTTTTGTTACTTACGAAGCACAAGCAGCCAACCTTGAGTCAGGTTCAAGCATGCTTACAGCAGCAGGTATCAGCACTGAAAGTACAAAAGTAAAACTAGACAGTGCTTACAACACAGCAAAAGCGACTGCAATACCAGTAATGAGTGCGAAAGGCTGTAGTGAAACACTATAAGCATTAGTATTAAATAAAGCTTTGTTTATTGCGAAGCTTTAATTACTTCAGCTCAAAATAAAGTAAACCATGCAATACCACGATTTTCTTCGTTAAATGATCTATCCCAAAGATTTAAATTTAATAATGATTTGTCTACTGTTAAACAAACTGCGAACTAATCTTCCAAATCAAGCTCATTCAGAGCAAAAATAAGTTAAACAATAATCATTACTATTTATAGCTAAGTATTTATTATAAAGCAGTAATTTGAGCATAGTTTTTGTTTTATCTGTTGCATTTATTCACTCATAATTCCTTTATAATCGCGGTATTATTTACAGCAGGTGTTTACAAATGACGCAGAAAATTAAAATTAAAGAGATCAAGACAACTCATAAAGAAAGTGCCGATCGTTTTAATCCAAGCAATCGTATTTATGTGCGTGCAGCTTACGGCCTTTTTCAGAAAATTCGTAAATTAACAGGTTGGGGTTTAATTCTATTATTCCTCACCATTCCTATGATCCGTTGGGATGGACATCAAGCTGTTTTATTTGATGTTGATAAGCAACAATTTCATCTTTTTAACATGCTTCTATTTCCTCAAGATCTAACCTTGCTGGCATGGGTATTTATAATAGCCGCCTTTGCCCTGTTCTTCTTCACCACTTATTTAGGGCGAGTTTGGTGTGGTTACACTTGCCCACAAACAGTTTGGACCTTTATTTTTATATGGTTCGAAGAACGCTTTGAAGGCACGGCTAATAAACGTAAACGACTTGATCAAATGCCGTGGAGTTTTAATAAAATATGGCGAAAAACAGCGAAGCACACCGGTTGGTTAATAGTTTCATTATTTACTGCCCTTGCTTTTTGCTCTTATTTTGTTCCTGTTGAAACGCTTTATCGTGATTTTTTCACCGGTCAAAGTAGCATGCTTGTTTTATTAATGGTGTTTATATTTACTTTCTCAACCTATGCAAATGCGGGTTGGATGCGTTCTATTTTCTGTATTCATATGTGTCCATATTCACGCTTTCAATCTGCCATGTTTGATAAGAACACTTATAGTGTTGGCTATGATGCGACACGTGGTGAAAAGCGCGGCCCTCGTTCACGTAAAATAGACCGTTCAGAAACTGAGTTGGGTGACTGTGTTGATTGTGATTTATGCGTGCAAGTATGTCCTTCAGGCATAGATATTCGTGACGGCTTACAATATGAATGCATTAACTGTGGTGCCTGTGTTGATGCCTGTGATGAAACCATGGATAAAATGGGTTATCCAAGGGGTTTGATTTCATACACATCAGAACAAATATTGGAAGGTAAAAAAACCAAGCTAATGCGCCCTAAAATCATTGGGTATGGGTTGATGTTGGTTGTCATGCTTGTCTTGTTTTTTGTTAATATAGCCACATTAACCAAAGTAGAGATGGAAATTTTACGTGATAGAACTTCTTTATATCGTGAAAACGTTGATGGTTTAATAGAAAATACTTATACCTTAAAAGTACTCAATAAAACGATTCAAGCACAGACCTACAATATTACTTTTTCAGGGTTAAAAGATGCGACCATGATAGGGCCGAAGCAAGTAACTATAAGCTCTGGAGAAATTTTTACTCAACCAATTTCCATTGCTGTTGACCCTTATGATATTAAAGAGAAAAAAAGAACTATTACTATCAAACTAACTAACGTAGATGATAGCGACGAAGTAATCCAACAAGATGCTTCATTCTTTCTTGGCTTGTAAGTAAATACTGTTAAATTAACCTTATTAAGGCGCGCTAATTGTTAGTTGCGCCTTTTTTTTGTTGGAGAAAAGAATGCAAAACGAACCTTTAAGCTATCGAAAGTTGACACCCGAGTGTCAGTTGGACGCCTTAGCAAGCATTGGAATTTATCCTGAAACAGGTTTATTAGCGTTAAATTCTTATGAGAACCGCGTTTACTCATTTAGTGATGAGAATAAACAGCGTTATGTGGTTAAATTCTATCGTCCAAGACGTTGGAACGAGCAACAATTATTAGAAGACCATGCATTTAGTCAACGCTTATTAGCATCGGGTTTAAATCTCTCTGTACCACTTATGTTTGATGACAAAACCTTACACTCGTTTGCAGGCTATCATTTTGCCTTATTTAATAACCTCTCTGCTCGCACTCTAGCAGTTGATAATATTGATAGTTTATATGATGTAGGTATAGCTTTAGGAAAATTACATAAAATCGGCTCTCAGCATCAATTTACCACTCGACCAAATTTCGATATGGTCACCACCATTGAACAAGCCTTAAATGACTTAAAAAGCTGTGAATATATACCGAATACTGTTAAATCCCCTCTTTTCACTGTCATTGAGCAAATTCAACAAAAAATAAAAGCGACTAATCCTACTAAATTAAAATTGATTGCCATTCATGGTGATGCACATGCGAGTAATATATTGCTAAAAGAAGATCTGCCTTATTGGGTCGACTTTGATGATTGTAAAATGGGCCCTGCAATACAAGATATTTGGATGTTACTAAATGGAGACCGTAGTGAACAACAACTACAGTTATCAATGATTTTAGAAGGATACCAAGAAGAATTTGACTTCGATACCAAACAATTGCCGTATATTGAGGCGTTACGCACAATGCGCATCATCAATTATGTGAGCTGGATCAACAATAGGTGGACAGATCCGGCATTTTCTCGAAACTTTCCATGGTTTATAACTGACCAATACTGGAAAGACTTGCTACAATCCTTGCAACAACAGTTATTATTATTGGATGAAGCACCTTTAACACTTCAACCACAGTACTAATTAAAAATAATAAATACTAATTACGACTCTAAATACAATAAAGGAACAAATATGAAAAAGGTTTTTGCTCTATTAATCGGCTTATTCTTATTACCGTTAAGTGTAAACGCGGCTGATTTCAAAGAAGGCACGCATTATGATGTTATTAAACAAACAGCCACAGAAAAGCCTGAAGTTTTAGAGTTTTTCTCTTTTTATTGCCCACATTGTTTTAAATTTGAACCCCTAATGAAAACATTACAAAGCGAATTACCAGCTGATGTAGCGGTTAAGAAAAATCACGTTAACTTCTTAGGTGGTAACATGGGTCCAGAAGTAACTAAAGCCTTCGCTGCAGCTGATCTATTAGATGTTAAAGAAGAAGTGACTAGTATTATCTTTGATCAAATACATACACAACGTAAACCTATTAATGGTGAAAAAGATATCCTAGCTATTTTTGATAAAGCCGGTGTATCTGAAGAGGAAGCAAAAGGTGCTTTAGCTAGTTTCCCCGTTAACGGCCTTGCTTCACAAATGAAACGTAATACTGAAAACTTTAAAGTTCGCGGTGTACCAACACTGATTGTTAATGGTAAATATAAAGTAAATACAGGATCAGTGAGAAGCACTGCTGAGTTCGTTGAATTAGTGACATTTTTAACTAAAAAAACTGATTAAATCAGGCACTAAAGTATCCTTATCTAAAATTAAAAGCCACTTTAGTGGCTTTTTTCATTTTTGTGGCATAATAGCGCCGTCTAGATAGGGAGATGATCGTTGAAAACCATGTTTAATAATGCGGCACAAATGAAAAGTGCTATTAAAGAACTACACAACCATAAAGAATCCACCAAAGCACAAGTTGTTGCTATTAGTGGTATTGAAGGCAGTGGCAAACGTGCATTAACCGAAAAAATAGCCGCAGCCCTAAGATTAGATGGTTTAAATGTAGCGGTTATTCATACTGATGATTGGGAAGCGAGTAAAAGCATTCGCTTTAACGTCATGAACAGCCCCGAAGAATATTATTTAAATGCTTATCGCTTTGACGAAATGTTTGAAGAGTTAGTACTACCTTTGAAATTATTTGGTAGCATTAAAACATCAGTCAACTTAGACGATGCAGAATGCCCGCGTAAAGTAGATTATAACTTTGATAATATAGATATCATCTTGATCGAAGGTGTTTATCTATTACAAGAGGCGTATTTAGATCTCTATGATTATAGTTGTTGGGTAAAAAGTAATTTTGATACAGCTCTTAAACGCCTACATGAACAAGCTAATATTGAAGAGTCTCAAGAGGCACTGGTTAATCTATTTGAGTTACTAATTAAGCCTGCAGGGCAATACCACCTTTATGCCGATGACCCAATTGGTAACAGCAAATCTATTTATTTCGAAGAAACAAGCGCAGTACCTAATGAGTAATCATGCGGCATTCAACCAACAAAGCTTGCTTAGCGCTTATATGCACTTTGAGCGTAATGAATGGGCGCATTTACGAGACAATGTTAAATTAACGCTGTCAGAAGAGGATATCACCCAATTACAAGGTATCAATGAGTCCTTATCAATGCAGGAAGTGATAGATATCTATTTACCACTTTCTCGTTTATTAAACTTATATGTGGGTGCACGCCAATATCGACATACTGTACGTGATAAATTCCTTGATGCGCATAATGAAAAAGTACCTTATATTATCGGTATTGCTGGGAGTGTTGCCGTTGGAAAAAGTACTTCGGCACGTATTTTACAGGCCTTATTATCACGTTGGCCAGAGCATCCTAAAGTTGCCCTCGTAACAACTGATGGTTTTTTACGCCCTAATAAAGATTTAGTGGCTCGTAATTTAATGCATCGTAAAGGTTTTCCTGAAAGCTTTGATATTAAAGCGTTAATCGAATTTGTCTCAGCGATTAAATCGGGTAAAAAGAAAATAACTGCACCAATTTATTCACACTTAACCTACGATATTATTCCGGATCAGTCATTGCAATTTGAACAGCCTGATATTGTTATTTTAGAGGGTTTGAATGTATTGCAAACTGCGGCATTAAACGATCCAGAACAATCTCATCGAGTATTTGTCTCTGATTTTGTTGATTTTTCTATCTTCGTTGATGCTGATACAGAGCTCTTAAAAACTTGGTATATTCAACGTTTTCTGAAATTTAGAGAAGGTGCATTTACTGATCCAAATGCTTATTTTCATAGCTATTCAAAAATGACTGAACGTGAAGCTATCTCAATAGCAGGCAAAATTTGGGATGAAATTAACGGGATTAATTTAGAAGAAAATATTCGCCCCACCCGTGACCGAGCTAATTTAATTCTAAAAAAATCGATTAATCATCAAGTGAGCCAGGTTAAGTTACGAAAATAATATTTATTATAAATACGATAGATACAAAAAAGGCACACTAGGCGCCTTTTTTATTAAGTAACAAACCGTTAAAGGATAATATCTTTTAAGTTTGGATCTTTACGGTCTAAATAATGTGTTGAATGAATACGGCGCACTGTACGTGATTTACCACGTACCAATAATGTTTCAGTCGTCGCTAAACGTCCGTTAACAGAAACACCTTCTACTAAATCGCCTTTAGTAATACCCGTTGCCGAGAAAATAACGTTATCATTTTTCACTAAGTCTTCAAGTTTTAAGACTTTATTAACTTCAATGCCTACAGCTTCACAACGAGCAACTTCTTCTTTACCAATGCGAATATTCTCTTCTGTCGGCTCTTTAACCATTGGACGAGGAATAAGGCGTGCTTGCATATTACCATCCAGAGCACGTACTACAGCCGCTGAAATAACACCTTCAGGGGCTCCGCCAATACAATACAACACATCAACTTGGTTATCTGGCATACAGGCCAATACAGAGATCGCTACATCACCATCAGGAATTGCGAATACACGTACACCCATACCCTGCATATCTTTGATGATACGATCATGGCGTGGTTTTGCTAACGTAGCGACGGTTAATTCAGATAATGATTTACCTAGGGCAAATGCAATCGCTTTTAAGTTTTGCTCTAGTGAGCGCTCTAAATCAATCGCATCTTTAGCATTAGGACCAACAATAAGCTTTTCCATATACATATCTGGTGCACGTAAGAAGCTACCCTTTTCACCAACGGCAAGTACTGCTAATGCGTTTGATTGTCCCATTGCAGTCATTCGAGTGCCTTCAATCGGATCTACAGCAATATCAACCGCATCACCTACACCAGTACCCACATGTTCACCAATATATAACATTGGCGCTTCATCGATTTCGCCTTCACCAATAACAATTTCACCGTCAATATCTATTTGGTTAAATATAAGGCGCATTGCCTCTACAGCAGCACCATCGGCGGTGTTTTTATCACCTCGGCCTAACCATTTGTATCCTGCTAATGCAGCCGCTTCCGTTACTCGAGAAAATTCTATTGCTAATTCGCGTCTCATCTTATGAGCTCCCAGTTTTTAAATCTAATTGAAGCAAAACGTCATTCATTTACAGAATGACAACCTTGCTCTTAAGTATCTTTATTGACGATATTTTTTACTGCTTGTTTTAATTTCAGCATTGCTTGCTCGATTAAGTCATCTGAAATATTTAAAGCTGGTACAAAACGCAGTACATTTGCCCCCGCCACTAAAATAAGTAGACCTTGCTTAGCAGCCTCTAAAAAGAAAACTTTAGCTTGATCTTGATATTGTTCATTTAATACGGCACCTAACAATAAACCTGCACCACGAACTTCTTTAAAGATAGAAAACTCATCGTTAATGGCTTGTAGGTGTTGACGTATTAGTTTTTCTTTGTGTTTTACACCCGTTAACATTGTTTCTGTGTTAATAAGGTCAAAGGCCTTGCCGGCAACGGCACAAGCAAGTGGATTACCACCAAATGTTGTACCATGAGTACCAGCGGTTAAGTGTTCTGCAAAACAGGTTTTAGTTAGCATTGCTGCTATAGGAAAGCCTGAGCCCAGTGCTTTAGCTGACGTCAATACATCAGGAGTGACACCTAACCCCATATAAGCAAACAAGTTACCAGTTCTACCCATACCTGTTTGCACTTCATCAAAAATCATTAACGCATTATGTTTATCACACAATGCTCTTACCCTTTGTGCAAATTCAGGCGTGATCGGTAAAACACCACCTTCACCTTGCAATGGCTCTAAAATAACCGCACAAGTTTTATCTGAAATGACTTTTTCAAGTGCATTTATATCATTGTATTCAAGGTGCGTAATAGCGGCAGGTTTAGGACCAAAACCATCGGAATAAGAGGCTTGTCCACCAGCAGTAACGGTAAAGAATGTACGACCATGAAAACCTTGGTAAAAAGCGATGATTTCAGTTTTATCTATGCCATATTTATCAAATGCAACTCGACGAGCCAATTTTAATGCAGCTTCATTCGCTTCAGCACCGGAGTTTGCAAAAAACACCTTTTCGGCAAACGTATTATCCACTAATTTTTGTGCCAAGCTTAGCGCTGGCTCATTTGTATATATATTACTGACATGCCATAACTTTTTCGCTTGCTCAGTCAAAGCTTGTATCAATTCAGGGTGGGCATGACCTAAAGCATTAACAGCGATACCACCAGTTAAATCAATATATTCATTATCTTGTTGATCCCACACTCGCGAACCTTCACCGCGCACAGGGATCATTTCTAACGGAGCATAGTTTGGCACCATAACTTGATCAAATAGCGAACGTGTAATGTGAGTGTTTGACATAAAGAGTTCCTTTAACTGGCTAAAACATGAATAAAATGACCTAATAAATGGTTAATATACGCACTTATTTTGACAATCCAAGATCTTGATTAATAAAATTATTAAGCAGCATTAAACCTTGCTCAGATCGAATACTTTCAGGATGGAATTGTACCCCCTCTAAGGCAAACTCTTTATGACGAATCGCCATAATTTCCTGACTCTGGATAACTCTTGCAGAAACATCAAAACAAGCGGGCAAACTCCCTTCCTGCACAATTAAGCTATGGTAGCGAGTGACATCTAATGGGTTATTCAATCCTTTAAATACCCCTCTATTATCATGTTTAATCAATGAATTTTTACCATGCATTACTTTATTTGCACGAATCACATTAGCACCAAAAACCTGCGCAATACTTTGATGCCCTAAACACACCCCTAGGATTGGAATTTGCCCTGCAAAACGCTCAATGGTTGCTAACGACACTCCCGCTTCATTAGGTGTACAAGGCCCTGGGGAAATAACGATATGCTCAGGGTTTAGGTCAGCAATTTCCTGTAAACTAATTTGGTCATTGCGTTTAATGATCACTTTCTGCTGTAGCTCACCAAAATACTGAACTAAGTTATAAGTAAAGGAGTCATAATTATCGATCATTAACAGCATAATTCTGGTTCATCTAAAAAATAAAGATCCATTTTATCATTACTAACGTATGTAGTCCTAATAAGATTAAGGAGTGACTATGAGTAAAGTAACTGAAAATAAAATAAATGTACTGATCACTGGCTCATCAGGTTTAATCGGTAGTTCATTAGTCTCGCTTTTAAACACTCATGGTTACAATGTTTATACCTTAACTCGTACTCCTAATACCTCTTCACCTTATTGGAATATTCAAGCCCAAGAAATACAGCTAAACGGACACCCTAATCCAGACATCATTATTCATTTAGCTGGAGAGAATATAGCGAAGTCACGTTGGACCGATAAAGTTAAAGAAAAAATAAGCAAAAGCCGCTTACAATCAACTCAATTAATGGTCGATTACATCAATAATTCTGCCACACCTCCCACCTTATTTATTTGTGCTTCTGCGATTGGATTTTACGGTAATAGTGGTCAACAACCCGTCGATGAGAAATCAGTTAAAGGTACCGACTTTGTCAGCCAATTAGCATCACAATGGGAATGTGTTAGTCAACAAGTCGATCAAACTAAGACTCGTGTTGTTAATATACGTACTGGTATCGTTTTGAGTAAAAAAGACGGAGCATTAGCTAAAATGCTAACACCTTTTAAAATGGGAGTGGGAGGGAGAATAGGTAGTGGTAAACAAATGATGAGCTGGATAGACTTACAAGACGAGTTGAATGCCATTTTATTTATTATGCAACATCATTCTTTGTCAGGGCCTGTTAATCTAGTTGCTCCAAACCCCGTTGATAACCAAACTTTTTCAGTCATATTGGCCAACACTTTAAAACGACCTTGTATATTCCCATTACCAGCATTGATGGTAAAGATTTTATTTGCACAAATGGGAGAAGAATTATTATTATCGAGCACTAATGTTCGACCAACAAAATTGATAAAAGCAGGGTTTAAATTTAAGTATGAGTTATTAGAAGATAGCTTGAAAAGCCAGTTAGCGTGAATTAAAAAGCAGAAAAAGGAAAGGGCAGCCGAAGCTGCCCTTAATTTAGTCTCTCTATCGAATCCGTGATAGTTGATGCTCCATGCGTTACATCCTTTTGACCATGCCATACTAGGCGTCCACTTCCCAACTCCTTTGGGCTCGTCCTTGTAACATCCGTATTAGATAACATCCTGTTTATCCATCATCTCCCTTTCCTTAGGAGGTGTCCTTCTTTGTCATCTTGACTTAATATCCACAATCCTAGTAGATACTAAAAACTCTATCCTAGAGTGTCCTTTTCTTCCATGACTATAAAACATCCTGTTTTATAAACTCTCATCCTGAGAGGTCCTATTGTCATCCTGACAATGCGATGGTTTGATGTCTACATCCTGTAAATCAACTCCCCGTTTGCGAGATGAATATTACGTCTTTGTTAATTAATAATTGCAGTTTTATTTGCATTAATTATTGGCTTACACGAACAAAAAACAATCAAAAGATTATAAATCAATACCTTAACGTTATTTTTATTTGTATGACTAGCTAAATAAACCTAATAAATAGTGCTATTTCCCCTACTTGCAATGGTCAATGTCTCACAAAAAAATAGTAGAAGAAAAACAGTAAAGCTAAGTAATGCGGACTATTTGATTAAAAAATCATTGCAAATGGGTGAATAGGATCAATTTTTGTTGCTTTATTATGCAGTTAAATCGAAAAATAAGGAGTGCTTATGCAGGTTATACTTCTTCATTTAACACTCTAATTTTGTCAAAATTGCCCTTAAAGGGGCAGAAATACCTCCAATCATCCCAATCGATAAAAACTCAAAAATTGAGAAATCGTGAAGTAATGTAAACTGAAGGGCTAACTAGTCTAAAAAAATAAAGTCATAAAATATGATATTTGATTGTCCCGTTATATATTCGACCGAATTAAATGAACAATCACGAAGAGAGAAAAAGTAGCACCAAGGGGATGTTTGAATAATCGCTAGCTATTAATACTGAATGAAAAACAGAAATACTCTTTTTAATACTTATCTGGATAAATAAATGGTCTATTTAGGCGTTAGGGAAAATGAATGATAGCAAGGCACTGATTGCAGCAACTAGTTATTCTCATTACAAAATCAACAACGAACCTAGGATTCATTTTAACAAGCATAAATGACTAGATAATTTCTTAGATTGGTATAATTAGTAAAAAAATAGTATTGCTACACAGATTGCAATCCTCCTTAAAATAAAACAATCTCGGCAGTGCCGAGATTGTTTATGAATGCTGTTGTAGTTGTCATTAAAAATTATAACGAACACCTGCAATTAATGAATCGTCACTGTCATCGAGGTTGTTGAGTGCGTAGGAAACATAAGTTCGAATGGATTTATTAAATCGGTATTGTGCTTCTATTGCGTAAAAGTCTTCTGTATCTACATCCGCTTCTTCTGCCTGCCCAATAATACCTATCATGCGAAACTCTTTGGTAAATTTATATTGAACGGCTGCTTCTATCGATCTGAAATCATTATCAGCATCAATATCCCCCATCGCGTAGGTAACAGCAACATATAGATTATCTAGTGTATATGCAGCACCTAATGTTGCTTGGTTTTGGTCTGCTTCTGTATCAGTGTAAGAAGCAGCAAGCGCTAAACCAAAATCGAACTCATACAGACCAGAGATAGCATATGAATCACTATCATCAACATCACTCGCCGTATAGTTAGCTTGTAGCGTTAATTGATCCGTTAACTTGTTCGAGTAAAGAAAAGTATTATCTTCTTTATCCGATGAAGCATCAAATACTTGCTGAATACCGGAATGATAAGAAGCAATATCAGTCATGTCAGATACTTGTACATTCGCTGTATCTTGACGACCGTAAGAAAATTTACCAAATTCAGTTGCGAAACCGGCGAATAAATAACGGTTTTTAGCTTCTTCACCTGGTTTAATCTCATATTCCATGAAACCAAAACCTGTTAATGATTCTGAAATTTTAGTTTCACCACCAAAGTTAATGCGAGCGCGACTTTCATCAGTAATCGAGCCTTCATCATTATCAATAAACTCAGCACGTACTTCAGCACGACCACCTACTTTTAGCGTTGTACCGTCTTTGTCATATACTGTTGCAGAGTTTGCCGTTGCTGACACTACGGTTGCTAGAATTGCTGTTGCTAATAATGTTTTTTTCATGATTCATCCGTGTTTTATTTAAAATAATATCTAAGGAATATAATTTTTGTTCAACAGCTAAGTGCTGTTCACGGAGAAGCAGTCTAGGGATTTTGTATGACAAAAATATTACTAATATTAATGATTTTTAAAAAAGTTCAATTTATTTTAAATAATATTTAGGCTTGTTAGAATCAAGTCGCGAGTATTTGTCTTACTTCAAGGCATTAAAATTTTTAAGATAAAAAAACCGCCAGATAGGCGGTTTAATAAAATAGATTTTAAACCTTTATTTACCAATACAGAAACTAGAAAAAATACGTCCTAATAAATCATCAGAAGTAAATTCCCCTGTGATTTCGCTTAAATGTTGCTGTGTTAAACGTAACTCTTCTGCTAATAATTCACCGGCTTGGTATTCTTCAAGCTGCACTTTACCTTCTAATAAATGTTGTTCAGCTCGGTCAATGGCTTCTAAATGGCGTCTTCTTGCCATAAACCCACCTCCAGTATTACCTTGATACCCCATAATATCTTTAAGGTGTTGTTTTAAATCATCGACACCCAAACCAGTTTTAGCCGAAATACGGTAAACAGGATGATTATCATGCTCTGTTGTGACCAATGTTTCACCTGTTAGATCGGCTTTATTGCGCACCACGGTTAAGCCTACATTATTCGGTAAACGATCAATAAAATCAGGCCAGATTTCGCGTGGATCCTCTGCGTCTGTCGTGGTGGCATCCAGCATAAACAAAATACGATCGGCATTATTAATTTCAGTCCACGCTCGTTCAATACCGATACGTTCCACTTCATCAGCACCTTCACGCAAGCCAGCAGTGTCAATTATATGCAATGGCATACCATCGATATGAATATGCTCTCGCATCACGTCTCGTGTTGTACCGGCAATATCTGTCACAATCGCACTTTCTTTGCCCACTAAGGTATTTAATAGGCTTGATTTACCAGCATTAGGTCGCCCAGCAATCACCACCTTCATTCCATCACGTAAAATAGCACCTTGCTTAGCTTGTTCTTTAACGGCGCTTAGGTTGTCTATAATTTTGTATAAATCGCTAGCAATTTTTCCATCACTTAAAAAATCAACTTCCTCTTCGGGAAAATCAATGGAAGCTTCCACATAAATTCGCAAATAGATAAGGCTTTCAACCAGTTCATTTACTTTATTGGAAAACTCCCCCTGTAATGAATGTAAAGCACTTCTAGCAGCTTGCTCTGAGCTAGCTTCAATTAAGTCTGAAATCGCTTCTGCTTGTGCTAAATCAAGCTTGTCATTCATAAATGCTCGCTCTGAGAACTCACCAGGGTTAGCGCTACGAAGATTTTTAATAGTTAAAACAGCTTTGATCAGCATATCCATCACCACTGGGCCACCATGACCTTGTAATTCTAAGACATCTTCACCGGTAAATGAATTCGGTCCTTTAAATAATAATGCAATACCTTGGTCTAGGACTTCATTATTTTGATCGTGAAAAGGCAGGTATTCCGCGTAACGTACTTTAGGTAGTTTACCTAAAACAATCTGTGCAACCGCTTCTGCATCAGGCCCAGAAACACGCACAATGCCAACGCCGCCACGGCCAGGTGCAGTTGCTTGTGCAACAATAGTATCAGTCGCTTTTATCATGTTCTGTTCCTAAAAATAAAGGCAATAAAAAAGGCGACTATTATAGTCGCCTTTTCTCAATGATTAAATAATATAATTATTTATGATGCTTTATGCAAAAGTTAAATAGTTAAATAGTTAAATAGTTAAACTATTTTTTATGTCCTAAACCTTGCTTTTCAAACTGACGGTAAATAATAGTTTGCTGTACTAATGTCACGATGTTACTCATTAGCCAGTAAAGTACTAGACCTGCAGGGAACCACAAGAAGAAGAAAGTAAAGACAACAGGCATAAACTTCATTATTTTCTGCTGCATTGGGTCTTGAACCGTAGCAGGAGACATTTTTTGAATGAAGAACATACTTACACCCATTAGAATTGGCAGTATGTAGAATGGGTCTTGTACTGACAAATCTTGGATCCAGAACATAAATGGTGCATGGCGTAATTCAACCGCTTCCATTAATGACCAGTATAAAGCGATGAATATTGGCATTTGTAATAAGATAGGGAAACAACCGCCTAATGGGTTCACTTTCTCTTCTTTATACATTTCCATCATTGCTTTTGATACTTTTTGACGGTCTTCACCGTAACGATCACGTAATGCTTGGATTTTAGGTTGTAGTAAACGCATTTTAGCCATTGACGTATATTGCGCTTTAGTCAGTGGGTATAACACACCTTTAACTGTAAAGGTGATCAAAATAATTGCCACACCCCAGTTACCAACAATACCTTGGAAGAATAACAACAATTTAAATAACGGTTGTGCAAGCCACCATAACCAACCGTAATCTACAGTTAAGTCTAAGTTCTCACCAACTTGTGCCATTTCTTCTTGTAATTTAGGACCTATCCAAAGGTTAGTAGCAAATTTTTCAGTGCTGTTAGGTGCGATAGTTTTAATTGGAGATTTAAAACCAATGGCCGCATCTTTATTCTGGATAATATTACTGTACAACAAATTATTGTCTGTTGGAGACGGGATCCAAGCAGAAACAAAATAGTGCTGTAACATTGCAACCCAACCACCTTCAGTTGATTTGTTCAGGTTACGTTCAACCATTTCGTCATATTTGTATTTACTGTATTTAGTATCAGTTGTGGAGTAAGCACCACCACGATAAACCGGCATCATTAGATTTGTAGAATGCTCTTCTAATGATTCTTTTAACTGCCCGTATAACTGAACATTGATTTCACTATCTGATTTATTTTCAATAGTATAATCTACATGTACATTGAATTCGCCACGGTTTAATGTGAACGTTTTAATAAATACGTTACCAGCTTGATCTACATAGCGTAATGCAGTAGAAACCGAGTCTTGGCCTTCAGAGATAACATTTTCAGTCTTATCAACGCTATAGAAAGGGCGTCCTTTAGGATTTGCATCCGGGCCTTGCTTTCCAATTAGACCGCTTTGCGCGATGTAGGTAAAGCCATTATCATTTTCTAATAAACGAAATGGAACACCTGAATCTAATGAATCATCATGACCGATTAAATCAGCAACAATGACATCACCACCTACTAAAGTAATTTCTAAACGTAATTGATCGTTAGCTAAAACAGCAATCGCGTTAGTTGATGCTTGTGTTGGTACTTGTACAGAAGCAGTATCATCTGATGAAGTTGGTATATCAGCACTATGATTACTAGTCGATGGAACTGATGATTGTGTTGTAGTGCTTTGTTCAGTCGTTTGCGCAGCAGCAATTGGCTGAGGGTTTTGCTCAACAACCCAGGCTTGATATAGCAAGAAGCTAACAAACAAGAGTGCGAGGAAAAGTAAATTGCGTTGTGATTCCATAACGTATTTTATCTCTAAGGTTTAGGTTTATTTTTAGTAGCGCAACAAGGAGGTACAGGATCATATCCCCCTTCATGAAAAGGATGACATTTTACAAGACGACAAGCCGCTAGCCAACATCCTTTTATCATACCATGACTCTTAATTGCTTCTATCGCATAATGTGAACAAGTTGGCGTAAATCGGCAACGAGGTCCAATCATAGGACTAATAACTAACTGATAACCACGAATACATTTAATTGCTATCCATTGCAACGCTGCACTAATTTTCGCCATAACTTATCCAATACTTTATGAAGTTCTTGATTTGATAAATCAGCAATACCAGCTTTGGCAACGACGACGATATCGATGTTTGGAAGCTCATGTTGTTGAAGGCGGAAATGATCTCTTACAATGCGACGGATACGATTACGTCCTACAGCATGTTTAATGTGCTTTTTAGGAATAGCCATACCAATACGAGGGTGTTCTAGGGTATTTTTTCTAGCAAGAAGAGTTAAGTGTGGAGATACTGCCGGAATAGCATTTTTAAATACAGGTTGAAAATCTTCGGGAGTTAACAAACGTAACTCCCGAGAAAACGAATAATTCACCACGTCTGGTAAATTATGCGCTTAAGCTAGCGCGGCCTTTAGCACGACGACGAGCTAATACGGCACGACCGTTCTTAGTCGCCATACGAGTTCTAAAACCGTGTGAACGCTTACGCTTGATGTTGCTTGGTTGAAAAGTACGTTTCATGCTCTTTTCCACTTATTGTTAAGTACTGTACAGTAGCTAGTTTTTTTAAAAAATAAGCTTAATTACTTCGAAAAGTAACCAGGCAAGAATAATTAAAAGCATTAGCCGATTAAAAAGAGAGCGAATTCTATTGATTGATCGACTAAAAGTCAATCAGAGATGCTTCTTTCTGGCAGATTAAATTCATACTCCTTAGAAATTGATACTAAGAAGATAAATTATCTCTACGAGCCAAACTCAAAAGTTAGGGTGGCAAGATTATATATAAGCAGCGCTAATTAGCAAGGATCTTCCGCGATCTTGTCAAGCTTTATTTCTGAATGGCTAAACTATCTTGTTGTGGATAAAGTACGAGATGCCAGATGCTACCTAGTTACATGCTTGTGGATGCTTTAAACATTGAATGCAACAAAATACAAGGATCTTTTTTTTCTTTTTGTTAACAGATCTTATGGCGTAATGCCGCTCTTGTCGGTAGAATTATCCGCCCTAATGTATCTACTGGAGTTCGACGATGTCCCTCGCTATTTGGCAAGAATGTTTAGCACAATTAAAAGATGAGCTATCAGCAGGAGACTTTAGCACTTGGTTACGTCCTCTACAGGCAGAATATGATAATAATGTACTGTCATTATACTCACCAAATAAATATACCAGTGAGTGGGTACGTGAAAAGTATATGGATATCATTGAGACTAAATTACAAACATTAATCCACGCAATAGATGCCAATCAAACTATAAAGATACGTTTATTAGTCGGTACTGCAAATGCTGCAGCTAATAAACCAGCGGCACAAAAAGCAGCGCCTGTTTTAAATACTAACCAACCGTGGGAAGGTGAGTCAAAGTCACCAACTGTTGCGCATAAAAGCAATTTAATTAAAAAATATACATTTGATAACTTTGTAGAAGGTAAATCAAATAATTTTGCAATTGCAACAACACAACAAATTGCAGAAAATCCTGGTGATGTTTATAACCCATTATTTTTATATGCACATCCAGGTTTAGGTAAAACACATTTATTACATGCCGTGGGTAATGCCATTGTGGCAGAAAATCCTGACAGCAAAGTTGTGTATATTCGTTCAGAACGTTTTGTTCAAGATATGATCAATTCAATCCGTAATAATACCATTGAGCAATTTAAAGAATATTACGCGTCGTTAGATGCACTATTAATCGATGATATTCATTTTTTCGCAGGTAAAGACCGATCTCAAGAAGTATTATTCCAAACATTTAACTCAATGTTAGATGCGCATCAACAAGTAATTTTAACCAGTGACCGTTTCCCTAAAGAAATTGAAGGGATTGATGAACGACTACGTACACGTTTTGGTTGGGGATTATCAATTCCAATTGATCCGCCAGAATTAGAAACGCGTGTTGCAATCTTAATTACTAAAGCGGAAGAGCGTGGTTTACATTTACCCGATGATGTTGCCTTCTTTATCGCAAAACGATTAACTATTACCGATGTACGTGTTTTAGAAGGGGCGATTGCGAATATTTCAGCAAAAGCACAATTTACAGGGCAGGATATTACTATTCCGCTAGTACAAGATGCACTGCGTGATATGTTAGCAGTTCATACCAAACAAACTACGGTTGATAACATTCAAAAAGTCGTCGCTGAGCACTATCGTATAAAAATTTCTGATATGTCCTCAAAACGTCGTACTCGTACGGTCGCTCGTCCACGTCAAATAGCCATGGCATTAGCAAAAGAGTTAACCCAACATAGCTTACCTGAAATTGGTGAAGCATTTGGCGGTCGAGACCATACCACGGTATTGCATGCTTGCCGCAAAGTAGAAGAATTGCGTCGTGAAAATAATGATATTCAAGAAGACTACAAAATACTTATCCGCACATTGTCCATGTAAGAAAAGGTTATCTGATGAAATTTACTATCTCTCGTGAAGTTTTATTACGCCCACTACAATTAGTAGTCGGCTCAGTTGCGGGCGGGCGCCCAGCTTTACCTATTATGGGTAACATACTGATTGAAGTAAAAGATAACTTTTTAAACCTAACGGGTACAGATTTAGAAGTAGAATTAATGGCACAAATTCCATTAGATCTAGCATCTGAAGATGGTGCAATTACTGTACCAGCGCGTAAATTATTAGATATTTGTCGCGGATTAGCCGATCCCTGTGAAGTCACTTTTGAAGTAAAAAATGAACGGGTAACTGTTCGATCTGGTCGAAGCCGTTATTTACTTTCAACCTTACCTTCGATTGACTTTCCAAATATTGAAACATGGCAAAGTTTGATCGAATTAACCGTACCGCAAAATGAATTTAAAAAGCTCATTGAATTCACGCAGTTTGCAATGGCTAGCCAAGATGTCCGTTATTACTTGAATGGTATGTTCTTTGAAGTGTCAGGTAATACTTTACGTAGTGTTTCTACTGATGGGCATCGCTTAGCATCCTGTTCTATTAATATTGACCAAGCGATTGAAGAGCAATCCGTTATTGTGCCTCGAAAAGGGGTCTTAGAACTGGTTAAGCTATTAGATAAAGAGCAAGCTAACGTTACCATTCAATTAGGTAAAAACAACTTACGTGCTGTGATTGATGGATTTGTATTCACCACTAAATTAGTCGATGGACGTTTTCCTGATTACCGACGTGTTATTCCGCGAAATGGTGATAAAGAATTAATATCTAGTCGTGAAACGCTAAAACAAGCTTTCACTCGCGCAGCCATTTTATCCAATGAAAAATTCCGCGGTGTGCGCTTAACACTATCTGAAAACTTATTAAAAATTACCGCCAATAATCCAGAACGAGAAGAAGCAGAAGAGTATATCGATGTAGATTATCATTCTGCAGAGTTAGAAATAGGTTTTAATGTAAGTTATGTATTGGATGTATTAAACACCTTGAAAAGCGAACAAGTAAAAATCACCTTCAGTACATCTGATCACAGTGCTTTGATAGAATCTCTTGATAGTGATGACTCACTATACGTATTAATGCCAATGCGCCTTTAACGATTAACAATTGCACCTATCACGTTTTATTTAAGGAATTGATTAATGTCATTACAGAAATTAATCATTAACCAATTCCGTAATATCGACTCCGCTACACTCATCTTTGACTGCAAAATTAATTTAATTGTTGGTGAAAATGGTAGTGGCAAATCGTCATTACTGGAAGCTATCTACCTACTTGGATTAGGCCGTTCTTTTCGAACTCATTTAACCAATAGAGTTATTCAACACGACCAAGCTCATTTTACACTTTATAGCGAAATCAATTTCCAGCAGCGCGTTTTTCCAATCGGTTTACAAAAGTCGAGAGGCGGTGAAACTACCCTTAAAATCGATGGTCAGATAGTTAAGAAGTTAGCGTCATTAACACAATACATTCCGATGCAATTAATCACGCCTGAAAGCTATTCTTTATTATCAGGAAGTCCTAAAAATCGCCGTGCTTATTTAGATTGGGGCGTTTTTTATCATGATCCTTTGTTTTATAGTAACTGGTCTCGCATAAAGCGACTTTTAAAACAAAGGAATGCCGCTTTAAAGCAATGTAACGCTTACAAAGAGCTTCAAGTATGGGATAATGAACTTTGTGTCTTGAGTGAGCAAATAAGCGCACAGAGAGCCGATTACTTTGCGAAATTAGAGCCTTTAATAGTACAAACTATTGCAGATTTTCTGCCCGAGTTTACTATCAAGAGTCAATTTTTTTGTGGTTGGGACAAAAACAATAAGCCGTTAGCACAATATTTATCCGACAATTTTCATCGAGATAAGCAATTAGGTTATACAAGTATTGGTCCACAAAAGGCGGATTTAAAATTAAAAATCAATAACTTACCTGTTTCTGATGTTTTATCGAGAGGGCAGTTAAAGCTACTTGTTTATGCATTACGTTTAGCACAAGGGTTGTTTTTAAATTCCATCGACAATAAGCAGTGTGTTTTTTTAATTGATGACTTCAGTTCTGAACTCGATAGCAACAAGCAAACACTATTAGCAAAACATATTATAGAGTCCGATGCTCAGGTGTTTATTAGCGCTATTTCAGCGCAGAGCATCGGAGATTTATTTACGCAAGAACGCACTCTGTTTCACGTGAAACAGGGTAAAATTACAGTAGAAAGGTGAAAGTTTTATGGCTGAGAATAGTTATGATTCGTCAAGTATTAAAGTACTAAAAGGGTTAGATGCGGTTCGCAAACGCCCTGGCATGTATATCGGTGATACCGATGACGGTACGGGTCTACACCACATGGTTTTTGAGGTATTAGATAACTCAATCGATGAAGCTCTAGCAGGCCACTGTAGCGATATTATTTGTACTATCCATACTGACGGCAGTGTATCAGTACGTGATGATGGCCGTGGTATTCCAGTTGATATGCACGAAGAAGAAGGTGTTTCTGCAGCTGAAGTAATAATGACCGTGTTACACGCCGGTGGTAAATTCGATGATAACTCTTATAAAGTATCTGGTGGATTACACGGTGTAGGTGTATCGGTAGTAAATGCATTATCTGACAAACTACGTTTGACGGTTAAGCGTAGCGGTAATATTCACCAACAAACTTACGCAAAAGGTGAGCCAGAAGCGCCAATCGCGGTTATCGGTGATACAGATCAAACCGGTACAGAGATTCGTTTTTGGCCTAGCCCATCGACCTTCTCAAATGTGACATTTCAATATGACATTTTAGCTAAACGCTTACGTGAATTATCATTTTTGAATTCTGGTGTATCTATTAAATTAATAGATAAACGTGAAGAAGATAAAGCAGATCATTTCCATTATGAAGGTGGTATACACGCTTTTGTTGAATATTTAAATAAGAACAAAACACCAGTACATAATAAAATATTCCACTTTAATACAGAACATGAAGATGGCACTGCAGTTGAAGTTGCAATGCAATGGAATGATGGTTTCCAAGAAAATATTTACTGTTTCACCAACAATATTCCTCAACGTGATGGTGGTTCTCACTTAACGGGTTTCCGCGGTGCATTAACGCGTACCTTAAACTCGTACATTGAGAAAGAACTAGCAAAAGTTAAAAACAATAAGAACAAAACCTCGACTGAAGGTGGTGATTCACGTGAAGGTTTAACAGCGGTTATTTCTGTTAAAGTGCCCGATCCAAAATTCTCTTCACAAACAAAAGACCGTTTAGTGTCATCTGAAGTAAGACCAATTGTTGAAGGTGCAATGAATGAACGCTTGCAAGAGTTCTTACTAGAGAACCCAACGGAAGCAAAAATCATTGTTGGTAAAATTGTTGATGCCGCACGCGCACGTGAAGCAGCTCGTAAAGCACGTGATATGACTCGTCGTAAAGGCGCATTAGATCTAGCAGGTTTACCGGGTAAATTGGCAGATTGTCAAGAAAAAGACCCTGCACTTTCTGAACTATATATAGTGGAAGGGGACTCGGCTGGCGGAAGTGCGAAACAAGGCCGATCTCGTAAGAACCAAGCTATTTTACCGCTTAAGGGTAAAATTCTTAACGTTGAAAAAGCACGCTTTGATAAGATGTTATCTTCACAAGAAGTAGCAACGCTAATTACAGCATTAGGTTGTGGTATTGGCCGCGACGAATATAACCCAGAGAAAACCCGTTATCATCGCATCATCATCATGACCGATGCCGACGTCGATGGTTCTCACATTCGTACGCTATTATTAACGTTCTTCTATCGTCAAATGCCTGAGTTAATTGAAAATGGTTACATTTACATTGCTCAACCACCGCTTTATAAAGTGAAAAAAGGCAAGCAAGAGCAATACCTAAAAGATGATCCAGCGTTACAAGCTTACTTAACTGCTCTCGCAATGGAAGGCGCATCTTTACACGTAAGTGCTGATGCACCTGGTATCACCGGCTTATTTTTACAAGGTATGATTGAACGTTATCGTACTGCACAAGAAACGATTGTTCGCTTAACACGTCGTTACCCAAATGTTGTATTGGATAAACTGATCTATCAGCCTGAATTAAAAGCTGAAGATCTAGTGAATGCAGATAAAGTAACAACATGGATGGAAACTATTATTGAGGTGTTAAACCGCCAAGATTTAGAAGGGACCATCTATAAAGCTAATGTCGTTAAGTCAGAAGATGAATTAACCAACAAAATTTTGTTTACTGTACGTAAACATGGTGTTGATACTATTTATACTTTTGATGAAGAGTTCTTTGGTTCAATTGAATACAAATCATTAGTTGCTTTAGGTGTAGAAATACAGAACCTATTAGAAGAAGGTGCTTATATTCAACGTGGTGAACGTACTAAACCAGTGGAAAACTTTATTGAAGCAGTAAACTGGTTAATGCATGAATCAAAACGTGGTTTATATATTCAACGATATAAAGGTCTGGGAGAGATGAACCCAAGTCAACTATGGGAAACAACGATGGATCCTAGTACGCGTCACATGCTTCAAGTGACGGTTGATGATGCTGTTGGTGCGGACCAATTATTTACAACCTTAATGGGTGACCATGTTGAGCCTCGTCGTGCATTTATCGAGAAAAATGCACTACGTGTCGGAAATATTGATATCTAAGCTTCATATAATTAGCAACTTTTAAAGGTTGTTAAAATTGAAGAATATAAAAATCCAGCCTAGCAGCTGGATTTTTTATGCCATTGATAAATATATCTAAATAAACTCTACACTTTCTAGAGAACTCATTTACACCTCTAAATGGTTATTTTTTGCAATATAACTGCAATATTCAAGTTGTATGCTCTGCTTTTAACTTTTTTATAAGCATCGCATAATGTCAATTAACTTACTTACAAAATTTATTTCTTGTTGTATTGCCTTATTACTTATTCTCATCAGTGCTTTTATAATATGGGCATGGCATGAGATGGATAAGCCATATCAAATCAATCAGTCTTACCATGCTATAAAATCGGAATTAGCCTCTGATGTAGCACTTTCTTTACAACATTACCTTGCTTCAGGTGATGCTAATAAATTACTTGATGCAAGTAATAAACTAGAAAAACTACGTGATACACCTATAGACTGGCTTGAACAAAGGCAATCAGACTCAGTCATTATACTAATTACAAAATTACAGAAAGCGATTCAACAGGCAAGAGCAGCAGGGAAATTGGCTGCAAATCCAGAAATTTTATTAATAAATAACGAAGTAGAACGACATGATCTAATATCTGATTTAATTGCTTTAACTAAAAAATCCGACGTTAGCATGATAGTTAAAACACAATATCTGCAACAATTATTAACTTTAAGTCAACAGTTACAAAAAATTGCGTTATTAAGACAACGCTATTTACAACTAAATAATTCACAAACAAAACAACAACTGTTAACAGAAAATGAAATAGTTCAAAGTAATATTGATCAACTCGATGCTTTACCTAGTTTACTTTTATATACCACAGAAGAAGTCGACGGATTTAGTTTTGATGAGCCAGAGACTGTTGATTTAACGAAGCAAAGCATTAATGATTTAAGCAGTTTAACTAGGCGTTATCCCAAAGAACTAACCAACACAACTAAAATATTAACGGCCATAGTGAGCAGCCAAGAACAAATAACACTCGCGTTAAATAATTTAGTTCGAAGTTTTACCTTATATTCAAATGTGGTCGATCAACAAAAACAGGAAATAACCAAAAAAGTAAAATTAATTGGCACCTTTACGTTACTAATATTTATTTTGATCCTAACAATATCTGCATGGCTACAGTTCAAAAGCTTACATTTTATTCGCCAGCTTTTGCCATTTTTTGATGCATTAACAACGGGAAATTTTAGTAAAAAATTCACTATCAAAAGCCAACTATCAGAATTCACTTCAGTGACTCTCCGTTGCGAGCAATTACAAAGATATTTGATGGACCTTACAAGTGCCTTAAAGGCACAATCAGAACAATCCTTAATAGAGAGTAACTTATTACAAGAACGTACTCTACAAGCCGCAGAGAGCGGTCAACAGCAACAAAAGCAAACAGAGTTAGTAACGTACTCCATTTTAGCTCTATCAAATTCATTTACTGATGTTACCGAGAGTGCAGCAGAAACTTGTCAGCAGACAAATAAAGCCGTTAAACTAGTTGATATGGCAAGTACAACATTAGCGTTACAAGTAAATAGAACTCAAAAACTATCTGATAATATTTTATCGTTAAGTAAAGTAGTAACAAAATTAACTGCCGACACTGCCTCTATTAATAATGTATTAGAAGTGATTAATAACGTATCTAAACAAACTAACTTATTAGCTTTAAATGCAGCTATCGAAGCGGCTAGGGCAGGAGAGCAAGGCCGAGGCTTTGCTGTAGTAGCTGATGAAGTACGTGCTTTAGCAATTAGAACATCACATTCCACAAAAGAAATACAAACCATCATTGATCATTTACTATCAACAACGACTGAAGCAAACGAGATGGTGTTATTACAAAGTAATGCAGCAATTGATTGTGCAAACCATAGTTTATCAGTACAAGAAGAACTAAATTCAGTTTCCCATATTATTGATAGTATATATGAACATAACAATACTATAGCAACCGCAACAGAGCAGCAGTCAATCACTATTAATGAGGTTGCAATAAACACGAAAACGATTGAAAAGCACACTCATCAAGTCAGTACACATCTACAAAAAATTAATCAATCAAGTGCCAGCATTAAAACAATCAGCGAAGTATTAAACTCATTGATAGTAAAATTAAAACACTAAGAATATTAATAAGAAATAGAGGGAAAGAGGAAGAGAGTATTTATAAAGAAAAGGTTAGTGAATTGGTCTTCACCTTGATTCGAGTTTATTGATTTGAGTTTATATTTTAATTCTTTCCTTTAAAAATACTCTTTGCTTTAAAAGTCGCTATAGGTTGTTTCACGTGAAACAACCTATCCAAAGTTTATTATCATTTCTGTTGATATAACTCATTCACAACCGACGCTAAAATATCAACACCACGTTCAACAACATCACTTTCTTGTGCATAATTGAGACGAATACATTCATGTGTATGCTTCCAATCCTGATCAAGTCCAGGGAAAAAATAATGCCCAGAAACAACAATCAAACCTTTCTCTTTTAATCTCTTATAAAGTTCATTCGAGCTAATCGGTAAATCTTTAAACCAAAGCCAAAGAAATAATGCACCTTCAGCTTTATGAATTCTGAAGTTTTTATTAGTTATTTTTTTCAATAATAACGACATAGCTATTTGAGATTTTTGTTGATAAAAAGGTTTAATTACATTATCACTCAACGTAATAATTTCTTTTGTTTTTACGAGAGGCAATACAATTTCAGGGCCAATTCCCCCAGGGGATAGTGCCATAATGCCCGATAGATTAGACATGGCTTTAATAATACTTTGATTGGCAATCACAATACCGCAACGTGCACCAGGTAAACCGAATTTAGACAAGCTCATACATAAAATAGTATTGTTATTAAAATGAGGCTTAACATTCTCGAAAATAATATTAGGGAAAGGAGTACCGTAAGCATTATCAATAATAAGCGGAATATTATGCTGTTTAGCTAGCTTATCTAACTTATCTATTTCACTATCAGTTAAAACATTACCCGTTGGATTAGTAGGACGAGATACGCAAATAGCACCAATATCATCAGTTATTTCTAACGCATCAAAATCAACATGATATTTAAATTGTTGATTTTCTAATTCCGTAATTTTAGGTCGAACAGCAACAAATGATGCTTCTGAAACGCTGGCATCAGCATAACCAATATATTCAGGTGCTAATGGAAATAATATTTTACGTTTTTTTCCATTGCTAAAATCACCCGCTAATAAATTAAATAGGTAGAAAAATGCATTTTGACTACCATTAGTTAACATTATATTTTCAGAAGATAAATTCCAATCATATAAGTCATTAAATAGTTCTGCCAGTGCAGTAATAAAACTATCTTTCCCTTGAGGCCCATCATAATTAGCGAGCGTATCAACTAACTTCCCTTCATTTAATAAGTCTTGCATTAGGTCAGTGAATCGTTTTTGAATAGCCGGAATAGAGGCGGGATTACCACCACCTAGCATTAAAATATCATCACCGCCTTTTACGCCTTTATTTAGATCATCCATTAACTCTGTTATGCCTGAGTGCTGTGTAAATTTATTTCCAAATGTTGAATAGGGCATGCAAAAATCCTGAATATAAAATGAGAATTAAAATAAAATATTAATTTAAAAAACAATTGTTTCATGTGAAACAATTACAGACAACAACGATTAAATTTGAGTAGTGTTTAAGCAATCTGTCTAGTTTACGATCTAACATATTAAATGATAGGACCGATAATGATAGGTAATATGCTTGAGTCTTAAAAGTGATCTCGCTATTTCAAACTTAAATAGCCTTTTAAATAATTAAGATTGCGAGTATTGTTTCACGTGAAACAAAAAAGCTCAGTATAAACTGAGCTTTTTATAACAACGATTAACCGTTTTCGTATTAATCGTTAATATTATTTATAGCACCGACACATCAGCAACTTGTAAAAATAAGTTACGTAAACGATTTAGTAAGGCTAAACGGTTATTTTTTACAGCTAAATCATCCGCCATTACCATCACATTATCGAAAAAAGCGTCTACAGGCGTCTGTAAGCTAGCTAACTCAAACAAGGCTGACTCGTAGTCTCCGACTAAAAATAAAGGGCTTAGCTTGTTTTCTAGAGCGCCTAAAATTTCAACAAGTGCGATTTCGGCATCTTCTTGAAGCAAATCTTGACTAACTTCGTTGTTAATTTCTTCAGTCACTTTAGCAAGAATGTTGCTAATACGTTTATTAGCAGCAGCGATTGGTGCCGCTTCAGGTAACGTTTGGAACTTAGCAACCGCTTTAATACGCTTTTCAAAATCAACCGGTTTTGTTGGACGACGCTCTAAAACAGATTGAATTAACTCAACTGAATAACCATTTGCTTGATAAGTTGCACGGAAACGAGCAAATAAGAAATCAACCACATCGTTAACAACATTATCATTTGTTAATTTATCTGCGTACACTGTTTTAGCTATTTCAACTAGATCAACAATATCTAAGTCTAAGTTTTTATCTGTAATGATACGCAATAGACCGATAGCAGCTCGACGCAATGCAAATGGGTCTTTGTCACCTTTAGGTGCTTGTCCAATACCAAATATTCCCACCAGCGTATCTAATTTATCTGCTAATGAAACGGCACAAGCAACTAAAGAAGTAGGTAGTTTATCACCAGCAAAACGTGGTAAATATTGCTCATTCAAAGCCACTGCAACATCTTCATGTTCGCCATCAAAGCGAGCATAATACATCCCCATTACACCTTGAACATCAGGGAACTCCATTACCATCTCAGACATTAAGTCTGCTTTTGATAATAAACCAGCGCGCTTTGCGTGCTCTGGATTGGCTTGAATACTAGTCGCTATTTTTTCAGCAACGACGCTGATACGTTCAGATTTCTCTTTTAACGTGCCTAATTGCTTTTGGAACAATACAGTTGATAGCGATGCTAAACGGCTTTCTAATGTTTTCTTTTTATCCGTTTCAAAGAAAAATTCTGCATCCGCTAAACGAGGGCGCACTACTTTTTCATTACCAGAAACAACTTGCTTAGGATCTCGACTTACAATATTTGAGACAAAGATAAAGCGTGGTAATAAATTGCCTTCTTTATCTAATACTGGGAAGTATTTTTGATTATCTTTCATCGTGTAAATAAGCGCTTCAGAAGGAACTGCTAAGAACTTTTCTTCAAACGATCCCACTAATGTTACTGGCCATTCAACTAAAGAAGTAACCTCTTCTAATAGTTCATCATCAATTGCAGCAACACCATTTTCATGGGCAGCAAGGGCTTCTACTTGTTCACGAATGATCGCTTTACGACGTTCATAATCAACAATAACTTTACCCGAATCATCTAATAACGATTCATATTGATCCGCATGTGATAGCGTTAGCTCTGCTTCCCCCATGAAACGATGTCCACGAATAGTGCGATCTGAAGCAACACCTAATAATTCACCTTGAATTAATTCACTACCAAATAACATAGTTACGGTATGCACAGGGCGAATAAATTGTGTACTTGCACTTCCCCAACGCATTGGTTTTGCAATCGGTAATTTAGCTAATGCCGACTCCGCAATAGCAGGGATAAGACTGTTAATATGTTGGCCTTTCACCGCAGACTTAAATAATAGCCATTCACCTTTATCAGTGACTAAACGTTCAGCCTCTTCAACGGTAATGCCATTAGAACGTGCCCAACCTTGTGCCGCTTTGGTCGCAACACCATTTTCATCAAATGCTACGTTTACTGCTGGACCACGCTTTTCAACTATTTTATCTGCTTGAGTCGCGACTAGATTAGTGACGACTACAGCTAAACGTCTTGGAGATGCTAACCAATTAACTTTTTCAAATGTTAATTCAGCTTTATTTAGTTCAGCTTCGATATTGCTAGCAAATGACTCAGCAAGTTTGCGAAGTGATTTTGGTGGTAACTCTTCGGTTCCCAACTCAATCAATAAATTTTCTTGTGACATTAAACTTGCCTCTATTAATTTAAATTTTTACAAAGTGGGAAACCAAGTGCTTCACGCTTAGCGTAATAAGCCTCTGCAACAGCTTTTGATAACGAACGCACACGTAATATATAACGTTGGCGCTCAGTAACAGAGATTGCATGACGAGCATCTAACAAGTTAAAAACATGCGATGCTTTCATTACTTGCTCATAAGCAGGTAACGGCAAGCTAGCTTCAATTAATTTTTGGCTATCTTTTTCACATTGATCAAACTGTGTAAATAATGCATCAACATCGGCATATTCAAAATTGTAGGTCGATTGTTCTACTTCATTTTGATGGAAAATATCACCGTAAGTCACTTTACCCATTGGGCCATCTGTCCATACGAGATCGTAGATACTATCCACACCTTGAACATACATAGCAAGACGCTCTAAACCATAGGTAATTTCACCGGTAACAGGAGAGCACTCAAGTCCCCCCACTTGCTGGAAGTAAGTAAACTGTGTCACTTCCATCCCGTTTAACCAGATTTCCCAGCCTAGTCCCCAAGCACCTAACGTTGGTGATTCCCAGTTATCTTCTACAAAACGAATATCATGGATAGAGGTATCGATACCAATTTCTTCAAGCGATTGTAAATACAACTCTTGAATATTTTTAGGAGATGGTTTTAATACGACTTGGAATTGATAGTAGTGTTGTAAGCGATTTGGGTTTTCACCATAACGACCATCAGTAGGACGGCGACAAGGTTGTACATAAGCGCTGCTCATTGGCTCAGGACCAATCGAACGTAAAAAGGTTTGTGGGTGGAATGTTCCAGCTCCAACTTCCATATCAAGCGGTTGAACTATTGCACAACCTTGGCGAGCCCAGAAGTCTTGCAATGCAAGAATCAGCCCTTGGAATGTTTTTGTATCGAATTTTTGCATGATTTAGGCTTCGAGTTGATTGAAAAAAATGAAATCTATTATACCTATTGGAGCCAATTATACCAATGGCAATAGCGGTATAGACTAACTTTACAAGCGAATAGCAGAGAAGTAGATCAAACAAAATCGAATAATTTTAATACTATATAGATCTACTATCAGACTGAGTGTAAAAATAATACTAATTATAGTTAAGTGACTAGCTATTTAAACCATACCTAACTACCAACAACATAGAACATAAACAACCAATTCAATATGAAAAATACTTAAAAAAATAATAAGAAGTAAGTACTCACTTTCAGCCGTCAGCTTTAATAAATGATAAATCAATTTTAATCTTACTTGCTGTATCAACTTACTAATCACAACAATAACGATGGCAGCGATCAAAACATGGGTCACTAAGAAACTCTAATTTTGCGCAGATAACATAATTAATATTGTGGTACCCCACCGGCTAAAGTGTCGTTTTAGTTAACGCATCGCGCTCACACTTAAACCTGTCGCGATGTCTAATTATGATGGGGAGATCACTCCTGCTTATCTCTGCAACGATAAAAGCATAAAGTTAATAATGATTACCGCCTAGATCACCGGGACATAGTTAATCTGGTGTAATTAGCGGTAAATGATCAAAACAATAATCACAGTAAGAACGGCTATTTAACACATAGATACGGAAAATAACGGCACACCATCGATTTGCTTATCAGGGATTGAGGTAACATACTAATCAAACTATATAATTTAAGCGAAATACTATTAAGAATGCCTAATAAAATAAAAGAAAGTGATTTATATCTGCCGATTAAGAACTATCTACAATGTTTAGACTATGAAGTTAAGGGTGAGATAAAAAATTGCGATATCGTCGCTAAAAAGAATGACCAGATTATTATTGTAGAATTAAAATTAAATTTAAACATCACTTTGTTATTACAAGCGGTAGATAGATTTAGTTTGTCTGATATCGTTTATATTGCAGTACCCAAACAATGCACTGTTTATAAAAAACAAAATAAACAGGTTAAAAAGCTAATTAAACGACTAGCAATCGGTTTAATTGTCGTAGATATCCAACAAGAGCAACAATATGTGGAGGTGGTATTTGATCCTCAAGACTACATGCCACGCAAAAATAAACGTAAACAGTCCGGATTATTAAAAGAGTTTAACCAACGAGTAGGTGACACGCAAAAAGGCGGCTCTACACGCTCTAAAGCAGGATTAACTGCATACAGACAACGTTGCATTCGCGTTGCAGAGTTTTTTCTAGCACAACCAATAGCTAAAGGCGCGGATATCAATAAAGCCATCACTGAACCACAGGCAACACGATTTTTAAGTGACGATTATTATGGTTGGTTTGAAAAAATAGAAAGAGGAACTTACCAATTATCAGAACAAGGTAAAAAAGAACTACCAGAGTGGCTACTAAAAGCGAAAGAGTTCACCACAACTGAGTCGCTATAAAACTTAAAAATAATGATATAACGTTAATTTAACCATCGACTCTTGAGCACGCCACTTTTGATGACGCAACTTACTGCGTAGCGCCCAATTGCGCTCAAAAGCCCAATTCCAGTCGAGATCAACCTGATAATGATAATCTACATCGGAGTCAGGTAAATACATTATATTCGCCATTAAAGCGGCCTTATTGGATGTATTCACTTGCCAAATAGCACCTAATTCAGAGCCTACTCCAGCCTTTAAATCATTATCGGTGATGTCACCGCCGTTTAGTTCAAAAGAACCTAATAAATAAGCTTGTAATTGGTTTGGATCACCAATTGATTTGCCGTAACCACCTTGTGTGAACCAATGCCCACTTTGCGTTTTTTTATCAGCTTGTCGATCAAATCCCATGCGTATATTCCAAGACCAGCTATCAAAAATTCTATTATCAACAGGCAATGCCATTGCATCAATAAAATACAGTTTTTCCAAGCGGCTATTATTTGCATTATTAATGCTCGCTTCAATATCAAAAAAACTAATCTGGGCGCCAGGGATAAAACCAGCAGATTGATCTAATAAGTCATGGTAAGCCAGCCTATAAGATATACTATAACGAGCTTGATCACTGTCAGTATCGGCAATAGACACACCAAAACGTGATGAACCATGCCCTTGCTCTGGCGATATACTAGGTTTCAGTGGTTGAGTGAAAGGTGATGGTAACTTTATTTTACTTCGCGCCATTAATAAACGATTAGTACGTGGTGCAACGATGTCACGGTCTAACCCTAGATCATAAAATTCAAAATTTAACCATTCATAAGCCATTTCTAAAATGGCTGCTTTCTGTTGAATAGTATATGCGCTTTCATCTAGCTCGCCGCCTTCCATCAAAGAACGCGCGGCTTTTAATTCAGTATCAGAAAGTTGTTGTGAATAATGGAATAACTTAGTGCCAAAAGCTGGTCTATAATTAGGCTCTTGTAATAATTGATTATCTCTCAATACTGCAACAGTATCAGAGGGAATAGCTTGCATCGTGAACGAAGAAGTTAAATCAATATTTTCACGTGCAAGTTGTAACAAAGAAAGTAACTGATAAGAGCAGTTTTCATCAATAAAGTAATAATCGAAGTGAGTTGATTGTAATTCCCATAAATGCAACAACACACGCTCAACTTCAATAGGTGTTAAATTCAGTTTATATTCCCAAATATCTCGAGATTCTAAATCGTTGTATTCTCGTACTTTACGATAATAGGGCATTAAAGAAAAACGCCCAGGATAAGACCCAACTAACCCTTTATAAGCGTAGGTAGCCGCATTATCATGTAAATCTGGATCTGCGGCAAAATTAACAGCAAATGCTACTAATTCTTTATTTCGGGTTTGATCTTTGGCATCGATTCTTAATAAAGTATGGCCAAACATTGAAGAAGGATTATTCATAAAAGCAGTTGGGAAGACTAAGGTAATACCAGCAGGGTCAATAACCGTTTTCCATCGCTGCAATTCAGGGCAATCTAACTCACCCCAATCATTATCAACTTTAGTTTTTAACCAGTTAAAACGAGCGGGAAAGCGACAGATCATTACGTTAGTTTCTTCACTATTTAAGTTTTTACCATTAAACGCATCAATGGTTGCGAGTAATTCAGCTTTAGGGTTTGTTTTTCCCTGTGTCGCAATAAAGAAAGAAGACTCATCGACTTCACTCTTCCAATCACTTGTAACAGCGGTTCTATAATGTCCAAGCTGTAACCAATAACTATCTTGTGATAATTTTGCTAAAGAAGAATCTGCCAGTAATGGGATAGAGAAGAAAGCCAAGATGCAGAAGAGTATTTTACTTTTTTTATTCATAGCCACTAAACAAAAAGCCCCAATAGGGGCTTTTATTATAAGTATATAAAGAAATGCTTAAGAGAGAGTGTATGCAGAAAGATCTGCATTATTAGACATCAATGCATTCAAATTCTCTAATACTGCTTGAGAAGTTACATTTTCAGAAGTGAAAACATCAGAGAAGTTTGCTTGTGCAAGTTGATTAAATGTCACTTGATCTTCAGCTGATAAACCCCAAACTTCTGCAAGTGTTGATAATGTTTCACCTTCACCTTTAGACATGTCACGTGCTAAGTTATCCATATTTCCATCAATAAATAGAGATACTTTAGCTGTTGAAGTCACTGTATCAGTACCATCACAACCTAATGTACCAAAAGTAATACCGAAAGTTTGGTTACCAGAAGTACCATTTGTCGTTGCACCCAACACTTTAAATACTTTACCTTCTTGGCCTGCCATAACCATTGAACCCAGACCACAACCAATATCTTGGTCAGCCATCGCACTTGTAAATGGTAATAAAGATAGCGCTGCAACTGCAATTAACTTTTTCATATATAAATCCTTTAATAATATATCGAAGAGTGATTAATACTTTATTTTGACACCTGTTCACATTAAGTTGTCATGTAAACAATATGTTAACAATAGCATAATAAATATATTACAACTACCAACTAATTAAACACTGAAAAAATATTCTAGAAGAATATTTATTAAAAGAAAACAAAGAATTATAGACAATAATAGTATTTAATACGATTGTGATCTGAATCTAAAAGCACATATAAAAATATCAAAATTTGTTGCATATTAGTATTTTTATTCAAGCACTTTAATCAACAATCAATAGGTGAATTTTAGACGAGAGAAGAAAATCGTTGAGAACAAGCCTGCAAGGTATGTTATAGACTTGACCTATAAAAATGGCTTTTTGAAAATATAAATTTCACTTTTATTACTATTAGCCTCGTTAGTTACCCAAAATTAACAGCAATAAAAAAGGCGACCATAAGGTCGCCTTTTTTTAACGAAAGTTTAAATATCTACTTACGTGTTAACTTAATAGCACGTAACTGCGCAACTGCTTGCGCAAGTTGTGCAGTAACCAGTGCAAAATCAATATCCTTAGAAGGATTTGACATTTGTGCTTCTGCTGCACGTTTAGCTTCTTCTGCTTTCGCTTTGTCAAGATCTTGACCACGAATTGCAGTATCGGCTAATACCGTAACACCACCTGGCTGTACTTCAAGAAAACCGCCTGAGATATAAATGACTTCTTCGCCACCATTTTGCTTAACTAATTGAACCATTCCTGGTTTAATTGGTGTCAGAAGTGGTGTGTGACCATGCATAATGCCTAGTTCACCTTCTTGACCAGATACTGATAAATGTGAAACTAATCCTTTAAATAAAGATTTTTCAGCACTTACAACATCTAAATGTGTGGTCATTGCTTTAGCCATAGTAACCTCCAGCTGTTACATTTTTTTAGCGTTTTCGACAGCTTCTTCAATTGCACCTACGTATAGGAACGCTTGCTCAGGAATGTCGTCGTATTCACCAGCAATTAAACCTTTAAAGCCAGCTAATGTGTCTTTAAGTGGTACGTAAATACCTGGGTCACCTGTAAATACTTCAGCTACGTGGTAAGGCTGAGTAAGGAATTTCTCAACTTTACGTGCACGAGATACGATTTGCTTATCTTCTTCAGAAAGCTCATCCATACCTAGGATAGCAATGATATCTTTCAGCTCTTTATAACGCTGTAAAATACCTTGTACACCACGTGCAATATCGTAATGCTCTTGGCCAACAACTAATGGATCAAGTTGACGTGAAGTTGAATCTAACGGGTCAATCGCAGGGTATAGACCCATTGATGCGATATTACGGTTAAGTACAACTGTTGCGTCTAAGTGAGCAAAGGTTGTTGCAGGAGATGGATCCGTTAAATCATCCGCAGGTACGTATACCGCTTGGATAGAAGTGATAGAACCCGTTTTAGTAGAGGTAATACGCTCTTGTAAAACACCCATCTCTTCAGCAAGTGTTGGTTGGTAACCAACGGCTGATGGCATACGACCTAGTAGAGCTGATACTTCAGTTCCTGCTAGTGTATAGCGGTAGATGTTATCAATGAATAGAAGTACGTCTTTACCTTCATCACGGAAGCGCTCAGCCATTGTAAGGCCAGTCAGGGCAACACGTAAACGGTTTCCTGGTGGCTCATTCATTTGACCGTAAACCATTGCCACTTTTGATAATTCAGGTTTTTCAACGTTTACAACGCCAGCTTCCTGCATTTCAAAGTAGAAATCGTTACCTTCTCGAGTACGCTCACCAACACCAGCAAAAACAGACAAACCTGAATGTTTCAGTGCGATGTTATTGATAAGCTCCATCATGTTAACTGTTTTACCAACACCAGCACCACCGAACAGGCCGATTTTACCACCTCTTGCGAATGGGCAGATTAGGTCGATAACTTTAATACCTACTTCCAGTGTTTCATTTGATGCTGACTGCTCTTCATAAGAAGGAGCTGCACGGTGAATCTCGTATTGTTCATCAGAAACAACAGGACCACATTCATCAATCGGCTCACCCAATACATTCATAATACGGCCTAATGTAGCCGTACCAACAGGTACTGTGATTGCATGTTTAGTATCAGTAACTTCTAAACCACGACTCAAACCTTCAGAAGCACCCATAGCGATACAACGTACAACGCCGCCGCCAATTTGTTGCTGCACTTCCATTGTTAGGTTTTTCTCAGTCACGATCAGTGCACTGTATATATTCGGAACGCTTTCTTGTGGGAATTCAACATCCACAACAGCACCGATAATCTGTACGATTTTACCTGAACTCATTTCTGATCCTCTAAAATCTTTATTTTAAAATTATACCGCAGCCGCACCACCACAAATCTCAGATAGTTCCTGAGTAATTGCAGCTTGACGTGCTTTGTTGGCAACAAGTTGTAAATCTTCAATTAAGTCACTTGCGTTATCGGTTGCTGCTTTCATTGCAACCATACGTGAAACTTGCTCACACGCTAAGTTTTCCACTACTGCTTGATACACTTGAGATTCAACATAACGAACTAATAATGAATCTAAAATATCTTTAGCATCACCTTCGTAGATGTAATCCCAGTGATGGGCAGCAACTTCGTTATCACTTTCTGCTTTTGGCAGAGGTAATAACTGACTGATTGTAGGTACTTGTACCATGGTACTAACGAATTTATTGTTCACTATATACAAACGATCAAGGTCACCTGCATCATAAGCATCTAACATTACTTTTACCGAACCGATCAAGTCATCAATCGACGGTGCATCACCCAAAGCCGTAGCTTGAGCAACAATGTTAGCGCCTAAATTACCAAAGAAACTTTTTGCTTTAGAACCGACAATGGCTAAATCAACTTCAACACCAGCTTCGCTGTGTTTTTTCATTTCTTGGATAACCGGTTTAAACAAATTAATGTTTAAACCGCCACATAAACCACGATCACTTGAAATGACAATATAACCAACACGCTTAATATCTCTTTCTTCAAGATAAGGGTGGTGGTATTCCAAGTTACCTAGTGCGATATGACCAATCACTTTGCGCATAGTAGTTGCATAAGAAAGACTGCTTTGCATGCGTTGTTGCGCACGACGCATCTTTGATGCTGCAACCATTTCCATGGCACCAGTGATTTTTTGAGTGTTTTTCACACTCGCGATCTTATTTCTAATTTCTTTATCGCCGGCCATTTCTTACTCCTAATTAATGCTAACTAACGACTTTCGCCGTTAATTAATTACCAGGTTTGCGTCGCAACAAAAGATTCTAAAAGAGACTTAAATTGCCCTTCGATTTCTTTGTTGTAATCACCAGATGCATTAATTTGAGCATAAAACTCAGCATGCTCATTTTTAGCGTAAGAGATTAAAGATGCTTCAAAGTCTAATACTTTTTCAACATCGACATCATTTAAGAAGCCTTTCTCTGCAGCAAATAGTGATAACGCTTGTTCAACAACTGACATAGGAGCATATTGTTTCTGCTTCATTAATTCAGTTACTTTTTTACCATGCTCAAGCTGTTTACGCGTAGCTTCATCTAAATCAGATGCAAACTGTGCAAACGCTGCTAATTCACGGTATTGCGCTAAAGCAGTACGAATACCACCAGAAAGCTTTTTAATCACCTTACACTGAGCAGCACCACCAACACGTGATACAGAGATACCTGGATCAACCGCTGGACGTACACCACTATTAAAGAGTTCAGTTGTTAAGAAGATCTGACCATCGGTAATAGATATTACGTTAGTCGGTACGAATGCAGATACATCGCCCGCTTGTGTTTCAATGATTGGTAATGCTGTTAATGAACCAGTTTTACCTTTCACTGCACCTTTAGTAAAGGTTTCAACGTAATGCTCGCTTACACGAGATGCACGCTCTAGAAGACGAGAGTGAAGGTAGAAAACATCACCAGGATATGCTTCACGGCCCGGTGGACGTTTAAGCAATAGTGAAATTTGACGGTAAGCAACAGCTTGCTTAGAAAGATCATCATATACAATCAGTGCATCTTCACCGCGGTCACGGAAGTATTCACCCATTGAACAACCTGCATATGGAGCAAGGTATTGTAATGCAGCAGCTTCAGAAGCAGATGCTACAACAACGATAGTATTTTCTAACGCGCCATGCTGTTCAAGTTTACGTACTACGTTTGCAATTGTTGACGCTTTTTGGCCAATCGCAACATAGATAGAGTATAAACCTGTAGATTTTTGGTTAATGATTGCATCGATTGCAATAGCAGTTTTACCTACTTGACGGTCACCGATGATAAGTTCACGTTGACCACGACCGATTGGAATCATTGAATCGATTGATTTCCAACCAGTTTGTACTGGTTGATCAACTGATTTACGATCGATTACACCAGGTGCGATCACTTCAATTGGAGAGAAACCATCGTTTTCGATAGGTCCTTTTCCATCAATCGGCTCACCCATTGTGTTAACAACTCGACCAAGAAGACCTTTACCTACTGGTACTTCAAGAATACGACCAGTTGATTTTACCTTTTCACCTTCTTTAAGGTCACGGTAAGGTCCCATTACAACAGCACCTACCGAGTCACGCTCAAGGTTAAGTGCCATAGCAAAGCTACCATTTGGTAGTTCGATCATCTCACCTTGCATACATTCAGCAAGGCCGTTGATGCGAATAATACCATCGCTTACAGAAACGATTGTACCTTCATTTCGCGCTTCGCTTACCGCTTCGAATTTTCCAATTCGTTGCTTGATAAGATCGCTAATTTCAGTGGAATTCAGTTGCATGCTAACTTCCCATTAAGATTGTAAAGTATGTGATAAACGAGATAGTTGACCGCTAGCGGTGCTATCAATCACTAAATCACCGGCGGTAATAACCATCCCAGCAATTAACGATTTATCAATACTACAATTTAGGTTTACTTTTCGTGCGAGGCGTTTTTCCAACGATATACTCAACTCTTTCAACTGAACTTTAGACAGTGCATAAGCAGAGACAACATCAGCGTCGATCTCTTTTTTATACTCAGTTTCTAAATCAGAAAAAAGTTGTTTAATGCGTGGCAAAACACTCAAACGTCCATTTTCAGCTAATACTTTAATAAAGTTTTGACCATTCTCATCGAGTTGGTCTCCACAAACATTAATAAACAGATCAGCTAACTCTTTTGGTGCTTTATCGCGTGTTAGTATCTTTGCCATGGTTGCATCTTGTGCAACTTCAGCGGCAAAAAACAGCATCGTAGACCAAGCTTCGATTTTGTTATTACTAACTGCAAATTCAAAAGCGGCTCTTGCATAAGGACGAGCTACAGTAGTCAATTCAGACATAACTTCGCTCCTTATAGTTCAGCAACTAATTTATCAATAATGTCGCTATTCGCTTCTTTATCAATAGTACGCTTAATGATTTTTTCAGCACCCGCAATAGCTAGAACAGCAACTTGTTGACGTAACTCTTCACGAGCACGGTTACGTTCAGCTTCAACTTCCGCTTCACCTTGAGCAATAATTTTACTGCGCTCAGTTTCAGCTTCATTTTTAGCTTCTTCAACAATTTGTGTACGACGCTTATTAGCTTGATCGATAATTTCTGCCGCTTGTGCTTTAGCTTGTTTCAACTTATCAGTTGCTTTAGCTTGCGCAAGTTCAAGATCTTTTCCTGCACGTTCAGCTTGCGTTAAACCATCCGCAATTTTCTTTTGACGCGCTTCAATTGCGTCTAAAAGTGGTGGCCACACATACTTCATGCAGAACCAAACAAATATCGCAAATGCGATAGCTTGGCCAATTAGGGTTGCATTAATATTCATAACAGCTCCTTAGTAATTAAGTAAATTAGGATCCGTTATTAGCCCGCTAGTTGAGCTACAAATGGGTTTGCAAATGTGAAGAATAATGCAATACCAACACCGATCATTGCGATTGCATCGATAAGACCAGCAACGATGAACATTTTAACTTGTAACATAGGTGCCATTTCTGGTTGACGTGCAGCACCTTCTAGGAATTTACCACCTAAGATACCAAAACCGATAGCTGTGCCAGCAGCGCCTAAACCAATTAGAAGTGCTACAGCGATTGCAGTAAAACCTAATACTGTTTCCATGAAAAATTCTCCAAATAAAATTAAATTGTTTTATGTTTAAAAGTAATTACTTAAAAAGTAAAAATTAATGTCATACCTAAAAATTAATTAATGATCTTCGTGTGCCATGCTGAGATATACAATGGTCAGCATCATAAAGATAAAGGCTTGTAGAACAATAATTAAAATATGGAATACGGCCCACGGGAAGTAAAGTGGTAATTGCCAGTAACCCAGTAGTGCTATCAAAATAAATATCAACTCACCAGCATATAAGTTTCCAAATAAACGTAGTCCTAATGAAACAGGCTTCGCTAATAGCGTTACAGATTCAAGTAAGAAGTTTACCGGGATGAATGCCCAATGGTTAAATGGTTGCATAGTCAGTTCTTTAACGAACCCACCGAAACCTTTTACTTTGACAGTGTAGTAAATGATTAAAGCGAACACACTCAATGACATACCAAGTGTTACGTTTAAATCAGTTGTAGGTACAACTTTAAGATAAGGTACTCCGATAGTTTGCGCAGCATGAGGTAGCAAATCTACAGGTACTAAATCCATTAGGTTCATTAAGAATACCCAAACGAAAATAGTTAATGCTAAAGGTGCTATCAAGGCATTTTTGCCATGAAAAGTATCTTTTACATTCTCATCTACAAAATCAATCACCATTTCGATGAAACACTGTAACTTACCAGGTACACCAACTGTTGAATGTTTTGCTACACTACGAAACAACCAAAGAAATAATACACCGAGGCCTACTGCAACCAGTAGAGAATCGACGTGAAAAGTCCAAAAACCAGCATCATGCGCATTCCAACCACCATCAACACTCCATGTAAGGTTTGTTAAATGATGTTGAATATAACTTGATGATGTTAGAGCTTCACCTTGACCAGCCATGTTTTATCCCATCGTTGTTATAAAAAAAGAAAGGCGCTAACCACTGTGAGGCAACCAGCAATGAGAATGAAATATAGAAAGCTGTTAGTGATAACAACACGTATTTCAAAAACACAACAAACAGCAGCACAGTTAAAAAGAGTTTAATAGCCTCCCCTGCGTAAAACCCCCTAAGTACTTTTTTAGTTTGTCTCGCACCTGCGTGTGCAAATGCCATCAAAACAAAAATAAGGTTAGGAAGCAAAAAAGTGACTCCTCCAGCTAAGGCTGAATAACCAGACTTAATCGAAAAAAACACTGTTGAAACCAATGCAATAATTAGCATTAATAATAATTGAAAAGCCACCAATTTCAGCCCTGAAACCTGACCTTTTTTTGCTAGTTTATCAACCACTCTGATTTCCTTTTACTAGCTAATTCAAAGCATGAATAAATGATAAAAAATAATCAATTATTCGCCCAAATTAAAACTTGAGCAAATTATACCGACAAAAAATGTCAATGCAATATGGAGCGATGCGTTGAGGTAGTAGAATCGGGAAACTTTCATGATTATTTAATATAAAGCAGAGGAAACTGCATATGATCTAAAACAATAAAGTAACGAAAACCTTCGCTTTTCTTTATTTATTTTCTATTAATGTGATCAATGCATCTAAGTCTGTTATAGAACTGTAATCTATGACTAATTTACCAGATCCATTTTTACTATTTTTAGCTGTTACTTTTAGACCAAATTTATTTTCTAAAGTTGTAACAAATAACTCAGTTTTTTCACAAAAAAGAGGGGGCGTTTTAACTTTCTCTGGTGCTTGCGATTTTTTAACTAATTTTTCAGTTTCACGCACACTTAATGCTTTACTTACAACTATTTTAGCAAGATCAGATTGTAGTGTTCCTTCACACACTAATAAAGCGCGTGCGTGGCCCATCTCTAGATCGCCATGTTCTAATAATGTTTGAACATCTTCGTTAAGATTATTTAAACGTAGTAGGTTACTAACAGCAGTACGTGATTTTCCAACGGCTTGAGCAACTTCTTGGTGGGTTAATTCGAATTCATCAACAATGCGCTTTAAAGCAATCGCTTCTTCCATTGCATTAAGATTTTCACGTTGAATATTTTCAATCAAGGCGATTGCAATAGCGGCATCATCTTCCACATTTTTTATTAAACAAGGAATCGATTCAAGTCCAACTATTTTTGCTGCTCGCCAACGACGTTCGCCGGCAATAATCTCAAATTTTTGATGACCGGTCTCACGAACTACAAGGGGCTGAATAATGCCTTGTGCATGAATTGAGTTAGCTAATTCTTGTAATGCATCCGATGACATATCTCGACGAGGTTGGTATTTACCAACTTGCAACAGATTGATATCAATGTCTTGTAAGGCTCCTTGATCTTGATTAATACGCTGCTGTGTTTGTTCTGCATTCGCATCATGTGAGACTTGCTTATTACGCGTGACGGTACTGCTGCTTAATAATGAATCCAGTCCCTTACCTAAGCCTCTTTTTTTGCCTAACATATTAAATAACTTCCTGTTCTGTACTGATAGATTGTTCTTCTCGCCTTAAAATTTCACCCGCTAATGATAAATATGCTCTTGCTCCGGTAGAGTTTTTATCATAATACATCACTGGCTTACTAAAGCTTGGTGCTTCAGCTAAGCGAATATTACGAGGAATAATAGTGCGGTAAACTTTATCACCAAAATGCTTCTTTAATTGATCTGATACATCTGTAGATAATCGATTACGAGGATCGTACATAGTGCGCAAAATACCTTCGATCTTTAGATCTGCATTAACCACGGCTGCGAGTTTGCTAATCGTATCAACTAATGCAGTTAAACCTTCTAACGCATAATATTCACACTGCATAGGTACCAACACTGAATCAGCAGCTGTCATAGCATTAACTGTTAACATATTGAGCGAAGGAGGGCAGTCTATAAAGATGTAATCATAAACATCCCTAGCGCCTTCTAGAGCAGTTCTTAAACGTGTCTCGCGTGAGAAAAAGCTCATTAATTTAACTTCAGCTGCAGTAACATCACTATTAGCAGCGACTAAATCAAATCCCCCCGTCGTTTCAGACTCAATGACTTGAGCAAGGGGAAGCTCATCAATTAACAGGTCATATGCGGTATGAGCAACTTCATATTTATCAATCCCGCTACCCATGGTTGCATTACCCTGAGGATCAAGATCAATAATCAAAACTTTACGTTTAGTGGCCGCCATTGAAGCCGCTAAGTTAACACAAGTAGTCGTTTTACCAACGCCACCTTTTTGATTTGCAATCGCTATTATTTTACCCACAAAAACCTACTTAATATGTATTTGAGTGATTACGAGACACGCTTAACTTTCACTAAACAGCGTTCACCATCTAATTGTGGGACTTGTAATGTAACCGACTCAATAAATTTAAATTTAGAATCTAAATTATTAACTTCAGATTCAGGATATTGCCCTTTAAGCGCTAAGAAGTGACCACTTGTATTCGGTAAGTGATAACACCAAGATAACATATCTTCTAATGATGCAAAGGCACGGCTCAAGACACAGTCAAAACCAGTTTCAGGTTGATATTCTTCAACTCGGCTTTGTACTATCTCAACATTTTTTAACCCTAAACTGAGGATAGCTTGTCGAATAAAACGTAAACGTTTTCCTAAACTGTCTAATAAAACAAAATGTTTATCAGGATTTAAAATTGCTAACGGTAGACCTGGTAAGCCAGGTCCAGTTCCAACATCAATAAAGCTATCTCCCTGCAAATGAGGTGATACGACTATACTGTCCATAATATGTTTGACAAGCATTTGTGATGGATCGCGTACAGAAGTGAGATTATACGCTTTATTCCACTTAGCTAACAACTCAACTAACTGTACTAATTGAGATACTTGTTGATCTGTAATGACAAGATCCGTTTGCGCAATAAGCGCATCTAACTGAAGTCGTAAACTCATTAACCAGCCTTACGACGAACGCCGCTTTTCTTTAAGTGTATTAATAAAATCGAAATAGCAGCAGGGGTGATCCCTGATACACGCGATGCTTGACCAATACTTTCTGGTTTTAAATCATTTAGCTTCGCGGTCACTTCGTTAGATAAACCCTTGATTTCTGAGTAATCTAATTCTTTCGGTAAAAGCGTATCTTCATGACGTTTCAATTTTTCAATTTCATCTAACTGACGATCGATATAACCTTGGTATTTTATATTTATTTCAACTTGCTCTGCAGCGATAGGGTCAGCAATTGCAGGACCTAAACCTTCGATTTTCATCAAGCTTTCATAAGTCACTTCAGGTCGACGAATCATTGCTTCCAATGTACTTTCTCGTTGCATAGGTTTTTTCAATAATTCATTAATTTTGTCAGCATTAATAGAATTAGGGTTAACCCATTGCCCTTTTAAACGTTTTAATTCAGTTTCTACAAGCTCTTGTTTTTTACTAAAAGCTTCCCAGCGTACGTCATCAACTAAGCCTAGCTCTCTGCCTTTTTCTGTTAAACGCGTATCAGCATTATCTTCACGCAATAATAATCGATATTCAGCACGGCTAGTAAACATACGGTAAGGTTCTTTTGTACCTAGTGTCGATAAATCATCAACTAATACACCAATATAAGCTTGATCTCGTCGAGGAGCCCAACCTTCTTTGTCTTGTACTTGTAAGCCAGCATTCATACCTGCTAATAAACCTTGAGCAGCAGCTTCCTCATAACCCGTTGTGCCATTGATTTGTCCGGCAAAGAATAAACCATCAATGTATTTGCTTTCTAACGTAGATTTAAGATCTCGGGGATCAAAATAATCGTATTCAATCGCATAGCCAGGACGTGTTACAAATGCATTTTCAAAACCTTTCATCGATTGAATGAAAGCAAGTTGAACATCGAAAGGTAAACTTGTAGAAATACCATTTGGGTAAACTTCATGCGTTGTTAAACCTTCAGGCTCTACAAATATTTGGTGTGAATTTTTATCAGCAAAACGCATGATCTTATCTTCGATAGAAGGGCAGTAGCGAGGCCCTACACCTTCAATCACACCTGAATACATTGGACTTCGATCTAAATTAGCACGAATAATATCATGCGTTTTTTCATTGGTGTGAGTGATATAACAAGGGATCTGACGTGGATGTTCAGAACGATTACCTAAAAAAGAAAATACAGGTGTTGGATTATCACCGTGTTGAACCTCTAATTCAGAAAAGTCGATACTTCGTGCGTCAATACGAGCAGGTGTACCTGTTTTTAGACGACCCATGCGTAATGGCATTTCTTTTAATCGATCAGATAAAGTGATCGAAGCTGGATCGCCTGCACGACCACCACTGTAATTTTTTAAACCAATATGAATTAAACCGTTTAAGAAAGTACCTACGGTTAATACAACTGATTTAGCAGAAAACCGAACGCCCATTTTAGTAATAACACCAACAACGCGATCATTTTCAATAATCAGATCTTCAACTTCTTGTTGAAAAATTTGTAAATTTTCTTGATTCTCTAATTTTTCACGAATAGCTGCTTTGTACAAAAGACGATCTGCTTGAGCACGAGTAGCACGAACAGCTGGCCCTTTACTTGAATTAAGCGTTCTGAATTGAATACCACCTTTGTCGATAGCCGATGCCATTAAACCACCTAAGGCATCAATCTCTTTAACTAAGTGTCCTTTACCAATCCCACCAATTGCAGGATTACATGACATTTGACCTAATGTTTCAATATTGTGAGTCAATAATAGGGTTTTTAATCCCATTCTAGCAGGTGCAGCAGCAGCTTCAGTTCCTGCATGGCCACCGCCAATAACGATAACGTCAAATTGTTCATGGTAAATCATAATATTCCAAATACAGCTATATAAAATTAAAGTTAGATTTTACCCGTTTAAAAAATAAAGGAAAGCAACAAGGTTGTTTTAACAGAAAACAATAGTATTAGTATTATATATAGATCTTTAAAGATCTTTTATTACTATACTTATTAAGCAATTGAATTTCTGTGTAAAACAACTTTAATCGATTAAAGATCAGGATCTTAAAAGAGATCCGATCGTGTGCATAATAAGGGATCTTAATGCGATCAACCTGAGTATAGAAAAGTACTTTATCAACAGCCCAATTTATGCACATTTTTATAAAGTGATTACGCAAAACTAATTCAGTAGTTATAAATGAATTATGCACAGAAACTTGTGGGTAACTTATCAATTAAATAGCTAAATAATTAAGATCTTTTATAAAGAAAGGGATCCAATCTTCAACTTGGTCCTCTGGGATCGGTGATTCAACAACATCAATATTGAATATATTACCTAACCGATGCGCTCCTTTTTCACGTAACAGAAGATCGAATTGTTTTGCAGCATAACAATAAGTGTCGTAATTCGAGTCACCAACACCGATTAAGCCAAAATGAATGTTAGACAAATCACCCTGCATTTTATTAATCTGTTCTACTATTTGTTTAAAGTTATCAGGGTAGTCACCTGCACCATGTGTAGCTAAACAAATTAACCATATGTTTTTTTCTTCTATATTCAACATGGTTAAATCAGGAGAGAAGTGAACTTGAGTGCTAAAACCTGCTTTTTCTAAAAAAGGTTGGGTAGCTTCCGCAACATACTCTGTTCCACCCAATGTACTACCTACTAATATATCTATATTAATCACAATATTTTCTCTCTCTATGTAGGAACAAAACAACAAACAATGAATTTATAAAAACAGCATCTCATTATAACGCGTAAATATGTTCAATATAGTGCGTAATTAGTATGAAAATAAAGCAAGTTGTTCGCTAAATAATCATTCAATTTAATAATCACAAAAAACACTAATTAATACTTGCTAATGTGATCTGAGTCCCTATAATGCGACCCCACAGACACGGGATGTAGCGCAAGTTACTAACCAAGTCCGAACCAACAAACTCCTAGAGTTTGAGCCAACAAAAACTTTTAAAGTAATTTAAAATAAGATGTTGACAAGGTTCAAGGTTAGCGTAGTATACGCCGCCTAGCCGCAAGGCACGCTCTTTAACAATTTAATCAAACAATCTGTGTGAGCACTTGTTGTTGATGTGATTTCAAAAAAATCAAAAATGTAATTCTTCTGCTTGCA
>NZ_KI519478.1:270285-315646 GCF_000482725.1 Psychromonas arctica DSM 14288
AATTTGTGTAGTAAATGATAAATGTTGGTTTTTTGATAGGTAACCCCAAACGTTGTTTGAATATATTCTTGTATATCCTTTCCCTGTAAACGGCCACCTTTTGATTTGATAGCATTATCAATCACATATTGCTTTATGTTAGCAAGCTGCTCTGGCGTGAGTCGATGAGGTCTCCCACTGCGAGGCTTTACTTCCAAACCTGTTAACCCAGAATGAAGGTATGCTTTAATCCAATTGTTGACACTTCTACGGCTTACCTTTAAAAAAGCCGCAATATCAGTTCTACTTTTCCCCTCTAAGAAATGCGAGACTGCGAGTAATTTTAATCGTTGTCTCGCATTGGTTGTCGCATTAATTAATTCAGTAAAATTGTGACTCATACTAACTCCTTTGTAAGAACCTTAATTAGATCACATATTTATCGGAAATTGTATTATACGAGAGTATTGGGTCGTGATCAAAGGAACACTGCGGGCCATGGTAGTATCGCGGCAGCTATGGATTATGAGTAATGTTGATCCTTCGTAAGCCACATAGTATCAGAATAATCCTTATTAACTTACTCACTGTTTTTTTGTTTTAGACTTTTGGTGGCAATGAATTTTTGACCTCGATATAAACAGTAGTAACCATCTAGTGACCATTTTTAGTACTTAGTTGATGATGAAATTCTTTTATAGAGGATAAAAGTCGCACCTATTTGCATTGCATTGCATTCATATTATTAATGCCAAGTCTTTATATAACCCACCATCTAACTATTACTAAAAATTTTTGTTTTTAGTAATAGTCTTTTGGCGTATCTGCATAGTTTCACAAACGCCTGTACGCGCTAATTTTTATAGAACTGATTAGCAGATATTCAAGCACTGTGTAAAGCTCGAATTAAGTCGACAGATGTTCATTTCGTTCATGGCTTTAATAGTTATCATTTATTTTGCATGGCATCACGAATTATATATTGATTTACCCGATTGCTATGCACAGCACAGAAGGTGTTTTTTGGGCTATATACCCTATAAGAGGAAGGGATATTTTTGTTTTTTACGCGATCATTTTTTGTGCAAACATCATACTGTTTGTGTGTTTTTTGATCATAAATACAGTGCTTAGGATGCTGATATTGGAATTTTAAATTATGTAATTAAATTACACTGTATAATTATTAGCATTAATAAAGAGATCTACGTCACTCTAATTAATTGTAATTGCATTTTAAATACGATTTTACGAGACATAGATCTCGTTTGTGGTATTTTGCGCATCATAACAAATGTGATTTAAATCACTAAATTCAGCTCATTGACACCTTTGTATTTGATTTGTAGCAATAGTACATCTTATTAAAGTGACTCATGTATCAAAAGTAGTCATTTTGGTTTCTTTTTAGTGATCATCTTCACATGAAATGAGGCTATGTTTTATATTTTTGTGAATGTGCTAAATTAATTGTATCAAACGGAATATAACGGTTTTTAATTAACTGTTACTTAACATTACTTATAATAAAATTGAACGGGGAAATGACATGATATCATCCGAGAGTAAAATCAGAGTACAAAACTTTGGTAGGTTCCTATCAAACATGGTTATGCCAAATATTGGGGCATTTATTGCCTGGGGTTTTATTACAGCACTATTTATCCCAACGGGTTGGTTCCCTAATGAAGGTCTAGCTGCTTTAGTTGGCCCAATGATTAAATTTCTGCTTCCTTTATTAATCGGTTACACCGGTGGTAAATTAGTTGGTGGTGATCGTGGTGCTGTAGTTGGTGCGATTACTACAATGGGTGTTATCGTAGGTACTGAAATTCCAATGTTCCTCGGTGCAATGATTGTTGGTCCTTTAGGTGGCTGGGCAATCAGTAAATTTGATAAAGCTGTTCATGGTAAAATTAAGAGCGGTTTTGAAATGTTAGTGAATAACTTCTCATCTGGTATTATCGGGATGATATTAGCTATTATTTCTTACTACTTAATCGGTCCAGCTGTTTTCGTTCTTTCTGAAGGTCTTGCTGCCGGTGTAAACTTCTTGGTTCAAGCAGGTTTATTACCTCTTACTTCTATTTTTGTTGAACCAGCTAAAATATTATTCTTAAATAATGCAATCAACCACGGTATCTTCTCGCCATTAGGTATTCAACAATCTACTGAATTAGGTCAATCTATTTTCTTCTTAATTGAAGCAAACCCTGGTCCTGGTTTAGGTTTATTACTTGCATACATGGTATTTGGTAAAGGTACTGCTAAACAAACTGCTAGTGGTGCTTCAATAATCCACTTCTTTGGTGGTATCCATGAAATTTACTTCCCATATGTGTTAATGAACCCTCGTTTAATCCTTGCTGTTATTGCAGGTGGTATGACTGGTGTATTCACGTTAACATTATTTAATGCTGGTCTTCTTTCTCCTGCATCACCTGGTTCTATCTTCGCTGTATTATTGCTAACACCTAAAGCGTCATTAATTGGTGTTATCTTATCTGTTGTTTTATCTGCTTCTGTATCTTTCCTTGTTGCTTCTTTATTAATGAAAACGCAAAAAGATTTAGGTGAAGATGAAGGCGATAAACTAGCTGAAGCTTCTAACCAAATGAAAAATCTTAAAAATGCACCTGCAGCAGCGGCTCAAGGTAGTGCAAATGTAGATATGGCTAACGTGAATAAAATCATTGTTGCTTGTGATGCTGGTATGGGTTCTAGTGCAATGGGTGCAAGTTTATTAGCCAAAAAAGTTAAATCTGCGGGATTAAATATTAGTGTTACTAACTGTGCAATTAACAACCTTCCTGGTGATGTTGATATTGTTATTACGCATAAAGATTTAACGCCTCGTGCAATTAAGCATGCAGCTCAAGCTAAGCATTTATCTCTAACTAACTTCTTAGACAGTACTCTTTATGATGGATTAGTAGCTGAAATAATCGCAGCATCAGGAACGCCTGCACCAAGCAGTCAACCTGCTGCAGTTGTTGAAGAACCTACTGCAAAACCTGTATTTGAATTAACTGAAAAGAATATTTATTTAGGTTTGAAAGCTGAAAACAAACAACAAGCAATACAATTTGCAGGTGAGCAACTTGTAAAATTAGGTTATGCAGAACCAGCTTACATTGAAGGTATGTTTGAGCGTGAAAAACTAGTAACAACGTATCTTGGTGAATCAATTGCAGTACCACACGGTACGATTGAAGCAAAAGAAAGTGTTATTAAAACGGGTATTGTCGTATGTCAATATTCAGACGGTATACTGTTTGGTGATGAAGCAGATGATATCGCTAAACTAGTTATTGGTATTGCTGCTAAGAATGATGAACATATTAGCGTAATCACAACTATAACTAATGCTCTTGATGACCCAGAAGCTATCGAAACATTGATCAATAGTAAAGATGTTCAAAAAGTATTAAGTATATTAAGTTAGTCAAATCAGACTTAATTAAAACGCTGGTTTTTACCAGCGTTTTTCGTTTTAGATTACTTTCATAAGGAAAAAACAATGAAATCAATTCATTTTGGCGCGGGTAATATTGGCCGTGGCTTTATTGGTAAATTATTAGCAGATGCTGGCATAAAAGTTACTTTTGCTGATGTCGATGAAAAAGTTATTAATTTGCTAAATACACTGAATACTTACAATGTAAAAGTAGTTGGTGCAGAATGTAAAACAGAAGTTGTTTCTGGTGTTAATGCAATTAATTCAACAAGCGAAGAGTTAGTTGCTCTTATCAGTGAAACAGATTTAATCACTACAGCCGTTGGCCCTAATGTATTAGTTATTATCGCTAACAAAATTGCACAAGGCTTAGCAGTACGTTTTGATGCAAAAAACGAGCAATTCCTTAATATCATCGCATGTGAAAACATGATCCGAGGTACGACTTTCCTTAAAACAGAAGTGTATAAACATTTAGATGAAAAATACCATGAGCAAGCAGAGCGCCTAGTTGGTTTTGTTGATTCTGCCGTAGACCGTATTGTACCTCCTTCTGAATCTGATGATCCTCTTGAAGTGACAGTGGAAAGCTTCAGTGAGTGGATTGTTGATGAGCAACAATTTAGAGGTGAAATACCTGTTATTGAAGGCATGCAGAAAACTGATAACTTAATGGCTTTCATCGAACGTAAACTATTTACCTTAAATACAGGTCATATCATGACTGCTTATTTAGGTGCATTAGCAGGTCATGAAACAGTTAAAGATGCTATTGATGATGATGCTATTTGTTCTCAGGTAAAACAAGCAATGCAAGAAAGTGGTGAAGTATTGATTAACCGTTATGGTTTTGAGCGTGATGCACACAATGCTTACATTGAGAAAATTATCGGTCGCTTTGCAAACCCTTATCTACATGATGAAATTGACCGTGTAGGCCGTCAACCTATCCGTAAGTTAGGTGAGAATGACCGTTTAGTTAAACCTCTATTAGGCACTATTGAATACGCTACTGCTAATGATATGTTATTAAAAGGTATTGCTGCTGCATTTAAATATAAAAATAGCGATGACCCACAAGCAATTGAATTACAATCATCATTAGAAGAGATTGGCTTTATTGCAACACTGTCTAAATACACTGGTTTACCAGCAGACGGTAATGAAGCGATCAAAATAGAACAGCTATACCTAGCGATGGCTTAAAAAAAATAGTTGTACGAGAGCTATCTCGTACAACCTAACCTAGCTGAGCTTATGTCAAAACAACTGCAAGAAACTGAAATACTAGAATGTCTAAATACGAGCCTGACAGCTCGTGGTTTTTTTATCTCTACTGTGGATATATTTGAACAACTTATTCAAGGATTAATTGAACGTATTTTTCTGAAAAATGATTTTGCTGTTCAATCTGTTGTAGGCCCACTACTACATAATTCAGGGCCTTTAGGTGAGTTGTCTGTTCGTTTAAAGCTATTATTTGGATTAGGGGTGATACCTCATGCTATTTATCAAGATATAGAAAGCATTATAAAATTAAAAAATTTACTCAGTAACGATAGTGCCGAATACCACTTTACTGATCAGTTAATTGCTAATGAGATTAAATCTCTCCATTTAGCTAAAAATATGAATATGAGTATTTTTGAATTAGTGGCTATCGCGCAAGATGATATCGATTTAACTTTTTATAAAATGCAACTAGATAGACAGCAACAAGTGATCAAATCATCTTTAGCGCTTGAAATTATTTCTCTCTGCGAAACGTTAAATAAAGAAAGTCCTTTTTAATACTTTAATCATAAAAGGGTCGTTATACGACTTTAAACTCGCGAAAAATAGATAATTGTTGATTAAATACTATTAGCATTGGCTAGTTTATGAAATAAAAAAGGCTCTGATACCGATAGGTATCAGAGCCTTTTTATTTATATATAATGAATGCTTACTTTATAATATATAACGAGTTAAATCTTCATCTTGAACGACTTCATCTAGCATACTAGCAACATAGGCTTCATCAATAGTAATAGATTCACCTGAACGTTCAGTGGCTTCATAAGATAGCTCATCCATAATGTGTTCCATCATGGTATGTAAGCGTCGTGCTCCGATGTTTTCAGTCGTTTCATTAACATGCCATGCTGACTTCGCTATTTTATTGATACCGCATTGAGTGAAAGTAATAGTCACTCCTTCAGTCGCCAATAAAGCTTGATATTGTTCGCTTAAAGACGCTTTCGGTTCAGTTAAAATACGTGCTAAATCTTCTTCACGTAAAGCTTCTAATTCAACACGAATAGGTAAACGCCCCTGTAATTCAGGAATTAAATCAGACGGTTTTGCTACTTGGAAAGCACCTGAAGCGATAAATAGCATATGGTCTGTTTTCACCATGCCATGTTTAGTTTGTACTGTTGAGCCTTCAATTAAAGGAAGCAGATCACGCTGTACGCCTTCGCGTGAAACATCAGGACCAGATGACTCACCACGTTTACATATTTTATCAATTTCATCTATAAAGATGATGCCATTGTTTTCTGCAGCGAAAATTGCTTTTTCTTTTAAGTCTTCTTGGTTAATCAGTTTTGACGCTTCGTTTTCTACTAATGCTTTTAATGCGTCCTTAATTTTCATTTTACGTTTTTTAGACTCGCTCTTATTACCTAGGTTTTGGAACATGCCTTGCAGTTGATTTGTCATCTCCTCCATACCAGGAGGAGCCATTATTTCTACACCAAATTGTGGTGCAGGCACATCAATCTCAACTTCTTTATCATCCAGTTTACCTTCACGTAATTTTTTACGGAAAGATTGTCTAGCAGGACCTTCTTCAATTACATCTGATTTATTTACATCCCATTCTGTTGCTGTTTTAGCAGGTGGAATAAGAATATCTAAAATACGTTCTTCAGCTAAATCTTCTGCTTTTGCGGTTACTTTTGCTAATTCTTGTTCTTTGGTTATTTTAATTGCAGCTTCAACTAAATCTTTAACAATACTTTCAACTTCTTTACCGACATAACCTACTTCAGTAAACTTGGTTGCTTCAACTTTAATGAAAGGTGCATTCGCTAATTTTGCTAAACGGCGTGCAATCTCAGTTTTACCGACACCTGTAGGACCGATCATTAAAATATTTTTAGGGGTTACTTCTTGGCGAATATCTTCATTTAATTGCATTCGACGCCAACGATTACGTAATGCGATAGCAACAGCACGTTTAGCTTTGCTTTGGCCAATGATGTGGCGATCTAATTCATGTGCTATTTGTTGTGGAGTCATATTATTAGTCATGTGTATTCCTATTTTTTTGTTGCTTCTTCAGCATCAATGTCGATACATTCAATCGTTTGGTTAGTGTTAGTAAATACACATATATTGCCTGCAATAGTTAAGGCTTTTTCAACTATTTCTTGTGCGGATAAGTCAGTATTCTCTAATAAAGCCATTGCTGCAGATTGTGCGAAATTACCACCTGAACCAATTGCAATTAAGTCATTTTCAGGTCTAACTACATCACCATTACCAGTAATAATGTATGAATGCTTTTTATCGGCAACCGCTAATAAAGCTTCTAGTTTTCTTAACATGCGGTCCGTACGCCAATCTTTGGCTAATTCCACTGCGGCACGCTCAAGGTTACCTTGATGGGCTTGTAGCTTGGCTTCAAAACGTTCTAAAAGAGTAAAAGCATCCGCCGTACCGCCAGCAAAACCTGCAATGACTTGATCATTGTATAAACGGTGTACTTTGCGTGCATTGCCTTTCATTACGGTGTTGCCGAGTGATACCTGACCATCACCACCGATAACCACTTGATTACCGCGTCGTACAGAAACAATAGTCGTCATATTGAACCCTTTTGTTGTTTATTAACTAAATGAATGGCCAAATATATTGGCTGATAAATATAAAATGGGGTGGTTTTTATTGAATTCAAGGGGAAATAGATAAAGAAAAGGAGAACCTAAGTTCTCCTATTAAATGATTAACGCCAGAACCATATCAGACAGCCGTTGATTTTGGCTCGTTGTAGTTTATGACGTTGTTTTTCAGCTAAACGCTTACGTTCGTAAGGACCTAATATCACACGATACCAATTACCCGTTTTTTTAACTTGGCTTTCTAATCCTTGGAAGGCTATTTTAGCTTTTAAAGATTCTGCATCCCCTTGTTGTCTAAACGAACCACACTGCATTTGATAAGGTTGAGTTGATTTTTGTTGTTCAGGGATCTCTACTTTAACCTCTTTGGTTTTTAATATATCAACGTAATCCCACTGCGGTTGAGGTTTTTCAGGCAGAACTTCTTCATTTTTGACCGTTGCTTTTTTAGGTTTTACTTGAGCAGTCGGTTTATCAACAGCAAAAACAAAATAGCCAATAAAAGTAATTAACACGAGTGCAAAAAAGCAAGCAATATACGGAAACCCTTGTGGATTAGGCTTCCGTTTGTTATTTCTTTTATTAGCTCCCCGTTTAGCGGGTTTTCTGCGTGTTACTTTGGCCATTATTACATACGTTCCAGTGTGTTAATGCCCAACAGCGCTAACCCTTGTTGCAGCGTTTTAGCCGTTAAAGCAGCCAGTTTTAAACGGCTTTGTTTTTGTGTTTCATTCTCAGCAATTAATATTGGGCAAGCTTCGTAAAAGCTTGAGAATAAACCGGCTAACTCAAACAGGTAAGCACATAAGAAGTGTGGCATGCCTTGCTGACCCACTTGGTCAATAATTTCATTAAACTGCATCAGCTTATTCGCTAAGTCGATCTCTTTTTCCTCAGTAAAAGAAACGTTTGCTGTAATGCTATTTAATTCGATCCCCGCTTTATTAAAAATACTTGCAACACGAGTGTAAGCATATAATAAATAAGGAGCTGTATTGCCTTCAAAACTTAACATGCTGTCAAAGCTAAAGGTATAATCACTGGTACGATTTTTTGATAAATCCGCATATTTCACAGAAGAGATACCAACAACTGATGCTATATGGCGTAATTCATCTTCTGCCATATCCTGATTCTTTTCTTTTACTAATTGATAAGCTCGTTGTTCTGCTTCTGTTAGTAAATCAGCTAATTTAGGCGTTGAACCTGCACGTGTTTTAAAGGGTTTGCCATCTTCACCCATGACAGTACCAAATGGCATATGTTCAAGTGTCGTGCCTGCTTTAACAAAATCTGCTAAGCGTGCTACTTCAAATACTTGTTGGAAATGTAATCCTTGGCGTGCATCTACAAAGTATAAAACACGATCTGCATTTAATACTGATTGACGGTAACGAATCGCTGCTAAATCAGAAGTAGCATATAAAAAGCCGCCATCTTTTTTCTTAATAATAACTGGAAGTGGCTCACCTTCTTTATTTTTGAAGTCATCTAAGAAAACACATTTAGCACCTTGGCTTTCTTGTAATAGGCCTTTTTTTTCTAAGTCACTTACTACAACGCTTAGGTCTTTATCGTAAGCACTTTCACCGTGGACATCATCTAACGTTAAGCTGACACCTAAACGGTCATATGCTTCTTGGCAATGTGCAATACTAATATCTTTAAATTCTTTCCATAATGCTAAGCATTCGCTATCGCCACTTTGTAATGCAACCACTAAATCACGAGCACGGTTAGCAAAGTCTTCTGATTCATCAAAACGGCCTTTTGCTGCACGATAGAATACTTCTAGGTTAGCAAGGTTTTTATTAATTTCTTCGCCTCTTGCACGTAACTCTTCCATATATGCTAATAGCATACCGAATTGAGTTCCCCAATCACCAACATGGTTTTGACGGACAACATTGTGTCCTTGAAACTCTAGTGTACGGGTTACTGAGTCACCGATAATTGTTGAACGTAAATGACCTACGTGCATTTCTTTGGCAAGGTTAGGTGATGAGTAGTCGATAACTACCGTTTGCGGTGTCTTCGTTAATTCAACATTTAAACGCTCATTAGCAAAAGCACTATCGATTTGTTTTTCGATGTAATGTGGGTTGATGAAAAAGTTAATAAAACCAGGCCCTGCAATTTCTGTTTTAATCACTAACTCTGAAGCCGGTAAGTTTTTTACAATTAGCTCGGCAAGTGCGCGCGGGTTCTGTTTTGCTGGTTTTGCTAGCATTAATGCTAAGTTATTAGCAAAGTCGCCATGTGATTTGTCTTTGGTGCGATCAATGGTTATACGGGGTTGAACATCGGCAGGTAAAATTTGTTGTGTCTGTAAAGAAGCAACTGCTTGTTCAAGTAGGGTTTGGATTAATGCTTTCATGGGTAACTCACCAATTGATTCGACAAATAAAGTAGTCAGATTCTACCGTTTATCGTTGGTGAAGACTAGCGAGGAAGTTAATAACAAGCCTTAAAAGTCCAATATGAGGAAGACTTTTAATATTAGCGGCAGATGAAGCTATAAGTACTCAAATTCATGACTGGCGATGACAACTTGATACAACATTTCTTCTTCTTTACTGGTTAATTGTCCGATAGCTGTTTCTGCTTCTAAAGTTGGGCTGTTATTAGCAACCGCTTTCATTGCTTCAATTAATTGCATATCTAATTGAATTGCTAAGGTCACTATGTCTTCTAGCTCTAAATCTGTTTTCAGTTCAAGGTCTTTACAGCGTTGTGGAAAGCTTTGGTCGAAGAAGTTATCTAGCAGGGTGTCTAATAAACTAACGGGAGCGAGTTTAATATATTGATGTAAATTTAGGTGAGAGATCTGCTCTCTGTTTTTCATGTATTCTAATAATAATTTCGTTTTTCGATCGCAGGCTTCTACACCCAATCGCTGATAAAGATCGGCTAAGGCTTTATGGCAGTCTTCAATATAAACTAAAAAGTCTTTGATTAGTTTAGAACGCATAATTCACTCCCTGTATTATGTGCTTAGCGTAACTATTAAAAATAGGCACTAAACCAGTGTAATTAGTTTTTATTTTTTAGCATGTTATAAAGATCAAAACTGCTTGTTTATTGAATCATAATCACAGTTTTGATCTTGCTTCAGCTTTGTTGATTACGTTAGATAAAAACGTCAATGTAGATAAGCGTTATACTCGCGCTACATAGTAAAATCGAGACATTCATGCCCGTTATCAAGCAAGACGCATTATTTAGCCAAAAATTTGGATACTAGCGTTGATTATATGACCTCTAAACGAGCATAGGTTGTCATCAACCATTTACTACCCACACCCATAAAGTGGACTTGTAAACGACTATTTTCACCACTACCTTCTTGCGCTGTAATCGTCCCTTCTCCAAACTTGGGGTGCATCACTTGTTGTCCTAGTTTGAATCCCTGAATATCTTGAGTAATGGCTAGCTTGGGCTTCTGTATAACCGGTTGCGCTCTACGAACTTGAGTTTTTAAACGAATATATTCGATATTTTCTTCTGGAAGCTCACTAATAAAACGCGACGGTGCATGAAATTTTTCTTGTCCATACAAACGGCGGCTTTCTGCATGACAAAGTGTTAATTTCGTCATTGCTCGTGTTAAGCCTACATAACATAAGCGGCGTTCTTCGGCCATTCGTGTTTCATCGGTAGCTGATTGCTGCCCAGGGAACATGCCTTCTTCTACTCCAACAATAAATACCTGCGGAAACTCTAACCCTTTAGCTGCATGCATAGTCATTAATTGAACTGCATCTTCAAACTCATCGGCTTGATTATCACCTGATTCTAAAGCTGCGTAAGCTAAAAAGGCAGTCAACTCTTCCATCTCTTGCTCTTCTTCTGGAATAACAAATCCTTTAGTCGCTGAGACTAATTCTTGTAAGTTCTCGATTCGGCTACGGGATTTCTCTCCTTTTTCAGCTTCATACATCGCCTCTAAACCTGAGTGTTTATTGATGTGATCCACCATTTGGAATAAAGGTAATTCTGAGGTTTCATTTTTAAAGCGGTTAATTAAAGTTAAGAAACCACCTAATGACGCCTTAGCAGCAGGACTTAATTGTTTGTTTTCAATTAAGTATTGGCTAGCTTGCCATAGTGTATAACCTTGCTCACGGGCACAAATTCTTATTTTATCTAAGCTAGTATTACCTATTTTTCGTTTAGGCTTATTAACAATTCGTTCGAATGCTGCGTCGTCTTGATGGTTATTCATTAATCGTAAATAGGCGATGCTGTCTTTAATTTCCAAGCGGTCGAAGAAACGTTGCCCGCCATAGATATGGTAAGGAATTTGCTGTGCCATTAATTGTTCTTCAAATAAACGCGATTGAGCATTGCTGCGGTATAAAATGGCACATTCGCTGAGTTTGTTACCTGCCTTTTCCCATGTTTGCAACTGGCTGGTGACGTAACGCACTTCATCATAATCATTGAAGGCACTATAGATGGATATTGGCTCGCCATCATCCCCGTCAGTCCACAGAACTTTTCCTAAACGATCGCTGTTATTTTGAATTAATTGATTTGAGGCTTTTAGGATATTGCCTGTAGATCGATAATTTTGCTCTAAACGAATAGTAACGGGTGACGTTTTCTCTTTTAAAAAACGTTGAATATTTTCAATATCTGCGCCGCGCCAACCGTAGATGGACTGATCATCATCACCAACAATGGTTAGGTAATTATTGTTATCAGTTAATAGTGTTAACCAAGCGTATTGTAATTTGTTCGTATCTTGAAACTCGTCAACTAAAACATGTTGAAAACGCTGTTGATAATGAAGCAATAGTGCGGCGTTATTTAATAATAACTCATGCGCTCGCAATAATAATTCTGCAAAGTCCACTAATCCAGCTAATTGGCAAGCGGCTTCATAGGCTTGATAGACTTGCAAGCGATGCTTATCTTGTACGCCAAAACCTGGGTCGATATGTTTAGCACGTAACCCTTCGTCTTTTTTATCGTTGATATACCACTGCAGCTCTTTTGGTGGGTAGTATTTTTCATCTAACCCTAAGCTTTTGATAATACGTTTAACCATTTTTTGTTGGTCATCACTATCAATGATCTGAAACTGCTCTGGTAAGTTAGCTTCTTGATGATGCAAGCGCAATAAACGATGGGCAATACCATGGAAAGTACCAATCCACATACTGCCAATTTGCTGTGGGCAAATGTCAGCAATACGTCCACGCATCTCTTTTGCTGCTTTGTTGGTAAAGGTAACCGCTAAAATACCGTAGGTAGGTATTTGATTAACTTGCATAAGCCATGCGATTCTATGGGTTAAAACACGTGTTTTACCACTACCGGCGCCGGCTAATACCAGCATATTCTGTTCTGGTGCTGATACGGCAGCGCGTTGATGATCATTTAAATCATCGATAAGGTAAGATACGTCCATAAAAATGCCTGTTTATTTATTCAGTAGAAAGGAACTATACCGAAACATCGCATAAATGTGAATATTCTATGTTTTAGTATATGCCAAAGAACCTCTGCTGAAATACCGTGGTAATGATTATTGATAGTCGCTGAGCTATTAACCTGAACGATAAATAGCGGGCTATAAAATAGTTAATAAGTCTTGTAGGTCGGTCATTTCCAAAGTCGGTAGTAACTTGGCACGATCAAGTTTTGTATGGTTAGGGTTAAACCAAACTGCTTGTGCTTTATTATTTTGTGCCCCATATACGTCTGAGATCAAGTGATCACCCACGTGTAATATGTCCTCTACCTTGATATCTAACTTTGATGCTGCTTGTTGAAACATATCTAAATGTGGTTTGCTGCGTAATCCATTGCCCGCTTTTATCACAAATTTAAATTTATCATGGAGACCGATCTGTTCCACATTCACGTTACCATTGGTTAATGCGATGACAGGGTAATGCAATGCAAGTTGTTGTAATAATTTAATACTTTTTTCGGGCACCGTGAAATCACTGCGTAATTGCAGAAATACCTGTAATGCACTATCGGCATACTTAATCGCATTAACCATTGCAATACCATAAACCACCATGATGCGTTGAATTACTTCTTTACGCCATAGCGATACATCATGTTGTAATGCCGGATTTTCTTTTACCAGTAAATCTCTATATAACCCCCATTTACGGGCATCTAACTCTGCTAATTGCTGATAGGTTGTACGCAAATAGACAAGGAAGTCCGCTTCCGCCTTTATGATGATCGGATGGTTGTCATATAAGGTATCATCCAAATCAAAGCTAATTGCTTTGAAAGGGCGAAGGGGTCTATAAAATTTCATTTTTATCCCTGTTAATAATATTATTTTTTACGCTTAGCGCGAGGGTGTGCTTTGTCATACACTTCTGCTAAATGTTGAAAATCTAAATGCGTATAAATTTGTGTAGTGGCTAGGTCAGCATGGCCTAATAAGGTTTGTACTGCTCGTAGATTACCACTGGATTCCAACATGTGCGTTGCAAATGAATGGCGCAATTTGTGAGGATTAACGTGGCTTGGTAATGCCTGCTGTAGTCCCCATTTTTCCATCCGCATTTGCACACTACGCGCTGAAATTCGTCTTTTTTGTTTAGATAAAAATAGTGCTGTTTCACCGGCTTCCGCAAATTCAGGTCTGATCTTTAACCATAGTCTAATGGTGCTAACGGCACTTTTAGTGATAGGTAATAAGCGCTGTTTACTGCCTTTACCGGTGACCATTATCTCTTTTTCCGATAACTTTATATCTTTTAAGTTAATACCCACTAACTCACTTAACCTTAACCCAGAAGAATACATGAGTTCCATCATACAATGATCTCGAATGGTAAGTGGATCATCGCCATCAATATCTAATAGCTGATCCATATCGTCGACACTGATGTTTTTAGGTAGCGGCTTATCTAATTTTGGGGCTGCAACACCTTTAGCGGGATTAAAGGTGAGTTGATCGTTCTTAACTAGGTATTCTAGAAAAGAGCGTAATGCAGAAAGTTTGGTGGCAATGGAGCGTGCTTTAATACCATTTTGATGTAACTGTTTAGCTAATAAGCGTACTTGGTGTGTATCAAGCTGTTGCCATGTTTGTATATTTTGAAGCTTTAATAATGCAATAAACTCATTAAGATGGCGTTGGTAGTTATTGATAGTGACATGGCTTAAGCCACGTTGGCTAGCAATATGTAATAAATAGCGTTGTGTATCTGGCAATAAGGAGCTCATGGTCAATCCTAGATAATAAAAAAGTGCATAAGCCAATTCTCAAATGAATTAACCGTGCACTTTTTAATATCGTTGTTTTAGCATTACATCATTAGAGTAAATGTTATCGATGGTGCGTTATAAAATAATAACAGAATCTGTTTATATTTGAATTTGCCCATCAAACACAAACTCAGCGGGACCACTCATGCGCACACTTTGTCCTGGCTGCCAAAAAAATCGGAGATCACCACCGGGTAATTCAATACGACAATGTGTATCTAATTTACCTTGTAATTGACCAACCACAGCTGCCGCACAAGCGCCGGTGCCACAAGCTAAGGTTTCACCTACGCCACGCTCCCATACGCGTAGCTTTGCAAAATCACGGTCTATTATTTGTAAAAAACCAACATTCACTTTGTTTGGAAAGCGTTCATGTACTTCTAGTAAAGGGCCCAATGTTTCAACTGGAGCTGTCTTTATATCATCAACAAGTACAACGCAGTGTGGGTTACCCATTGAAACCACGCCACATAGCACTGTGTGGTCTTCAACACGTAGAATATATGTTTTTTCTTCTTTCTGTGCTTCAAAAGGAACTTTTGCTGGCTCTAAAATAGGCTTGCCCATGTCCACAATAATATTGCCATCTTGTTCTATTTTTAGCTGAATTTTACCCTTTGCAGTACTGACGTTAATCACCCGTTTGTGGGTTAATCCTTTTAATTTAACAAAACGCGCAAAACAACGAGCACCATTACCACATTGTTCTACTTCACTACCATCAGCATTAAAGATGCGGTAATGAAAGTCTAAGTCTGGATCATAGGGAGGTTCAACCATTAATAATTGGTCGAAGCCTATGCCAAAGTTACGATCTGCTAATTTGCAGATCGTCTCTTTAGATAAAAAGACATTTTGCGTGACATTGTTAATAACCATAAAGTCATTACCCAAGCCGTGCATTTTAGAAAATTCAATATTCATCTTCGCTCTACTTTTACCAATAAAACCTATTAAAATAGGGAGTTAAGACTCCCTGAGATAGCGCATAAGTTATAACTAAGGTAAAACATGCTCACCGCGCCATAGCTCAATGTGTTTTTCACGCTGGCGGACAACAAAGGCTTTATCACCATCAACCATTATTTCTGCTGGGCGGCAACGAGAGTTGTAATTTGAACTCATGGTTGCACCGTAAGCGCCTGCACTACGGATCACTAAATGATCGCCTTCTGCAATGGTTAGTGAACGATCTTTACCTAAAAAGTCACCGGTTTCACAGATCGGACCAACAACATCGTAAACTCGACTTGGACGTGTTTCAGGATCGTTTAATTTATTATTAAGCGGAATGATATTTTGCCACGCACTGTATAATGCAGGACGAATTAAATCATTCATAGCAGCATCAACAATCGCAAAGTTCTTATGGTCGTTTAATTTTAAGAACTCAACTTTAGTCACTAAAATACCAGCATTGGCCATGATTGCACGGCCTGGTTCGAAAATAAGTTTTAGTTTACGGCCGTTCATACGCTCAATAATAGCGTGCATGTATTGTGCTGGCTGTGGCGGTGTTTCGCCATTATATGGAACGCCTAAGCCGCCCCCTAAATCCAAGTGTTCGATTGTAATACCCTGTGTTGCTAGGCTATCAATTAAGATAAGTAGTTTATCTAATGCTTCTAAGAATGGTTCAATTTCAGTTAGTTGAGAACCAATGTGACAATCTACACCTTTTACTTCCAAGAAAGGCAATTCATTAGCAATATTATAAACCGTCGATGCTTGTTCTATTTCAATACCAAATTTATTTTCTTTTAATCCCGTAGAAATATAAGGGTGCGTACCTGCATCAATATTCGGATTAATTCGAATCGAAATAGGGGCTTTCTTGTTTAAACAGCCAGCGACTTCATTAATACGGTACAACTCAGAGATAGATTCAACATTGAAACAATGGATCCCTGCTTGTAATGCAGTCGATATTTCAATTTCAGTTTTGCCTACACCAGAGAAAACAACTTTTTTAGGGTCTCCGCCGGCTTGAATAACACGCAATAACTCACCAACCGATACAATATCAAAACCTGAACCCAAGCGAGCCATTAGATTAAGTACACCTAGGTTTGAGTTTGCTTTAACTGCGTAACAAATTAAATGAGGATGAGATCCCGCTGCATTATCAAAAGCTTTCCAATGACGCTCAATAGTCGCTCGAGAGTAAACATACGCAGGCGTACCTGATTTCTTGATGATATCTTCAATTGCAGTGTCTTCGACTAATAGACGGCCATCGCTATGGTAATTAAAATGATCCAATTTGAAATCCTTTTGTTGATTCTGTAGTTTATTGGTTATTGTCACTGCCTTCATGCATGTTTTATTGTGAAGTATTTAAGGCATCTGTTGTTTCTGCTTCGGTTGCATTGGTTTGCACTGGTTGTTCTTTAGGTGCAGGTGGCGCTTCTCTATAAAGTGGGCCTTTCATGCCACAACCTATCAATAAACTTGAAAAAAGCAGGGCTATTAACGATAAATTCAGTTTTTTCATACCTTCTCCTAGTTAAATATTTTTAGCCCTCTATAATCGCATTTCATCGGTAAAAAGCAAAGGAGAAGTAAATGACGGATAGCGAATTTCTTGAATTAGCGGATATGTTGTACCAAAAAATCGAAGATAACATTGAAGCATCAGGCGCTGATATAGATTATGACCAAAATGGTGCTTTGCTAACTTTAGAGTTTGAGAATAGAACTAAGTTGATTATTAATCGCCAACAACCATTGCATCAAGTGTGGTTAGCTACATTAGAAAATGGGCATCATTATGATTTTAAGGATGGCTTCTGGATTGATGACCGAAGTGGGGCGGAATTTTTAAGCTTCTTATCTGCTGCGATCACTAAGCAATCAGGTGAAAAAATAATTTTTGAATAGCTTCAAAAACTAATCTGAATCGCTTCTGATTAGTTTTTTGTATTGCATAACGCGAAGGTTGTCATTTAAGTAGTCATTATTAAATCACTATTTTAAATAGTAAAAGCGGTCATTAAATATGTTTAAACTTTTTTTCGGTTACCCTTTTGTTTTCTTGGTGTGCTTTTGGCTCGCCAGTGATGTTGAAATAACAACTTCATTAAAAGCATTTAAGCACAGTCATTTTTCGATTCAATTTCCAAAAGCGAGTTTAAGGGCTGAACAATCAGAACCTTGGTTTGAGTTTTATTGGCCGATGGTTGAGCAAGAGAATGAGCAAAAAAAATATACGATACCTCTAGAGGATAAATAATGAATACAGTTGTCTTTCCAGGATCATTTGATCCCGTTACTAATGGCCACCTTGATCTTATTACTCGTGCGAGTTGTTTAGCTGATCGGGTGATTGTTGCGGTGGCTATCAATAGTAGCAAAAAGCCTTGGTTTGATTTACAAACCCGTTGTAATTTGCTTTTCGAAGCCACTAAACACCTTAATGGTGTCGAGATTGTGCCATTCAATGGTTTGTTGGCGGAGTTTGCAAAAACGCATCAAGCACAGGCATTAATTCGTGGTATTCGTGGTGGGACTGATGCTGATTATGAAATTCAATTGTCGCAAGTAAATCACACCCTCAATCCTGAATTAGAGACTATTTTATTACCTGCGCATGCTCGAACTGCTTTTATATCTTCAACCATCGTTAAAGAAGTCTTTAAACATCAAGGTGATATTAGCTTATTAGCACCAGCATGTGTGCAACAAGCATTTATCGACCAACAGTAAAAACGCTGTTATTTTTCTAAAAGTCCCAACTAGAATCAGCTCATTTGGGACTTTTATCTCTTTTTGTATCATTTCTCTATGACAATGCTGTTAAGCATTGTCATAGTTGCATACACTGCTTCTAGCTATACCAATTCCGCTAGTTGATTAATATTGTTGGTAAAAATGCATCACTTCTGCCTTAAGTTGATTCATTTTCTCTGCTCTATATTTGATCGCATACTCAGGCATATTGGTATTATAAAAATTAAACCAGAGACCTTTGTAATGACAAAGGTCTCTTCTGTTTTAATCAGGTTCTGAAAATTACTTATCGTGCTGGTGGTCGACCCCATCTTCAATAGTAGATAGTAAACACCAAGTCACTTGATACATAAAAAAGGAATGATTATGAGAACAAGCGTTAAGCCGATCATATTGGCCACTCTTTTCAGTGCTGCTCTTTGGGGATGTGCTTCTGCTCCACAACAACAATGGCAAGCCGATAAAAGCTACGATTTAACCGTACTACATACTAACGACCATCATGGTCGCTTTTGGCAAAATCGCCATGGCGAGTATGGTATGGCTGCGCGTAAAACCTTAATTGATCAAATTCGTCAAGAAGTTGAAGGGGCAGGAGGTAGTGTTTTATTACTCTCGGGCGGTGATATCAACACAGGAGTACCAGAGTCTGACTTACAAGATGCAGAGCCAGATTTTAAAGGCATGAGTATGATTGGTTATGATGCAATGGCATTAGGTAACCATGAATTTGATAATCCGTTATCTGTACTTGAAAAACAGGGACAGTGGGCAAACTTCCCAATGCTGTCGGCGAATATCTATAATAAAAAAACAGGTCAGCGTTTATTCCAGCCTTATCAGGTTTTTGTTAAACAAGGAGTAAAGATCGCAGTTATAGGGTTAACAACAGAAGACACGGCTAAAATTGGTAATCCAGAATACATTAGCGGTATTGACTTTCGTGACCCAAAAATAGAAGCCGCTAAGGTTATCGTTGAACTTGAAAAAAATGAACAACCCGATTTGATTTTTGCTGTCACGCATATGGGGCATTATCAAGATGCAGGCTTTGGTGTTAATGCACCTGGAGATGTCACTCTTGCTCGTTCATTACCAGCAGGTGCACTTGATATGATCGTGGGTGGGCACTCACAAGAGCCTGTCTGTATGGAGAGTGTGAATGTTGCTAATAGTCAATTTAAACCCGGTGACGACTGTGTACCAGACAAACAAAATGGTACCTACATTGTCCAAGCTCATGAGTGGGGTAAATATGTTGGACGCGCAGATTATAAATTTAAAAACGGCGAACTAGCATTAGTCAGTTACCGCTTAATTCCTGTTAATTTAGTGAAAAAAGTAAAAGTGGATGGCGAATCAAAACGTGTTTTGATTCAATCACAGATCACACAAGATCCAGCACTTTTAGCATTTTTGGCTCCTTACCAAGAAAAAGGTCAGGTTGAGTTGAATAACCAAGTAGCCGAAATTAATGGCAAACTTGAAGGTGACCGTAATGTGGTACGTTTTAAACAAACCAACCTTGGTCGATTAATTGCTAAAGCACATAAAGAAAGAGCTAAGGCAGATTTTAGTGTGATGAATTCTGGTGGTGTGCGTGATTCAATCGAAGCGGGTAGCGTTACCTATAAAGATGTTTTAAAAGTACAACCTTTTGCAAATCAATTAACGTACGTTGATATGAAAGGTGCTGAAGTCATAGAATATCTTAATGCAGTTGCAACTAAACCTGTTGATACAGGCGCCTATGCTCAATTCTATGGCATTAGTATGGTTGTTAGTAAGACCTCTGTAAGTGAAGTGAAAATCCACGGAAAAGCCATTGATTTAATGCAAACGTATCGCTTCACCATTCCAAGTTTTAATGCAGCTGGTGGCGATGGATATCCTAAAATTACAAATCATGCTGGCTTTGTAAATACTGGATTTGTAGATGCTGAGGTATTAAAAGATTATCTTGAGTCACATACACCTTTAAACGTTTCTGATTATGATGCTGCAGGTGAAATTAATTATAAATAATCTATTCAGATAGATAATAAAAGGTCTTGTTGCATAGCTTAATTATTTACAGGAGCTGCAACAAGCCTTTATTTTTTAATGTTGGCAGTGACTACAATAGACACTGTTTCTGGCTGCTAATTTCACTGATGTTAATGGCTTATCACAGCTAGGACATAATTCCCCTGTTTTACCGTATACATGTAACGTTTGTTGAAAATAGCCTGGTTTACCATCTCCTCCAACAAAGTCTTTTAATGTTGTTCCACCTTGTTTAATCGCTTCTTCTAATATTTTTTTAATGGCAATAACTAATCGTTGATAACGCTTTAAACTAATATTATTGGCCGCTCTAATGGGGCTTATTTTTGCATTAAATAAGGCTTCCGTTGCGTAAATATTACCTACACCAGTCACCACTTTTTGTTCCATAATAAATTGCTTAACCGGTATTTTTCTATTTTTAGCTTGCTCATAAAGCATTTCTGCCGTGAACTCCTCGGACAATGGTTCTGGACCTAGTATGCTTAATAAGGGACATTCTTGTGGTGCTTCGCCTAACCATAAAATGGCACCAAAGCGTCTGGGATCGGTATAGCGCAATAAACAATGCTGAAACTCAAAATCAACATGGTCATGTTTTTGAGGCTCGTCACCCAATTTGCAAATACGCAAACTACCAGACATACCAAGGTGGATCAGTAAGGTGCCATTTTCAAAGCGTAGCAATAGATATTTAGCTCGTCGGTCTACTGCTAGTAAAACTCTATTTTTTAATAGGGCTAATAAGTTACTAGGAATTGGCCAACGTAATTGATGATGGCGGAGTATCACACCACATATTTTTTGATCAACAATATGTGGGCTAATGCCTCGACGACTAGTTTCTACCTCTGGTAATTCTGGCATTTTGATCTCGTTATTAAATAAAATTAATTAAAACCCTAGATTCGCATAATAAGTGCAATTAATAAAATTAGTTAATGCTAAAAGGAAATAATATGAAGAATATTCCTACTTGGGCGATCGTAATGATTGGGTTGGTGTTTAATATATCATCCGCATTAGTGACACATTTTTTTATTGAAGAAAAAAACGAAAAGTTATCCGCACTTAATATGCGTGCTTCTGAAAACAGTAATCAAATTGAATTGTTGTGGTCTCAAATGGAAGCCATTGAACAAAAAAGAGATACCTTATTATTGTTAACTCAACAGGGGGAAATTAAACCTTCTCTGATACCTGTATTATCTTCTATTTTTTCCGCTCATCTACAACGTAAACTTAGCATCATAGAATTAAATGATTTTCAGTTTGTAAATAAAGAAATCAATCAATACCAGCACCTTATAAGAGAGCAGATCGATCAACGCTTTTTAACCAATCTAGATTATAAAGAGAGAGAAGGTGCATATAAAAAATCTATATCGAGTTTACGAAATTGGTCTATTTTTTTACAAATGATCGGTCTATCACTGATACTTGCACGAGATTTAAGCCGTAAATCATAATTAATTAAGTTTCGAATTTAATTAAAAATACAGTCAATTTTTTTTACTAGAAGGCTACTGACCTAAAAATTGTGCTAGCTGTTTAGCAGGCAATGACAGAAAAAGCTGTTCATCGACTTGTAAAATATACTGGTCATCTTGCTGCTGGTGGAGTTGCACAATAATCGGTTGTACCTGTTCAGCGACAAAAAATTTAATAATAAAGCTTGAAGTAGGTAAGCTTTGGAGCGTTAACACATCAAGAGGAACTGTTTGCCAGTTATTCACTATCTTCTGCAGTTGTTCACTGGAAATGCCTCTATTGGGCTTACTTTGCCAATTTCGGCCTACACGAGTTATCACATAATCAGGAGTGTCAATTTCTACAATGGTTAAGTCATTAGCAATGACATGACGCTGCGATGTTTTGGAAGATAAACGTAATTCTTGGCTGAAGTTAAAGATGAAGATGATCAGCAAAACACCAAAAATAAGTACATTATTCCAGCCTTTTTTGGATAAACGCATGCTAATTCCTTTTTTGTAGGTATAAAAAAACCCAGTATAAACTGGGTTTTTTTAAGGTTAAATCAAAATTACTTGATTTTGCCTTCTTTGTAGATAACGTGTTTACGTACTACTGGGTCAAACTTTTTGATTTCAAACTTTTCAGGCATGTTCTTTTTATTTTTATCAGTAGTATAAAAATGACCAGTGCCAGCGCTTGAATTTAAACGAATTTTATCACGCATTTGTAAGCTCCTTAAACTTTAACGCCATTAGCACGGATATCAGTTAAAACTGAATCAATACCTTTTTTGTCGATGATACGCATACCTTTAGTAGTTAGGCGTAATTTAACAAAACGGTTCTCACTCTCAACCCAAAAACGGTGTGTTTGTAGGTTAGGTAAGAAACGACGTCGTGTACGGTTCTTCGCGTGTGATACATTGTTACCAACAGCTGGACGCTTGCCTGTAACTTGACATACTCTAGACATGTCGAAATCTCCAAAAATATTAGTTTTACTCGAGCAAAATAGTCGAACACCTTTTTTAGCCGTCGCCAAAGGCGTCGAGGGCGCATTTTATACATGATTGAGATTAAAAGATCAACAATTGTGACAATAAATGCTTTAAATCCACCCTTTTTCCGCAAATGAGGTGTATTTTCCATCACCAATGATGAAATGGTCCAATATTTTAACATCAATTAATTGCAGTGTATTCACTAGTTTTTCAGTTATTTTTTTATCTGATTCACTAGCAGTTGGATCACCTGAAGGATGGTTATGGACTAAAATGACGGCTGCAGCATTTTCCTGCAATACTTTTTGCACGATAATACGTGGATGTACATTGGCACTATTGATCGTTCCAAAGAAAAATTCGTGAAAGCGAATAACACGATGTTGGCTATCTAATAATAATGCAGCGAAGACTTCATAGGGGTAATCTCGCATTTTTGCATTTAAAAATTGTTGTGTTTGTGCCGCGCTGGTTAAAGGGTCTCCTTTCATCAAAGGTTCTTGTAAATAACGACGTGACATTTCTAGTACGGCCTGCAATTGTACATATTTAGCTTGTCCTAATCCTTTATGCACACAAAAATCGCTTTCAGAGGCAGAAAATAAAGCGCGCAAAGACCCAAAATCAGTTAATAATTGACGAGATAAAGTAACAACATCGATTCCTTGGCAACCAGTACGCAAAAAAATAGCTAATAATTCACTATCAGTTAAACTATTTGCACCTTGCTGAATTAATTTTTCACGCGGCCTCTCTTGTTTTGGCCATTGTTTTATTGATGTCAAATCTGAATACCTCAATAAAAGATAAGAGCCTTAAATCTAGTTGAAGTTGTCACATATTGCGTAATATTTTTATGCTATTGTAACGCCCATTTTTTATTATTTTTGTTGAGAAGCTTATGTTGTCAATATTACCCCTTGAAGGGAAAAAGATACTGTTGGGTGTTTGTGGTGGGATTGCTGCTTACAAAAGTGCTGAATTAACCCGTCGTCTGATTGATCAAGGCGCGCAAGTTCGCATTGTAATGACTGCTTCAGCTAAACAGTTTATTACCCCTTTAACAATGCAGGCTGTTTCCGGGCATGTCATTTACGATGATTTGTTAGATCCCCAAGCAGAAGCCGGTATGGGGCACATTGAATTAGCCAAATGGGCTGATTTAATTTTAATTGCCCCAGCCACTGCTAATGCGATTGCTCGTTTACGCGCTGGCATGGCCGATGAGTTGCTTACAACGTTATGTTTAGCGAGTCCATCGCCTATTGCGATTGCTCCTGCCATGAATCAACAGATGTATTTAGCGGCTGCAACCCAAGAAAACTTAAAGGTATTAAAAGCACGTGGGTTACATATATGGGGGCCCGCTCAAGGCTTACAAGCGTGTGGAGATGTTGGTCCTGGTCGCTTACTTGAAGTTCCTGACTTGGTTCAATTATGTTGTGATTTTTTTGCGCCTGCGGATCAATCTTTAGCAGGTGTTAATATTGTGATCACTGCGGGACCAACCCAAGAAGCGATCGATCCTGTGCGTTATATTAGTAATCATAGCTCTGGAAAAATGGGCTTTTCACTGGCGCAGGCTGCGTTAAATATGGGCGCTAATGTGACCGTAATTGCTGGACCAGTTCAATTAACTCTACCTTCTAGTATTAAACGTATAGATGTAAAAAGTGCGATTGATATGCATCAAGCTGCACTTGCTTCAATTGTTGATGCAGATATATTCATTGCTTGTGCTGCAGTGGCTGATTATCGTGCACAGCAAGTCCATGACGAAAAAATGAAGAAACAAAGTGATACTGACTCAATCACATTAACCTTGGTTAAAAATCCAGATATTATTGCTGATGTGGCGATGGCAGTTAATCGTCCTTTTTGCGTGGGCTTTGCTGCTGAAACAAATGATGTAGAGGCTTATGCATTAGGTAAATTGCAACGTAAAAATTTAGACTTAATTGCTGCTAATGATGTTTCAATAAGTGATCAAGGGTTTAATAGCGATAATAATGCATTGACTGTTTTTTCTAAAAAACAACGTTTTGATATTGCATTAAGCAGCAAGAAAGAAGTTGCTATTCAACTGCTTAAAGTTATTAGTGAGCAGTTTAAATCTTCTTCTCAAGACCCGAGTAACGACACAAATTAAACTCACTTGTTGCTAAAACAAGTGATGCGTTTTTTTAGTTTTATCGTAATCGGGCCTAAGTTATATTTCAACATCGTTGAGTTAGACAGAGATTGCAATTCATATAGCTGCCCATCGCTATTGCGCTTTTAGTGGTTTGGCCATAAACATAGCGTAAACTAATGGATTTAATGGCTTTGTTGCACCCATAGTTAATTAGCGTTCAAGCTAATAACCACTAGATGATGATGCCGTTAGTTTTTAATTATTATAAAAATAGTAGTGACGTGGGGTGAATATTTTTGAGGAAACAGATCGTGGTAAAAGTGGCGTTGTGCATTCAGATAGATAGTTACAAAAAAGATAATGACAATAACAATAAAAAGAAAAGTAAAGATAACAAAGGAAGTTATTAAGATGGTTGCAAAAAACAATAATAAAAAAGCAAACCGAAAGGATGATATTTTAAGTGCGCTAGCTATTATGCTTGAAGGAAAACCGGGTCAACGTATCACAACGGCTAAATTAGCCGCAGAAGTAGGGGTATCAGAGGCCGCCTTATATCGTCATTTCCCAAGTAAAGCACGCATGTTTGAGGGGTTGATTGACTTCACAGAAAGCGCTATTTTTAGTCATATCAATCTTATCAAAGAGCAAAAGAAAGATACCTTTGTGAGAATTGAACATATTGTGCATTTTTTGTTGGGCTTTGCAGAGCAAAATCCCGGTATTACACGTATTTTAAGTGGTGATGCATTGTTAGGTGAAAATGAACGATTACAACTTCGTATCGAACATGTTTTTTCTAAACTTGAAACCCAATTAAAACAAACGCTTCGAGAGCGCCCTACATCAGATGGTCAAAAATTTGATATGGATGAAGGTGTCTTAGCTAATTTGTTATTGGCTTATATAGAAGGTCGTATTAATCAATTTGTTCGTTCTCAATTTAAACAAAAACCAACTCAACATTTTAAAAGTCAATGGCTGTTTTTTCATAAGCAGTTATTACAAAGTTAATTAGAGGAGTCATACTATGTCACAGGAAGGAAGTGTTGCCTCGGCAGTTGATGCAGTTGCCAATACGATTGAACAAAATGTAGACGTAATAAACAACAGCGTAGAGTGGATTGCAGATAATCAAGAGCTTATTATTGCTTATGGTATGAATATTGTTTTTGCCATTGCAACACTTGTTTTAGGTCTGATGGTTGCTCGTTTTATCGCTGGCACATTACATAAGATTCTAACAAAGCGTAAGTTAGATAGTACGATCGTTGATTTTGTTTCACATATGGTACGTTATGTCATTATTGCATTTGTTGTTATTGCTGCATTAGGGCGAATTGGCGTTGAAACTACCTCCTTTGTAGCGATTATTGGTGCGGCTGGTTTAGCAGTTGGTTTAGCATTGCAGGGCTCTTTATCTAACTTTGCATCGGGCGTTTTGATTATTGCTTTGCGTCCATTTAAAGCTGGGGAATATATCGAAGCAGCTGGTACAGCGGGTGTTGTCGAATCTGTACAGATATTTTCAACAACATTAACTACCGCAGATAATAAGTATGTAGTGGTACCTAATTCAGCTATTTTAGGTGGCAATATAATCAATTATTCTCGTAAGCCTACTCGTCGTATTGATTTAATTATCGGAGTGAGCTATAACGCAGATTTAGCAAAAACAAAAGCCGTTTTAGAAGCTGTTATTAAAGCCAATAATGCGGTTTTAAAGTCTCCTGAACCCCAAGTTGCAGTCGCGGAGTTGGGTGACTCAAGTGTTAATTTAGTGGTTCGCCCATGGGTTAATGGACCTGACTATTGGCCTGTTCGTTTTGAATTGATGGAAGCGATTAAAAACGGCTTAGATGAAGCCGGAATCGAAATACCATTTCCACAAATGGATGTGCATATGGATAAATAGTGAATCACTATTATCAGAATAAAAAACCAGCTTTTTTAGGCTGGTTTTTTGTTTTTAGCTATGTCCATTTATTTGTCCTTCATTCTTTTTAGTGTTTTACAATTAGAAATTTGCCATATTTAAGGACTTATATTGTGACCTTGAATATTTGAGAGCAATTCATTTTGAGAAGTAATGAGCCTATAAGTTTGATCTCGCCTACACTCTTTAATCATGATTCTCTGAATCAAGCTTAAAGTCCACAAAAAATATGTTGTGAATAGATAAGTGGTGTAGTATCTGCAGTAGCTAATTAATCAATAGCCAAATCATCAATAGATAATCCGTCAATAGATAATATCAGTCATTAAATAATGAGATAAAAATTGATAAGGTATAACATTAATAGCTGACAGTTGTTGGCTTAGTTAGTTATATCTAACCATTTATATTTATCCTATAATAAACCTTGATTGTTAAATGAAAAGAGAAATTATGCATAACCCATTCATACAGATTGCAGGATCAAAACGCAGCCTACATGTTCAAGTTGCACGTGAAATTGCACGTAAAATTTTATCTGGTGAAGCGGCTCAAAATGAGATTATTCCAAGTGAAATGGTCCTGTGTGAGCAATTTAGTGTTAGTCGTACAGCTTTGCGTGAAGCTATTAAATTATTAACTTCAAAGGGCTTATTAGAATCTAAACCTAAGGTTGGCACGCGTGTTAAAAGTCGAGACAATTGGAACTTTTTAGATGCTCAATTACTGGATTGGGTTATCGACCTTGGTGATAACGAAATCGTTTACCAAGAGTTTTTAGCGTTAAGAAAAGCCATTGAACCTGAAGCTGCGGCTCTTGCTGCAAAAAATGCAACGGCACAACAAAGAATTTTGTTATCTGCTACTTTTCAACAAATGGATTATATTTCTAAAAACTTCGATGCGCAAAAATGGATGGAAGTGGATATGGAGTTTCATCGTCTTGTTTTCTTATCAACGGGTAATAGCTTCTATTTACCGTTTGCTAACGTCTTATGTACCATGTTTAGAAGTTTTATCAGTCATTCTTCAGAGAAGGGCGGCACTTGTATTGGTGAGCATCGTGCCATTTATTCTGCCATTATGGCTGGTGATGCAGATAAAGCGCGCGAAGCAAATGCGATTTTATTGAAAAACACTAATCATCGTCTTCCTACTAGTAATTAATATTACTTAGCTAATATTGCTTAACAAGTAGCGATAGCTGGCTGGTAACGAAGCAAAAAACCGCTGTTAGTTTATGACTAATAGCGGTTTTTTGCTTTGTATTAAGGTACTTAGCAATCGTAATAAATATCCATTGTATATTCTTCATTATTCATAGCTATTAACGCTTCGTGATCGAATCATTAAATATTGCTATAGGCCCAGTCCAGGTAATCGTTTCACCTTTAATGACCACACTATTTTGAGTATGTTTATCTACATCGGTAAGATTACTGACACAAACTTTAATATACTTATTATCAACTAAATTAATATTGATCACCGATGCATTGTTATTTGAATATAACACATCAATGGATACAACTTGTCCACGGGCATTTAGGCTCGCTTCTATCGCTTCATTAAAGTAGCCGTGTGTTTCATACACATTGGCAAATAAGTGATTGGCTGCCTTTTGGCGAAGCATTAACATTGGCTCGTTGCGTAAGTTGAAATCAGGATCATTTGCCCCAGTACGAGTAAAAATAACTTCACTGTCTTTGTTGGCGCTGCTGATTAATGAATAGTAACTATTGCCCATTAACCAAGTGGTTAATGATGAGCCTTCTACTTTACCTTGACCAAGGTTCCAAAGATGTTGGTAACCATAGCCATCACCCACTGTGCTTAAGCTTTTATGTGCTTGATACTCAAAATTAGTACGGATGATTTGTCCGTTATAATGAACTGGGTAATCGTAGCAGTGCTCTTCTTCACTGATCATACGGAATAGATCGATAATAAGCGGTTTTTCAAACTCCTCTGACTCAAGCATGATCACGGTACGTTGTTGGTCAACACCGGTATAGAAATCACGTGCAAAAGCACTCATTGCTTGCAGCTTACCATCGCCTGTTTCATTAGACGCTTTATTAGATAATAGTGTGAAGTGTTTTTCGCCATTATGCTGTTGAGCAATCGCTGTACTACCTTGGTTTTGGCTGATTTGATCAACTACTACGGTATTGTGTGCAATAGTTTGTTTACAGTAGCTTTTGTTTTCTGGAATGTAACGACCACCAAATTTAGGCTCGATGTTAACCCAACGACCATAACCGTAATCATTAATGAATTCTTGATTATTGTTAAACAGACTTAGGTGTAAACCATCAAAATGTCCATGATCTAATGCAGAGTGAAGTTTTGCATCACTGCCATGTTGGCCATACCAAAGTAACGCCATGCTATCATCAGATTTAGCATCACGATGACGTAGAATGGTAACGCCACCGCATTCACCTTTTGCACCATCAGTTAAGCTTAAGCTACCCCAGTTAAAGTTAGGTACCTCTGCATTGTTCTGTAATGCATTCGAAAGGGTTGCACCAGTATTATGAACCCACACATGGCCTTGATGTTTAGCCATAGCCAGTAAGGTTTCATTCTGATCGTAACGGTCAAAACAGATGTTTGTTGCTAACAAAATACCAAGATCTTTAATATCCATGGTACGAGATGAGTCATTTAATGCGGGTAAGGTACCATCTGGGAATGCTGTTGACATAACAGCGTAAGCTGTTGTTTTAATAACCTCATTCTTTAGTTTATAAATGCCGACTTGTGGTTGGCGACGTTCAATTGTTTCTGCAAATAAGAAAATGGGACGTAACGAGAAGCGATGGTAATACGGACCTTCCATGTAGTAACCATCTGGCGAGAATAATTGTGTTAACTGGGCAATAAAACCACCCGAAACGCTATCACCTTTTAAGCCGTATAACGATTTGTCTACCGTCGCTTGGTCATTGATGGCATAAGCACAAATACCTGCACTCGCCACTGACCATAGACCGTGGTTATGAATGATATCGAAGTTTTCTGCATAGGTGACCACAAACATCTCAAGCATGACTTTGAATAAGTCATTTTCAATTAACTGTTGTTGATCTTCAGTTAATTTATGGCGAATACAAGAGTAAGCGCATGATGAATATAACATCCACATATTTTCGTTTAATGTTTGGTGAAACAAACGACCTGGTTTATTTGAGTCACGGCTAATGTTGAGCTCACGGTGTTTATAAACCTTTGCATATTCAACCAACATAGTTGTTGCATAATCAAGGTAGCGTTTATCTTCAGTGATCAGGTATAAACGACCCGCCAAATCTAAATGAATGTAATTTTGCTTATGACGGTTATGTTCGTAACCGCCTGCTTCACCGTGTCCAGGAATTTCGATACCCATCGGCATGTAAGCTTCAAGTGTTTTAATCTCTTCTGCAATAGAACGACCAATCAGTGAGTCAGAGCCTACGTATTGACGTAAGTCAGCTGCTTGTTCATAGCTCATTAGTAATGGTTGGTAACTCATGATTAAACCTCTTTACTTTTTACAGCAACAAAACCTTGGAAGCTGTATGTTTGATTATTAAATTCGATAGTGGTTTGGCTGTCTGCTATTACATGACGGTCATTATTAATCATCACGGTTAATGCAATACCTTCTCCAATGATATCGACAACGGTCGCTTGCTCATTAAAGCCAATAATATTAATAGTGTGAATTTTTCCCCGTGCATCTAAGCTTGCTTCGATTGCTTCATTAAAGTAACCGTGTGTTTCGATTACGTTAGCAAATAAGCTGTTTTTAGCGTTCTTACGGCGAAGTATTAAGCTGGTTTCGCTACGTAAGTTAAATGACGGATCGTTAGCGCCTGTGCGTGTGAAGTAAACCGTATCATCGCTTGATGCTGCACCTAACCATGTGTAGTAACTGCTACCTTGTAACCAGCTAACTAAGGTAGTGTCTTGTGCTGGACCTTCGCTTTCATTCCATAAATGTTGGTAGCCTGCATCATCACCCATTGGGTTTAAAGCTACGTGTTGTTTATGTTCAACATTGGTGCGAATGATTTGGCCTCGGTATTGTAACGAGTAATCGTATTGATGTGCTTTTTCACTGCTTAGGCGGAATAAATCGATAAGTAGTGGCTGTGCTAATTGCTCATGCTCAACTAATACTAATGAACGTTGTTGCTCAACACCCGGATAAAAGTCATCAGCATAAGCACTCATTGCTTGTACTTTACCTTTACCAACAAAGAAATGAGGAATACCGTGTTTGCTATCCGCTGTATCAACATCAAAGTTGTTTTGACAACTTGCATCAATAGACACTAAGTTGTGAGCAATCGTTTGGCGCGCATAAGATTTATTTTCATCTAAGTAACGACCACCGAACTTAGGCTCGATATTAACCCAACGACCGAAACCATAATCACGCAGTACTTCTTGGTTGTTATTGAAGTAAGTCATGCCTAGCGTATCAAAGTGACCGTGGCCCATACCATGTTGTCCGTAGTTCATTACTAATTGACTGATGTCACCAGTCGCAGTTTGCATGCGAATAAAACCTTGTGCACCTTTATCACCATCAGGGCCTTCGCTTAATTCAACGCTTGGTAAACAAGGTAATTCAACTGAGTCCTGTGCTTCGTATGCTTGTGATAACGCAGCTCCACAACCGCTCACCCAGATTTGATCTTGAATTTTAGCAATACCAAAAAGGTTTTTATCTTCAGAATAATGTTTTGCATATAAACTCACAGCAATCACTACACCTTCATCTTTAATATCCATACTTTTCGATGAATCATTTAATGATGGAAACACACCGTTTGGATAAGCCGTCGATAATAATGATTGAATGGTTTTACCAATCACTTGACCTTTAAAGTTAAATATATCCAACTCTGGACGGTATCGTTGAGTTAATTCAGCTAATAAACATAAAGGACGAATAGCATATCGATGATAATAAGGACCTTCGATATAATAACCTGAAGGTGAAAATAAATTGCTTAGCTGTGCAAGGAAGCCTCCTTGTATGTCATCGCCAGCTAAACCATGTAAAGCCAAATCAATATATTTATCTTGTTCAATTGCTACGCCACATACAGCTGTTGCAGCCACTGCCCAAACACCGTGGTTATGAATGCGATCAAAATCAAAGTCATATCTAACCGTTGCAACTTCTAGCATGGGTTCAAATAATTGTTCAACAATGTGTTTGCGCTGTGCTTCGGTTAACCAGTGTTTAATGCAGCTGTAACCTAAGCTCGAATATAATAACCAGACATGTTCATTTAACATTTGGTGAAACAAGCGCCCTGGTGGATTAGTGTTTCTTTGTACTTGAAACCCTAGTGCTAGATATTTATGTGCATATTGAGTTAAGAGGTCTGCTGTAAATTGTGCATATTTTTCTTCACCAGTGATCAAAAATAAACGACCTGCTTGATCAATATACTTGTAATTCTGTTGATGTTTATTATGTGCGTAACCGCCAGCAGGGCTGTGCCCTGGTACGTCTATTGGTTGTGTAAGATAGTTATCTGTGTCGATAATAAGTGCATCAAGGCTGCGGCCCATTAAGCTTTGCTTGCTAAGTTGTTGTTGGATTGCTTTGATTTCTTGTTGGTCCATAAGCACTGCGTTGACGTTGCTAGACATTATTACCTCATTGCATATTTAAGTAAAAAATTCATGTTATAAAGTAATACAAATAAGATTTTAAATCACAAGTTTTTTTTGTTTTTAAGAATGAGATCTCTATTTTTACACTTTTAAATGTATAACGGTCACCGTAAAATTATTATTAATTCTCTTTCTTTAAATTTTTTTGCTACTTATTTTCAATGGGTTGGTTATAAATTTTATAGATGTATTTAATTGGCTGATTAAACTTTTATAATTTAGTCTATTTTATCTTTTTGATCTTAAAGTGTTTATTTTAATTGTCATATTCGCAGATGATCTGGATCACACATAGTGTCTTTTTGTATTACAAAATAGGGTGTGTAATGTACAATTTGAACCCTATTTAAAGAACAGAAACAGAGATCTGGTTGAGTTAAGCAATTGAAAATAGTTTGCTCCAACCAATACCATAATATGGATGAGCACAGAAAAGTCAGTTGTGCATAATATGCTTTTACATTATTAAAAATAAACTGCTGATTTTATAAATAAAACCAGCAAGAACTCTGAGATGAGTAATGGTTTTAATGAGTAGAGGGTAGTAATGGTTCCATTTTTTATAAAAGAGGTGACTAATGGGTGAGCTAAATATCGCTTTAATCGGCGAATGTATGATTGAATTGCAAGAAATTAATGGTGTTTGGCGTAAAAGCTTTGGCGGTGACACATTAAATACCGCTGTTTATCTATCGCGCTTAAGCGTAGGTAAAGCCGTTAATGTTAGTTACGTTACTGCGTTAGGTCAGGATAAAATCAGTCAAGAAATGATTGATAGTTGGTCTTTAGAAGGCATTAATACTCAGTTTGTACAACGCTCTGCTACTAAGCAACCTGGTTTATATATGGTTGAGACGGATGATACTGGTGAACGTAGCTTTTTATACTGGCGTGACGATGCCGCTGCAAAATACTGGCTGGAAACGGCAAGTGATGAGTTAATTGAACAGTTACTCACACAAGATGCTATTTATTTGTCAGGTATTAGCTTAGCTATTTTACCAGCCCAGAGTCGTGAAAAACTTTACGATATATTGAGTCGTTATAAAGCGACGGGTGGTAAAGTTTATTTTGATAATAACTACCGACCTAAATTATGGGATTCTACCGAGCAAGCAGCAGAAAGCTTCAAACGTATTTTATCTGTTACTCATACTGGTTTATTAACTTTTGATGATGAACAAGCGCTTTTTGGTGATACTTGTATAGAAGATTGTTTAGCACGAACCCGTGCTTTAGGTGTGCAAGAGATTGTCATCAAACAAGGAGGCAGTGAATGTTTAATTGTTACTGCTGATGATTCTATTAGTGTTGCGGCGACTAAAATTGCACCTGAAAATGTAATTGATACAACGGCTGCAGGTGACTCTTTTGCTGCCGGTTATATGTCAAAACGTATATTAGGCGAGTCAAGTATTGCTGCGGCTGAAAAAGGTCATCAGTTAGCAGGCACTGTTATTCAGCATAAAGGTGCGTTAATTGATGTGCAATATACAGCACCTTTTGTCGATTAAAGTTTATTAAAATATTCAATAGGATTAAAAATGACAACATTAAATGAAAAACTACAAGCTCTAAAAGTTATCCCTGTTATCGCAATTAAAGATGCTGAGGATGCAGTGCCGCTAGGTAGAGTATTAGTTGAAAATGGTATGCCATGTGCGGAGATAACTTTCCGTACGCCTGCTGCGGCACAAGCAATTAAAAATTTACGTGCAGCATTTCCTGATATGTTGATTGGTGCAGGTACGGTATTAAATAGTGAAACTGTTGATCAAGCGATTGACGCTGGTGTTGACTTCATTGTTAGTCCTGGTTTTAATCCAACTACGGTTAAATACTGTCAGCAACGTAAAATGCCAATTATCCCTGGTGTTAATAACCCATCTCTGGTTGAGCAAGCAATGGAAATGGGATTAACAACATTAAAATTCTTCCCTGCTGGCCCTTCAGGTGGTGTTGCAATGTTGAAATCATTGACTGCTGTTTATCCTGTTAGCTTTATGCCAACGGGCGGGGTTTCACCTGCAAATATTAATGAATACTTAGATATTAATGCAGTACTTGCTTGTGGTGGTACATGGATGGTACCTGCTGATTTAATTGATAACCGTGAATGGGATAAAATTGGTCTTTTGGTTAAAGAGGCTGTTGCGTCTCTAACTTAATTACTTACTCCTAATTTTTATAAACTGAGCCTTGATTATTGATTTAATCGAGGCTTTTTTTAAGTATCAAAAATTGAATTAGCTTAACGTACGGCTTCTAAATAAGTTCTTTTTACAGGCACTACAAAAGTGTTGATAATGATGTTCTTTATTTGATTTTGCTGCTTTATATTGCACCTTACCTGAATGGCAGTAGCAGCATTTCGCATTTTTTTGGCCTTTAATTTCACAATCGGGATGGTTTTTTAAATAATCTTCCAAATAAGGCAGATCTTGCCAATTATCTAAATTAGGTGATTGATGGAATGTAAAATAATAAAGAGAGAGGGCGGCAAATAAACCTCCTCCAAAAATAATATATTGAATAAAATCTTGCACTATTACCCACCTTTATAGCATCTCTATTAATTGAATAGACTTATTGATGACTTTGTTCCATTAAAGCTTAATTGATTAAATAATTCATCGCTCCGCATAAATTTATGGTTCTTATTACGGCTAATGACTATGGCCTGAATTATCATCAATAATTGTAGTTAACAAAAATGATAATGAGTAAATTATTTTAGTGCATGTGAAGAGAACAACTTTAGGTTGATATTGTTTATTTTTTTACAAAACTTCTCGCCAGTTCTCAGCAAGGTGGCGAACGTTAAATTGAGACTGTCATATTATATCTTGATAATTAAAGTTCAGTGGTCAACCCTGAATAAAGAAGAAGCAGTATGTTAGGGTATTATTTATTAATAATCAGATATTTATTCTTTTTCTGGTGTATCTGTTGTCAGTGCTGTTTGTGTTTTATCTAGTTCATCGTCCTCGGGTAGGGGCTGTCCCGTGTATGCATGTAAAAATGCTTCACATAATAACTCACTATTAGTTGCGTGGCGTAAGTTATTCACTTGACGTCTAGTTCGCTCATCGGTCAATATTTTAAGGACTTTAGTAGGGATTGATACCGTCACTTTTTTTACTTGTTCACTCTTTTTGCCGTGTTCAGCATAAGGGCTAATATATTCACCATTCCATTTTGTTGACATAATAATAACCTTTTAAAAAATATGCTTCATTTTACCCTGAGATTTTTAACATAGCAATCTGAACGTAAAGAGGGCTAGAAGTCTAGCAATCTAATGGTGATTTTATATTAATAGGAGCAGGGAGTGAACGCTTAACTTTACAGTGGGTTATTGGTTACTAAGAGCAGACAGTAAATCTTCATTAGAAGTTGTCAGTGTTACGCTTTTAAATGGATTTAAAGATAAGGTTTTATCTTCATTGAGAGTAATGTCATAAAACTGTGGCAAGTTAAAGTTAATTTGATCATCTTGTTGATTGGAAACATGGCTGTTGGAAGCATAAAAACGATTTACGTTCTGTACAAACTCGTTTTTAGATCCTGCGAAGTTTAAAAATGTCTCAATATCATTTTCTGCATTGGCAATATAAACATTAAACCCATTACTATAGTTTTCAAAAAAGAATTGAATTAAACCTTCACTGATATGCGATTCGATCACATTGGCTGTTTGATCAAAATGTGTATTTTTTAAATTGACCGTGCTCGCTGATAGTTTCTTTTTAGAAATGTGGCTATAGATATCTACTGCGCTTTCCAAGTGCTGTAGTGAAACGCCTTTACGTTCAAAGTAAAAACCAAATTTTCTACCGCCGGTCCATAATGTTTGTACGGAGCGAGTATGAACAGTATGTAAGCGTAATTGAATAAATTCATTTAACTTACTTCCAAAAGATTGGCAAATTTGTTCGCTAAAGTGTCTGCTATAACAAAATAAATCAATTTGATTTGGCGGTGATGCATCTTGATGCATTTTTGAAAGAATGGTATTCAAGGCTTCAACAACTGAGAATTGACTATTAAAGTGTAAGGTACGTACTTCATTCCATGAGTTGCGGTAGATAAAGTCGATACTACCTATTAAACTCTCTTTATGCTCGCCATAAGCCATTACATTATCAATTTGGTTTAGCTCACTTTCTTCAGTGTCTTGCCAGTGCCGTGTCGGGTCTTTTTCTACATTTAAGAATATTGATAAATGTTTAATCGCACAGGGGGCACTTAATGCTTTATCACTTGCTTTAGGTTCATATATAGGAAAAACAGCATATAAATCTTTTCCAAATTGGTTAAGGTTTTTATCTACTAAATCAGAGCCTTGGTTGTATAAATGCAGCATTGTATCTTCATCATAAAGTCCATTTACATAACTCCAAGCCACTAATTTTGATAAATATGGAGAATAACCAATACAAGGAGTCGTTGCTAATTCAAAGGTATCTAACGTACTGTTAAATAAATACCAACCCGCTTTGTTTTTTCGGTGTTCTGGAATTTGGATTAAGCTGAGATTATTCTCCATCAAGTTAGGTGAAATATTTGGGTTAATTATATCTACTTTACCAGGTAATGTTTCGTGTGCGGCATAAAGCTTGCGTGATAAAATTCCAATATCTTCGGCACTAATTGATTCGCTAATATTATTGTCACGTGCAAATTTAATGAGATTACTGTAGCTGAGCATTAGCGAGTCGAGCAGTAAATCATTGGCTTGTTGTACTTCTCGAATTTTCCAATTATTGCGATTGTCTAGATCTGCTATTTGATTATCAGTCCAACCCCATTCTTTAATCAGCTTGTTTAATATACTACGACGCCAAGCGCTATTATCATTACAAGAAGGCTTAGATATCATCTCTTCTGTTTTAAAATAAAAACAGACACGAACTAATTCTAGACGTTGTAAATCATTAATACTGATTAAGTAGTCGCTCACTTTCTTAAGCATTAAACAATAAGGGTCTAACTCTTCATCATAGGAGTCTTGTTCTTGAAAACTTTTTTTGTAGGAGGTTGAAATTAGTTCTGTGTTTGGGTATTCCCAAGAATAAGCCTCCATTAAAATAGTTTTTAATGTTGCTTTATAAGGGTTATCAATACCTTTGTACAACTGCCATAAGGTGGCACCAAATAATTCTTCCGCGGGGACGCGATGTAATCCACCTAAATCTAACCAATCGTCAATATTAATTTGCCCTGTCTGATGAAGTTCTTTCACATATTCATCATAATTTTTTTCATGTTGGTGCGGGATTTGACGCCATAAAATACGTCTACCGGCAACTCGCAAAGAAGTGCGATAAAACTCATCTAAGAGCAACATATGTTGCGAAGTGCCACAAGATTCATTACTTAGTTCTGACTGATTATTAACGCGAAACTTATTATCAGGAATGAGGAAAAAGTTTAATTCGACGCCTAAACTTTCCGCCCAGTAAGTTATTTCCCATGCTTTTTTATCAAGAAGGGCAACACGTTTTTTATCCAGTGTATGTGAATAACAAATCCAAACGTCAAAATCACTTTCAGAACATTGCCCAATAGATGACGTGCTGCCCATCGCATATAAACCAATAATTTCACAATGTGTCGCTTCATTATCAGGCAATTCGGTAGCAAATAATTGTTGAGCTAATAGTTGGTGTTTTTTGGTTGGACTAAACTGGCAAATACCGGTCGGCACATCGCCTTCGATATAACCTGGCATTGAAGGGGTATTAAAGTGGAGTAATAATGGAAAACTTTGAAAAACATCCGCTTCATCTTTTTTCATTAATGCTAAAGCAGATTTTACGCGTAGCCGAGAAAACTCGTCTGATTTGTCACGTAATTGGATGATTTCTTGATTCAAGCTATGTTCCATTATTACTGGTGTTTATCACACTTCACCATAAAAAAAGTGTGACCATAATAGCATTAATTCATGTTGTTGGAAATATATACTGGTTAGCACTCAGGTTTAAAAAAATAATGTATTTGGCATGGTAACAGGTATGGTTTTGACAACTTGAAGTATCAGAAAATAATGACTGCCTCCGGAATGCCAGAGGCAGTTTGATTTTTAATCTTCATCAATTTGATAAGGAAGTGGAGCATAATAAAGAGTAGAGCCTTCAATCTCTTTCACCTGAAAAACATCTGCAGGATTGGTATCTTTTGGTAGAACAGCTAACAGCTCAATATGATCATCTCCATATTGGCATGCAGAAATAATAGTACCGACTCGTTTCCAATTATTATTTAATAATACTTCGATTGTTTGTCCTGTTTTTGGACTCTCTGGTGAACGTCCGGTTAAAATAAATAAGGCGCGTTTATTCGCTCCTCTGTATTTAGCTCGAGCCACGGTTTCTTGGCCGATATAACAGCCCTTTGTAAAACTAATTGCGTTTAGTGCTTGTAGGTTAAGCATTTGCGGTACAAATTGTGCAGACGTTTCTGCTTGAATAAAACCTGTGCCTGCGGCAATGTTCATGGCATTCCATAAGCTATCATCGAAGACAACAGCTTTATCTTTTAAGTCGAGTAATAATTCTTCGGCTGCATCATTTTTCATGATCACTAAATAGCGTAATGAAGGGTAAGGTTGCTTTATTAGTACTGTGCCACTATCAAGTAATCGGCTAGTATCATGAGTCGCAGCAGTATCTACCTGTTCTGCAATATATTGCGCAGATTTACATCCCGCTAAACCAAATGCTTGGTACTCTGTTTCTTTTTGTATGGTTACTTTTGAGAACGCGGCATATTTTTTCAATTCCGGTAATTGTACTGTTGATACGGAGCTGGGTTGAACTAATAAAATGCGGTCTTCTAAAATAATAACCCGTGCAACACTCCATGCTTTACCTTGCGGGTTACAATGGGCAGCTAAAGTTTGTTCACCGGGGATTAATTTTTCTAAATCACAGGTTAATTGGCCTTGTAAAAAGGCAACACGGTCTTCACCTGTTACACTGATTAAATCCCAGCTATTAAGTGGGCAAAGAACTAAGTCGGGTAGTTGGCTAATGTTCTCAAGTTGACTAAGTGTTAGCATGTTTGGCCTCATTATTGGACGAATTTGTTTTTTTACAATGTTATAGCTCACAACCTATTTTGTCAGTAGTTGCTGTTAATAAAATGTTGTTGTTATGATGTTGTGCACTTTATAAAAAATTCCTCCATTTTTTCATATTTTTAAAAGGAAGTATCAGTCATGCCAGAAGAGGTTTCTCTTTCTCGTTTATTATGGGCTTGTCGTCGTGGTATGTTAGAGCTTGATGTATTGTTCATGCCTTTTGTAAAAGAGGCTTATAGCGAGTTAAGCGATCAACATAAATTATATTTTCATCGTTTATTAACATGTGAAGACCCTGAACTATTTGCTTGGTTTATGGGGCATGAAGTTTGCCCTGATCCTGAACTTGCAGAAATTGTCGATGTTATCCTCAAACGCGTTAAAATATAATATTCATAATAAACCCTCATTCATCGCCAAAGCCTTGGCGATGATCTTTTTCTTGACCATCGCTTTTTTGTTTATCCTGTTATGGGGAATAGGGTGGGTTAGTCTTTTATGTCTATTGGCTTATTTGAGTACGGCCTTCTATATTGTTTACTCCTTGCCCTTTTTGCCTTTTTCAAGTCGATTATCTGAAAGCGGTGAGATTGAAGTTAATCAACCCATTAAGGTTACCGGCGATATAAGTGCGCGCTCATTTTATAATGGCTGGATCTTATTATTATGTGTAGAAGTGAATGATCCATTATTAGTGAGCGATAAACACAACAAACCCAAACACAATAAACCTAGGAAGTGGTTTATTGTGTTTCATGATAGTGTCACTGATAGCGAGTATCGATTACTTGCCCGGCTTATCAACAGCACCAGTTAGCACTAATTTTTATCTGGATTTAAAATGGTTGGTTTTGGATCATCATTTTGCTCAGGATAATCTAAGTTGTAATGCAAACCCCGACTCTCCTTTCTTTGTATTGCACTTTTGATAATCAATTCGGCTACTTGAACTAGGTTTCTTAGTTCAAGTAAATTATTGCCAACTTTAAAGTTACTATAATATTCAGATATTTCGCTTTGCAGTAGTTCAACACGATGTAATGCACGTTGTAAGCGTTTATCGGTACGTACAATACCAACATAATCCCACATAAATAAACGTAATTCGTGCCAGTTATGTTGAATCACAACTTGCTCATCGGAATTCTCAACCTGGCTATCATCCCAATCTGGAATAGTTGCAAACTTCCTATTCTCATAAAAAGGGATACGATTAAGGATATCTTTGGCGCAAGCATGCGCGTATACAATGCATTCTAACAGTGAGTTTGAGGCTAATCGATTTGCACCATGTAAGCCGGTATACGTTACTTCTCCAATGGCATATAGGCCATCGATATCAGTTTGCCCATGATGATCAATCATCACGCCGCCACAGGTATAATGCGCAGCTGGGACAATTGGCATTGGTTGGTGTGCAATATCAAGACCGAGTAGTAGGCAGCGGCGATATATTGTAGGAAAGTGTTTAACAATAAATTCTTTAGGTCTATGGCTAATATCGAGGTACATGCAATCAACACCTAAACGCTTCATCTCGTAATCTATTGCACGTGCAACAATATCGCGCGGTGCTAACTCGCCACGCTCATCGAAGTCTGGCATAAATCGAGTGCCATCAGGACGCAATAATAATGCTCCTTCCCCTCTTAATGCTTCAGTGAGTAAGAAATTTTTAGCGTCGGCATGATATAAACAAGTGGGATGAAATTGATTAAATTCCATATTGGCTACGCGACAACCACTACGCCAAGCTAGCGCGACACCATCACCACTTGATACATCAGGATTACTGGTATATTGATATACCTTACTTGCACCACCGGTTGCGAGGGTGACAAAATGTGCTTTTACTGTTTCTACACGTTCTGCTGTACGGTTCCATACATAAGCACCCAATACTCTATTGGCGGGAAGGTTTAGTTTTCGAGTGGTGATCAAATCAATGGCGTTGAAGCCTTCCATTAAAGTAATTCTAGGGTGCTTCTTGACTGCAGCGAGTAAAGACTCTTCGATTTCTCGGCCAGTGGCGTCGGCTGCGTGTAAGATTCGTCGGTGAGAGTGACCACCTTCTCGTGTTAGATGATATTGTGTTTCTTCTTGGTCATTGACCTCGGTATCAAAATTGACGCCTGTCTCGATTAACCATTGCATGCTTTCTTTCGCGTTATTAACCGTGAAACGAACAGCGTCTTCGTCACATAAGCCTGCGCCAGCGACAAGTGTGTCTTCAAAATGCGAGTCGGTACTGTCATCATCTGAGAAAACAGCAGCGACACCTCCTTGTGCATAGTAGGTTGATCCTTCTGAAAGCTTACCTTTACTTAATACTCTCACATTACTGTGAGTGGCTATTTTTAATGCCAAAGATAAACCGGCTGCGCCTGCTCCGATAATTAAAACGTCACAAGTATATTGATGTTCAGTTGTTGTTTTATTTTCTGCCATGGCATTATATGCTCTATTTTGGATAAAATGATTAACTAACAATTCCGAGTACTTATGGAGTTTATCCAAAAATCCCTTTGTTTTGAATTTATTTGGAACTTTCTTTTTTTATAAAAGTCATAACTGTGAGAATCGATAGCTCACTATAAATATAGGTAGAAAAGCTCAATGAATGAGCGTGAATTAGATTTACAATTAATACAGCGTATACAAAATGGTGAGCAGCAAGCATTTGCATTATTAGTACGTAAGTACCAGACGCGTGTGGCTAATATATTAACACGTTACGTACGTAGCTCTGGTGATATACCAGACGTATCACAAGAAGTGTTTATTAAAGTGTATAAATCATTACCTAACTTTCGAGGTGATAGTGCTTTTTATACTTGGTTGTTTCGAATAACAGTGAATACAGCTAAGAACTATTTAACAAGTCAAAGCCGCCGCCCGCCAGCATCAGACATCGATGCAGAAGAGGCTGATAGCTATGATGGCAGTGGAGCTTTAAAAGATGATGCAAACCCTGAGGCTATTTTACATTCTCAGGAAGTAAAGCAAGTGATCTTAAAAGTGATTGGAGATTTGCCTGACGAGTTAAAGTCAGCAATTACATTACGTGAACTAGAAGGTATGAGTTATGACGAAATTGCGCAAATTGAAAGTTGTCCAATTGGTACCGTTAGATCTCGCATTTTCAGAGCACGTGAAGCGATAGATAAACAGTTAAAACCTTTATTAGAACATTAATTGGAATTAATAATGAAAGAATACTCACAAGATATATCAACACTCATTGATAATGAGTTGCATGATGACATGGTGATTAAACATATTCTTGATGATACTGAGTCACAGAAACAGTTTTCAAGATATCAATTAATCGGCGATGTAATGCGTGATGAAAGCGAAGGCTTGGATTTACGAATTGATATCACCAACAGCGTAATGGCGGTCATTGTTAATGAAACCCAAGATAATAAAATTGTACCGGTTGCTACACCTGAAAAGGTAGAAAGCAATGTTGTGCCTTTTATGAAACGCTTTGGGCAATATGCAATTGCAGCTTCAGTCGCTGGCGTTGTGGTGGTCAGTAGTTTAATGATCAATCAAAATGTAGCAACAGATCCAAGTGTGACACCTGTACTTAATACCGTACCTTTTGGTGGCGCTGCTGCACCAGTGAGTTTACAAGCTAAACCCGTACAAACTAAAAGTGATATCAAAGAGCGTAATGAACATTTAGAAGCGCTGCTTAAAGATCATCAGCTGCAGTTGCAAGTACAGCCTTAAGGTAAACGATGAAACATCGATCATTTTTAGTTGTACTATTTTCAGTAATTGTATTCTTAGTTTCGCCGCAATTATATGCGAATCAAGAAGAAGCGACACAACAAATCATAACAAAACAAGTTCAACCATCAGCGTTAACTTATTTAAAAAAGATGCAGCAAGCTTATAAAGAATTAAATTATGAGCTGCTCTATCTTAATACTGCACAAAATCAAATAGAGCCTAAGCAACTTATTCATGGTGTTCTTGACGGACAACGTATTGCCTATTTTTGTTATTTAAATGGCGGAATACGTGAGTCCTTACAATTTGACGGTAAAATAAGTTATTACCAACAGGGTAATCAAGCTTATAGCTTAGTGACAAATCGAGACCATAGTGTGTTTGCAAATATTGCTAACTTTAATTTTGAGAGCGGCAACAAAAACTACGAATACCTTATCTTAGGAAAAAGTAGAATTGCAGGTAAAAGATCTATTGCTATTAGAATGACAAGCAAAGATATGTATCGTTATAGTTATATTATTTGGCTGGATCTAGGTAGTTATTTACCACTACGATTGGAAACGATTAACAAATCTAACCTGATACTTGAACAAACTATGGTTGTTTCATTGAATGTCACTGAATCAATTAATCCTTGGATTAAAAGGATGAGTGATCAGAAAGCACCTGATGTTTTGCACTTACCTCAAACAACCGTTAAAGATGTGGCTCCTTGGGAGTTAACTTGGTTGCCTCCGGGTTTTAAAATTATAAAAGACGATCAGCATAAATTAATGCTGCATGATACAGATCCAATCTCGTATATCATGATTAATGACGGTATTGTTTCTGTCTCTGTTTACATATCAACAAAGAAGAGTACGTTAACACAACAGCAGAATATTATTCAGCGAGGTGGGACGTTGCTATATACAAAACAACAAGAAAATATTGAAGTGAATGTCATAGGTGAAATTCCACTGCTTACTGCTGAGAAAATTGCTGCATCGATTAAGGCTGCAAAATAATGATTCAAGAAACCGGCCGCATTATTGATATCAAAATAATTAATGGTGAAAAGACAGCGGTGGTAGAGTGTATTTCAAAGTCAGCTTGTAAATCATGTAGCAGTAATGATAATTGTGGAGTTGGTGTTGTAGCAAAAGGATTAAGTGATCGTTCTCATCATTTATCGATGCCGTATAAAGAAGGAATGGAAATTAACGAGTCGATACAATTATTAATTGAAAATAAAGATATCGTTAAAAGCTCAATGATTGTTTATATTATTCCTTTGATAGCATTTGTCCTAGGTAGCTCAATTAGCTACTTGTTTACCAATAGTGAACCTCTCGTTATCGCCATTTCTTTGCTGTCATTGTTTGTTGGCACCCTAGTCGCTAAAGTCGTTTCCTCTAAGTTGTATCCTAGTAACAGCCTAAACAAATTGATCAGTACAAAATAGCATCGTAAAACGTGCTATTTTAATCGATTTGTTTGTTAATTAAGCATTCGGAATAATATTCATAAAAAACGTTAATAAACGCTTGCCAATGCTTTCGCGATCCCTATAATACGCCGCACAGACAAGGGATGACGCAACAGCGACTAACTTGAACTGAGAACAAAACAAGCGCAAATAACGACTCAAGCTTCGGTTTGAAATTAAGTTAAAATAAGACGTTGACATTGTTCGAAAGGCGCGTAATATACGCCGCCTAGCCGAAAGGCACGCTCTTTAACAATTTAATCAAACAATCTGTGTGAGCACTTGTTGTTGATGTGATTTCAAAAAAATCAAAAATGTAATTCTTCTGCTTGCAGAAAGTTACAGCCTTTCTTGTAAAGGCAACATCAATAATAGTGACACACGAAATAATTCATTATTTCAGAATAATAAATTGTTAGTTTCTTATATTTATATAAGTGATTAGCAGTAAGTTTTAGTCAGTAGTATTGAGTCGCAACTTA
>NZ_KI519478.1:315656-356521 GCF_000482725.1 Psychromonas arctica DSM 14288
AACCTTGAGTCACCTCTTGAGATAATATGTCCAAACAAATGCTTGGATACAGTGCCAGGCTTCCCCAGTTATTACACTGACTCCCTGTTAGAAATGACCACCCTCAAACACAGTGTTGGTCTGACTGAGTATTGGACTTCGCGCTATTTTGGACGCTTATCCACCAACACTGCCGAAACAGGTTACGGTTAGTTGTGTACTTCTAACTTCCTATGGCTTCCTTCAGACCCCACCGTTAGCCAGTGACGCCCTTGCCATTCGGATTATCTTCCCCTCAATCAGGGTGATCTCACTTTCTTGCAAGTGAGCGGGTTTGCCAGCTTTGCTGGGCAAACAAAAAAAGCGATGTGAATATTCACATCGCTTTTTAGTTTTAACGGTATTAATTAAGCTTTATTAACCGTTCTACAATGACTTGAACCAAATTAACTCAGTTCAATAGTCCTCAACGGTAATTAACTTTTAGATAAATCTAATAATTCCCTTAACGCAACCTGACACATACTAAACTCAGGCATGCTTACCGCCGATAACGCTTCGGCCATTTTGTGCCAGCGAGCGGCTAAACTCTGATGTTGTGACTCCCAATCAACATAAGCTTTTTCAACATCCTTTCCTTCTAAGGTTAATAAAATAGCTCTGGTGATACGCTTTTGCTGCCACTCTAAATCATCACGCATAGCTTCTCTTGCTAATGACTGCCAATGACTATCAACAGGCAACAAATTCAACTGTGCAGCAATATCAGCTAGTTTTAACTTCTCTTCAGAATGGAAGAAAACGTGTGCAGCTAACTGTGGATCAATTTTCAGTTTATTAGCAACATCAATGATATTTAATAGTGCATATGACTGCTCAGTATTTGATAACTTCTCCGCCAATGTAGCTGGTACACCTTCTTTTGTAACACTATCAAATTCTCGTTGACGCTGCTGTAAACCACGCTCACTCAGTAACTTAGGTAAGTTAGCTTTTACTGCATGCAACGAAGATTTATACTTTTTAATCAAACATGCGCAATCAAGTTGCTCTCTATGGCGTCTCACAATCCAACGCGAAGCATGGCGTACCATACGCATTAATCGATTGCTCAGTTTCGCTTGAACGGCATTATCAATTTGATTATCAAGTGATTCAATCTCCTCCAACAATTCAGGTAGGTTGAAAATATCACGCGCAATGACCCAAGATTTAGCAAGCTCTAAGAACGAACAACCGGTGCTAGCCATAATACGATGAGCAAACGTTGCTCCCATTACATTAAACAAATCATTACTGACTTGAGTAGCAACAATTTCAGACAACAGCGGATGCTCATGTATTTCATTCTTATAGGATTTAACTAATTCAGCAGGGAATATTTTTTCTGCCTCTTTTGCTAAATAGCCATCTTCTGCAATTCGAGCCTTAGCTAATTGCTCTTTCATTTCATTTTTTGCATAGGACAATAAAACAGAGATACATGGACGCATCAAACCAAGCCCTGCATTTTTACGCTCAGTGATAGTTTCATCACTTGGGATAACTTCTAATGCTCTATTTAATTTGCCCTTCTCTTCTTGGTTATCAATTAAACCGCGGTACTCTTCAATACATTTAGGCCCATTTTTATAAGACAAACTAATGCTTTGTGCTTGGCGGTAATTATTATGCAAGACTAAATCAGAGACTTGTCCGGTCATATTTTGTAACCAAACATTACGCTGCTTAACGGTTAAATCACCTTTTGATACTAATTTATCCAATAAGATTTTAATGTTAACTTCTAAATCCGAACAGTTAACTCCTGCGGCATTATCAATCGCATCGGTAAAGCATTGTCCACCATTTAACGAATACTCAATACGCGCACTTTGTGTCATCCCTAAGTTGCCGCCTTCTCCGATCACTTTACAGCGTAATTCAGCACCATTAACACGTAGGTTATCATTTGCTTTATCGCCTACATCTGCGTGGGTTTCTTGCTTACTCTTAACATACGTACCGATACCGCCATTCCACAACAGGTCAACAGAGGCTTTAAGCAATAACGAAATCAATTCAGTCGGTGTTATTTTGCCTGCTTTAATAGAAAATGCTTTGGCCATTTCAGGCGTCACCATAATCGATTTAGCTGAGCGTTCAAAAATACCACCACCAGCAGAAATCAATTTAGCATTATAATCAGCCCAGCTAGTTCTTGGTGTATCAAATAAACGTTGACGCTCTTCAAAGCTCGCATCTAAATCTTTAGGACTTGGGTCAATAAAGATGTGTAAATGGTTAAAGGCGGCTAATAATTTAATCTTTTTAGAGCATAACATGCCATTACCGAACACATCACCACCCATATCACCAATACCAATCGCGGTAATAGGTTGCTCTTGGACGTTAATACCTAACTCTCTGAAATGACGTTGCACACTGATCCAAGCTCCTTTTGCCGTGATCCCCATTTTTTTATGGTCATAACCGTTGCTCCCACCCGATGCAAAGGCATCGTTTAACCAGAAGTTTCTATCGGTTGCTAATTCATTGGCAATATCAGAGAACGTTGCAGTTCCTTTATCAGCGGCAACTACTAAATAAGGGTCATCATTATCGTAACGCACCACTTGTTGTGGTGGGATTAAATTACCCGCTTCTAGGTTATCGGTAATGTCCAGTAACGCGCTGATAAACATCTTGTAACACGCAATGCCTTCTTGCATAAATGTATCGCGATCCATAGCAGGCGTTAAATACTTAGCAACAAACCCACCTTTTGCACCAACCGGTACAATCACAGAGTTTTTCACTTGCTGTGCTTTTACTAAGCCTAATACTTCTGTACGGTAATCTTCACCGCGGTCAGACCAACGTAATCCGCCACGAGCAACGCTACCACCACGTAAATGCACCCCTTCAAAGCGAGGCGAGTAGACAAACACTTCATAACTTAAGCGTGGTAATGGAATTTCACTGATTTTTTTATGGTCAAATTTAAAGCTGATATATTCTTTAAATTGCTCACCTTCTTGTTGGAAGTAATTACTACGAATAGTCGCCATAATCAATTCAACAAACTTACGAAGTACCCTATCGTCATTAAGGTTACTAACCTCGTTCAAAGATTCTAGAATATCGTTTTCTAATTGCGCTTGTTTTTCAGTGCTAACTTTAAGCTCAGGATTAAAACGAGCATGAAATAAGCTTACGATTTTTTTTACATAACCGCTATGTTCGAGCAATGTTTTTGCCATCGCAAAATGACTAAAACCGAAGCGGATCTGTTTTAAGTATTTTGCATAGGCACGTAACATAGCAATATCACGCCAATCTATACCTGCACCTAATATCAATTTATTAAATGGGTCGTTATCTGCTTTTGAATACCAAACAGCTAGAAAGGCATCTGAAAACAGATGACGGAAGTTTTCAGGGTCAAAACCATTATCGCCTACATACAACAAAGTAAAGTCATATAGCCAGAATGTATTCTCACCCACAGGACACACTTGATAAGGGTATTCCTGCGCAACTTGTAAGCCTAAGTTTTCTAAAATAGGGATCAAGTCCGATAACAATAACGCGCCATCTTGGTGGAAAAGTTTTAATTTCAGACCACTGTTATTAGCTTCAATGGAGCGATAAAAACGCAGTGCCATTGACCGTTCTGGTGATAAATATAACGATTCAATACGGTCAATATCTGCGACTGCAACACGCGAACTAAAGCTTTCTTGGTAACTACTTGGGAAAGCAGCTTGGTACTTCCGGGTCAGTTTTACAGCGGTTTCTTCACCATGCTGCTCAAACAATGAATCTTGTAACTCTTCATGCCACGCTTTAGTGATTTGCTGCATACGCAACTGGATAGCATCCACCTCTAATTCGCCTTCAAAAGCTTTATCAAGGTGGATCACTAAACGTAAGCGTGCGAGGTTAGATTCACTTAAATAGGTTTGGAAATCACTGTCTGCGATTGGCATAGTACGCGATAACAACTCGACAAATTTAAGTCGAACCTCTGTATTGTAAACATCACGAGGCACATACAATAAAGCGGTAACAAAGCGTTTATTACCGTCAGTTCTTAAGAATAATTTAAGCTGCTTTCTTTCCTGCGCATGTAAAACTTCGATAACATTATGAAGTAACGTTTTTTCATCGCATAACAATAAATCTTCAACCGCATAGGTCGATAATATTTGCGTTAGTTCTTTGTAATAATGCCCTCCTAGGCTCAACCCAGATTGTGCTAGTATATTACTGATTTTTTGACGTATAACAGGAATTCCTAACGGGCTACCGCTATAAACAGATGAAGTATAAAGACCTATAAAACGAAGCCCGCCAATTAATACTCCTTGTTTGTTAAACTGTTTAACATACACAACATCAGGATAAGCAATACGATGCACCATCGCACGTTGTGACGCTTTACTAAAGTGTAATAAAGAAGGATCTTGTAACTCTTGCACACAGTCAAACTGCGCTTTATCTTGCATAAAATCTTTGTGTTTTAATAAACCTAACTGGCTATCTTTTACAATAGAAATAACATTATCTTTAACCGTAAATTGATCACAAGCTAGGAAAGTAAAATGATCGTCTGCCATCCAATCTAAATAAGTTTGTTGCTCAGTAAAGTCAGATTTTGAAGCGATAGCGCTGACAGCTTTTTTACTGGTGGCAATTGCCCCTTTTACTTTGTCGATCATTTGATGATAATCATCAACGACTTGCGATACACTCGCTAATGCCTGCTCCAAACATTTTTGAATTTTAGCGCGCTCTGTCGATGAGGTTGTTTGGTCAATTTCAATATATAACAACAGCTCTGTATCATTTTCAGTATTTAATTTTTTCAACTTACCGGAAGCACCACGCTCACTGTGTATTTCGCTATAAAAAATACGGTGTAATTTAGTGTTATGTTTATTTAAGGTTATTTTTACCGTATCAATAACAAATGGAATATTACGACTTAATACACTAATAACAGTATGACTAGATTGCCACTCATCCTCTTCAACATCAGGATTAAAGACTTTAACCTTGGCAATTTCACCTTTCCATTGATGCACTTCTCGCCACAATGAAACCGTTAAACCAGATAAATCATCCGGACTGATAGTGGCTAAATCAACAATGCTAACATCACGATAAATAGCATTAATAAAACTTTGTAGGAGAGATTGTTCGCGCGTTGGGAAATGTGCTTTTAAGCGCGAGAAAATTTGTTCTAGGATATCTGATTTTTGATTCAATTTTATATTCATTGTATAACCTATCTAATGACGAGAAGTAGCTTGCAACGCTAAGGCTATGTCAAATAAATAAATACACAATATAATAAGTTAATAAGCGCTTATCAGCACACAAAAAATATGAAAAAATTCTTCATTAAAGCTTTACAAAAAAAACATTTGTAACTTAAAGTATCGAACAACATTATAACCATACTATTTAAAAGGATTTAAAAAATATTAAGCCAACAATCAACGCTTGAAATGATTGCAGATGTGGTTAAGTGATGCCATGAAAAATTGTGCTAATTTTATGAGCATTTTCGATCCGTTGTTGATCTATTTTGCTGATAAAAAATAATCGTTAATAGGATTTGCATAAACTAAAATGGCAAATACAAGCTAAAAAAAAGCCCACCGAAGTGAGCTTAATAGAAAAATAAAGTAACAACAAAACTACCTATGATGATTGCAAAATATCCTCATCATTAACAAAGCGTAACGCTAAACAATCACTGTCTTTACTAATAATCATCGAAGAATCTACTCGTAAGCAACTACCAGCGTATTTACCAGCCGCAGTGAACGTACAAACTTGTACATAATAACCATCCACCAGCGGTAACGGAAATAACGCTTGGTAAATATTATCTTGAGCGGCAAACTTGCCTCCCGTCGCTTCAAGTACATCCTGCTCATGGTCAATTAGTTGAATATTGGCACCGCATCGCCCAACAATAGGTTTACTAACATAACCACTTGCTTGTAAATCATCATTCAGTGCAAAATCTGCATGCAATAATAACGGGTGATTAGGGAATAATGACCACAACACTGGCAATATTGCTTTGTTACTTGGAATTAATGTCCACAGTGGTTCAAATATCATAATATTTTTATGTAATAACACATCAGCAAGTCGCGGCGTTTTGCCTTTTCTCGATAAAGGTTCAAACCTTTCAGATGGCGTATCATCAGATTCACACTCTAAGCGAATTTGATCCAATGCAGTTTCCCATGACCATGTTTTCCAAACCCAATGCAATACATCACCTTGCGCGTCAACCACGTTACCTTGTTCATCCCATATTAAAGAGTGTATGCCCTCTATTAAGCGACTCTCAATACCCGCTGCTTTTAATGTCTGTTGAATAAATAAAGCGTGGTACTTCTCTTCTGGATCATCATCGTGAAGAATATGAATAAGGCCTTTGACCTGACTTTTCTGCCATGCTTTCACCAGTTGTTTAAAGAGATCTTTGCCGGCATCTTCACCTTCATGAACGCCATAATGTTGCGCCCATTTACCCTGAATTTTGGCCCCTTCCATATAACATGAAGCTGAATCGCAGTTATATTCGTAGACCTTTAGCCCCTGCGTTGTCATCGCGAAATCAAAACGACTGGTGATCAACTGATTTAAACGATTATCCCAGGATTGGCGAATTTTAGGCAATAGTGCACGAGGCAAATTAAATTTATCTAATAAATGTTCATTATCAAGTACATAATCCGTGGCATGCATGAATAAACCATGCAGTTCATTGGTCGCGCGGCGTAACGTATCCTGCGCGGTTTCGGATAACACATAATAGCGATATTCATCCGCTGCGATGGCGCTTAATTTGTGCCCTTGTAAGGCTTGTACATAAGCCGCTTCATCTTTATTAGCGACATTTAACCAAGACTTTTGTGGCCCAACAATAGGTTTAGCGGAATGACTCGACAAAGAAAACAACTGCTTATTGGTTGCTTCACAGACCTCTGCATAAGCATCATCGTCAGTTTGTATCATCCACCCTAAAATCAACGCATCGTTAAATGAACACGCCAACCAATATTCACCGTCTTCACTAATCGTCGCAACTAATTCACGGCTGTAATTTCTCCCCTCAGGCCAAACAGTATGGTCAAGATTTTGCTCTGCAATACGAATTTTGTCAGGGAAAACTTCAGTCACAATAGCGACATGCCCAGTTTGCTCAAACTCACCACCTTGCTCCCAAATTAATAAACAGCCGGGTTGCGGATGACGTTTACTACCATTACTAAAAGCCTGTAAAGGTAAACGTGTATTGGATGTAATCTCACGCACGGAACGTAAGTTAAAAATCTCATAGGCCATGGACACATCATCAAAAATATAACCACAGTTTTGATACATCCAACGCCGAGCAAATTCAACGCATTGCCATTTATAGCCCATATAAATGCCGTCAACATAACTGCGGAAAGCACTACGTTTAGGATAGGTAATATCACTCGCACTATCATAGTCGCTAGAATACGACGCAACCCCACCTGGTGCATAACCAAGCAAGGTACCAAAGGAACAAGAAGTTGATTTATTCGACAAGATAATGGTCCAGTTAAAAGGTAAGAAACGATTTCAATATAGACTTCTCTAAAGTGATTAGCAATCACTCAATCAGCTAATAATATAAATAATTTTCACCAAAAAAACAGAGGGTAATAATGGCTATTTAACATCGATATTAACGGCACAATAAGATAAAAAATAACGGTGAGAGTGAAAAGCTCAAGGAAGCAAATGAACACAAATAAAAGAGTAAGAAACTTAGATATTTAGCACGTTAAGGGTTACATTTTTACATGCTTCAAAGGTTCAAAGGTTCATAGGTTAGTTAATAGGTTAATAGGTTAATAGGTTAATAGATTAATAGATTAATAGGTTAATACATTGAAAATACGCCCCCGAAGCGGCGTATAATAAATTCAACCAGAAGCAATAGGAATCTGCCTCAATAACGTGCTAAACAGCAAGGCAGAAATTATTTTGTTAAGGATGCGACGAAACTAGGCAAGTCTTCAGTTTTATAGCAAGCATCGTGCTGATTAACGTCACTTCTGTTCACTAATATAGTCCGCATACCTAAGGCTTTGGCGGTGGAAATATTGGAGACTTGATCATCATAAAAAGCAGCATCAGAAGCTTTAAAACCAAAGTGTTGGCAAATAGTATTAAAAGCATGCGGATCAGGTTTCATTCGGTAACCAGTTAATTCAACACTAAAAATACCATCGAAACAATCATATAAATCAATATGCTTTAATACCCTTGTGGCATAAGCCAGTGGCGAGTTAGTAAATACATAACGTGATTTTTTAAAGGCATGTAATGCGTCTTTAAGCTTGGTGGCTTTTTTAACCTTATCTAAATTAACTTGATGAGAGAAATCAGAAAACTTCTTTAAATCAACACTTGGATAATGTAATTGAATGCCTCTTATTGTGCCGCCGTATTGCTGATAATAACTTTCACACAGCAGATTAGACTCTTCAATAGATATACCTAGCTCAGTGCTGATAAAGCGACGCATTCTAGGGCCGATTTGCTCTAAAATGGCATTTTCTGGAGAATATAAGGTGTTATCAAGGTCAAATAAATGAACATCACGCTCTAATAATGGGGCCAAAGGATTGCCTCTTTGTTGCTCAGTGAGAGAGGATACTATCACTATTGCTTTCAAAAAACTCAATGTCGACAAAGTGTCATCGACAATCTACTTACATGCAAAAAAGTTTTAGTGAAAAGATAGAGGCTGAATAGCCGTGCTAACCATTCACTCCGAGCATCCATTCAGCAGTAATCAACTGCTCCGATTTATACAATAAACATTCTCCAGCCCTCACTTCATTACGACAGACAAATACAACTTCGACCAATCATTTACCTTTAATTATAGAGACGCTTTTTTAATATTAGTTTCAGCATCGTTAGAGTTAATAAAAGTCGCCTTTGGCAAAGGGGTGGGATGACGAATACATAACGCAACCATCACCAGCAGCATCGCCGTGATATCCAACCTTGTTAAATCTTGCTCCAAGAATATGGCGCAGGAGAGCATTGCAACCACCAGCTCAGCAGAACCAAAAACAGCAATGATCTCAGGCTTAGTTTTAATCGCGCCCACTACAAATAAATATTGCGGTAAAGCAGCGGCGAGAAAAGCTAAGCCCATCAATACACACCATCCACTTATTTGTTCAGGAAAAATAACAACAGGAGCAGCATAAATAACTAAAGGTATTAATATAATTAAATGCCCCATTGTTGCCCAAGCAATACGGCAAGCAGCAGTTAATTTTTGTTTGGGTTTGGCGAGGTATTGTATTTGAAAAGCAAAAACCATTGGCGCTAAAAAGCAACCAAATAGCGCCCACTTTGATTCCATTGACAGCGCAGCTGGGTCGATAACGAGTGATGCCGCAATAAGGACCAGCATTGCTGATAATAAGCCGTTAACACTTAGCGCACGCTTAAAAATTAACACGCCGACTAATAATGAGAAAAAGGGATAAGTATAATAAATTAAGATAGCGGTTGATGAATCAAGCGCTTTTAATGCATGGAAATAAGCCAGTACGCCAATAGCACTAGCAAATCCAAGCAACAACATTCGGATCACTTCTGGCCATAAATGCTTGGGAGCCGACAAATAAAATGATAATAAAATACCCGGTAATATAAAACGATAAAGCGTGACCAGTTCTGTACTCATTCCTTGATCAAATAGAATTTGAGCGAATAAAGGATTAAAGCCAAACCCAACAGCTGAAAGCAATACCATCATCGGCCCGCTCATTTTTATTTTTTGAATATCCATTTTCATTCGTTCACTTGCCCTTTTTGATCATCTAATGCCTATTGCCATCATTTGGCTCGACTCGATTGAGGCATTAATTCAGCCCATTTTCATTATTTAACCAAGTCAATTTTATAACTCAACCCAGCACTATTTACGGCCACAGCACCAACCTGCTTACATCAACTATATCCGCTCACTTGCGTATAAAAATAGATACCCATTTAAAAGCTTTATTGATTAACTGAATATATGGATTAACTAGATTAAGCAGATTAACTACCTATTGATTGGCTAGACAATATCTGAAATTAAATTAATATATAAGTGAATTTAGCAGCCAATACATGCATAAAATTCATGTATTAACTCATTTTTAAATACACCCTGTAGGCGCGTAATGAAACTCGAAGTAAGACATTGGCAAATGCTAAAATCCCTCTCTGAACTCAACAATGTAGCGCAAGCCGCCGACTCATTGGGTATCAGCCAATCAGCATTGAGCCATCGTATTGCCGAAGCCGAGCGCCGTATGGGCGGGAAGTTATTTGAAAAAGAAGGTCGTCGAATAAAACTCACACCGGCAGGCGAATTGATTACACAAGCCGCGTTACAGGCATTGCCTATTCTTGAGCGAGCAGAAAATGACTTTGAACTAGATGCAAGTAATGAAAAACAGATTGTTCGACTAGGGGTTGCCTCATACTCTTGCTATCACTGGCTCCCTGAGTTCATGCAGTATGTCAGTAAACAAGCACCTAACATTCAACTACGCTTAATCGCTTCCGCCACACAAAACCCAATTAGCAACTTGCAACATAGCTCAGTAGATATCGTCATCGCACCGGGTTATTTAGCAACTCCCGGCATTATTCCAACCTCCCTTTTTAAAGATGAACTGGTGCTAGTCACTCAATATGATCATGCACTTAGCCATCAACGCTATATTGAAGCTAAAGATTTAAGTCAACAACAGTATTACACCTATAGCCAGAACGTCACACCAGGGTTTGAGTATGAACGCTTTATTCGTCCGTCTGGTGTCATTCCCCAGCAAGTAGAAGTGGTTGAGATGACGGATGCCATTATAGAGTTAATTAGCGCAGGGTTAGGGGTGAGTATTCTTTCTAAATGGGCCATCGATGCGGCACTAAAATCTAAACGAGTAAGTTGCACTCAACTGGGTAAACAAGGGCTTGATCTCGCTTGGTCAGCCCTCACCCGTGAAAGTGAAAAGAAAAATAGCACTACCAAACAAACAGCCCATTTATTAGCTCGTTGGTATAAAGCGTCCAATCAATAAATACAGCCAAGGTGTTCATCACAATAAGGCACTCGTCAATTTTCAGGGTGCTTTACGGGCGAGAAAGGGAACTCACTAACGCCCCATTGCGAGTTAGAAATGGATATCATGGTTCCTTATTTTTAAAGTCAGCTGTGAGCCTAAAGCGGACATTAAGTTGAGCTCTCGCGATCTATTAAATAATTTTGATCTTGAATTAAAATTGTTGATTCATTCTTTGCAAACAACTGAGTAATGTTTTTAGCTCACTATCTTCGAGGTTTGAAGTGATCTCTTTACTTAAATTAAGATGCAACTCATCATGTTCTCGATACAACATTAAGCCTGTTTCAGTTAAGTCGACTAAAATTGATCTCCGATCAGAGTCATGGGGACGGCGCACCATGACTTCTGCTTTTACTAGCTTATCAACTTGTACGGTTAAGGTGCCCATAGTAATACCCAATTTATCTGCCAGTTCTTTCATGCGCATTGGGCCATGTGCACCAATGACTTCAATGGTATGCGTTTGTGCAAGGGTCAGATTTTTACCTTTAACAACTGAGTGCTCCCAAGAAGAGAGTTTGTCATAAAATTCAATAATGGCATGATTAAGCTGTTGGATATCTGGCATATACCGCTAGTCCTTATGTTGACATTGGTTGATCTCAATTGTGAGATGGTCAATCCTATCAAATTCCTTTAATAATTGCTGATAATGTGCAACAGGCTGTGGTTGGTGAGTGACTATGGAGAGGATCATTGAATAGTGGTTTGCACTCACTTTCCAAATATGGATATCACAAACACGGTTATTATCTACAGACTCAATTTTATTCACTATTTTATTCTCATAATCTTTATCAATATTTGCATCTAATAAAATTGGACTTGTTTGTTTTATTAAAGTCATTGCCCAACGAATAATAATAATTGAACCAATAATACCCATCACTGCATCGACCCAATTCCAACCCCAATATTTACCAGCAAATAGAGCGACAATAGCTAAAAGAGAAGTAAGCGCGTCTGCTAATACGTGTAAATAAGCCGCCTTTAAGTTGTGGTCGTGATGATGGTGATGATGATCGTGCTCATCATGATGGTGGTCATGATTGTGTTGATTATCATGTAATAAAAAAACACTAATTATGTTTACGGTTAACCCAATGATAGCCACCATTATCGCTTCATTGAAATGAATTTCTTGAGGGGAGAAAAGGCGATAAAAAGATTCACCCATCATGATTAATGCGACTAAACCTAATAAAATAGCACTTGCAAAACCACCTAATACATTTGTTTTACCACTACCAAAGGTGAATGTGTTTTTTTGTGCATGTTTACGTGCGTAATAGTAGGCAAAAATGGTAATGATAAATGCCATTGCATGGGTACCCATATGCCAACCATCAGCCAATAAAGCCATGGAGCCATAAACACTGCCAGCGACTATTTCCACAACCATCGTGATAATAGTTAAGGCTAATACATAATATGTGCGTCTTTCGCCAATTGGGTTATTTTGTTGAAATTGATGCTTATGTTGCCATTTTTCTATTTGTTGTGTGTGCATTATTAAGGCCATTTAATTTGATGTTCAAATAAAACTTATTATATATAGTTTGACAATCAAACAAAGTTATTTTGAAATTTAACCTGTTATTTATTATTTTAAGTCAAATTAAGATTACTCTTTGATCTCGATCGAAGAAGGTTTATTTCGTATAATGTGGTCTTAGTGACTTAGATAATTTTTAACAATTAAATAGATAACCGACAAAATCGACAGTTTTTATTTGACTCTGACCCAAAGGAAGGGTTTATTTTCTATAATAATTACAGCATTCTATAATTTGTCCATGAGAACAATAAAATATAATGAAACTGCTCATCACTCTTTTTTTAATGGTTACGATACAAATTACTTTCATACAGAAAGTAATTGCGTCAGTGTCATTTTCAGAAGTGGATGTAGTTTCTGTTCATCATTGCGATATGGATATGAATTGTAATATTGACATGAATTCAGTTTCGTGTCCGACTGAAATGGTTGATATGAAAAACTGTCAAACAGATTGTGACATGATGACTGTTGTCTCTGTGATCCATTTCAGTGAAGATGAATTGACCGTATCATTCGCTCATTCGCAACTTATTTATCCCTCTTTCGCTACTTCTAATACCTATTTCCAACCTTCAAGCCTGTATCGTCCCCCTTTATTGAGTTAATCACTTAGTACCGATCTATCTACCGTATTTTAGATAGTGTTTACAGATTAACTATCAATCCATTTTTATGGATAAAAAGGACAAAGGATGAAAATTTATCATTTATCAATGTTGTTATTAACAACTATTGGGTTTCATGTTTCTGCATTGTCATTACAAAATGCAGAGCAAATCGCATTACAAGAAGATCCTGGACAAAAAATAAACCAAAGGGATTTTGATGAAACATAAAATTACACTGGTTTTGTTTTTAGCTCTATTACCTGGCTTTGTAATGGCGACATCAGCAGAACAACTTTTCAAAACAGCGGGAGGTTATGGCTGTACCGCTTGTCATGGAAAATATGCACATGGAGGTGGCTTTGTTGGTGGGAATATCCGAGGTGCTACACGTGAAAAATTGGATATTGCCTTTAAGACAGAGCCAACAATGTTATTACTCGCCACCGTAATGGATGACAATAAACGCAATGCATTGGTTGAACATTTAGCATCACTTTCTAAAATGCAGTTACTTGAATGGCGGATAGGAGAATCAACAACAACTAAAGTGGTCACCGTAAAAGCTGATCATCGTGCTCAATTAGTTCTTTTTAATGGCACGTTTGATTCCTTGAGTTTAGATTTGTCTGCTCTAGGTGCGGCTCACAATTATCAGATTAAAGCATACGATACACAAGCAATCACCTGGATTCCTAAAGCAGGCCGTTACCCATTATTTTTTAACAATGAACATTTTATTATTGATGCAAATTAAAGGATCTTTATTATGAAATTAACGACTAAAGTATTCGCGTTTACGCTAACTATGGCAAGCTTTTCAGTCATGGCAAAGGCAAGTATTGAATTATATAAATCACCGACTTGCGGGTGCTGTAAAGAGTGGGCTGCGATAATGGAAGACAAAGGTTACACCGTGAATGTCCATCACCAAAATGATTGGTCAGAAGTTAAAAATGAGTTTGGAATGCCGCCACAATTACAATCTTGTCATAGCGCCGTGATAGATGGTTATTTAATTGAAGGGCATGTTCCTGAATCAGATATAGCACGTTTACTTAGAGATCGTCCCAACAACATATCTGGACTTGCGGCGCCAGGCATGCCCCCGCACTCACCCGGTATGGCAAGATCTGGTGCTGAATATAAGGATTTCAAAGTGATATCGTTTTCTGATAGTGGGTTGGCTCTGTACAAAGAATACTAAGATATCTTTAGTTAGGTGCATAAACGAATTTTTACAAATTTCGATGTGTTGATAATAAAAAATGCGGTTTTTCACTGAAAGAGAGATGAGATGAGATGAGGTGAAAATGGAAAATGAAAATATTTAAAACTTTAAGCATATTAACCCTAGTTTGTGAAGCAGTTTGGTAAGTGCTCATTCGGGGTTAAAAATTTCAACGCCTGAAAAATGGCGTTATGTAGTTAGCTCTATTGAAAAGAGCTTTCTCCACTAATGGTTCTATTTTTTAAAAGCTCAATGTCCGTTATAGTTTAGTTGCCTATCAAGAAAAGTTTGTATCTTTGGATACGCGATAAATAGACCAAAAATTATTAATTATAATGTCCGCTTTGTCGGATTTCCTGCCGTAATACTTTGAATTATTTACGGCTCCTCAGAGCCTAAAGCGGTCATTAAATAAGTTGATGATCTGGCTCGCTTCAGGCCGTTAGCGACTTAAGTTTTCTTAGCAATTCTTATTTCATTTAATAATTCTTAAATGAAATAAGAATTGCTAAGAAAAGGTATGTGTGCCGAGTAAACTAGGTTACCAATATGTAGATTTGTAAAGTGTTTTTTTGAGGGCTAGAGTCAAACTTATAAGGCGGGACGGGGCACAAAGCAACTTAGATAATTTACCTTCATAGATAAAAAGCTACTCATTTAGGTAGCCTCTAATTGCTGCGTTTAACGTTTTAAAAAGTCCCGCTTGTGATTGTCTTTCTAATAGCTGGAGTAGCTCAGATCGCACTTATAGATGATTATTGAATTTAACCAGAGGGGAATTAAAAACATATAAGTTACACTGTAATCTTTTAGAGTTCACTAAATACAAAAAAGGCCACTGTTCAGGTAGCCTTTTGTCCTTAATGAAGATAATAAATCACTCCCAGTGTTTCGTTCTATTCACAGTATTAGTATCATCCTTTGTCATTAATAGAGAATTTACCTTATTATATAATTCGTGAACCTAGTATAAACATTCTGTACATTAAAACTCCTATGGCTTCCTTCATACTTATTTGTTGGACATTTTTTCTGGGAAAACAAAAAATGCCCCGCAAAGCAGGGAATTAATGACTGGTGTGTGTTACTTCATTTTTACCCAGAATTCTTTATTTGCTTCTAATAAGTCTTCTAAAATATCTTTCGCTACACTTGCACTTGGAATCGTTGCAGATAATGTTAGTGCTTGCCATAAACGTTGCTTAGAAGCTTCAACGTGAGCTTTAACTACCAATTTCTCGACAGAGACTTGTTGGTTCATCATGCCTTTTTGGAACTCAGGAATCTCTCCTATCTGTAATGGTTTAGCGCCCGTATTATCGACAATACAAGGGATCTCTACCATTGCTGTTGGGTCAAAGTTACTGATCGCGCCGTTATTTGGGACGATTAGCAACATACGTTCTTTCGTATTGAAGGCAATTGCAGTAGCAAGATCAACAATATATGAAGCATGTTCTTCTACTTCAATGGTTGTATCTTTCGCTGTACTATTTGCAATGATGCGATGGCATTCAGTAAACACTTCCGCTTCACGGCCTTCCATTACTTCATTCGCACGCGTGAATTCTTTATTTGAGTGCTCAACTACATAATCAGGGTACATGTAGTACTTCAGGTACGTGTTAGGGATAGTATCTGGGTCTAGTGCATAGACATCACGAACCTTAATAAAGGTGTCTTTCCAAGATTCATCGGTATGTTGTGCGCCGTTTAATACACTTGGCGGTAGATAGCCGTTATCTTTGATGTATGCTTTGATGCGTGGCATCAAGTCTTCACCGGTTTTAGCATCTTTAAATTCTTTCCACCAACCAAAGTGGTTTAGACCATAGTACATAATGTCGAACTCTTTACGATCTTCGTACCCCAGAATTTCAGCAATACGTGTTTCAATACCTATTGGCATATCACAGATATTCAGTACTTTTGAGTTTGGACGCATTACACGACATGCTTCAGCTACAATGGCCGCTGGGTTTGAGTAGTTCAACATCCAAGCATTTGGTGAGTATTTTTCCATGTAATCGATCATTTCAATTACGGCAGGAATTGAACGTAAGCCATAAGCTATACCACCTGCTCCACAAGTTTCTTGCCCTACACAGCCATGGCGTAATGGGATTTTCTCATCTTGTTCACGCATGGCATATAGACCCGCTCGAATGTGAGCCATACAGAAATCAACATCGGTAAATGCTTCTTCTGGATCAGTAGTGTAAGAAAACTCGATATGCGGAGCTCGCTCTTTAAGAAGAATTTTACATGCTTCAGCAATGGTTTCTTGACGAGACGCTAAATTGTCATAAAACTTCAGCTTACGGATTGGGAAACGGTTTTGGTTTTCAAGTAGCATCATGACAATACCAGGAGTAAATGTTGAACCACCGCCTGCAATAACGACTGAGAATTCTGTTTTCATAATAAACCTCGTTGAATGTGGGCGATGGTCTCATCGCCCGAATAAATTAATGTGTGAATCGTTTTTTTTCAAATGTTTAGAGCTTTAAGTCTCAAGATTGTTAGCCCACGGTACTGGGTATTAACTCCTCCTTTTCCGTTCCTTTTTCATATTTATAGGCGCTGACTATTTTTTCGCACTCTTCTCTAAGTTGAGGAACGCTCAGCCCAATAATCACTTGTATCGCCTTGCCTTTTTTAACCAGATTTACCGCTCCTGTACTCATAAAGTATTCTGCCGATTGAACTTTATCAGGGCTAATCACAGTCACCCGCAAACGGGTTGCACAGTTACTTAAATCTTCCAAGTTTTGGACTCCACCCAGCCCTTCAATCGTTTCAATTGCTTGAATATGTAATGGGCTTTTTCCCTGAATACCTTTACCCGTAATACCATGCTTTTTATTGAAATCTTCTTTGTTATGCAGTTTCATCTCGCCATCACCACGACCAGTAATTGGCACGTCAAATTTAATTATGAGATATTTGAAGGTGAAGTAGTAAATCGTGGTAAAACATAGACCAATAGCAATCTGTGTTACGACCATACCGGTATGGTTCCCCAATAGAGGGATCCAGTTGCCAGTAACAAACTCTATGAGACCGCCACCCATGTTGCCAACCACACCGAAATAGAACATAACCATTGCCATCGTGCCGGCTAATACTGCATGAATTGCAAACAACCAAGGCGCGATAAATAAGAAGGTAAACTCAAGTGGCTCAGTAATACCAACCAGTACTGCGGTAAATGTAGCTGGGATAAGTAATGCAGCTACTTTTTTACGGTTTTCTTTTTTAGCCGTGTGGTACATCGCTAACGCAATGCCTGTACAACCAAATACTTTGGAGTTGCCGTGCAAAGAGAAGCCGCCCGCTGGGAACAATTCTTTAATACTTTGACTTGATTGAGTGAACGCTTCCAAGTTAGTGAACCAATCTACCGTGATGCCATTTGGCGTCACGACGTTACCAAATTGAAATGGTGTATAAATAAAGTGATGTAAGCCTGTAGGAATGAGGATTCGCTCAAGAAAAGTGAACAACCAAACACCAAATGCCCCCGATTCCACAAAGAATGTTTGTAGCCCTAAAATACTATTTTGAATTGATGGCCAAATATAGAGCGTTAACCAGGCAGCAGGTAGCATCGCAAAAAAAGAGATCATAGCAACATACGAAGCACCTTGGAAAATACCTAAATACGAAGGAAGCAGTTTCTCAAACGTACTGTTATGAATCCAAGTAACAAGACCTGAGATAATGATGGCACCGAAGATTCCAGTATCAATTGTCTTAATGCCTGCAATTTCCGTTAAGCCCGATGTACCACCAATGGATTGAGTGAAATCAACATGGAAAAAATCTCCCCAAACATTACCCATCGCCCCGATAAAGTAGTTAAAAGTAAGGTAAGAAACCATTACGACCATCACTGCTCGAGCATGAGCCGTTTTAGCAAGACCAATCGGTAAACCCACCGCAAACAATAACGCCATGTTGCGGAAGATAGTCCAACCACCCTCTTCGATAATTTGTAGTACTTGATAATACAATCCGTTGCTATCAGCCAAATCGCCAACAAATATTGGATTTTTCAGAACAATAGTCAATCCAACTAATATCCCTACAAACGGAAATAGTAAGACTGGAGTAAACATTGCCCCGCCTAATCGTTGTATCGCACTCAACATAACAGCATCCTTAAATTTGTAATTAGTGTTTTCCAGAGTATTCTGCCTTTCGACAGGATTAAATTACTCCCAAAAAATAAGCAGGACAAATGAATAACATGTAAAGTGTGATCAAGTACAAATTAAGAACCTTTTAATATAAAAACGGCATCAATAGGACATATTAATAACCTTTATTTGTTTATTGAAATGTGAATTTGATAGATATCACTAAAGGTTATTGATTTGTTCTATTTCTAGTGATAGGTTTGTTCTATGTTCATATCATTGGTGATTCCTTCAAATAGCAACTAACTTCTTACGATTTCAGATCGTTAATCTAAGTGATTAGAATCAAGGGGCACGGTCAATTCGAAAAGGTTAATTATGTTGTATAAAAAGATCATGCAGAGGCTGAAAAGTCGCATTGATTCAGATGAATTTATAATCGGGGACACCTTACCATCGGAAAAAGAGTTGATGGCACAGTACGCCGTTAGCCGTATTACAATTCGAAATGCGGTTGAAGAGTTGGTGAAATTAGGTTTGGTAGAAAAACGGCAAGGCGCCGGTTCAACCGTGATTGGTAAAACTGTCGTTAGTTCAATGTTAACTCTGAAAAGTACTAATGAGTATTTGAGTGACTCAGGTGCTCGCCTTGAATACAAAATTTTTGAGTTTTCGTTAATCGCCCCCGATGAAGACGTGGCGAAAAAACTCAATATAAACCTCGATGAAAAAGTTTACTTCATACGGCGCTTCAAGCTAATCAATGGCGTACCTTCTGTTTATGAAGATTCTTATATGCCAATGTCGCTTTATCCTCAAATGAATTTCATGTCGATGGAAGGATCTAAATACAACTATCTTGAGAAAGAGCTAGGATTTGAAATCGACGGAGCATACCAAGATTTTGAAGCAATTATGCCCGATCCTCATATGTGTGAGACGCTTGATGTAGATCCAAAGATTCCTCTAATGTGCATATTATCTATTGGTATTCTCAAAGATGGCAGAGTATTCGAATATACGAAAATAGTATCGAAACCAGAGACTATCTCTTACAGCCATTACCTCAAGCGCTAGGCTCTGCTAAATATCATGCAGGGAGTTCAAGGCAAAAATCAGCGTTAACTCCCTGCATGCTTTCACTTATGATACTCAATTATACCAATAAATACTGGCCTTATAAAATACCAGCAGTACAAGAAGAAGGGCTCTGAAACACTGCGGTAGAGTAGACAACACCTGTTATCAAGTCTCGTCCCTCTAAGAACCCCGTACAACTTTCTCTGCAATAGACTAAAGCCTCCACGAAGGTATCGTTTGATACCCCGCAACTTATAAAAAGTGAGAGCGGTTTCATTTCAAGAGTTATGAGCTGTCTTTTTGACTTTATCTTAGACAAGTACTCTTGGTATTGAGGAACATTTTCTATTTGGAACAGATTTAATTGGCAGTCCATAATTTTCTGCCAACCGTAAAATTACAGTGTAACTATGAATGTGGTCTTAATTTAAAATCTACGGGTAATTGGACTAAAAAAATTTAAAGTAGGCGATCTCAGGGGCTAAAAAAAGCCACCATTTAGGTACAATGCCGTTCGGTTAAGAGATTTTAGGCTTATATCTTAACGGATATCTAGATGGAATATAGAGCACTGAACGTGAAAACGTTCGGTGTTTTCTTTTTTTGGGCAAAATAAAATGTTTAACATCTTCTCGCATAAGCTGAAGCTTTTTCGGAATAGTGCCATTACCTGATAGTGCATAGGCTCTTATTTGCGTATCTATAATACAAATGGCTGCCGTGAAACTGATCCGTGTAGGTTCAACCTTCGCTTCTAGCGCAATATTAACCATTTCAAGTCGGATCAAATTATAACCCAATAATACCCCCCATAGTTCCTGCCGTACCCCTTCTGGAAAACGACTTCGTAGTGTTATTTCCCCATTAAGCTGATTATTTTTAAGCTCTCCAAAACTCTGCTCTATTTCCCATCGTTCCCAGTACACAGATAGTAATGCATCCATTGAATACAGTGTCGGATCAATTAATGAGGTAATAAAGCCTTTAATATCACCCTTTGGATCTTGGTAACATATCATTCTTACTTGCCAAGTCTCTGGTAAGGTTGGGTTTTTAGTTCTTGCTTGCGGGGATACTGGCATTTCGATTAATAAATCATTATCGGCATACCGATCAATAACTTCATACCGCATAGCTTTTTTTACCGGTGTTAGCCAATGTGCATTGATACCGAACTGCTGCCAATTGAGCATTAGGTCTGCTGAAAAATAACAACGATCAAATAAGGTTAATGAATCTTCTGGAATATCGGTCAGTAGCCGTTTAGCTAAGGTTATCTCGCCGACACTACAGCTATCAAATGCAGCGCCAAGTAGCATCCGAGTATGCGTTGAATGCAAAGAAACCATACGAAGTTGCGGATAAACAGGATTAGATTGTGAGATAAAACCAAATGCTTCCCTATTTTCTGGTGTGTCTTGCGCTCTAAAGGTCGTGCCATCTACGGCTAATAAGTTTAAACCGATACTATGTTTTTTAGCTATGATAGATTTATGCCAAGCCGCACAAGTTGTACTAAAAAGGTAGCTCATGGGAGATTCACCTAATCGCTTTCGACAATCGGTGAGTACACTAGGGGCAACATGGTCATAGACTTCATCAGGGTTAGTTTGCAAAGCAATATCGAGTGAACCACAGACTTCTTTTATTGAGCAATTTCGCATTAACCCCATCATGATGATTAGCCAAACAGCTTGCTCTGCAGGTAAGCGGCGACGTCGAACACTCGCTTTTTGAGTACAAAATAATGCTTCTTCAATCCATTTAGAATCAATGGCTGTTAATACGCTGTCGTAAGCCTCTTTATTTTCAAATGACTCATACACCAATTCCATCTCTTGATTAAACAAAAAAAATCCCCAACCTTAAATAAGATTAGGGATTATGATCTATCTGGAAGATCGTTCAAGTTTTCTTATTAGATCCTTAACCGATCGGCATTAAGAGCAAGAGCATGGGTTATTGAAAGGATTCCAGTTGTGGGTGAATCTGCCGAGCTATGCCAAAATGAATAAACCACAGTATCAAGAGTTTTTGCCAAACGCGATGGTGCATGATGAATCGAGTAACGGAACAAAAATTAATGTGATAGCTGGAACGACTAATCAAGGAACCACTGGAGCCGTTACTAACATTTATAGCGAACCTTTGTATTTAGATGTGCATTTACCTGCAGGGGAAGTATTCACACAAGCGATTACGTTAAACCACAATGCATTCATTTATATTATTGAAGGTGAGGTCAGCGTACAAAGTGCGGATCATCTTGATGCTATCGAAGCGACAAAGTTAGCTGTTTTAACTGATGGCGAACAAGTTTCTATAGTAGCTGGACAGAAAAATAGCCGATTTTTATTAATTGCCGGCAAGCCTTTTAATGAGCCTGTTGTACGTCATGGACCTTTTGTTATGAATACAAGAGAGCAATTATTACAGGCCTTTGATGACTTTAATCAGGGTAAGTTTGCCTAGCTAAGCTAATCTAGTCAACCAAACTTAGCCAAACTAAGTCTAGTCAAACAACATTGAGGAGTATGTTATGGGATTGTTAGTCGATGGACAGTGGCATAACCAGTGGTACGATACCAAATTAAGCAATGGTAAATTTGTTAGGAGTGAATCACAATTTAGAAACTGGATCACCGCTGATGGTCAAGCTGGACCAACAGGTAAAGCGGGCTTTAAAGCAGAAGCAGGGCGTTATCATTTATATGTTTCGTTAGCGTGTCCATGGGCGCATCGCACCTTGATCTTTAGAGAGTTAAAAGGTTTGCAATCAATGATTGATATCTCTGTAGTGAATTCTCTAATGGCTGAGCAGGGTTGGACCTTTAAGCCGGGACCGGGTGTTATTAAAGATACTGTTAATCATGCTTCACTGGTTCATGAGTTATATACCTTGGCTGATGCAAATTATTCTGGGCGTGTGACTGTACCTATTTTATGGGATAAACAACAAAAGACCATTGTGAGCAATGAGTCGGCAGATATTATTCGCATGTTTAATAGTGCCTTTGATGGTATTGGTGCCAGTGAAGGCGATTATTATTCTGCGCCTGTACAGGGTGAAATTAACGCAATAAATGATTGGATTTATAGTGATATTAATAATGGAGTGTATCGCGCAGGTTTTGCTACAACGCAAACGGCCTATGAAGAAGCTGTAAGTGTATTGTTCGAGGCACTAGATAAATTAGAACTGCGTTTGAGTTCACAACGCTATTTACTTGGTAAGCAACTAACCGAAGCCGACTGGCGCTTATTTACCACTTTAATACGTTTTGATGCCGCCTATGTGGGACACTTTAAATGTAATAAAAAGCGTATTGCTGATTATCCGTCACTGTCTCATTATGTTCGCGATTTATACCAGCATCCAGGCATAGCTAAAACAGTCGATATTGACTATATCAAAGCGCATTATTATGGCTCACATGAAACCATTAACCCGACAAGAATTATCCCTGCTGGCCCTGATCTTGATTTTATGCAAGCACATGATCGATTACGTTTTGCTTAAAATATTGACTATATGTGTCACCACTAAAGCTTCAAAAATACTGAGGTTATGTGAAGTAATACAAAGCAAGAAATAGCCCTATATTTAACATTTAAAAAAGGGCTATTTTAATTGAGTTCAGTTTAGCTAACGCTGTTAATAAAACAGGTTAATCCATAAAAATTGTCAGTAACTCGTTCAGGTATCTATGTCCTAATGGAGTTACTTGACAGGTGTCAGTTGATACTCGCATTAAGCTTTTATCTGTAGCTTGCTGTAACTGCTTATCTAATACACTGCGTGCTAAACCGGTATAATCTTCAAATTCAGTAAATGGAATGTCTTCCATTAAACGTAATCTATTCATCATGTATTCGAAAACCAGCTCCTCTTTGGGCACTGTATTATAATCATTCATATAAGCACGTTGCGGATCTAAATATCCTTTAGGATGCTTGATCTTAGTGGTGCGTAGTACCTTATTTTCAAGGGGTAATGATATCTTGCCGTGTGCACCACAACCAATTCCCAAATAATCACCAAAACGCCAATAATTTAAATTATGCTGACATTGCCAATTATCTTGGCTGTAGCCCGATATTTCATATTGGTTGTAGCCGTGCTCTGCTAAAAGTTTCACTCCCTCTTCTTGAATTTCCCACAATGTGTCATCATCGGGTAAAGTAGGAGGATGAGAAAAGTATTGTGTATTAGGTTCAATAGTCAGTTGATACCAAGATAGATGAGTTGGCTTTAATGCAATCGCTGTTGCTAAGTCACTCATGGCATCCTCTAACGTCTGGTTAGGTAGACCATGCATTAAATCTAGGTTGAATGTTTTCATTCCTACATTATGTGCTTGTTTAGCAGCTGTTTTTGCTTCTTCTACACCATGAATTCGACCAAGTTTAGTGAGCTTATCTTGTTGGAAGCTTTGTACTCCAAAGGAAAATCGATTAATACCCGCTGTTTTAAAGTCAGCAATTTTTTGGTTTTCAATGGCACCTGGATTAGCTTCTAGGGTGATCTCTATGTTTTCACTAAAGGGGATAAGGTGCTGGATATTTTCTAATAACCATTGAATACCCGGTGCTGAAATTAAACTCGGTGTACCACCTCCAATAAAAATACTGAATAAGTGACGCCCTTGTACAAAACTTAAGTCTTGCTTGAGATCATCAATAAGCGCAGTTAAATACTCTTGTTCTGGGATCTCTCCTTTTAACTTATGAGAGTTAAAGTCGCAGTAGGGACATTTTTCAATACACCAAGGAATATGTACATATAGGCTGAGCGGGGGAAGTTGTAACATTCATTTTTCCAAGCTAAAAAAAGCGACTGAATTAGTCGCTTTAAAAGTGAGTTTAAACGGCAATGATAAAGCGATTTTTTTATTGGCCATATCAATGGACATGTAAATCTAAATAGCGATTAAGCAGATAATTGCGCTTGTAATAATGCGACTAATTGCGTCAGTGCTTTACCGCGATGGCTTAATTCACTTTTACGTTGTTTGCTTAATTGTGCTGAAGTTGATTGTTCACTTTCAACCCAGAATACTGGATCATAACCAAATCCATTTTCACCTTCTACGGTTTCTGTAATGCTACCTTCCCAAGTACCTTGGCATATAATCGGCGTCGGGTCTAATTCATGGCGTAGATAGACTAAAACACACTGAAAGCGCGCTTTACGTTGTTCAGGGTTAATGCCTTCCAGCTTATTTAATAGCTTATCAATGTTATCTTGATCGGTAGCTGATTCACCGGCATATCGAGCGGAATAAATGCCCGGTTGGCCATTTAGAAAATCAACTTCTAAACCTGAATCATCGGCAATAGCGGGTAAACCGGTTAATTTCGCTGCATGTCTTGCTTTGATAATAGCGTTTTCAACGAAGGTAGTACCTGTTTCAGGAACATCGGGCACATTGAACTTGCTTTGTGGTAATACCTCAATAGAAAAGCTATTCAATAACTCGCTCATCTCTTTTACTTTGCCTTGATTGCCGGTGGCAAGTACCCATTTTTGCTTCATGTTTTGTCCTTAATCAACATAGAATTTATGCTGAAACTTAAGAGTATTCGATTTCTTTTCTGTTTTAACATTAATGTCAAAATTAACAATTTCTTCATTAATAAAAGGATATTCAGCGAGGTAATAAATCGCTTTACCTTCTTTTATTTGTCTAAACTCAAGCTGATGAGTTTGCCCAATTAAGTTTTTCCCAGTCCCGGTTAAGATCGCTTCAACGCTTTGTTTATTCTGTTTACTATTAAGAATAGAAATATTTAATAAACCATTATTCTTACTACGTTTGATATTATATTGAGTAGCGATACTTGGCTCAATAAAAGTACTCGGTAGGGCGATGTAGTGTACTTCTAGGTTAGCAAATTGTTTAAACTGATCTGCTGTTACCTGTAAGCTTGTAAATAATAATGTAGTGAGTAATAACGTGTTAAATATGAAAGCTTTACACATAGAGCCTTTGGTTTTCATCTTTTTAGATAATGCTATTGAGTTAAACATATAATCCCTTATTGTGAAAAAATAGAAGGTAGGTTTTTAGGCTGTTTAATACGCACTAATTTATGTCGACTTTGTAAGCCTTTTTCTACATTAATTGCACTTTTTGCTACCTTAAATTGTTTACTTAAAAACTTCACCAAATGTGCATTTGCTTTGCCATCAACGGGCGGTGCAGTAATGGCTATTTTTAACTCTTCACCATGCTGTCCAACAAATTGATCGCGGCTCGCTTTAGGTTGTAAGTAAAGGCGAAGCATTAAGTCCTCGCCTTGATATGAGTAACAACTTGGTATTTGGCTCATTTATTACTACACCACTTTTTCATCTATAAATTACCCCAATATTTGAGCTAATAGATCGTTGAATAATTTTTCTAAAAATTGTAAACCTAATAATACCACAAGCATTGATAAGTCTAAGCCGCCCATTGCAGGAATAACGCGACGCACTGGGCTTAAAAGTGGCTCAGTTAATTGAATCATTACTGCTTCAATTGGATTTTGCCCTTTACTTACCCAACTTAAAATAGCGCGTATCACTAATATCCAAAAAAGCAGCTTGAATGTGGTGGTGATAACAATTGCCAGAGCTGAAATCAACATTGCTACAACGGTGATATCAAAGTTTAACACTAGGCTCAATACAAATATTTTGGCCACGGCAACGACAAATGCAAAGATAATCGTCGCAACGTCTAAGCCACCCAATCCTGGAATAAAACGGCGTAGAGGAGCAACAATCGGTTGTGTGGCTTTTACAATAAATTGGCTAAATGGATTATAAAAATCTGCGCGTGCGAGTTGTAACCAGACACGCAATAAAACCACCATAAGATACAGGTCAAATAGAGTATCGATTAAAAAATTAACTGCATTCATTTACTTACTACCTCGTTATAGGACTATTAAAATAGTTTTTCCATTTCTTCACCACGGTCGGATGCTGCTTGCATTGCTTTGGCAACAATCTCAGGCAAACCCAACTCATTAAAAGTACGTACTGCTTCAGCCGTTGTACCACCTTTAGATATTACGTTGTTTCTTAAAGTTGTTAAATCCAAGTGTTGATTTTGTTTCACCATCTCTGCACTACCAATCGCAGATTGTTGTACTAACAGGCGAGCATCGGCTTCACTAAATCCCATTTCGATTGCTTTCTTCTGCATTGATTCCATAAATAGGAAAAAATAAGCAGGGGCTGAACCCGCTGCTGCAATCACTGCGTTAATTTGTGATTCTTGTGCAACCCATACAATTTCACCGACAGCGCTCATTAATTCACCCGCGAAGTGTTTATCTTGTTCTGTTGCTTGTTGTGAAGCAAATAACCCTGTCATACCTTTTTGCAAAAGAGACGGCGTATTAGGCATCGTACGGATCACGGCAGTTTCTTTACCCAAAATAGATTGAAAATGTGATACTGAAACACCGGCTGCAATAGAGATGATTAATTTATTAGTGAGATCAACACCATCATCAACAAGCGCTTGGCAAACATCCGCCATCATTTGCGGTTTAACACCTAATACGATCACATCCGCCCATTGTGCTGATTGTTTATTATCTTGGCTGCTTGTAATTGAGAGTTCTGTTACCAATTTTTGGGTGTTGGTTAAGCTTGGTGCTGATGCACAGATTAATTCTGCTGGGTAACCGCCTTTTACTAAGCCGTTAATAATACTACCTGCCATATTACCTGCACCAATGAAGGTGATTTTTTTATGTTGCATTATTTTTCCTTACTGTTAATTTATCTTGCGCCAAATATATCTGTGCCAATTCTCACCATAGTACTACCACAGGCAATCGCACTTTCCAAGTCACCACTCATGCCCATCGATAATGTATCAATGTCCGGGTATTGTTGTTGCAATGATTGATAAATATCATGTAGCGCAGTGAATTGTTGTTCTATTATTTTGGGGTCATCGCTATTTTGTGGAATCGCCATAATGCCCCGCAGTTTTAAACGCGGTAGGCTCTGAACTTGTTCTGCTAATTCCATGACCTGTGATAGCGTGGTGCCGGATTTACTTTCTTCACCACTGATATTTACTTGTAAACAAATATTAAGTCTTGGCAGTTCTGCAGGGCGTTGTTGATTCAAGCGCTCGGCTATTTTTAAGCGATCTACACTTTGCACCCAATCAAAATTCTCCGCCACTGGGCGAGTTTTATTCGATTGTAGTGGGCCAATAAAATACCAAAAAATAGGTCTGTTAAATTCGCTATCTTGTTTAATTTGTTGAATTTTCTCTATGCTTTCTTGCACATAATTTTCTCCAAAGTGAGATAATCCCTGTGCAAAAGCTTGTTTGATCAACGAAACCGGCTTGGTTTTGCTGACAGCAAGTAACTGAACTTCGCCTTCGCGCATTGCTTTTACGCTAGCTTGAGCTATTTTTTGTTCTACTGCTTCGATATTGTTAGATATATTAGTCATATTATTAGGATTTTAAATTATGGATATAACGGAATTATTAGCCTTTAGTGTAAAGCATAAAGCTTCAGATCTACACCTTTCTGCAGGTGTTCCTCCAATGATTCGAGTTGATGGAGAAGTACGCAAAATAAATGTCCCTGCATTAGAGCATAAAGAAGTAAATAGTTTAATCTACGACATTATGGATGATAAGCAGCGTAAGGACTTTGAAGAACAGCTAGAAACTGACTTTTCCTTTGAAATTCCAGACCTTGCTCGTTTTCGTGTTAATGCTTTTAATCAAAATCGTGGCGCTGGTGCAGTATTTCGTACGATTCCAAGTAAAGTGTTAACGTTAGATGAAATTAATGCGCCCCCTATTTTTAAGAAAATTTCTGATTTGTCACGTGGTTTAGTCCTAGTGACAGGAGCAACAGGGTCAGGTAAGTCAACGACGTTAGCTGCCATGATTGATTATATTAATGATCATCGCCATGAGCATATTCTGACCATCGAAGACCCTATTGAGTTTGTGCATGAATCTAAAAAAGCACTGATCAATCAACGTGAAGTTCATAAAGATACCCTCAGTTTTGAAAGTGCATTACGCAGTGCATTACGTGAAGATCCCGATGTTATTTTGGTGGGGGAAATGCGTGATTTAGAAACCATTCGTTTAGCTTTAACAGCAGCAGAAACGGGACACTTAGTGTTTGGCACATTACATACCACGTCAGCAGCCAAAACCGTTGACCGTATTGTGGATGTATTTCCTGCTGCAGAGAAAAGTATGGTTCGTTCAATGTTATCTGAATCTCTACGTGCGGTAATTTCACAAACCTTATTAAAAAGGCATGGTGGCGGTCGTGTTGCTGCACATGAAATTATGATGGGGATCCCTGCAATTCGTAATTTAATTCGTGAAGATAAAGTGGCGCAAATGTATTCGGTTATTCAAACAGGTATGGTGCACGGTATGCAAACACTGGATCAAAGCTTGCGTGATTTAGTTAGTCAAGGCACTGTTTCTTATGAAGATGCTGCGACTAAAGCCATGGATCCAAAATCTCTCTAGGAAATGCTAATGCTCGAACAGTTATTAAGTGAGTTGGTCAATAAAAAAGCTTCTGATTTATATATAGCGGTAGGGTTGCCGCCTACAATTAAGGTCAATGGTAAGCTGAAATCGTTAACCGATCAGAATCTGACTGAGGGTGGAATATATAATTTGCTGGCCGAAGCATTCGAAACAGAACGTATTGCTGAGTTTAAAAAGAAAAAAGAAGCGAACTTTGCGCTTAATTTACCGGATACCGGCCGTTTTCGAGTCAGCGCTTTTATGCAAAAAGATACGCCGAGTATGGTTATTCGGCATTTGAAAAGTAAGATCCCAACCTTCGAAGAGTTATATTTACCTGAGCAATTAAAAAAAACCTGCATGGCAAAGCGAGGCTTGATTTTATTTGTGGGGGCGACGGGAGCCGGTAAATCAACAACTCAAGCCGCCATGATTGGTTATCGTAATCAGCATGCTTCAGGCCATATTTTAACCGTTGAAGACCCGATCGAATTTGTACATGAACATGGCCGTTCAGTAGTCACGCAACGTGAAGTTGGGCTTGATACCGATTCTTTTGAAGAGGCATTACGTAATTCATTACGCCAAGCTGCTGATGTAATTGTACAAGGTGAAATTCGTACGTATGAGACCTTGCACCACGCTATTACGTTTGCTGAAACGGGGCATTTATGCATGGGGACTTTACATGCTAATAACGCAAATCAAGCGCTAGATCGAATGTTGCGCATGGTACCAGAAGAAACACAACGTCAATTTTTGTTTGATCTATCGATCAATTTAACAGCGGTGATCGCACAGCACTTAATTCCCACTTCGGATGGTAAAGGTAGTATTGCCGCTTTTGAAATTATGCTTAATACGCCTACATTAGAAGAAGCGATTCGTAATGGCGACTTGCATTTATTAAAAGATATTATGAAGGTTTCGGGCACCTATGGAATGCAAACTTTTGATCAGGCATTATTACATTTATATTTAGAGGGAAAAATTGGTTATAATGAAGCACTAGCTCATGCTGATTCTGCCAATGATCTACGCTTGAGAATTAAGTTAAAAGCAAAAGAGAATGGAATAACTTCTAATTCTGAGATGTTAAGTGATCTCCATATCGTCTGATATCCGTTGATTAAATGATAGCCCAAACAAAGCGCTTATTGAGCGCTTTGTTTTTATAGATTAGGAAAAAACATGATAGTTGTAATATCTCCAGCCAAAACCTTAGACTTTGAAACTCCTGCTACAACGCCGGAGTTCACGACTGCAAATTTATTAGAGCAGAGTCAGTTATTAATAAATCGTTGCCAACAGTTATCAATGCAAGATATTGCTTCATTAATGAAAGTGAGTGATAAAATTGCAGGATTAAATGTTGCTCGTTTTGCTGAGTGGAAAAAACCTTTGCAGTTAGAAAATAATACCAAACAATGCTTATTTGCTTTTAAAGGCGATGTTTATACTGGTTTAGAGGCGGAAACATTAAGCGATCATACGTTACAATATGCGCAACAAAATTTGCGAATATTATCAGGCTTATATGGCTTATTGCGTCCATTAGACTTAATGTTAGCTTACCGACTTGAAATGGGAACACGTTTAGATAATGAACGTGGTACTAACCTTTATCAGTTTTGGGGGGATTTAATCACTGAGCAGCTAAACCTTAATTTAACGGCACAAGATTCGCCATATCTAGTTAACCTAGCGTCTAATGAATATTTTAAAGCGGTAAAAACAAAGGCATTAAAAGCCACTGTGATCACGCCTATTTTTAAAGATCAAAAAAATGGTCAATATAAAGTCATTAGTTTTTATGCAAAAAAAGCGCGTGGATTAATGGCCCGTTATATTATGGAAAATGAAATTACTGATATTAAACAATTAAAAGAGTTTACTGTCGGCGGATATTATTTTGTAGCGGCAGCATCCACTGAGACTGATTTAGTCTTTCAACGTGATGAGCAATAAGATTTATTGTGTTGTTATTAGTTAACCTAATTGTAACTACTCAGGCCGTCGCTATTTAAGCCTATTTCTTCGTTGAAAAATGCTCATTTAAACCACTAAACTGCGCTTTTTCGCCTTGAACTAAGCATAAATAGCTTAGCCCTGAGCATTTACGTTTTTATTTTGGTAAAAAGCACTCAGTTTTAATGAGTGCTGAGTAGTTACACCTAATTTAAGCACTTTAATGAAGTAATAATAAAAAGCCCAAGCGTTAAATTATTTAACACTTGGGCCTTTTGGTTAAACCTGATGCTTCTAATATCTCGTTCTTTAAGTCATTAACTATCTTGTTTGAGGCTTTGAGGCATTGACGTATTGCTTAGTTGATATTTAGATTACCAAGCCTCAGGATTTAGTTGCAGTGATTAAGCGTTATTTAATATTGCATTCAGTTTAACTGCTACACCATGTTCTTTAGATGAGGTGGTTATTTCCGCATCTGGCAACGCTTTTATTAAATCCTTTTGAGCATTGGCCATCAATACCGCTTTTCCTGCCCCGCGTAACATTTCGACATCATTCATACCATCACCAAAAGCAATGCTTTGTTGGGCATTTAAATTCATTGTTTTTAAGACTGCTTCAACTGCTGCACCTTTATTGGTAGTTGCTTCCATGACTTCTAAACATTTATCTAGTGAGAAAGTAAGGTTAACTCGGCCTGTAAATTGTTGCTTCAACTGTTGGTAAATAACATCTAATTTATCCCTTTCTCCCCAGAAGAATATTTTTATGGCATTCGATTTATCTATTGTATTTAAATCGACCGCTTGGCAATAGAAGGCAGTATCTATTGTCATTCCCACTAGTTCTTGAATAGAAAAATTAGCGTACCACTGTTGGTCTGTAAATAAGTTGATTTGAACAGATGGATCAAAGTCTTGCTCGCATATGGCGGTTGCAATATCGGTAGGCAAATTTTGCTTTAAAATAATTTCCCCTTCTTTGTTATGTACACGAGCGCCATTTGAGGTGATCAGATAAATCGGGTCTCCTAAGTCATCTTGTATTTTCTTCGCTTCTATATAATGGCGACCTGTTGCAATAACAAATTTTCTATCGTCTTGTAACCAACGATGAACACTTTCTTTAGTTTGTGTTGATACTTTATGATCTGGACCGAGTAATGTGCCATCAAGATCTGAAATAGCTATTTTGTACATGTCAGCTTACCTTGTTGAGATTGTTTAAAAAAATCAAGTACTGCGGTGATAGCAGGTATCCTGTATTTATCTTGTTCTAATAATAATTCATGTTGTGCGTTGGCTATTGTTATAAATTGGTTGTGTTGACAGCGAGTGTTATTTGCAAAGAATGCTTGTTGTCCTTCAGCCGTCACAATCGAATCTGCACCTGCTTGAATAACGATCATAGGAATATCTATTTGAGCAGCATCAGTAATCGCTTTTTCACTGGCATATAAACTTTCATTTACCCAGCGCATGCTTGGTCCACCCAGTTGAGTTTTAGTGTTTATTTCAAAGGTGCTCAATGCAGAGCGATAGCGTTTTTCACTGCTGGTTAAACTATTACCTTCAAAAGGATTACTAAAGTAAGGACCTGAACCCGGGGCATAACATGCTAAATCACTAAACCAAGCGCAGATTAAATCACTTATATAACTGATCAACTTGGCAAGAAAAGCAGGCAGAGCACCTAGGTTGATAGAAAACATGGGACTAAAAAATGCACTTGCTTGAAAAGGGTGTGCTTGTTGTTGCAGATATAACGCACTAATAGTGCCACCCATTGAGTGAGATAATAAAAAACGTGAATGGTATTTTGTGTCTAATTGTAATGTTTCAACAAAAGTCGTTAAATCCACCACATAATCTTGAAATGCTTGTACATGGCCACGATGTGCATCCCCACCAAGGCGACTAGATAACCCCTGGCCTCGATGGTCAATTAAAAAAATATCATACCCTTGCTGATTTAATTCAAAGACGAGCTCTTTATATTTGAGGGTCGACTCATTTCTACCTTGGCTGATCACTATTGCGTTAGCTTGGCCAGTTGCAATATGAATGGTATGGATAGTACCCCCATTGATACTTTCAAAGGTGTTTACTTTGGCATTCTCATTCCAAAAACGATTAATCGCGGGTGAGAATTGATCATCAAGTAGGGCTTCTGTATTAAGATGGTATTTATTATCTAGAAAATTTTCAGTTTTACTTTCTGGCTGTGCTTTATTTTCTAATTGTGTCTTATCTTCTAACTGTATCTTATCTTCTAACATAGTAGGGCTGGCCTGCATTGTTGGATGAAACAATATGGACAGAATAGGTAATAACCTTAAAATACGAATCAAGCACACCATATAACATCCATTTCTAGTCCAATAATTTTTAATCTTAATGTAATTTAGCACAATCATGAACGTATATTTTAGGCATAAAAAAACCACACTTCAAAAGTGTGGTTTATCAATCAGAGTTGGATAGGGTTTATTTTGCTAATTTTGCTTTAATAAACGCAATCACTTCTTCAATCTTAACTTCTTGTTTTTCGCCTGAAGCACGATCTTTATATTCTATAACACCGTTATCAATACTACGGTCACCAATGACCAGTGTATGTGGGATACCAATCAATTCAGCATCGGCAAACATAATACCAGGGCGTTCTTTTCGGTCATCTAAGAGTACTTCAATACCTGCTGCTTGTAACTCTGCGTAATATTGCTCTGCTAAATCAGCAACACGATGTGATTTTTTCATGTTCATTGGCACAATCACAACGGAGAAAGGAGCGAGTACATCATTCCAGATAATGCCATTCTCATCATTGTTTTGCTCAATCGCTGCTGCCACAATACGTGAAATACCTACGCCGTAACAACCCATGGTCATTACTTGGTTTTTTCCTTGTTGATTTAAGACTGCTGCATTCATTGCCTGAGCATAAGTATCGCCTAATTGGAAAATATGGCCCACTTCAATACCGCGTGCAATCGATAGCGTGCCTTGACCACATGGGCTTGGATCGCCTTCAACCACATCACGTAAATCTGCGACTTCATAATCAGTAATATCACGATCCCAGTTAACACCTGTTAAATGTTTACCTGTTTCATTAGCACCACAAACAAAGTCAGCTAGTTTTTCAGCTGCACGGTCAACAATAGTACGGATAGTTAAGCCTTTAGGTCCAATTGAACCCGCCTCACAATTTGCCGTTTCTAGAATTTGTTGAGCATTGGCAAAACACAGCGGGCTTGCAATACCTTCAATATGTTCAACTTTGATTTCATTTAAGTTGTGATCACCACGTAACACTAATGCAATCACAGGGATAGTTTTGCCTTCTTCTGCTTCACCTTGCACTAATAATGTTTTAACAACTTGCGAAGGAGCAATGTTAAGTGATTGACTAACATCTTCAATAGTATGTGCATTAGGCGTGTCGATAACGTTAATATCTGCAGTTGCTGCTGGGCGATCAAATGCAGGCGCAATAGCCTCTGCTTTTTCAATGTTTGCTGCATAATCACTTTGATCTGAAAATACGATAGCATCTTCACCACTCTGTGCTAACACGTGGAATTCATGTGACGCACTACCACCTATACTGCCTGTATCTGCAATTACTGCACGGTATTCTAAACCTAAGCGATCAAAGATACGGCAGTAGGCATCGAACATATTTTGATAGGTTTTTTCTAAACACTCTTGATCCAAGTGGAAAGTGTAAGCGTCTTTCATGGTGAATTCACGAGTACGCATCACTCCAAAACGAGGGCGAGTTTCGTCACGGAATTTAGTTTGAATTTGAAATAAGTTTAATGGTAACTGTTTGTAGCTGTTAACTTCTTTACGTACTAATTCAGTGATCACTTCTTCGTGTGTTGGCCCTAGGACAAAATCACGGTTGTGGCGATCTTTTATACGCAATAATTCTCCACCAAATTTATCCCAACGTCCTGACTCTTGCCATAAATCAGCAGGCTGAACGACGGGCATTAATATCTCTATAGAACCAGCACGTTCCATTTCTTCTCGTACAATGTTTTCTACTTTACGTAAAACACGTAAACCAGTTGGTAACCAAGTATATAATCCAGATGCTATTTTGCGGATCATACCTGCGCGTAACATCAGTTGGTGGCTGGCAATTACTGCATCACTTGGTGCTTCTTTTTGAGTGGATAATAAATAATTGGTAGTACGCATGGTGATCCTTGTTGATAGTTAGCTATCTTATTGCGAATATAAAAGTTGGCTGATTTTAACAGTCGATTGCTGTGGACTAAAGCATTGTTAATCGATTTATCTAAATAATATTGTTTTTTTAGCTGGAATTTGGTTAGTTTTAGACTCTAACTAAGAGGAACCCCTATGCAACGTTACTTAAAGTCTGCAAAACACAGTTTGATCGTCATGTTGATATGTGCTGTTTTGCTACTGATCAATGGCATTTTTATCGTTAATCGTTTTGGTATTGTGCCACGTGAAGTCAGTCATTTATCTGGTATTGCATTTGCACCTTTCCTGCACGGTGATTGGGCTCATTTATTAAGTAATTTTTTTCCTTTTGTCATTTTTTCAAGCTTGATTGGCCTACATAGCTTAAAGCGCTTTTGGATTGTATTTGTTTTATCAATATTAATGACCGGTAGTTTAGTTTGGTTATTTGCGCGGGGCGAAAGCATTCATATCGGAATGAGTGGTGTGGTGTATGCAATGTGGGGATATTTAATTGTCTATGGTATTTTGAAAAAACATTTTAGAGATATCATTGTGTCCATTTTAGTTTTAGTGCTCTACGGTGGTTTAGTGTTTGGCGTATTACCAAGTGCACCTAATGTTTCTTATGAAAGCCACTTTTTCGGTGCATTGGCTGGTGGAGTCTTAGGTTATTTTTTGTCAAAACGCTAATTATTAAACGTAGTCGACGGATAACACGGTGATCGTTGACGTTGTACATTGCCATTTAATATTAAAATCAGAAAGGTGCATCGCATAAATCTTATTATCGGTCTTCAACTTTTTATAAGCAGGGCGCGGATCCTGTTGTAACACCTCTTTAATAAACAGCTGCAGACCCGAGTAATGCGATGGCAGTGATTGAAGTTGTGATACTGCATCTTGATTAAAGTCTACCGCTAATAACTTTTCCGGTGATGTTTGTGCAAAACCTGCTTTAGCATCAGGTATCGAGTCGGCATAGGGAATATAAGGCTTTATATCCACAATCGGGGTGCCATCCACCAAGTCGATATTGCTTAACGAAAGGAATATTTTTCCATCTCGTTGTATTACCCCGTGATACTCAACTAATGATAAGCCAATATTATTGGGCCGATTAGGGCTTCGGGTTGCAAATATACCAACACGTCTATTTCCCCCTAGTCGGGGTGGGCGTACCGTAGGGCTCCATCTATTAGCAATATCAGAACTTGGTGCATTTTTATGAAATTCAAAAACCAACCATAAATGGCTAAACGCTTCTAACCCATTAAAGGCATTAATATCGTCATAGGGCGGCAACATCTCTAATTCTGCTTTGGCGCCTGCTACTAAGCCTGGTTGCCTAGGAACAGCAAATTTCTCTTTATAAGGAGAATGAATAGTTGCTATTACTTGGTGTTGGTAACTAGTCATTGGCAGGCGTTTCAATTTTTAAAGCGCGTCCGTAACAAATTACATTGCTGACACAGGTTTCATCTTGCTTGAAATTAATACAAGATTGAAAAACAACTCCATTTGCTTCCATATCTGCAGCATTGATTCTAGCTTTTGTACGGGCTTCCTTTTCACTTGCAGGTAGGTCAATGGCTGCCTCTTGGCAACTACTTCCTTCAACAGCACCTAATACCGTATATTCAAGATCAAGTAGTTCCTTTTTGTCATAAACCGTGACTTGTGAAGGCTTGAAATAAGTATCAAATTTTTCTTTATCAACATTCGAATTAAATTGGTAATTACTACAACCTGATAGAAGGCCAATAAAAGCTAGTGTTATAAGTCTATTCATCGTCGTCGCTCTTTATTAATAGTAGGGGATAATAATGGATGGCATAATAGCATCATTAAACCGCCCTAAACTAGAGAAGTAATAATGAGCAATACAAAAGTAGCAGCAGTATTTTTAGATAGAGATGGTGTTATCAATAAAGATAATGGTTACGTTTCAGAGATTGATGACTTTGAGTTTATAGAGGGTGCTATTGAAGCGTGTATTGAATTCAAGAAAAAAGGTTATCTATTAGTTGTGATAACCAATCAATCAGGTATTGCTCGTGGTTTGTTCTCGGAAGAGCAATTTCATACATTAACGGAATGGATGGATTGGTCATTAGCGGATCGTGGTGTTGATTTAGATGGTATCTATTATTGCCCTCACCACAATAAAGAGGGTATAGGTGAATTCAAAGTTGATTGTGAATGTCGTAAACCAAAACCTGGAATGCTAATGAATGCGATTGCGGACCTTAATATAGATATAGAAACATCAATTTTGATTGGCGACAAAGTATCTGACTTACAAGCTGGCATTGCAGCAGGCATTAAAACAAACTATTTAGTGCGTACTGGTAAAGCAATAACAGAAGAAGGTGAAATTTTAGCATCAGCTATCTTCGATGATTTGACTGCAGTTGTTAAAAATATTTAATAACTCTGTGGATAAGTTGCATATATTTGTGTGTAACTTGTGCTCAAGAACAGTATAAAAATTAATTGCAAAAAATCGCAATAAAACGCTTGCCAATGTGATCTCAATCCCTATAATGCGACCCCACAGACACGGGATGTAGCGCAAGTTACCCACCGAGTTTGAGAATATTTTTTAACGTATTAACGCTTCGTAGTTCGCTTCGAAATTAAGTTAAATTAAAACGTTGACAATGTTCGAAAGGCGCGTAATATACGCCGCCTAGCCGAAAGGCACGCTCTTTAACAATTTAATCAAACAATCTGTGTGAGCACTTGTTGTTGATGTGATTTCAAAAAAAATCAAAAATGTAATTCTTCTGCTTGCAGAAAATTACAGCCTTTCTTGTAAAGGCAACATCAATAATAGTGACACACGAAATAATTCATTATTTCAGAATAATAAATTGTTAGTTTCTTATATTTATATAAGTGATTAGCAGTAAGTTTTAGTCAGTAGTATTGAGTCGCACTTTTAATTAAGTGCAAATTAAACTTTAAATTGAAGAGTTTGATCATGGCTCAGATTGAACGCTGGCGGCAGGCTTAACACATGCAAGTCGAACGGTAACAGAGAATAGCTTGCTATTTTGCTGACGAGTGGCGGACGGGTGAGTAATGCTTGGGAATATGCCTTATGGTGGGGGACAACAGTTGGAAACGACTGCTAATACCGCATAACATCTCCGGATCAAAGTGGGGGACCTTCGGGCCTCACGCCATAAGAGTAGCCCAAGTGGGATTAGCTAGTTGGTAAGGTAATGGCTTACCAAGGCGACGATCCCTAGTTGGTCTTAGAGGATGACCAGCCACACTGGAACTGAGACACGGTCCAGACTCCTACGGGAGGCAGCAGTGGGGAATATTGCACAATGGGCGCAAGCCTGATGCAGCCATGCCGCGTGTGTGAAGAAGGCTTTCGGGTTGTAAAGCACTTTCAGCGAGGAGGAAAGGTTGTACTTTAATAGAGTGCAGCTGTGACGTTACTCGCAGAAGAAGCACCGGCTAACTCCGTGCCAGCAGCCGCGGTAATACGGAGGGTGCGAGCGTTAATCGGAATTACTGGGCGTAAAGCGCGCGTAGGTGGTTAATTAAGTCAGATGTGAAATCCCAGGGCTCAACCTTGGAACTGCATTTGAAACTGGTTGACTAGAGTTTTGTAGAGGGTGGTAGAATTTCAGGTGTAGCGGTGAAATGCGTAGAGATCTGAAGGAATACCAGTGGCGAAGGCGGCCACCTGGACAAAGACTGACACTGAGGCGCGAAGGCGTGGGGAGCAAACGGGATTAGATACCCCGGTAGTCCACGCAGTAAACGATGTCTATTAGAATTTTGTGGCTATATGCCGTGGGATTCAAAGCTAACGCATTAAATAGACCGCCTGGGGAGTACGGCCGCAAGGTTAAAACTCAAATGAATTGACGGGGGCCCGCACAAGCGGTGGAGCATGTGGTTTAATTCGATGCAACGCGAAGAACCTTACCATCCCTTGACATCCAGAGAATCACCTAGAGATAGATGAGTGCCTTCGGGAACTCTGAGACAGGTGCTGCATGGCTGTCGTCAGCTCGTGTTGTGAAATGTTGGGTTAAGTCCCGCAACGAGCGCAACCCTTATCCTTATTTGCCAGCGGGTTATGCCGGGAACTCTAGGGACACTGCCGGTGATAAACCGGAGGAAGGTGGGGACGACGTCAAGTCATCATGGCCCTTACGGGATGGGCTACACACGTGCTACAATGGCAAATACAAAGGGCTGCTCACCAGCGATGGTATGCGAATCTCCTAAAGTTTGTCGTAGTCCGGATCGGAGTCTGCAACTCGACTCCGTGAAGTTGGAATCGCTAGTAATCGTGGATCAGAATGCCACGGTGAATACGTTCCCGGGCCTTGTACACACCGCCCGTCACACCATGGGAGTGGGCTGCACCAGAAGTCATTAGCTTAACCCTTCGGGGATGGCGATGACCACGGTGTGGTTCATGACTGGGGTGAAGTCGTAACAAGGTAGCCCTAGGGGAACCTGGGGCTGGATCACCTCCTTACGTAAAGAAACACATCAACAAGCCTTAGGGTTAATTTGCTTAGGCAAATAAACCTACCGGCCAAAGTTTTTGCTTCGCAAATACTTAGCGAGTGCCCACACAGATTGTTTGATTAGAATGATAAAGCGCAAAAAATAGTTCCGGGTCCCCATCGTCTAGAGGCCTAGGACACCGCCCTTTCACGGCGGTAACAGGGGTTCAAATCCCCTTGGGGATACCAACACTATTCTAGAATATAAAGTCACTTAATAACTGTTCTATTTAGAATGATTATTAAGTGTTTTTTAACACTGCTCTTTAACAATTAGGAAAGCTGATAAATGTTCTTATTTATCGCACAAATACAATGACTTGCTTGCAAGTTGGTTGGTGTGATGAATATAAACGAAATTGTTCTCAGTATTTAAGAAGACTACTTTGTAGTGTGATTAGATACTGTAATCAAGCAAAATAAAAAGCACACATTGTCTTCGGATAATGTGAGTACGTATCTACTCAGTTAATTTATTAACTGATAGGTGCACGAAAAACGATTGTTTTTCATATGTAAATATGAGTCACAAGCGTCTTGGAAACAACATACAGAATCTTTGATTTGTTATTATGTTTTTTTTGAATGTTTAGTACATTCATAAAAAAGCTTAAAAGACACTTTTTAGGTGTTGTATGGTTAAGTGAATAAGCGTGCACGGTGGATGCCTAGGCAATTAGAGGCGATGAAGGACGTGGTAATCTGCGATAAGTCCAGGGGAGTTGATAACAAGCGTTATATCCTGGAATTTCCGAATGGGGCAACCCGGCACTTAGTGTCATCGTTATGTGAATACATAGCATAGCGAAGCAA
>NZ_KI519479.1:0-28103 GCF_000482725.1 Psychromonas arctica DSM 14288
AAAGTAAATAGTGATTATATTAATATTTTCTTAGCAGAATTGAGGGCACAACATCCGCCGGATCTGAGTATTCATTTGGTACTCGATGGCGCAGCTTATCATCGGTCAAATATAGTAAAAAACAAAGCGAATGAGCTTAATATTCAACTTCATTATTTACCACCTTACAGCCCCAATTTGAATCCAATAGAGCGACTGTGGAAAGTAATGAATGAACATGTGAGAAATAATAAATATTTTTCTAGTGCCCAAGAATTTCGAGAACAGATTGATCAGTTTTTTGAAAGTAAACTTCCTGAGATAGGAGACTCATTATCGAGTCGAATTAATGACAACTTTCAAAAGCTAACGCCTGCATCTTGAAGTGGGATGGGTATATAAGAAAAAATATTTATCGTTGATAACAGCCCCAATAATGGTTCGATAGCCGGCACTTTTTCCTTTATTACCAGCAGCAATGCGTTTTTTATAAACACTACCACCTAAGTCTGCATCAAAAAGTCCTTGGCTCATTTCTTTACAGGCATTAATAAGATCATTATCAGATAAAGCTTCTTTTTTTGTTAAAGAAGCAAAAACCTTAGTTTTATAGATCAAAGTATACTCCAGTAGGGTATGTTTTCAATGTAAATAAACTTGTATAAAAATTGAATTCAATAAAAGTAAAAGTAGAACGATACCAAATTCGATTAAAGCTTTATCTCAATTTATTACCGATCTTGAATTCAGTAACATGTTCATTGGAATAATAATAGTTGAAATATATTTGATTTTTTTGATAACTTAGATTTGAAGAGTAAGTGCAGAGGTTTTAGTTTATTTGCTTTATAAGTACCCAGAAAGTAATCGCCTGATAATTACTTGTCTGAATACTCATTCAATTTTGGTAAATTGAATCCCTTCGTGGAGTTATTATTTCAGAGCCCAATAAGGTAGACCATTGTGCAAGATACAGTGATATTTTTGGCTATCAAAGTTAATGGGTGCAGCACCTTTAAGTAATTAAAGGAGGTTGATTGGCATTCAACATAAAAACATAAAGTACTGATACAATTGATCTAACGATTGTATCTTAGCGAGACTCACCCTCAGAAAACTGACTCATCGACATTCCTTTAGTATAAAAACCGCTATTTACTATAATAAGTAAACCAACCTCAAACGGGCTTGTACAACACCCGAATAAGGTGTCGGCTGCGCGACACCTATTCTTGTTTGTTATACGTCGAACATATCATTTTGAGGATGTTTTAATATTGATGCATCTAACTCAAAAACTACCTTAATCGGATTGCCATATAAATTAAAATTATTTATGTCAAGAGGAAGAACATTCATAAAGTTAGACTTTTCATTATTGTTAATTTGCTCTCTAAGCTGCATCAATAATCTGCCTAGAGCATTCACTCCTACATAAATCCCTTCCTCTGTAGGTTTAGCACCCCAAAAATCATCTTTATTTGAAAGCTCAACTATTGGCATATTACTACTTTCTATTAATACAGAGGAAAAACGTTCCCAATTCTGTGCAAGCTTTACACGTAGTGCCCATTTCATTATTTTTATTCTTACATCATCCCAATCTTTACGTGTATGTTCACGAAAAGGCTTTCCAACCATCTTAGCTGTCATAGGACTAGATTGTTGTAAAATTCTTTCTTGAACTTCAGGCATATCAGGAAAACGACATGCTTGATAAAGAGCTTCTACGCTTTTAATCTGAATACCATTTACAACAACAGGAAATCCACCTGCCATATTAGAAAGTTCGCCCCATTTTTCTTTAGTTCTTTTAAAGGCTGCAACTTGTCTAATATCATATTGCCTGAATTCGTAGCTCATAATTACCCATACGTTTTTCGCTGCATTAGAGGATACCACTTACCAAAAGGGTGTGCTGTAGAATAAGTTGGATCACCCCACCAGAATGCTAGAGGATTATTATTTGGACAATTCCTAAAACTAAATACTGTAGAGCCAAAACCAAATCCATCAAACCGATGATAGCCTAAAGGTTTTACAACCTTATTAGGATCTTGGCAGTACCCTAGAATTTGTAATCCAGCTTTAACCATAGCTAATTCATACTGAGATCTACGAGTTTTAGAAAACACTTTGTTTTTTTCAAGTGTTGCATCCCTAAATGTTGGCGTTCGATCTTGAGCATCTATATACCGAACAACTTCTGGAATCTCCATTACAGATTCTTCAGGCCAGAATACATTAGAATTATTTTTATATTTCAACCTATTTTCTAGACGTAGCTCTTCAAAAGACCAATATTTAAATGAAATATCTTTATTGTTTTGTTTAGCTATTTCTTTTAATTTATTTTGAACATACCAAATACCGCCTTGATACCACCCCATTAAAACTACGCTTACATGACATTTTTGAGGAGCATTACCAGTTATCCATCTTCGCAAATCAGAAACAATTCTATTCCCTGAAAAAACGAAATCATCTAAATAGATGTAATGCTGAGAAATTGTATTAACTTTTGGTTCAAAGCCAAACTGTTCTACTACATTGTTTTTGACTAAAGAGTTTAATTCTTTCTGGCTGTTACCGTTAATTTGAATATCACACAAAGAAATCTGTGACCAAAATTCAGATTGATCTGATGAAGAAAATTTTTCTGAAACGATCAAATTAGAAATAAATTTTTCGAAGGACTCCTTCGTTATATAGGTTCTTTTTAATAATCTATTAGTCTCCTCAAGAACGACTTGTCGATCTTCTTCTTGAAATTGATTGACCCATCGCAAAACATGGTTTTCATCTAACTTTCCAAATTCACCATCAGCGTAATCAACTATCATGCTGGATATACTTTTTAATAATTCTTGCACAGAATATTCCTATAAATTTGTGAACACACTCGATAAATATATAGACGTTTAACGCCGCACTAATTTAGCACTCATTGGCCACTGGACTTTCAAAGCTAAAGTCACTATCAATATGTAACTGTAAAGCAAGCTCCACTTTACAGTTATCAATAAAGTAAGTTTCTTCATCCCAGTTCATTTCAGATATAATTGAATAATCATCGGACTGGAAACCATTATTATATTTAAATATTAAAGCTTGGATATATAAGCATGAAACTCTAGAAGCATGAAAAAGAAGAGCGATTAATTTGTCTCTTGTTTCCTCTTCTCCCCAATACTCAGGGTTATCAATAATAGGAAACACACCATGTGCAATATGGTTACGGATATTTCTAACAATATGTAGCCCGTAACTATTCTGGTCCTCTTCTACACCACTCATCCCTGTCAATGCTGGATTCAATTCCGAGCAGTAATACTCAAAGGTTAAATGTAAGTTATTTACAATGTGTTTAAAATACTTTGGTAAATTATCAGAGGCTAAATTATCAGCTAAAGTTGTTGCCCTCAAGCTTGCTTCCCTCAGCTTTTTATTTTCTGGGAGTTCACTTACACCTTCTGAAGATAAGTAAAAACGATCTACGAATCTGTACGTTTCCTCGAGTGCATTCGAGATAAACATAAACCTTGTAAGGACTGTCGAGTAAGCAGTAAAGTGCTTAGAATTTGAGTCATGTTCATCTGCTACAGGTCTACAATACCTACTCGATGAATCATCAGTAAACTTCCAAGCATCAATTTCAACTTTTTCTAATTGGCTCGCTAATTTTAGCCAATCTGAAATTACTTTAGTTTTAACAACTCTAACTTGGCCATGACGTTTATATTTACTTTCATTATCTAGAAACCTACAATATTCAGATAGCTCAAATAAGTGACCGGATAAGCTCCGAAATTTTTTACACGTCGGACACATTGATGCAGGCTTCATATATATCCTTGATTGCTAACATCTTATTAGATAACAAAATGCCACCTTTCCCGCGGAAAGATGCCAAACATCTAATGATTAATAATAGACTTAGACTACTGCAACTATCATTTTAATCAACAATTTAAAATAAAGTGTGAAATATAAGTCATGTAGAAAGACGACAAAATGCAATATTTACGGCGGAAAGATGGCAAATACACCTCACGGTGTAAATAAACATATATTTTATATGAGGAGGTGTTTTATGGGATCAAGGGGGCAAGTCTTTCATTTTGAATGTTGTAATATTTATACTTTTAAACTGGATTTTGAATACTTACACGATTAACACTCCCAATTAATGAGGCAAAAAATTAAAAATATGCATCACGTTTGACAGCCATCAATATTTTGAGAACGAAACTAAAATCTTTATCATCTTTAGTTACACTCTCAAAATATGCGTAAGACATAGATAGTTAATGTTCTATACCCAAATAATATTTAAATTGGCTTTTCTCCATCACTTCTCTAAAGACTATGCTTCAAACTATACGCAAAGTTATGTTATATAAGGGTATGATGTAAAAAACTTTTTTATAAGGTGGCGCGTGTGTTTAAAGTTTACCATTCCAATCAAATAAGCTTGCTGAAAGAGCTGGTGTTGGCGCTGATGAAGCAATCGCCATTAAGTCATCCTTTTGAAAATGAAACGGTTCTAGTGCAAAGTCCGGGTATGGCGCAATGGCTACAATTAGAGATTGCGCAATCAACGGGGATCGCGGCGAATATTGATTTTCCGCTACCGGCGAGTTTTATTTGGCAGCAATTTAAACATGTTTTACAAGATGTGCCGGATAACAGCCCCTTTAATAAACAATCCATGACCTGGCAGATAATGAAGTTATTGCCTGATTGTTTAGAAGATGAAGATTTCAGTGCCTTAAATGATTACTTAAAAGATGATACTCACTTGCGTAAACGCTTTCAGTTGAGCGGCAAAATTGCGGATATTTTTGACCAATATTTAGTGTATCGACCGGAGTGGATTGATAACTGGGAAACACTTGAAGCTAACCAAGTGAGCTTAGAGCATTTACAACCCGATTGGTTAGACGCGCACCTTTGGCAAGCTAAGTTATGGCGTTTATTGGTCAGTAATATCAAACAAGGTTTTCAAGCACAGGGCAAAGCTTATCACCGTGCAGGTTTGTACCAAGACTTTTTAAGTACATTAGCAACTAAAACAACCGCAGAATTAAGCCATTTACCAAAACGTATTTTTGTTTTTGGGATCTCCTCTCTACCCGAATCTTACCTGCAGGCTTTGTTAGGCTTGGCAGAGCATTGTGATGTGCATTTTTTATTAACCAATCCTTGTCGTTATTATTGGGGCGACATTGTTGACCCTAAACTGCTTGCGAAACGTTTTGCGCAGTCGCGTCCTAAAGTCAGTGTTGAAGGTGGCGCAGTGGCGGAGTTAACGGCCACTAGCTGGCAAAAAGATGCAGCGCATTTAGCCTGGGCAAGCAGTGGTGATGTTGAAAGTGAAGTGGGTAATCCGTTACTGGCTTCAATGGGCAAAATGGGACGCGATTTTTTATACCAATTATATAGCCTTGAACAACAAGAGATTGATGCCTTTGTGGATATTGACCGCGATAGTTTATTACACAATATTCAAGCGGACATTTTAGACTTAACCGATAGTTCTGCACAAACCTTGATTGACCCTACGTTGCGTATTGAAATTAGCGATGATGATAACTCGTTGAGCTTGCACGCTTGCCATAGTGTGATGCGTGAAGTGGAAGTCTTACACGATAATTTATTAGCGATGTTTGAACAGGACAAAAAACTCACACCTAAAGATATTATTGTGATGGTGCCGAATATCGATGCCTATGCTCCTTATGTAGATGCGGTGTTTAGTCGATCAAGTAATAGTGTCACTATTCCATTTTCTATCTCTGATGTCAGTGCGCAGCAAGAGAATCCTATTCTGGCGAGTTTTTTACAGTTATTGAACTTGCAACAAAGCCGTTATACACGCGAAGATATTTTAGCCTTGTTAGAAGTACCGGCTATTTTAAATCGTTTTGCGATTAAGCAAGATGAGTTTGATTTGTTACAACACTGGATCACTGAAAGTGGTATTCGTTGGGGACTTAATGATAATTCGGCGACCCAATGGGAACTGCCAGCGTTAACGCAAAATAACTGGTTGTTTGGTTTAAAACGTATGTTGCTCGGTTATGCGATGAGCGACAATTTATTTGAAGGCATTGCGCCTTACGATGAAGTGCAAGGGTTACAAGGTGACTTGTTAGGTCGCTTTATTGAGTTTGTTGATACCTTGATTGTGTTAGAAAGTAATTTAAATCAAGAAGTGAGTTGTGCTGAATGGCAGCTCTTTATTAATCAACTTATTGATGATTTTTATCTAGAAGATGAAGATAATAGCGTGTTATTTAGCCAAATTCGCCAGCAAATGCAAGCACTGACAGAGCAAACTGAACAGGCAAAATTTGATCAACCCCTAGCCTTAATGGTGCTGGTGGAGTATTTACAAGAACACCTTTCTAGCCAATCTAACAGCCAACGTTTCTTAGCAGGGCAGGTTAACTTTTGTACGCTGATGCCAATGCGTTCTATTCCATTTAAAGTGGTGTGTTTATTAGGTATGAATGATGGGTTATATCCGCGTTCACTCTTACCGATGGGCTTTGATTTAATGGTTGGACACCGCAAGCGTGGTGATCGTTCTCGTCGAGATGAAGACCGCTACCTGTTCTTAGAAGCGTTGTTATCGGCGCAGTCGAACTTTTATGTGAGTTATATTGGTAAAGATATCAGTGATAACAGTGAAAAAATGCCCAGTGTGTTAGTCAGTGAATTACTTAATTATATTCAGCAGAGCTTCAGGCTTGCTAGTCAATCAGTGAGTTTGATTGCAAGCGGTGAGTTAGAAAGTGGACAGCTTGAAAAAACGCTATTAGCTTCATTAACGCATCACTATCCGATGCAAAGTTTTAGTGAACAATACTTTCAAGGTAAACACAAAACTTATCAACAATCTTGGTGGCATGCATTAACGAAAGCGCCTGTGACAGAGGATGAAATTAATCAACCCTTGCCTTTATTACAAAGTGACCACGTTGAGTTAACATCATTGATTCGGTTTTTACAAAATCCTTGTCGCGCATTTTTTAATCAAGGCTTGAATGTGTATTTTGAGATTGATGAAATTGACCAAGAAAACGATGAACCTTTTGCATTAGATAACCTACAACAATATATGCTTAAAAAGCAGCAATTTGAAAATGGTTTAGATGACCAAGCATTAACTGAGTTATATGTTGGCTTACAAGCACAGGGTAAGTTACCCGTGGGTGAGTTTGCCACCTTGATTTTTAATAAAGATTTACAGGTGATGGTGGATTTAGCAGGCGTTTATAGCGGTTATTTCATTGGCGATATTGAGCAAATACAGGTTGATATTCCCTTTGATAAAAAACGCTTAATTGGCGCATTAGATGACCATTGTGAAAATGGGTTAGTGCGTATTAAACCGGGCAATATTAAAGGTAAAGATTTATTAAAACTCTGGGTTGAGCATTTGAGTTATTGCATTGTGCACGGGCAACACCTGAATGCGACTTTATTTGGTCAAACCAAAGGGCACTATTTTGAAGAGATCCCTGCGGATTATGCGCATAAACGTTTATCTGAATTGTTAGCGTTATATGAGCAGGGCTTACAGCAAGCCTTACCCTTTTTTGTTGAAAGTGCTTACCAATGGTGCGAGGCCGTTTGTCAATTACAAGCCAATGTTTTTGTATTAGAAGAGCTAAGCTTTGATACTCGTGCCGCTGGGCAACAAGCTGCCTTAAAAGTATTTCATAATAATCGAGGCTATGCCGAAGCCAATGACCCTTATATTAATCGCCTTTTTGATAATATTGAAGATCATTGGCAAGCTTTTGAGTTCATCGCATTACAGGTCTTTATGCCGTTATTATGCAATTTAAATGATTTAATATATCAACAGTGGGGAGAGGAGTAATCATGGTAGAAGAAAATTTAAACCTCGACCTCGATATGGGTAATGATCAGAGCAATAGCGATATTTCTGTAACCCCTTTACAGGCGTTAACCTTTCCACTGTTTGGGCGTCGATTAATAGAAGCGTCAGCGGGTACGGGGAAAACCTATACCATTGCGAGTTTATTTATTCGCTTATTGTTAGGCCATGGTAAGCAAGGCGATGCCCCGTTAGATGGAGACAATACAAGTGCTGATATTGGTCAAACTAACAGTCAAACTGCACATCGTTCGCCATTAACCGTCGATAAAATTTTAGTGGTGACCTTTACTGAAGCTGCCACAGCAGAGTTAAGAAGTCGAATTAGAGAGCGTATTCGTGAAACACGTTTAGCGTTTATTGCAGGCAGCAGTAAAGATGATTATTGCCAACAATTAATTGCAGATAGTAGCAACCTTGAACATGATATTCGTTTACTGCGTTTTGCTGAATTACAAATGGATGAAGCGTCTATTTTTACTATTCATGGTTTTTGTCAGCGCATGTTGCAACAAAATGCTTTTGAGTCGGGTAGTTTATTTCAACAAACCTTATTAGAAGACGATTCTGAAATTTTAAGCCAAGCTTGTAATGATTTTTGGCGCGCACATTTTTATCAATTATCTACGCCATTAACGGAAGTTATTTACGGTTATTGGGCGAACCCCGCAGCGTTAAAATCAGAATTACAGCAATGGTTGTCACGCAATGATTTAACGTTTATTCCTGCTATTACTGATTTTGATTTTAAAAGTAAATATGAGAAAAGTTTGAATGCAATTGCCGAGGTTAAACAAGCCTGGAATGCTGATAAGGATGATTACCTAGATATTATTACCCATTCTGGTGTCGACAAGCGTAGTTATAGTAAACGTAATTTACCGGAATGGTTTAAGAATGTCAGTGAATGGGCGTTATCTACCGAACTGGACTTAACCTTGCCTAAAAGCTTACCTAAGTTTTCACAAGCAGAATTAATTAATAAAACTAAGAAAGACGCTGCGCCAACGCATACAACCTTTGAGCTTGTTGAAGCGTTACTTGAACAAGATATTTCTATTAAAAATACTTTGTTGATTAAAGCGACATATTGGATAAAAGAGAATTTACAAAACACCAAGCAACAGCATATGTTGTTAGGATTTGATGATTTATTAACACACTTAGACCATGCGTTACAGGTATCGCCAGCAGGGCATTTGGGGCAGCAAATAAAGCAGCAATATCCAATCGCCTTGATTGATGAATTCCAAGATACTGACCCGGTACAATATCGTATTTTTGATACGATTTATGCGCAAGTTAGCATTGATAATGATGTGCTTAATGTTGCGGTGAATGATATGCCGGATCAAATTAAAGATGGCACTAAAGTGCAAGGGCACAGAGATCAAGTCGAACCATTAACGCGCTTTGATCAATCTGGTTTATTTATGATCGGTGATCCTAAACAAGCGATCTACAGTTTCCGTGGTGCAGATATTTTTACTTATATGAAAGCGCGTAATGCTGTCACCGCGCATTATAGTTTAGATAATAACTATCGCTCCAGTGCGGAAATGATTGATGCGGTAAATGGCTTTTTTCAACATCGAGTCGCACCGTTTATCTATGATCAAGATATTCCTTTTCACCCTGTAAAAGCGCCACCGATAAAACGTAAAAAGCTGGTGGTTAATAACCCCGATGATGATCAACAGACTGCATTGCAATTCTTACACGTCAATGGTGGTTTAAGCAGTGATGCCTTTAGGCATGCCAGTGCACAAGCAGCGGTCAATGAAATTAAAGCGTTATTGTTATTAGCGCAGCAAGAGCAAGCTTATTTAGAAGACTCTGAAGGTAATAAATCACCTATTTTGGCGAATAACATTTCGGTGTTAGTGCGTACCGGTAACGAAGCGAACATTATTCGTAAAGCGTTATTAGAAGAAAATATTAATAGTGTGTATTTGTCATTGAAGGAGAGTGTATTTGCAAGCACCTTAGCGCAGGATTTGTTGCGTTTATTAAGTGCCTGCTTGCATCCAAGTAATGAACGTTATTTACGCTCTGCGATTGCCTGTAAGTTATTTTCGCTAACACCTTATCAAATCCACTTTACCTTTTCTGACACCACCAGTTGGGAAGCTAAAATTGCTGACTTTACGCGTTATAAAACCGTGTGGGAAGAAAGTGGCATATTGGTGATGTTGCAACAGTGTTTTCATGAGCAAGGTATTAGCGCCAATTTATTAGCACAAAACCAGGGAGAACGTGCCTTAACGGATCTCTTGCATCTGGCTGAGTTGTTGCAAAAAAATAGTATGGTGTATGAAGGGGCCTTTGCGTTATTACGTTGGTTTAGTGAGCAGATAAATAATGCTAAAAATGAGCAAGGTGAGCAGAAACAGCGTTTAGAAAGCGAAAAAGAGTTAGTGCAAGTGAGTACTTTGCATAAATCTAAGGGGCTAGAATACGATATTGTGTTTATTCCGTTTAGTGGTTTATATCGTGAACCTAAAGAGTGTTTGTTTCACGATCAGCAACAACGTTTAGTGTTTGATTTAAATGGCGAAGATGCGCATAGAGAAAGTACTGCCAAAGAATTGTTAGCGGAAGACATTCGACTGCTTTATGTGGGGTTAACGCGCAGTGTTTATCGTTGTTATTTAGGCATTGGCCCTTATAAAAAAGGACGCGCTAAAGTCTCACCGTTAACCAAAAGTGCGCTGGGTTATTTATGTGTTAAAGCGGGTGAAGAGTTACAAGCTGGTGATGACCAAAAACTTCAGCACTTATTAAAAAGTGTGTGTGACATGTCGGAAAATATTGGTATTCGCAATGCACCTAAAGCGTTACATGAAACTTATCAAGCGACCAGTCAATCTGCAGCTGAATTAATTGCACCACAGCAGTTTACTGGCAGCATTGAAAAAAATTGGTGGGTAACGAGTTACTCGGCGTTATCTCGTTTCCATAGCGCGCCGACTATTGAAGATAAACAGACTAAAAAAATTCCAGAGGAAAGTGCTCAAGTTACAGAGCTGCTATTGCTTCAGCAACCTTCGTTATTACAACCGTCTTCATTACCACAAGAGCAAGTTAATAATGTATTTAGTTTTCCGCGTGGTGCAAAACACGGTACTTTTTTACATGAGTTATTTGAAGAAATTGATTTTCAAGATAGCCCTGCAGATAAATTGATCCCTTGGTTAACGGACCGTTTAATTATTAATGGTTATGAACCAGTAGAAGAGTGGGCGCCGATTGTCAGTGAATGGATAACGCATATTTTAGCGCACCGATTAGCTGCTAATGAATACCCTGAGTTATCGCTGTCGCAATTAAATGAAGCGCAAAAGAAAGTAGAGATGCAGTTCTTTATTCCGATGCAACCGATTGAAGCGTCATCGATGAATCAGTTGATCACACATTATGACCCTTTATCGGCACGTGCGGGTTTATTACAGTTCAATCAAGTGCAAGGTATGCTTAAAGGATTTATTGATTTAACCTTTGAATATCAAGGGCAATATTTTGTTTTGGATTATAAATCTAACTATTTAGGTGACAGTCTCACGGATTATAGTGAACAGGCTATGGCCGATGCGATTGTTGAGCATCGCTATGATTTTCAATATCAGTTATATACCTTGGCATTACACCGCTTGTTAAAATCACGCATAGATGATTACGATTACGATCAACATATTGGCGGTGTGTTTTATACCTTCTTACGGGGGATGCAAGGTGAGCACAATGCAGGCTCTTATTTTACTAAACCAAAGTTCGAACTGATTGATAAATTAGATAAGTTATTAAGCGGTGAGTTAAGTGCAGAAAAACTGCGAGAGGAGTTGTCATGCTAGATAAAAATAATCACCTTGGCACTAAGTCGGTACAAGGGATCATAAGCGAACAGCTCAGCTCCAGTGAACAGGATATGCTAGCGTTATTAAAACGCTGCCAGTTAAATCAACAAATTCGCCCAATAGACTTTCATTTTGCAAAATTTATGGCGCAATTAGGGGCTGATAATTTAATGCAATTAGCAGCTGCATCGGTAAGTCAGCAACTCGGTGGCGGACATATTTGCTTGCCTATCGATAAAATAGGCAGTTTGTTTCATCAACATTGTCTGCAGCTTGGCGTCGATTCAAAATTGGAAAGTGAACGTCTACAGGTGTCTTGTATTTTTCATGAGCAACAGCAAATGCACTATGCATTAAATGAAAGTATTTGTTGTGGTGACGATGCGCCTTTACGCTTGCAATATAACGCTTTATTTATGGCGCGTTATGCTGAGTTTGAACAACTTATTTCAGATAAACTATTACAACCGATTGCAGTGCAAGTAAGCGAAGAAAGCAAGGCATATTTAGAACTGTTATTTAAACCTCAGTACACATATTTATGGCAGGCGTGGCAACAAGATAACCGTCAATCGGTACAGGTTTTATGTGAAAAGTTTTTAGATGTTATTGATCATGCTGTCGTTGATTGGGGAGCGGTTTCCGCTGTTTTCAGTAAAGCAAACTGTGCGGATGATTTAAGCTCTTTAGCAACACTGATTAGCAATCATGTGCGTTGTGATTGGCAAAAAATAAGCGCCGCACTGGCGCTAACGTCTGCTCGTTGTGTTATTTCAGGTGGCCCAGGCACAGGTAAAACCACCACCGTGGTTAAACTATTGGCTTTGTTATTACATGCAGAGCCGGATTTAATGATAAAAATGGTTGCTCCAACGGGCAAAGCAGCAGCACGTTTAACGGAATCGATTACTAATGCATTAGCAGATTTAGATTTAGATAAAACCGTCGCACAGCTTATCCCTACTGATGCCAGTACCATCCATCGCTTGTTAGGTGTACGCAATAATAGCGCGCATTTTCGTCACCACGAACAGAACAAGTTAGTATTAGATCTATTGCTGGTGGATGAGGCCTCAATGGTTGATTTACCTTTGATGGCTAAGCTATTGAGTGCTTTACCTGATCATGCGCGTTTAATTTTGCTCGGTGATAAAGACCAATTAGCTTCCGTTGAAGCGGGCGCGGTATTAGGTGATATTTGTTCGTTTATTGAATCCGGTTATAGCCAACAAAAAGCACAGCAATTAGCTGATTTAACTGGTTTCGATAGTCTATTAAATCCAGCAAACACTGCATCAGTTACTGCACCCAAAACTGCTACGTCACCAACAAGAATGTCGGATAATTTATGCTTATTGAAAAAGAGCTATCGATTCGATCAATTCTCAGGCATTGGTTACTTAGCAACTGCGATTAATAAAGGTGGCATTACTGCAGCTAAGCTATTGCGACTATGTGAACAATACGATGACTTAAATTATTATCCCAATGACCCTCAAAGTGATGCCATTTTTGAACAACTCGTAATTGCGGGTTATGGCCCTTATTTATCTGATTTATGCGCTATTAATGACGATAACCGAGACCAAGCGAAAAAATTGTTGCAGCAATTTAATGATTTTAAAATTCTCTGTGCAACGCGTGAGCAGGAGTGGGGAGTTGATAACTTAAATCATCGCTGTGAAAAAATATTGCAAAAAGCGGGTTTATTAGCACGTCGTTTCGACCTCACACAAACTTGGTATCTTGGCCGTCCTGTCATGGTGACTGAAAACAGTTATCATCTAGGATTGTTTAATGGCGATATTGGTGTGTGTTTAGCAGATCAAAGTGGCCAATTAAGGGTTTATTTTGTGATGCCCGATGGTTCAGTGGCTGACTTTCAACCTAGTCGATTACCAACTCATCAAACGGTATTTGCCATGACGGTGCATAAAAGCCAAGGATCAGAGTTTAAACATACATTACTGGCTTTGCCTGACTATGCGCTACCTGTGATGAATCGTGAATTGATTTATACGGGTATTACACGTGCAAAAAAACAATTAACACTGATTGCTGATTTGTCGTTAGTGGCCAGTTCAGTGAGGAATAGAGCAAGTAGAAATAGTCGTTTAACCGAACGATTAAGCTCAAATTAATTGAGCGTTAGGTAGATACTTAATTTATTTATAATAGGCGAGTAAAAATGACACCGGCAATACTATTAGCAGAAAAAAATAAAATAACGTTTCAAGTACATCAATACAAACATGATAAAAAAGCTGAATCTTATGGTTTAGAAGCCGCTGAAAAATTGAATGTAGACCCATTACAAGTTTTTAAAACCTTGGTGGTTGAAGTTGATAAGCAATTAGTGGTGGCAGTGTTACCAGTGACGGAACAACTTAATTTAAAAGCTGTAGCATCGGCATTAACAGCTAAGAAAGCGCAAATGGCGAATAAAAATGATGTGTTACGTTCTTCGGGTTATGTGCTGGGTGGCGTCAGTCCGCTTGGCCAAAAGAAACAATTGCCAACCTTGATTGACGAAAGTGCATTGGCACAACAAACTATTTATGTAAGCGCTGGTAAAAGAGGGTTAGAGATACAGTTAGCAGCTCAAGACTTAGCAGACCTTTTATCGGCTCGCTTTGTTGATTTAACCTAATGTTTTTCATTTGATCCTGCTAGCGCTACGGTCTAGATTCTCCTTACATCTGCATTATGTTGTATGGTGAAGTTGAAAGAAAAATAGAGCCATTCGTTGACAGGTTTAAATCTTGACTAATTTCTTTATAAATACAGATTTATTTTAAATACTATCTAGCTTCTCAAAACGTCTATTTTAGCATGCGCTGAATTTTCTGGCGTAACGTCGGAAGCACTTTTTTAATTGTTAATGAGACAGTAGATGGAACAAGTAATCACCCTATATTTAAAGCTATTTTTTATGATGACACCATTTTTTGTGTTATCTGTTTTTTTGATCATGAGTAAAAGATTAACCTCATCTGAAAAGAAGCAAATCATTCTTAAATTAAGCATTACTGTGCTCATCATTAGCTTAGTATTTCTGATCTTCGGTCAATATATTTTCAGTTTATTTGGCATTACATTAGATGCCTTTAAAATTGGTGCCGGTACAGTGTTATTTTTAAGTGCATTAGAAATGATCAAAGGTGGCACAGAAGTACCTGAAGGACCAGAAGGTACTAATAAACGCGGTGTTGATTTTGCTATTGTACCTTTGGCTATTCCGGTAACAGTTGGCCCAGGGATGATTGGTATACTAATGGTTATTGGTGCTGAGCTAGATGGGTTAGCTGATACGATTGTGGTGGTATTAGCCTTGATAGCAGCAGTTGTTTCGGTCGCCGCAGTGTTGTTATTCTCTAATAAGATTCAACGTTTATTAGGTCAACAAGGTTTAGAAGTCCTGCCTAAAATAACAGGGCTATTTGTTTCTGCTATTGGTGCACAAATTGTATTCTCCGGGATCCACGGATTTTTTGTTGGTGCGTTGGCTGTTCAATAAGATAAGGTGCTGTGCTAACTAAATTAATAAAAAAGTTAACACAGCATGTAACAAACGATGAGATAAAAGATCTAACTAGCTATCAGGTTTAGCTACTAGGTTTAGTGATTAAAGCGATAGTCTTATTGAATGGACTACTTTTCTTATGATTCAGACCAAACTGCGAATTCATTGCCACTTGGTTCGGTAAAATGAAAACGTACGCCACCCGGAAAAGCAAAAATTGGAGTACATATTTTACCGCCGGCTTGCACTATTTTTAACTCAAGCGCTGCTATTTCCATGGTGTAAAATACTGTCAGCCCAGCACCATTAGCAGGACTTGACGTTAGTGGTGAACGATAAAAACCACCGTTTAGCCCGGATTTTTCGACGAACGCAATATAATCCGGTCCATAATCAGTAAATTGCCAGTTAAAAATTTGGGTAAAGAAGGTTTTAGTGGCCGCCAAATCTTTCGCTGGGTATTCAAGGTAATTTATCTTGTCGATTTTAGTCATGGCTTATCCCTTTTAGATATCAAATGATAAGTGCTTCATTGCTGAATTCGTATGCTTTAAAAATGTCTTATGCTGTTAATTTACCTAAACAGCATGATTTAATTTTTCTTTTAGTCTAGCTCTCGCTTGTTATATGTGGCTCAACACTAAAGGTATTTCATGTATGTCAGTTACAAACCACGTTGAATATTGAGCCGTTATTTAAGCAAGTATTTAAGTAAGTGCCTATGCAGCATTTAAGCAAGTATCTGAGTAATTATCTAAGCAATGGCCTGCAAGTATTTAAGCAGTTACTATCGCTGAATAATAAAATTTATAAACAGAAAGGGATCACAGGTCTAAAACTATTTGTTCTTTTAGCCGCTTATTTTTTATAAATTGTTAAAAATAGCACTGATCTTCTAAAAAACTGAGCTAGCACTCGGTTTTTACTATCTGCTACCTATCGACTATCAGCAAAACAGTGTCTATAATGGCGCGTCTTAAATTTCACTATAGAAATCATAAAATGATTTTTGATTAAGGTGTTATTTTATCATGCGGTTAGTCTAAGCAAATACACCTTAGTGATGAAAGCGAATAAATAAATAGGCTTTTATCAGTAAATACAATTTTTAACGTAAAAGATAAAGGAATTAAAATGCAAGTTTCTGTTGAATCTACACAAGGCCTAGAGCGCGTATTAACAATTACTGTTGCTGCTGAAACATTCGATAAAGAATTTGACGGACGTCTACGTCATTTATCTAAAACACAACGTGTTGATGGTTTCCGTCCAGGTAAAGTACCAGCATCAGTTATTGCTAAGCGTTTTGGCGCAGCTGTTGAGCAAGAAGTTGGCGGCGAAATCATGCAACGCAACTTTTATGAAGCTATTGTTGCTGAAAAATTAAACCCAGCTGGCGCGCCTGCTGTAGCACCTGTTGCTCGTAAAAAAGGTGAAGATTTTGTTTTCACTGCAACATTTGAAGTTTACCCAGAAGTAACATTAAATGAATTAGACGCATTAACAGTAGAAACTGTGACTGCTGAAGTTGAAGATGCTGATTTAGATAAAATGTTAGTAACATTACAAAAGCAACATGCTGAATGGAATGACGTTGAGCGTGAATCTCAAAATGATGACCAAGTAACTGTTGATTTTGAAGGTTCTATCGACGGCGAATTATTTGAAGGCGGTAAAGCGGAAGGTTTCCAAATCGTTTTAGGTAGTAACCGTATGATCCCTGGTTTTGAATCAGGTATCGTTGGTAAAAAAGCAGGCGAACAGTTCAACATCGACGTAACTTTCCCTGAAGATTACCATGCAGAACAGTTAAAAGGTAAAACAGCACAATTTGCAATCAACTTAACTAAAGTTGAAGAACAAACATTACCTGAGTTAACAGAAGAGTTCGTTAAAAAATTCGGCGTTGAAAGTGGTGACCTAGCTGCACTTAAAGAAGACGTTAAGAAAAACATGCAACGTGAACTTGAGCAAGTATTAAAAAATACTGCAAAAGACAACGTATTAACTGCATTAGTTGAAAACAACGAAATTGAAGTGCCTAAAGCATTAGTTGATGGTGAAGTTAACGTATTACGTAAACAAGCTATGGAACGTTACGGTAAGCAAATGGACCCAAGCAACTTGCCTGAGTTACCAGCTGAACTGTTTACTGAGCAAGCTGAAAAGCGTGTTAAAGTAGGTCTGTTACTAGGTGAAGTAATCAAAGTTAACGAATTAAAAGTTGACCAAGAAAAAGTTGCTGCATTAATTGAAAATGCTGCTTCTGCTTACGAAAACCCATCTGAAGTTGTTGAATATTACAAAAACAACAAAGAACTAATGCAAAACATGGAAAATGTTGCATTAGAAGAGCAAGCGGTTGATTTTATCATTGAAAAAGCTAAAGTAGCTGAAGTAAAAAAATCGTTCGATGAAGTAATGAATAAGCCTGCTGCTTAATAGTTTCTTTAACTATTAATTCAAGTGGTTATACATTTCAATGGCTCGGGTGATTTCACTCGGGCCATTTTCATTTTTAACGCAAACAATAAAAATAAATAATTAGGATGGAATATGACTAACCCATTTGCTGGAAATACGGAACAAATCAGTAACGCACTTATCCCTATGGTTGTTGAACAAACGGCAAAAGGCGAGCGTTCATATGATATCTATTCTCGACTTTTAAAGGAACGTGTTATCTTTTTAACCGGTCCTGTTGAAGATCACATGGCTAACGTGATCACTGCGCAGTTACTTTTTTTAGAGTCTGAAAGCACAGAAAAAGATATTTACATTTATATTAATTCACCAGGTGGCTCGATTAGCGCTGGTATGGCAATTTACGATACAATGCAATTTATCAAACCAGATGTAAGCACTATCTGTATGGGAATGGCCGCTAGTATGGGCGCATTTTTATTAGCAAGTGGCGCTGAAGGTAAACGTCATGTACTACCTAATGCTAAGGTGATGATTCACCAGCCACTAGGTGGTTTCCAAGGTCAAGCCTCTGATTTTGAAATACATGCAAAAGAAATTTTAGCAACAAAACAGCGTATGAATGAGTTGTTAGCATTCCATACGGGTAAAGATATTGAAGTTATTGCTCAGGACACTGACCGTGATAACTTTATGCGAGCTCAAGAAGCAGTTGACTATGGTATTGTTGACTCAATCTTAACTCGTAGAGCATAAATAAGGGATAACGATAACTATGTCCGATAAAAACAACAATGATGCTAATAATAGCAGCCTATTGTATTGTTCGTTCTGTGGTAAAAGTCAGCATGAAGTTAAAAAACTGATTGCAGGACCTTCTGTCTATATTTGTAACGAGTGTGTTGATCTTTGTGATGACATCATTAAAGAAGAAATTGCTGAGCTTACGAGTAATGCTGAAACCAGTACTAACAGCAATAAAAAATTACCAACACCCCATGAAATCCGTGCGTCATTAGATGATTATGTTATTGGCCAAGATTTAGCAAAAAAAGTGCTATCTGTTGCTGTTTATAATCATTACAAACGCTTAAAACACGGTGATATCGCTGATGGTGTTGAGTTAAGCAAATCTAACATTTTGCTGATTGGTCCAACGGGTAGTGGTAAAACACTGCTGGCTGAAACCATGGCACGTTTATTAGATGTACCATTTACAATGGCAGATGCGACTACTTTAACTGAAGCCGGTTACGTGGGTGAAGATGTTGAAAACATCATTCAAAAACTATTGCAGAAATGTGATTACGATCCTGAGAAAGCGCAACGCGGTATCATCTATATTGATGAAATCGATAAAATAACGCGTAAATCTGAGAATCCATCTATCACTCGTGATGTTTCTGGTGAAGGTGTTCAACAGGCATTATTGAAACTGATTGAAGGTACCGTTGCTTCTATTCCTCCACAAGGTGGGCGTAAGCATCCAAACCAAGAATTTATTCAAGTTGATACGTCTAAAATATTATTTATTTGTGGCGGAGCATTCTCTGGTTTAGATAGTATTATCGAGCAACGTATTAATACCGGTGCTGGTATTGGCTTTGGTGCAACAGTACGCGATAAAGATGCTAAAGCGTCATTGAGTGATACGTTTAAGAAAGTGGAACCTCAAGATTTAGCAAAATATGGTTTGATTCCTGAATTTATAGGGCGTCTACCAGTGGTTGCAACATTAACTGAATTAGATGAAGAAGCATTAGTTGAAATTTTAACTGCACCTAAAAATGCAATTACAAAACAATATGCAGCTTTATTCGGCTTAGAGAATGTTGAACTTGAGTTTCGTCCTGAAGCGTTAACAGCGATGGCTAAAAAAGCGATGACCCGTAAAACTGGCGCACGTGGTTTACGTTCTATTGTTGAAGCGGTGTTATTAGATACAATGTATGACCTGCCTTCAGTTGAAAATGTAATCAAAGTGGTTGTTGATGAAAATGTTATTATGGGTGATGCATCGCCTTTGTTAATTTACTCAGAAGAAGAAAATAAACTCGTATCGTCTGATAAATAAGCAATTAATAACAATAAAACAAAAAAAGAGGGCATTATGCTCTCTTTTTTTGTTTATACGCTTGAAAAAAAACTTAACATCCCCAATATTGCATACAAGTAAAAATATTTTTTACGCGTGCATTCATTTCATGTATTTATTTTCAATACTTTTTCTGGGGACAATATGAAATTAGAAACAGACCAGCTGTTGACGCTACCTGTCTTACCACTCCGTGATGTCGTTGTTTACCCGCACATGGTTATTCCATTATTTGTCGGCAGAAAAAAATCGATCAGCTGTTTAGAAGCTGCGATGGAGCAGGGCAAAAAGGTATTACTAGTCGCACAAACTGAAGCTTCATTAGATGATCCTAAAATAGAGGATTTATACTCAGTGGGTACGGTTGCTAATATTTTGCAATTATTAAAATTACCCGATGGCACGGTTAAAGTGTTAGTCGAGGGTGTGCAACGTGCCACTATTCTTCGTAACATAGATCACGAAGAATACTTTTTTTCTGAAGTCGAACTGCTAGAAAGTGAAGGCGTCGATGAGAAAGAAGAAGAAGCGCTAATACGTAGCGTATTAGGTCAATTTGAGTCTTATATTAAACTCAATAAAAAGATTCCACCTGAAGTACTTGCTTCTGTTAATGGTATCGACGAACCAGAGCGCCTTGCAGATACAATCGCAGCGCATATGCCATTAAGCCTTGAAGATAAGCAAACGGCGTTAGAGTTAACTAATGTGACTGAACGTTTTGAATATCTAATGGGGATGATGGAAAATGAAGAAGATATTCTAAAAGTTGAAAAACGTATTCGTAGCCGTGTTAAGAAACAAATGGAACGCAGCCAACGCGAGTATTATCTTAACGAGCAAATGAAAGCGATTCAAAAAGAGCTCGGTGATAGTGAAGAAGGTCAAAGTGACCTTGAGCAATTAGAAGAAAAAATTGAAGCGGCTGGCATGTCAGCTGAAGCAAAAGAAAAAGCGATATCTGAACTTAAAAAGCTAAAAATGATGTCGCCGATGTCATCGGAAGCAAGTGTGATTCGTACTTACATTGAAAGTTTAGTAAATGTTCCGTGGAAGAAACGTAGTCCTGTTAAAAAGAATTTAGCTAAAGCTCAAGAAATTTTAGATGAAGATCATTACGGTCTTGAAAAAGTCAAAGAGCGTATTTTAGAATATTTAGCCGTTCAAACTCGTATCAATAAATTAAAAGGGCCTATTTTATGTTTAGTGGGTCCTCCTGGTGTTGGTAAAACATCTTTAGGGCAATCTATTGCGCGCTCAACCGGCCGTAAGTATGTACGTATGGCATTAGGTGGTGTACGTGACGAAGCTGAGATCCGTGGTCATCGTCGTACTTATATTGGTTCGTTACCGGGTAAGTTGATTCAAAAAATGACTAAAGTGGGCGTTAAAAATCCATTATTCTTATTAGATGAAATCGATAAGATGGCTTCTGACATGCGCGGCGATCCTGCTTCTGCATTATTAGAAGTGTTAGATCCAGAGCAAAATAATAGCTTTAATGACCATTACCTTGAAGTTGATTACGATCTTTCTGATGTGATGTTTGTTGCGACGTCTAACTCGATGAATATTCCTGGTCCACTGTTAGACCGTATGGAAGTGATTCATTTATCGGGTTATACAGAAGATGAAAAACTTAACATCGCTAATGGCCATTTATTAAGCAAACAAATTAAGCGTAATGGTTTAAAAGAATCAGAGATTTCAATTGATGATAGCGCGATTATTGGTATCGTTCGTTATTACACGCGTGAAGCCGGTGTACGTGCTTTAGAACGTGAGATTTCTAAAATTTGTCGTAAAGTTGTAAAAGATATTTTATTAGACAAAAAACTGAAAAAAGTAGATGTCACTATTGATAACCTAAAAGATTATTTAGGTGTACGTCGTTATGACTTTGGTAAAGCAGACTCTGAAAATCAAGTTGGTCAAGTAACAGGGCTTGCTTGGACATCTGTTGGTGGAGATTTATTAACTATCGAAGCAACCTCTGTACCAGGTAAGGGTAAGTTGACTTACACTGGTTCGTTAGGTGATGTGATGAAAGAGTCTATTCAAGCTGCGATGACAGTGGTGCGTGCGAAAGCTGAAGAATGGCGTATTAATAGCGACTTCCATGAGAAACGTGATATACATGTGCATGTACCTGAAGGTGCTACGCCAAAAGATGGCCCAAGTGCTGGCGCAGCAATGTGTACGGTGTTAATTTCTAGCTTAACAGGTATTCCTGTTCGCGCCGATGTGGCAATGACAGGGGAAATTACGTTACGTGGAGAAGTACTTCCAATTGGTGGTCTAAAAGAAAAATTATTAGCGGCACGTCGTGGTGGTATTAAAACGGTATTGATTCCGTTTGAAAATACACGTGACTTAGAAGAAATCCCTGATAATATTAAAGACCAACTAGAAATTAAGCCAGTTCGTTGGATAGATGAAGTATTAGAAATCGCTTTACAAGATAGCATCAAAGGGTTTTCTATCGGAAAAACTGAAAAATAGGTGACAAACCGCATAAAATAAGGGCTATCTACCTAATTTTATTCAAATTTACTTGCTTGAATTTGAATAGAACAGTAGCCTAGCAATGTATTTTTTTACTATGTGCCATTCAATCTTAAAATAGCACCAATTTATTATAGACAGGGGATTTACAAATGAACAAAGGACAATTAATCGATAACATCGCTGAAAGCGCAGATATATCAAAAGCTGCAGCTGGTCGCGCATTAGATGCGTTTATCGATAGCGTTACTACAGCTTTAGTTGAAGGCGACAGCGTATCACTAATTGGTTTTGGTGCTTTCTCAGTAAAAGAACGTGCTGCACGTACAGGCCGTAATCCACAAACTAATGAGCCAATTCAAATCGCAGCAGCAAAAGTACCTGCATTTAAAGCGGGTAAATCATTAAAAGATGCTATCAACGCATAAGCGTTTTTATTGCACCGTTATGCATTAAGCGCGTCCTATGATGCGCTTTTTTGTTTTTAAGTCTTAAAGAGTAAAATATTATGTTAGATAAAATGCGCGAAGGCTCTCAAGGGATCGTAGCTAAAAGTATTTTAGTAGTGATCATCCTGTCTTTTGCTTTGGCGGGGGTGAGTAGCTATTTAGGGACTACTTCAGAAAGTGCAGTTGTCACGGTTAACGGTGAAGATATTTCACAACAAAGTGTTGAACAAGCTTATCAAAATGAAAGAGCGCGTTTACAACAGCAATACGGCGAGCAGTTTGACTTGATCGCTTCTACACCTGGTTTTACACAACAAATTCGTGCTCAAGCAACACAGACATTAATAACTGAGCGTTTGATTGCGCAAGCCGTTACTGAAATGGGTTTACGTGTCGGTGATGAGCAAGTTAAAGAAGCTATTCGAAACATGCCTGAATTCCAAGTTGACGGTAAATTTGATAACAACTTGTACTTATCTTTATTACGTAACAATAATTTGGCTCCTGCACAATTCAGTGCAAACTTTAAAACTGACTTAGTACGACTACAACTATTAGAATCGTTAGTGGGCAGTGAGTTTGTTTTACCACTAGAAATTGAGCAGGCTTATCAATTGCAAGGTCAACAACGTGTTGCACGTCTTTTGAATATAAAAAGCGCTGACTTTATGACGACAGATTCTGTGTCTGAAGATGAAATCAATACTTACTATGCGGATAACAGCGAGCAGTTTCAAAATCCTGAACAAGTTGATGTCGAATACATTCTCTTAGATGCTGCGACATTAGCGGCAGAAGTAAACTTGAATGATAAAGATATTGAAACTTACTACGAACAACATGCGGATCAATATCAACGAGTTGAACGTCGTAAAGTAGCACATATCTTGGTTCAAGGTGATTCAGAAGAAGCGAAAAATAAAGCACAAGCTATTTTAGATGAATTAAAAGCGGGTGCGGATTTTGCTGAGTTAGCAAAAACAAAATCAGATGATGTCTTTTCTGGTAAAAATAATGGTGAATTAGATTGGTTTGAGCGTGGTGTGATGGATCCTGCATTTGATAAAAGTGCTTTTTCGTTAACATCTGATGCACCTTTATCTGATGTTGTTAAATCAGAATTTGGTTTTCATATTATCAAATTAATTGAAGCACAGGAAAAAGCAACATTACCGTTGGATGAAGTTAAATCTAAAATCGAAATTGCGCTTAAAAACGATAAGATGAAAGAGATGTACGACAACTTATACCAACGTTTAAGTGAAGTAGCATTCGAATCTCCTGATAACTTAGAAGAAGCCTCTGCTGAAGTGGGCGTAGCGATTAAAACAACGGGGTTCTTCTCGGCTGATAACGCTCCAAGTTCAGTTGATAACCGTAATGTACTGAATCAAGTATTTAGTGAAGATTTCCGCGCTGAAGGTTTAAACTCTGAGATTATTGAACTTAATGATTCTCAAGCAATTGTAGTGCGAGTTAAAGCTCATAAAGACGCTGCGACTAAACCATTAGCTGAAGTTTCTGAGCAAATTACATTACAACTTGAAGAGCAAAAAGCAGCCGCTGCAGCACAACAATTTGTAGAGTCACTAATGGCTAAATTAGATGCTGGTGAGTCAATTTCTGCTGAATTAGCAGATAAAGATATCGCGTTTACCGCACCATTGACGCTAGCACGCTATAGTCGTGATTATGATGCTCAGGTTATTCAGCGTTTGTTCCAATTAGCGAAACCAGAAGCTGAAAAAGTAACACGTGATTACGTGGTAACTGCACAAGGTGATTTTGCTGTTATTGAATTATCTGATGTCGTCGATGTGGATAATGCAGAAGCTAATGACCAGACTAAAACGCAATTATCAACCATGCTAGAGCGTAGTACTTCTGAAGCGACTTACCAAGCATTAGTGACGTACTTATTGGACAATGCAGATATTAGCTATGCTGGTAATGAATAAATCATAGTGTTTAATGAATGACTTATATGAGCTATGTTTTCAAATCAATAAGTTATTCTATAAAACCTAGATAAATGAAAAGCGGCTCAATGAGCCGCTTTTTTATATTTACTGTGTAGACTCAGTCAATTTATAGTTTGTCCCAAAATACTTTTCTAAAGTGTTTACGACAAACTGAGACATAACTTTCATTGCCACCTATTTCAACCTGAGCACCTTCTTGAATTGCTTCTCCATTTTTATCCAAGCGCAAAATCATGTTAGCCTTACGACCACAATGGCAGATTGTTTTTAGCTCGATCAATTTATCAGCCCAAGCTAATAAATATTGGCTACCAGGAAATAGCTCACCTTGGAAATCTGTTTTAATACCGTAGCAAAGTACCGGAATGTCTAATATATCCACAACATAGGTAAGCTCTCTAACTTGTTGTTTACTTAGGAATTGTGACTCATCAATTAAAATACAATGTTGCTTTTGTTGTTGATGTACTTCAGCAATCATTTCAGCTAGATTATCCGTTGCAGAAAAGATATGCGCATCGCTTTCAATGCCGAGTCGTGATGAAACTTTACCAACGCCAGAGCGATTGTCGATGGCAGCAGTTAATACAAATGTATTCATGCCTCGTTCGCGGTAGTTATATGATGATTGTAATAGTGACGTTGATTTACCTGCATTCATTGCGGAGTAATAAAAATAAAGTTGTGCCAAAATAAAGTCCTGTTATCAAGCTGATTAATATACCCAAACTGCAAAGAACTTTTTATGGTCCGCAGGGCTAATAACGTATTATAACACTACCCAATCACTTTGTTATTGTTCGGTATATATTTACTGCAATGTAGTGATATAGATAGCTTGAAATACCATCGGTATAAAGTATTTTTAAATGGAGTCAGTAATGAGTAAAGCAGTTTTATATTATGTATATGATCCGATGTGTAGTTGGTGTTGGGGATATCGAGATAGTTGGTTAAAATTATCTAAAGCATTATTATCAGAGGATCTAAGCATAGAGTATAAGTTAGGTGGATTGGCACCAGATTCTGATGTTGTTATGCCTAATGAAATGCAACAGATGCTACAGGGGATTTGGCATAAAATTCACAGCCAATTAGGTACGAAATTCAATTTTGATTTTTGGACACAATGTGCGCCACAGCGCTCAACTTATCCCGCTTGTCGTGCTTGCCTTATTGCAAGAGATAATGACCAAGAACAAGCCATGTTATTTGCTATTCAGCAGGCTTATTATTTGCAAGCAAAGAATCCATCATTAACCTCTACACTGGCAGAGTTAGCGGAAAGTATTGGTTTTAATAGGGAATGGTTCGAACAACAATTGAATGATGAGGAAGTGAATGTCAGATTTCATCAAGAAATTTCGGCTAGTCGTCAGTTGCCTATTCAAGGTTTTCCATCATTGGTTTTAGCGGTTAATGGCGAACATATACCGGTAGCCATTGATTATCTAAATTGGCAAAAAACCTATCAACAAGTTATGGATTTATTAAATTAATTCAGCAGTTAAAGTTGTTAGTGAATAAAAAAGCCCGTTTATGAATGCTAACTTAATGTAGCATTTCATTAACGGGCTTTAAATTTAGCTAACGTTTACCTTAATAAGGTTTATGCTGCATTTTCACGTGCTTCAATGAAAGCGATAGCGCGAGAGATACGTTCAACACTGCGTGTTTTACCGATTAATGCTAATGTAACATCAAGAGAAGGGGACTGACCTGCACCTGTAATTGCTACACGTAACGGCATGCCTACTTTACCCATTCCTACTTCTAGTTCAGTTGCGGTATCTTCGATAATTTGGTGTAAGTTAGTTTCTGACCAATCATCGCTAGCTTGTAGTTTTGTTTGCACAAGCTGTAAAGCTTCTTTAGCAACAGGGCGTAAATGTTTTTTAGCTGCCGTTGCATCAAAATCTTCATAGTCTTCATAAAAGTAGCGACTAGAACTTGCTAACTCTACTAATGTCTTCGCGCGCTCAGCTAATGCCGTCACAACTTCCGTTAAAGCAGGGCCATTACTAGTATCAATATTTTGTTGTTGCATATGCCATTGGAGATGACCAGCAACATATTCAGGGCTTGATGTTTTAATGTAATGGTTGTTTAACCATAATAATTTATCAGTATTAAACGCTGATGCAGACTTACTAACATGATCCAAGCTGAATAGGTCTATCATCTCTTGTTGTGAGAATATCTCTTGGTCACCGTGTGACCAACCTAAACGAACTAAGTAGTTATTTAATGCATTTGGTAAATAACCTTCGTCACGATATTGCATGACAGAAACAGCGCCATGACGTTTAGAAAGTTTTGCGCCATCATCGCCCAATATCATGGAACAATGCGCAAAACTTGGTACAGGTGCGCCAAGTGCTTCATAAATATTGATTTGGCGAGGTGTGTTGTTAATATGATCTTCACCACGTACAACGTTAGTAATGCCCATATCCCAATCATCAACAACAACACAGAAGTTGTATGTTGGCGAACCATCACTACGACGAATAATAAGGTCATCAAGTTGATCGTTAGCTATTTCAATTTTTCCACGGATCTCGTCATCAAAGATCACTGAGCCGTGTTTTGGGTTACGGAAGCGAATAACACAAGGTTGATCTGGTGTTGCTGCTTGATTCACTGCAACAATTTTAGGATGTTGTGCATCATAGCGTGCCATCTCTTTGTTAGCTTCTTGCTCGGCACGGATCTCATCTAATAAATCTTTAGGTGCGTAACATTTATAAGCTTTATCTTCAGCTAATAGTTTATCCACCATTTCATTGTAACGGTCGAAACGCTTAGTTTGGTAATAAGGCCCTTCGTCCCAATCCAAACCTAACCAAGTCATCCCTTCTAAAATCGCATCAACAGCTTCTTGAGTAGAGCGCTCGATATCGGTATCTTCAATACGTAATACGAATTGACCGCCTTTGCTTTTTGCATGTAACCATGAATACAGTGCTGTACGTGCACCGCCAACGTGTAAATAGCCAGTTGGGCTAGGGGCAAAACGAGTTTTAACTGTCATTAAAAATTTCCTTATGGAACTATTGAATAATCATTGCCGTATTTTAACGAAACCGCATCTAATTACATTAACTATTTATCGATTGCACGCATTTGCCGCTGAAAACAGTGGAATCAATAAAAATTAATCGTTTTTTGCTTGTCCTTTAAGCAGTTAAGCAAAAAAGAACACTTTTATTTAAAAAGGCCTTGACTGAAAAAAGTCGAACCCTATAATACGCCCCACAAACAACGGCATTCAATTTAATGTTTTGTTAGTAAAGAGTAACATGGGCGATTAGCTCAGTTGGGAGAGCATCGCCCTTACAAGGCGAGGGTCACTGGTTCGAACCCAGTATCGCCCACCA
>NZ_KI519479.1:28378-30232 GCF_000482725.1 Psychromonas arctica DSM 14288
TGGGCGATTAGCTCAGTTGGGAGAGCATCGCCCTTACAAGGCGAGGGTCACTGGTTCGAACCCAGTATCGCCCACCATCTTTAATCTAGGCATTTACTTATTAAATAATCAATTAATAAGTCTACAAATAGAATAACCATCATTTAAAGCTCTCTTAAACTAATTCAATTCTATATCTGAAATTTAGCTTTTATAGTTGAAATGACATATCAAGTCTAAGCAATCATTTGATAATTTATAATTGTAAAATTAATACAATTCTTGTTATTAATTTCATTTGGTAGGCTTTACTATTCCACTTATATTTAAAACTATTTATTCAATGCTAAGCCGATTTTGCATATTTTCGTTATTAAAATAATTAGTTATTGCAAGGAAAAGCTTAAATTTAGTTCTTGTTTGGAATCCCAAACAGTTCACTTATTTGATATTAATTAATATCGATAACTGTAGTGATTAAATAAACATCAGTCGTATTCGTACTTCTTTTATCCAGCCTACATTTATTCAATAAAAAACAGAATTATTTTCACCACAGTAGAATAAAGACAGCGATCAAAGTTTTAAAATATAATAAAACTGTTTGTGTAAGCAGAATCAGTGCAAAAATTTTAATCTATTGATGTAAGCAGTCTTGGCAGGTTTTTTAAAGGTCATTAATAACAAAGTCTCTAGGCAATAATCATACATTTAGAATGAGTTGTTATCAATTTAAATAAGCCAAGTGATCAGATAGTTAAAGAGCAATATATGCTAAATGAAAATTTGACTAAAACAGTTATCTCTATTACTTTAGTATTGGTTTATTTGATTTTTTTTGAATATATAATTTACAATGTTTTACATAAGAAATAGCCATTAAAACAGTTCAATACAATAAATAAAAATAATAATTTTTTACAAAATAAATATGCAATAAAAAAAGGATATGTTTGTTGTGTATTTTATTTTAAATTTTCTAATAGTTCATCTATTAGAATTAGAATAGTCGCGTTGGGGAAAAATAATGGAAAAGCAAAATAATCTAGTTGATGATACGAATGACACTGAAGTTGTACTAAATGAACAACAAGTGACTGAAGCTGAACTGCAATTAAAAGCCGGTGAAGAACAATTAATTGCAACGGAAGATCAATTAGTCCCAACTGCGACGGATGATGTTGTCTCTGAAGTTGATGCTGAAAAAGAAACTGTCTCAGGTATCGAAGAAATTGACGATTTAGAAGCGTTACTTGCGCTTGGCGAAGAGGTCTTTGACTTAGATATTGAAACTGCTGCCGGTGAATTATCGAATGGTGGGAGCTCTTCTGTTGTAGATTTTGCTCGAGACGGCGACGAAACTATTGCCACCACTGCCTTTCAAACATCTGCTTTCAATACCCCCACTATAGATACGCAGGTGTTTAGTGACGAAAATGATGACGATGCTAATTTTAATGTTAATTCTCCAGCAACACTTACATTAACAAATACTAATAACTTTGTTGAAGATGATGGAAGTGCAGTCATTGGAGCCGTGGTTTCAACTTATACCATTAATGATTTAGATGGTGATGAAGTTATAGTTACTTTAAGCGACACTGAAAACTATGCCTTGGATGGTAATGGTAATGTAGTATTAACAGAAACTGGTGCAGCTTTGGTTAATAACGGCCAGGATTTGCCTCCTTATACACTAACACCAAATGATGGCCAAGTTGATGGTCAGCCAGTAAGCCATGATCCAAGCATTACCACTAGTAATGATGCACCAGTATTGACTTTAACTAGCACCACTGATTTTACAGAAGATGACGGGAGCGCCATTGAAGGTGCTGTGGTGGCGACGTTTGAAACCTCTGATGAAGATGGCGA
>NZ_KI519479.1:32330-193705 GCF_000482725.1 Psychromonas arctica DSM 14288
ACGGATAGCTTTACTTATACCAATGCTGAAGGGCAGGAAGGAACGGTTAATGTAACGATAACTCCACAAGATGATCCTACTATTATTCAAGTTGCAGGCTCTAATTCAGCTGAAGGGAGAGTTTTGGAAGATGGGGGAAGTCTTCAAAGCGCACAGGGGACTTTTATATTTAGCGATCCTGATTATTTAGAGTTAGATACATATCAACCAACTTCTGAATTCACGAGTTCTACTGGTGGAAGTAATGCTATAGGCAATTTCACTTTAACTCCTACTCCAACCGCTAGTAATCCTGGTCAATTTCAATGGGAATATGTTTTAAATAATGAAGCTGCACAATATTTAGATATAGGTCAAAATATTACTGAAATTTATACGGTTTCTATTAATGGGGTCACAACGGAAGTCCCAATAACAATATTTGGGGCTGAAGATCCAACTGAAATCATTGTAAATGCAGGTGCTGGAGATAGTGCCATTGGAGAGATCACTGAAGACAATGATATTAACGGTAAATTAACGACGTCGGGTAAATTAACCTTTAGTGACGTTGATACCATTGATAGTGAAAATTTTGACCCTCAGGTTAATCTTACTAATACAACTGGAACTGCTCAACTAGGTCTTTTAACCATTAATCCAGATGGTACTTGGAATTATGAAGTTGATAATACAAACAGCGAGATTCAAGCGCTAGATTCGAATGAAACAATCACTGAGACTCATACTGTTAATTTGAATGGTACAACACAGGATATTGTTATAACTATTAATGGGGTTGATGAACCTCTTTCTGTTAATGACAATGCCTTCAAAGTAGATGATTCGGGTAGAATCATAAAAGGCCTCTCTGGTGAATACTGGGGCTATAACGAGCGTGCTGAAGGTGGACAGCTTAAAAATATTGCAACTGTTAATAATTATACCGCTGAGCAAGCTGCTGAGGTAACTTTTGTTTCTACTGAAATGAACTACCGCAAATTTAGCGGAGATTTAGCCGATGATGTTGATGCATCTGGCATACCGTCTCATTTAACTAACTTCTTAGGCAGTGATAGTTCATCTATAGTCGCTGTAGATGGTGGCTCAACAGAAGGGGCAAGTGCAGGTATCATAAAATTAAGTGGTAATTTAGATGTAGAAACTGCTGGCGTTTACCAGTTTACGGTAAGGCATGATGATGGTTTTCAAGTTATAGTCGATGGTAATGAGGCAATTGCTTTTGATGGAAATACTGGACCAAGAAATACCACTCAAGAGATTACATTAGCAGCTGGATTACACTCAGTGGATATTATTTACTGGGATCAAGGTGGTGATTATGTTCTTGAATTAGACTTAAGTCAGGTTATTAGTGGTAATGGAACCAACTCCATTCTTGGAGATAATATTTGGATTTCTGAAAATCTTTCTCATGCTATAGATGAGTCAAGTACGGAAATAAACACTTCAATTACACTGGATTTGTTATCAAATGATATCGGTGAAGGTATTACTATTCACTCAGTTGGGGCAGCTACGTATGGTTTGGTAGCCATTGAAAATGGCAATGTTATATATACACCTAACACTAATTATACTGGAGCAGATTCATTCACTTATACAATTATCGACGAAAATGGAATTGTTTCCAACGAAGCGACAGCTAATGTTAGTGTTGTGCATAATCAAGCTTCAGGTTTAATCGAAGGGTTAGTTTATGAAGCAGAAGCAGTTAGCGGGCAACCAGTTACAAGTGTTCAGGCTTCTTCAGTAGCCGTTGAGCCTGCAGATGACAACCAAACTCTTATCGGTGATTGGAAACAAAATACACTTATTGGCAGCAGTGGAGATGACCATATTTCTGGCCTAAGTAATCAAGATACACTACATGGTGAAGGTGGAGATGATTTCTTATTTGGTGGATCTGGGAGGGATCAACTTTTCGGTGGAACTGGCAACGATACCTTAGAGGGTAATGATGAAAATGATCAACTCAGCGGTGGAGCTGGTAATGATGAATTACTTGGTGGAACGGGTAATGATTTATTAGAAGGTGATACTGGTCATGACATTCTAAAAGGTGGTGCCAACAATGACCAATTGTACGGAGGCGATGGAGACGATGTATTGTTCGGCGGAGACAATGGGCGTGATGAGCTTTATGGCGGAGCAGGTGGCGACCTGCTCATTGGTGGTACAGGCAATGATATATTAGCCGGTGGTGATGGTAATGATACGTTTGTTTGGACTGCTAGTGATACTTACGGCACTGATACGATAACAGACTTTAATATTAATGAAGATAAACTAGACCTAAGTGATCTGCTACAGGGGGAATCAGAAAATACCCTTGGAGATTATTTAGACTTCAGTTTTGACGGAAAAGATACAACAATTACAACATATAAAGAAGGTGGAGACTCTCCTACACAGAAAATTGTATTAGAAGATACACAATTGGAAGGTATTGATACTGGTGGTCTTGATTCTCTAGGTAACGTATCCGATACAGATAAAGAAATTGTTATTAATAATCTGTTAAACGATGGTGCTTTGATTATTGGAGACACGATTGTTGAAAATACATCCTCACCATTAGATGATGAAATTATTTAAGTGGAATATGTATAATTAATTATCTTTAAATGATATTTTATTTAACGTTATCTTGTTTAAATTGTTATTAGGTATTTTAATTAACTATTTAGATAACGTTTTTAAGGTCATGTTTTTAAATAGATAACTGCTTATAAAAACGTTAATATATTTTATATTACGCAAATAAAAATAGTCATCATAATGCTCATAAAGGAGGGTTATTTTGACCATTGACAATAAAGGGTCAACATTGAAGCAAACAAAGCCTCAGTCAGGACAGTGGGAAATAAATAGCTCAACTCGTATTGGACACGATCCATTATTAGATTGCTTAGTTCTATTAAGTGAGCATTTTTCAACGCCCTGTTCAGCAGAATCATTAGCGGCAGGTTTACCGTTAACACACCAACATCTTACTCCTGAGCTACTTCCTCAAGCAGCGAGCCGAGCTGGGTTGAGTGCAAAAATGGATCGTAGGAGTTTATCTGCTATTCCTGATATGTTGCTGCCTTGTATTTTAATGCTCAAAAATAAACAGGCCTGTATTTTACATGAAATTGATATCACCGCCGATAAAGCGCGTGTTTCATTTCCTGAAACGGGCGGCGAAGAACTGTTAACCATTGCAGCATTAGAAGCTGAATACGTAGGTTATCTCTTCTTAATTAAACAAAAATATCATGGCGATCGTCATTTTGATGTTCATATCCACGACACTAAAAAGCATTGGCTTTGGAATAGTATCCGTGAGTCTGCACCGATTTACCGAGATGTTATTATTGCGTCTATTTTAATTAACATATTTGCATTGTTATCACCTTTGTTGGTGATGAATGTGTATGACAAAGTAGTGCCTAATCTTGCTTTTGAAACACTATGGGTATTAGCCATAGGTGCTGGTGTCGCTTATATATTCGATCTTATATTAAAGCAAATACGGGCTTACCTCATTGACGTAGCAGGTAAAAAAGTCGATGTTGAGATCTCATCCAAACTGTTTGCTAAAGCAATTGGTATCCCACTAGAAAAAAGGTCCTCAAGTGTTGGCGGTATGGCGCGTCAATTAGGTGAGTTTGATAGTATTCGTGATTTTTTATCTTCAGCAACCATTACTGCATTAGTTGATTTACCTTTTTCTATTTTCTTTATCTTTATCATTTGGTTAGTTTCTGGCGATCTGGCTATTTTCGCAGTCATTGCGACCGTATTAATTATTAGTTATAGCCTGATTGTGCAAAGTAAATTAAAAGTAGCAATAGAAGAGAGTAATAAATTTTCAGGTTTACGCCATGGTCATTTAGTAGAAAGTTTGTCTTCTATGGAGTCAATCAAAGCAAATGGTGCTGAAGGTATTATTCAACATACATGGCAACAAATGGTTGGCCATACTTCAAAGTGGCAATTAAAAGTAAAAGTGATTACTAATTCGGTGGCTAATGTATCAAGTTTCATTGTGCAAATTTCTGTCGTCGCGGTGATGGTATTAGGCGTTTATCGAGTATCTGAAGGTCTGATCTCTATGGGGGCGATTATTGCGGCGGTGATGTTGTCTAGCCGAGCGATCGGGCCGATGGCTAAAATTGCTTCGTTAATGACACGTTATAATCAAACGATGAGTTCTTTACGTCAAATCAATAGTGTTATGGAGCAAGAAGGGGAGTTTGAGAATAAAGGGCACTTAGTAAGCCGCAACAAGTTACAGGGGAATATTGAATGTGAGCAGGTATCATTCCATTATCCGAATAATGAAAAAACAGCCTTGTACCCTTTTTCTTTGCACATTAAGCCCGGTGAAAAAATTGCAATTATAGGCCGTAATGGTTCTGGTAAAACCACATTAGCTAAATTAATTTTAGGTCTTTATAAACCTGTCTTAGGTAGCATTCGCTACGATGGTTTACACCAAGGGCAAATTCATCCCAGTGATTTACGCAGCAATATAGGTTACTTGCCTCAAGATATAACCCTTTTCCATGGTTCTATTAAAGACAATATTTTGTTCGGTACTCGTCAAGTTACTGAGTATCAATTATTACGTGCTGCTCAATTATCGGGCGTGACACTATTTACGGATTTTGCTTCTGAAGGTTTGGATTTACAAGTTGGTGAAGGGGGGATAACGTTATCTAGAGGTCAGCGTCAGGCTGTTGCATTAGCACGGGCTATTTTGAATGATCCTCAAATTTTGTTACTTGATGAACCTACAGCAAGTTTAGATGCTCGTGCTGAAAAACAGTTCATTAGTTCAATGAAACAAACCATAAAAAATCGTAGCTTGCTGCTGATCACTCACAAGATGCATCTATTACAGTTGGTTGATCGGATTATTGTATTAGAGAATGGAAAAATAGTCGCGAATGATGCAAAAGATATTATTTTAGAGAAACTTGCTTCAGGTAACCTTAGCAGTACTGGAGGAGTTAAATCATGAAAATTTCCAAACATGATTTAGAAATGGCCGACGATGTTTATGGTGCGATGATAACTCAAACACCGACTGCACAGCGCTTAACTGTGTGGGCTTTAGCAGCTTTATTCGTGTGCTTTTTTGTGTGGGCTTATTATGCAAAATTAGATCGAGTGACTCGCGGGGAAGGTAAGGTTGTTCCTTCTTCACAAGTACAAATAATTCAAAGTTTAGATGGTGGTATTTTACAAGATTTATACGTAAAAGAAGGAATGTTAGTCACTAAAGGTCAGCCTTTAGCACGTATTGATGACACTAGATTCCGCTCAGATATGGCACAACAAACTCAAGAAGTTGATGCACTTAGAGCTGATATTATTCGTTTAAGATCGGAATTAAGCAGCATCTTGATAGCCAATGTAAAGGATTGGAAATTACAAATAAAAATAGAACAAAAAATATTACAGTTCCCTGAAGATCTTCAAACAACAGCGGCTACGCTAGTTGAACGGCAGCAAGATGAATATATTGGACGTTTAAACAGCTTAGAAAACCAAGTTGCAATCCAAGCCCAACAAATTAAACAACGTCAACAAGAAATTAAAGAAATAGAATCTAAGGTCAGTACATTAAGAAGTAGTTTACGATTAGCAAATAGAGAAATGCGTTTAACTCGGCCTTTAGCTGAAAAAAATATTGTACCTGAAGTCGAGTACTTAAAATTACAACGTACCGTTAATGATTTAAATGGTGAAATTAATTCATTACGAGCACAAATCCCAAGACAACAATCTGCCTTAGAAGAGTCTATCTTAAAAAGACGTGAACTAGTGTTTGCATTTCGTACAGATGCTCGAGCTCAATTAAATGAAAAACAAGGATTACTTTCTAGGATCACAGAAGCACAAGTAGGTGTAAAAGATAAAGTAACTAAGGCTCTGATCACTTCTCCCGTTGTTGGTACAGTAAAAACCTTGCATATCAATACACTAGGTGGTGTAGTTAAACCTGGCCAGGTACTCTTAGAAATAGTACCAACAGAAGATAAGTTACTAGTAGAAGCTAAAATAATTCCTAAAGATATTGCATTTATTCATGTTGGCTTACCTGCTCGCGTTAAAATTACAGCCTATGATTTTACCCGATACGGTGGTCTTGAAGGTGTTGTTGAACATATCAGTGCAGATACTACACAAGATGAAGAAGGCAATAGTTTTTATATTGTTAGGATCAGAACCAATGAATCAAGTATGAATCGTAAAGATAAGGACGATATGCCGATTATTCCCGGAATGCTAACAAGCGTCGACGTAATGGTAAGCAAACGTACTGTACTTGAATATATGTTAAACCCATTATTACGAGCAAAAGAGATGGCATTACGTGAATATTAAAAACGCTCATGGAGAGAGAATGAAACCATTAAAACGTAGAATAGCAAATAAAGCGGTATTAATCGCTTTTAGTTCTCTGGCATTGTCACCTTTGTCAGTACACAGTCAATCATTAGAGCAAGCAGTTGCTCATACTTTAGATACTCATCCTGAAATTAGAGCTGCGTTTACACGATTTAAAGCGGCAGAGAAACAAGTTGATCAAGCGGAAGCAGGTTATTTGCCGACTCTTGATCTAACTGGTGGGATTGGTTACGAGTATACCGATAGTCCAAGCACCAGAAATGACGCAAATGATGATCCAGAAAACTTAACTAGACGTGAATTGGGCTTGAGTTTAAAACAAAACTTGTTTACCGGTTTTCGTACCAGCAGTGAAGTAGAACGTACAAGTTATGCAACGAGTGCAGAACAATGGCGTTTGCATTCAATTGCTGAAGATATTGCATTAGAAATAGCTAAAGTCTACTTGGCGCTTATTCAGTCTGAAGAGTTGGTTTCTTTATCAGAAAAAAACTTACAGTCGCACGTTGAAATTTATGATCAAATTAAAGAGCGTACTGAATCTGGTTTTAGTAGTAAGGCCGATTTATCTCAGATTAATGGACGCTTAGCAAAAGCACAATCAAATTTGATTGCTGCTAAAAATAATTATTTAGACAGTAAAACCAAGTTCTATCGTCTCATTGATCAAACACCAGAAAATCTTGTTATTCCTTTTCCAGACCGCAGCATGTTACCAACTACTCGTGATGAAGGCCTCAAAATGGCGTTTAAAAATCATCCATCAGTATGGGCTGCAAGTAACGATATACAATCCGCTCATGCACAATACGATAGTGCTAAATCAACTTATTACCCTGAAGTTACATTTGAAATTGACGCTAATTTTAATGATAACGTTGATGGTGTTGATGGCAATTACACTAGCGGCGACGTGGGTGGTAATAATAATGATGTCACTGCGATGCTTCGTTTTAAATATAACTTGTTCTCAGGCGGTAAAGATCTCGCTTATACAAAAGAAACGGCATACAAAATTAATGAAGCTAAAGCGTTAAATATGACCGCGCATCGTGAAGTAAAAGAAGGTTTTATTTTATCTTGGGATGCATTTGAGCAATTAAATTTACAAAAGAAATACATCAAATTGCATGTTATTGCTTCCAAAGACACACAGGCAGATTATAAAGAACAGTTTAAAATAGGCCAACGTAGTTTATTAGACTTATTAGATACCGAGAATGAATTATATCAAGCGAGACGTGACTTTTTAGAAGCCGAATTTTCTGAAATAACAGCACAATATCGTGTCTTACATTCAATGGGAAAATTATTAGACTCGTTGCGAGTGACTCGCCCTGCAACTTGGCAAGGAGAAGAGCAATTTGAAGGAGGTGTATACAATGAAAATAATTAGTCTATTTGCTGCCGCTATATTAGCGAGTGGCTGTTCATCTAATATTATTGAAATGACGCCTGAACCTACGGTACAAGTTTATGATTTATCGGATCTAGAAGGAGATGGCATAATATCTGCTCGCGATAAATGCCCTGCTACAGCACTCGGAGCTGAAATTAATAACGACGGATGTAGTACAGATAACCTTGAAAAAGTACGTATAAAATTGTTGGTAAATTTTGACAATGACTCTGCATTTGTTGATGGTAAATATTATGCAGAAATTAAAGCATTAGCAGATTTAATGAAAGAATATTCTTCGATTACAGTGATGATTGAAGGGCACACAAGTATTGTTGGTACTGAGCAATATAATAAGCAACTCTCTTTAAACCGTGCTGACGCAGTTAAACAAATATTAGTTAATCAATATGCCGTTGATGAAAATAGAATTGACACTGTTGGCTTCGGATTTGAGCAGCTTCTGTTTGAAGGTAATGATGAATATGTGAATGCTCAAAATAGACGTATTGTTGCTGAAGTAGATGGTGCAGCAGATATAGTAGATATGAAATGGACTATCTATACCGTTGATCACCGTGAGCAATAATTACGAACTAAATGCATAGTAAACGTGCTTTATTAAAAAAAATATCCCTTATTGGCTTGTTTGTATATATGAGTAGTGCTTATCTATATGCAAGCATTCCAATAAATATTGATACCAAAAAATTGATCTCTGTATTGCAAAAAAACTATGGAGATCGTGCGGCAAAGCGTGGTTCTGCATGGTTAAAAGTCCTTAATAAGCAATATAAAAATGAACAACAAAAATTAATTAGTACTAACCGTTTTTTTAATCAACTGCAGTTTACAACAGATCAAAGATTGTGGGGTGAAAGTAATTATTGGGCAACACCTGTAGAGTTTATAGGGGCCAATGCGGGAGATTGTGAAGATTTTGCGTTAGCAAAGTATTTTAGTTTACTGGCTGTGGGTGTTGCAGACGATAAATTACGCATAGTGATGGTTAAATCCTTAACGCTTAACCAATACCATATGGTTGTGGCTTATTATAAACACCCAACAGCGGAACCACTAATTTTAGATAACATCGATGGACGTATAAAAAAAGCAAGTGAGCGACAAGATTTAATCCCTGTGTATAGCTTTAACGGTAAACAGTTATGGTTAAACAATGAAAAAAGACAAGGCCGTGTAGCAGGGAAACCCAGTAGACTCAAACGATGGAATGATTTAAATCATCGCATGGGACTTAATCAATTAAAGCAACCTGTTACATCAATGGAGTAACTTATTTATGACACTGTTTAATCAGATAAACTCATTATTACTAGGGCTGTTCTTACTAGTAGCAACGAGTTTGGCGTATTTTCAGTTTACCCAAACAAAAACATTTATGGATAGCCAAATAGCGTCGGACTTAAATAATACAACGAATGCGCTTACATTAATGTTGAAGCCGCACCTTGAAACAGGGGATGTTGCCTCTGCAGAAACTGTGATTAATGTTATTTTTGAAGGTGGATTTTATAAAAAAGTAAGCCTGACTTGGTTAGAAACAAGTAAAACACAAGTATGGGAAAACCCAATCAAAGTAGCCGGCGTACCACAGTGGTTTTTAGACTTACATTTATTTGAGTCACAAAGTACAGAGAGTGTTATTACTAATGGTTGGATCCAACTGGCAACATTAAATTTAGAAGCAAATCCAGCAATTGGTTACAGCCAATTATGGAAAGTAATGTGCGATACTTTAATCGCATTAGCTATTATATTTTTTGTCTCTTTAATTATTTTAAATCTTCGTTTAAAACGTATTCTTGCACCATTACATCGTGTCGCGGATCAAGCTAAACTGATTGCAAAACGAGAATTTCAGCCTAATTTAGCAATCCCGGAAACAACAGAGCTTAAAGAGGTTGTATTAGCTATTAATAGTATGTCTGGTCAATTACAAGCAGTGTTTTCACAGTTAGATAAAGAAGTGGTCTCTTTAAAGAAAGGAAAACTAACCGATACTGTTTCGCAATTACCAAATCGTTTATACCTTAATTCACAACTTGCAAGCTGGATCAAAGATCCTGGCTATGGTGGTTTATTAATCGCAAGGTTAGATTGGTTAGAAACGATTTACGATCAATTTGGGTATCAAGTTAGAGATAATACTATCCAAATTTTAGCCAAAGAAATGCAACAAACTTTACCTGCAGTATGTCCAAGCTTTATTGCTCGTATCTCCAATCGAGAGTTTGTATTTTTAGTCACTAAAGCATCGCAACCGCAACTGAACGTCTATTTACAAAAGGTATCTCGACTAATTAGTGAAGCAATGCAAAATGTAAATTATGATGGTGAGGGCCAATTTGCTATTGGTGGTGCGATTCGTACTGATGATATAACGGCTTCTGAATTATTAGCTAATGCAGATAATGCACTGCAACATGCTTTGAATGAATCAAAAGTGAGTCACTGGTACGAGAGTGTGGTTAAACAAGATATGACATTGACGCAATGGCATACTCATTTAAAAGAGGCAATTGCCAATAAGTCACTAAAATTTAAATGGCATCCTTCAATTTCATTTGCAAACGATAAAATTTTGCATCATGAAATTTACAGTATTATCACCATTGATAATAAACAGATCCGTGCCGCTAAATTTATGCCTTACATCGAGCAGTTAGAGTTAGGCAGTCAGTTCGATAAATCATTAATTGAAGCCATTGTAGAAAACCCAACCATGCAATCTAGCAATAAGAAAGTAGCCATTAACATTACTCATGACAGCGTGCTTGATTTGCAATTTCATAGTTGGTTAAAAGGGTTTTTGAAAGCACAACCTGATCAAAACCGCTTTTATTTTGAGATCCAAGAAGATGCTATTTTAAATCACCCTGAACAAAGTATTCATTTTGCTAACCTAATTAAAGAAGTGGGGGCTCAACTTGGCATTGATCATTATGGAAGAGAGATGGCGTCATTATCTTACTTACAAAATATCAAACCAAATTATGTAAAACTAGACCAATCTCTATCTTGTGATTTGAGCAATGAAATGGATGTTGGCGAGTTGACACAGCGACTTGTATTAACGCGAGCAGTAATTAACACTGCGCTCGGTTCAGGTGTGGATGTGATCATTACAGGAGTTGAAGATTACGAACAGCTAGATAGAGTCAGTGAATTACAAGCAACGGGTTATCAAGGATTCATTATTGCACCCAGTGATGTTAATTAACACCTAATCAACAGTTCTTTTCAAAATAAGAAAGCAAAAAAGGGTTAAATAGCGAGTAAACTATTTAACCCTTTTTTCTTGATAAAGTTAAATATATCAGACGTTTATGTCAACATTGTTAATGTGTTTAGTCAAATTTAATGCAGAAAAATACATCAATTCAACGCAAAAATTGGGTCAAATGATTATTTTCTTTGCAAAATTTCTAACACTGAAGGGATGCATTTTAACCAGCTAGATTGATCAGCTATTAGCTGAATTAATGGTATTAGTGGCGTTGGTTATGTGATTGTTTTTTGATTCCGCATGTTGCGCTTTAAATTTTGGAAACTTAGGTGCAACCACCACAATACAATAACCTTGCTCAGGATTTTTAAATAATATCTTTGATGATAATCCTATGCCGCATAAAAATATCAAGAGGTTCAACACTTGTTAATCTATCTTTATTAAATATCTGTTGTTGATTAATATGCGCTTTCTTTTCGGCCTCCGGTATGTCCTGAAATAGTACTTGTAACACCTTTTACTTGGTTAAAAGCTGTTTCAAGATACCTGAAACATCCCCCTCCGATGATCATATTTTTTTGTGTCATTGTGCTTCCTTATTGTTTGATAACTAAACGATGTAAATTATAGAGCTCGTTAACATTCGTATGAATAACTCATATAGAGTACAGTCTAAATGAACAATTTATGAGTACCTGCCATCATGTTGAACTCTGTCAGAACATATAGATATCACTTTTTAAGATAAAATAGTCTCTATAAACTGCCATCGTAGAGCATAAATATGTTAACTTAAGCACCTATTTAAAGCCTTAATGTGAGCGCTTGCTTAATGCACTCATCTTTACAGAGATCGAAATACGTTAAGTTATCATTTCGTCGTTTATTGAACAGAGAAAAACACTATGTTTTGTCCTTTTTGTAATGCCCAAGATACAAAAGTTATTGATTCACGTCTTGTTTCTGAAGGCTCTCAAGTTCGTCGCCGCCGTTTATGTAATGAGTGTAATGAACGATTCACTACCTTTGAATTAGCAGAACTTATCATGCCGCGTTTAATTAAATCAGATGGTAGTCGTGAACCCTTTAATGAAGAAAAACTGCTTGTAGGCATTAATATCGCACTAGAAAAACGCCCGGTTAGTATTGAAGCGGTAGAAAGTGCGGTGAATAAATTAAAATCAACATTGCGTGCAACTGGCGAGCGCGAAATCCCTTCCAAAATGGTGGGTGAATTGGTGATGGATTTACTTAAAAGCTTAGATAAAGTTGCTTACATTCGTTTTGCTTCTGTATATCGCGCTTTTGAAGACGTTAAAGAATTTGGTGAAGAGATTGCTAAATTAGATACCAATAAATGAATATAATAAATAGAAGCCTTAAATAAAATATAAATATTGCCAATAAAGTTTAAGGTTATTGACTGCTTATCGATCATACGGCACGTTAAATGTTTCAATGAATTAATTATTTAAATCAATAAAAGTACTAATAAAATGCTATTTACAGAGCTTGATGAAAAATACATGCAACGTGCCATCGTACTTGCGGAACGAGGCCGATTTACTACTTCTCCTAACCCAAATGTAGGGTGTGTAATTGTTAAGGAAGGCAATATTGTTGGTGAGGGCTTCCATCTTAAAGCGGGGGCTGGTCATGCAGAGGTGAATGCGCTAGCGATTGCCAAACAGCAATCTATTGGTGCTACATGTTATGTCACTCTGGAGCCTTGTTCGCATTTTGGTAGAACGCCTCCGTGCGCTTTAGCATTAGTTAAAGCGGGCGTTAAACGTGTTGTAGTCGCAATGGTTGATCCAAACCCTAAAGTGACAGGGCGAGGTATTACCTTATTACAAGAAGCGGGGATTAAAGTTGATGTGGGGTTGTTAACCAAACAAGCTGAGCAGTTAAATTTAGGTTTCATTACTCGGATGAAATATAAGCGCCCAAGAATAACGGTAAAAATGGCGTCAAGTTTAGACGGTAAAACGGCATTAAAAAATGGCCTTAGTCAATGGATAACAGGCCCAGACGCAAGAGTAGATGTCCAATATTATCGCGCACAGCAAAGCGCTATTTTAACAGGTATAAATACGGTGCTAGCCGATGACCCTAGTTTAAATGTGCGTTATAAAGAACTTTTAGCTAGTCCTGCTTTTGATAGTGAATTAGTGAGTGAAGCTAATCTGCGGCAACCAATACGTGTTATTTTAGATTCTAATAACCAATGTACATTACAAGAAAAATTATTTGATTTACCCGGTAAAGTTTTATTAGTGTCGTTACAAGCTCGAGATACAAGTGCATTCAAAAATTGTGTCGCGCAAGTCGATCAAATTATTTGTAGCGCAGACAATCATCAGCGTATCGACCTTAATGCGTTAATGATTTTGCTGAACGAATATGAAATTAACGACCTATGGGTGGAAGCTGGTGCAACTTTAGCTGGCGAATTGTTCAAAAATGAGTTGGTTGATGAATTTATTCTCTATCAAGCGACAAAATTAATGGGCGATCAAAGCAGAAACTTAGTAAACTTACCTAACTTTTCCACGATGAACGAAATTATTACCCTCAAATTACACTCTGTGATGCAGATAGGTGATGATATTCGTCTGATTAACCATCGAGAATAATATGTTTACAGGCATTATTGCAGCAGTGGGCAAAATCACTGCAATTAAAAATAATGAAAAAGATATGACCATCACCGTGCATGCTGGCGAGTTAGAGATGAACGACGTCAAACTCGGTGATAGTATTTCCAATAATGGTGTTTGTTTAACCGTAACACGTCTAGGTGAAAACTCATTTGATGCGGATGTCTCACATGAAACTATTCGATTAAGTGGCTTTGCAAATATTCAACCCGGATTTATGGTCAACCTCGAAAAAGCGATGCAAATGAATGACCGTTTTGGTGGTCATATTGTTAGCGGCCATGTTGATGGGGTTGGCGAAATAACGTCTATTTCTCCATTAGGTAATGCCGTTGAATATTGGATCAAAGCACCCGATGATTTAGCTAAATATATTGCTAAAAAAGGGTCGATTACCGTTGATGGGATCAGTCTTACAACGAATGATGTCGATGGCGCTAGTTTTAAATTAACCATCATTCCTCATACTATCAGTCAAACCACGATGCAATATTATGTTGTTGGTAGTCGTGTTAATTTAGAAGTGGATGTGATCGCTCGTTATCTAGAGCGTTTGGTATTAGGTAAACATGCCGCTGACACAAATAAAAAACAACAGTCGACAATGGAGCTGCTAGCAAAAAGCGGTTTCATGGGGTAATTCACAAGGTTTAAGGAATAAAAATGAAGTTAAATACTACTGCAGAAATCATTGAAGATATTCGCTTAGGAAAAATGGTTATTTTAATGGATGACGAAGACCGTGAGAATGAAGGTGATTTGATCATGGCTGCGGACTTAGTAACGCCAGAAGCAATTAACTTCATGGCAAAGTATGGTCGAGGCTTGATTTGCTTAACTCTGACAGAAGCTCGCTGTGAAAAATTAAAGTTACCATTAATGGTAGAAGATAATACGGCAGCATTTTCAACTAACTTTACTGTTTCCATTGAAGCTGCAGAGGGTGTTACAACGGGTATTTCAGCTGCAGATCGTGCAGTGACTGTATTAGCCGCGATTGGTAAAGATGCAAAACCGACAGATATCGTAATGCCAGGTCATATTTTTCCACTTAAAGCACAAGAAGGTGGTGTTCTAACTCGTGCGGGTCATACTGAAGCAGGTTGTGATTTAGCGCGTCTTGCTGGTCGTGAACCTGCTGGCGTTATTGTTGAAATCTTAAATGAAGATGGCAGCATGGCGCGTCGTGCTGACTTGGAAGTGTTTGCTAAGCAACATAATATTAAGCTAGGCACAGTTGCTGATTTAATTGAATACCGTAACAACAATGAAACCACGATTGAACGTGTTAGTGAGTGCAAGTTACCGACTGAGTTTGGTGAATTTGATTTAGTCGCTTATCAAGATACTATCGACAAACAAGTGCATTTTGCGCTGGTTAATGGTGAAGTAAAAAGCGATGCAATCACTAATGTGCGTGTTCATTTACAAAATACATTTGCTGATAACTTTTTTTCTGATCGTTTAAGTCCGCGCACTTGGCCACTGCATAGTGCTTTGGCACGTTTAGCCAAAGATGGCGGTGTATTAGTTATGTTAGGACACCAAGAAACGGCAGAATCATTGATCGAACAAATCAAAAATATTCAGCAAGAAGATGCCGGTGAACGTATTGCTGCTAAAGCACAAGGTGCAAGCCGTCGTGTCGGTGTCGGTTCGCAAATTTTGCGTGATTTAGGCGTACAAAAAATGGCATTGTTTAGTTCACAGAAAAAGTACCATGCATTATCTGGTTTTGGGCTAGAAGTGGTTGAATACATCACCGAATAAACAGTGTCAGTATAGAAATAAACTGTGTTAGAATGCACAAAAATTTTGTAATAAGGGTAGAAAATGAAAATAATTGAAGGTGGCTTAGCCGCTCCACAAGCTAAAATTGCAATCGTAATCTCTCGCTTTAACAGCTTTATTAATGAGCAGTTACTTGCTGGTGCAGTTGATACCCTTAAACGTACAGGTCAAGTTGCTGATGAAAATATCACGGTGATTCGAGTACCGGGTGCTGTTGAGCTGCCATTAGTAGCTAAACGTGCAGCTACATCTAAAAAGTTTGATGCTATTGTTGCGTTGGGTTGTGTTATCCGTGGTGGTACACCGCACTTTGAATTAGTGGTTAACGAATGTAATAAAGGCTTAGCAAGTGTATCGTTAGATAACGATATCCCTGTTGCATTTGGCGTTTTATCAACGGACTCAATTGATCAAGCAATTGAACGTGCTGGAACTAAAATGGGTAACAAAGGTAGTGAAGCTGCTTTAAGCGCATTAGAAATGGTTAACGTGATGGCGGAATTAGGATAATGAAAATGAAACCTGCTGAACGTCGTCGTGCTCGTCAGTTTGCTGTGCAAGCTATTTATCAATGGCAAATCACGCAAACAGGTGTGTCACAAATTATTGAACAATTCTCTGTTGACCAAGATATGTCAAAAGCGGACGTTCCTTACTTTAAAGAATTGTTAATCGGTGTAGTGCAGAGAGTTGAGTCATTAGATGAAAAACTTTCTCCGTACCTATCTCGTAAAATTGACGATGTTGATATGGTTGATATTGCCGTATTACGTTTAGCGATGTTTGAGTTAACTTACCGCACTGATGTACCGCCTAAAGTGGTACTAAATGAAGCGATTGAATTAGCAAAAGATTTTGCAACCGATGAGTCATATAAATTTGTTAACGGTGTGTTAGATAAAGCACTTCGTAGCTTAAAGTTACGTGAAGAAATCTCAAAATAATTACAGTTATTATGTGTAATGAGAATAAAATCCAGTTATTTATAACTGGATTTTTTTTCGATAAAAAATGGATAATTAGCTTATTGCTTAAAAGAATGCCGGTTTAAATTAATCTCTAATCGATTTAATCGTGATAAAAGCAAATACAAAAACCTTAAAAATATCAATCATAAAAATAACTAATACCAATCTGGATAAATAAGTGGTCTTTAGACGTTAGGGGAAATGGATGATAGCAAGGCGTTGATTGTAGTAACTAGTTGTTCTCATTGCAAAATCAACAACGAAGCTAGAATTCATTTTAACAAGCATAAATGACTTGATGATTACTTAGATTGGTATAAAACAAGGAGTAAAGATGAACAAGAGTTTAGCCACTAACCTGATTGCAGCCTTAATCTTAGGCTTAGGGTTTGTAATGGGTGACACTGAAATTGCAGCTATATTAATTATGGTCGGACTGTTTGCACTATCGGGGGCCTTAACCAACTGGCTTGCTGTATTTATGTTGTTTGAAAAAGTCCCATTCCTATATGGCTCAGGTGTTGTGCCCGCTCACTTTGAAGAATTTAAGTCAGGTATTAGAAATTTAATGATGACGCAATTCTTTACTGCAGAAAATGTGGATCGTTTTTTATCTGCTGGTAGTTTTTCACCTGCACAATTAAATCTACAACCCGTGATCGAAAAAGTTGATTTAAATCCGACCTATGATGGTTTAATAAAAGTGATTATGAACTCCTCATTTGGTGCTATGTTAGATATGTTTGGTGGTGAAGACGCACTCACTCCACTCAGAGAACCTTTTATTAAACACATGAAAACATCCATTATTGATCTCACAAAAGATGATGCATTTATTGAGTTATTAAAAAGTGAAATTGAACAACCGGATATGATGCAGGATATTTTAGCTAAAATAGAAAAAATAATAGAACAGCGCCTAAATGAGCTGACACCACAATTAGTGAAAGAGATCATTCAAGCTATGATCAAAAAACACTTAGGTTGGTTAGTTGTGTGGGGTGGTGTATTCGGTGGTTTGATTGGTTTAGTGAGTGCACTTATCGTTGCTTAAAGCTAAGTGTTTGAGATTATTAAACGGCGTAAGTTAGCCATTAATCGTTAAATTAATTTAATCAATAAAATAGTATGAGTTAATCCAAAACGATTACAAAAACTACTCTTAAAGCCTGTTTTACGCAGGCTTTATTTTTATATTGCATGGGAAGAAGCTTGTTATGTTTAATAATACTTTTGTTTTAACCACGTTAGCATTATTAGCCTTTGCTGCTAATTCCGTTTTTTGTAGATTAGCACTAGGTGATAACCAAATCGATGCAGGTAGCTTTACTGTGATCCGATTGTTTTCTGGTTGTATTTTCTTAGCTATTTTTCTTGCTGTTAAGCATTTTTTTATTGATTTAAAAAAAGTGGCAGAGAAGGGAACTGCTACTAAAAAAAGTAAAGGTAGTTGGATCAATGCTATTTGGTTGTTTGTTTATGCCCTAACATTTTCATACGCCTATATTCAGTTAGATACCGCAACAGGGGCCTTAGTACTATTTGCTACAGTACAAGTTACCATGTTAGTAACGCGCCTATTTAAAGGGCATCTACTAAGTCGTGCGGAGTTATTGGGTTTAATGCTAGCTGTTGCTGGTTTTATTTATTTATTAGCACCGCAAATGTCCAGCCCTTCTTTAATTGCATTTGTATTGATGTGTATATCAGGTATAAGTTGGGCCTTCTATACGTTAGCGGGTAAAAAAAGTACTGATCCCAGTGCTGATACCATTTTTAACTTTTTCCGTACTTTACCGTTTCTATTCATTTTTGCACTTGTTAATATTGAGACTACCCAGTTAACCATGGATGGTGTGTTATACGCCATTTTATCTGGTGTATTTGCTTCTGCATTAGGTTACTTATTGTGGTATCAAGCATTAACAACATTGCGTCATAACGTTGCAGCCGTTGTGCAATTACTAGTCCCTGTATTAGCCGCTGTTGCAGGCTTTATCTTCCTCGGTGAATCCGTGTCATTAGTGTTTGTTATATCAAGCATGATGATTTTGAGCGGCATTCTTTTAGTGATTAAAAATCCATCATTAAAAGCTTCTGTAGCGCTGAAATAACTGAGCATGTAAGGTAATCACTCTGTTTTAGTGAATGCGTTTATTCACGTTGATCTTTTTCAGCGCCGTTGTCACATTTGACACAATTTAATTGGTGTCCGATCATCGATTTTCGGCCCTGTGTGGTGGTTACCCATAATCGAACCGTCCAGGGAGGATTATGCCTAACATGTTGAAAATGGCCACAGACTAACTGTGCAACCCAATGATCTTCATCGTCCTTATGATAACCAATAATCTTCTGTTTCATGATATCAAATCCGTTTGCGGTGTGAGTCAATGCTGGTAATAAAAGCTAAGCAAATACAAAGTAACATTATTATATAAATGATTCTTTCCTTAATAAAAATGCTAACACACTCGAGGATTACTTTTACTCTTTCTATTAAACCTATTTCTCTTTTTATACTTTGCTATTTTCCCTTGCTCATGGCGCTCGTTTATCTATTGCCTTGTTTCTTGGCTTTCAGATTTCCCATTTTCTATTTCCAATTGTCAAATTTGTTTAACTCGCTTTTAGCTTACTCAATTTTGTGATTCACAAAGCGAGTTATTGGTTTGTTCCATCAATAACAAAAAAAGAGGGGAGACATGGCTTTGTGAGGTGCCTCTCAGCTGAGCAATTGTTCGAAATAAACCTTGCATGCTTACGATAACAGTTAATTGAAAAAACAAAAAATGACAAAGAGATTATGAAATTACTGAAAAGATTTCCTGCAATTCTGACGTTAGTGTCTAACCATTCACTGAATGTGAATATACCCGTTACTAATCGAGATGCTTTATTCAGTCATTAGTTCGGCAGCAAGGCAAGACGCAACATGATGACAATGGCTAGCCCTTATCGAATGTTGCAACGCTGAATTGCTTTCCGAACTAACGACCCGCAGGGCAAGTTGTTAGGCAAGTATCTTCGTTGTTAGAAAGTATTGCTTGAACTAGTTAGATCTTCAACTTTCTGCCTAGAAGCTACTCACCTTACAACCTGCTGAACTTTGCATCTTGATTGGTAACGGGTATAAACCTTTACAAAAAAATTACATTATTAAAGGACATTATAATGAAAAAAATCATAACCCTACTATGCGTAGTTTTGATCACAATTAGCACTCCTATTTTTGCTAAATCTTTAAAAATAGGAATGGTAATTGATGACCTTAGATTAGAACGTTGGCAGAAAGATAGAGATATCTTTGTTGCAGCAGCAGAAAAACAAGGCGCTAAAGTTTATGTTCAATCTGCTAACGGAAACGAACAAACTCAAATATCTCAAATCGAAAATATGATTTCACGAGGCGTTGATGTACTAGTGATTATTCCTACAAACGGTGAGGTACTTTCTAACGTAATCAAAGAAGCTAAAATTGATGGGATCAAAGTACTTGCTTATGATCGCTTGATTAGCAATGCAGATATCGATTTTTACTTATCATTTGATAATGAAATTGTAGGTGAAATGCAAGCAACAGCGATGGTTGCAGCAAAACCATCAGGTCGTTATTTCTTAATGGGTGGTGTGCCAACTGATAGTAATGCAAAACTGTTCCGTAAAGGACAAATGAATATTCTTCAACCTAAAATTGATGCTGGTGATATAGAAGTTGTTGGTGACCAATGGGTTAATTATTGGTTAGCAGAAAACGCATTCAAAATAATGGAAAATGCATTAACTGCGAAATGGGGAGGTAGAGAAGGTTACGAAACATTACTAAATACCGATTTACGTCAAGAGCGTGAGCAGTTAGGCCGAATGATGCAAATGGTTGTTGAGCATAAACATAAAATAGGTTTTAAAGGTGCTATTTAAATCGAACCAAAACCTCAAGAGCCAACTAAACATCAGTATGATTATGATACGGCAACTGTTTATGGTTTCTTAAAACAGTACGGGCTTGAAAATGAGATTAAAGTAAACATCGAAGCTAATCATGCCACGTTAGCAGGTCATAGCTTCCAACATGAAATTGCAACAGCGACATCATTAGGTTTATTTGGCTCAGTTGATGCTAACCGAGGTGACCCTCAACTAGGCTGGGATACTGACCAATTCCCAAATAGTGTTGAAGAAAATACGTTAGTTATGTACGAAATCCTTAAAGCGGGTGGTTTTACAACGGGTGGTTTCAACTTTGACTCTCGTGTACGTCGTCCATCAATTGACGGTGCTGACCTTTTCCATGGCCATATTGGTGGAATGGATGTAATGGCTGCATCATTAGAGCGCGCAGCGGGTATGATCGAAAATGATATTTTAGGTAAGAATATCGCTAATCGTTATGCTGGTTGGAATGACCAAATGGGCAAAGATATTTTAAGTGGTAAACTTTCACTTGCTGCATTAGCTGAGCATGCTGCTAAAAGTGATTTTCAACCGACATCTGTGTCTGGTGCTCAAGAATACTTAGAAAATGTGGTAAACGGTTTTGTTTTTAAATAATGAAGTTTGAAATACTTTATTTAGGAGGAATGAATTAACAATACTAGGTTTAGAAATACAGGTCTAGAAATGGTGAAGCTATAGCACTGAACTCAGAGGTGGTGAGTATAGACACAATGAACTTAACTCAGGAAATTGACGGGTAAAACATCACTTATAAAAAAGGCGCTACGTTAGTTGCATAAACTGAATATAGCGCCTTTTTTCTAGTGAACAACTTGATAATCTTCAGTTACAAAGTTACAAAGTTACAAAGTTACAAAGTTACAAAGTTACAAAGTTACAAAGTTACAAAGTTACAAAATTACAAACTAGCTAACTTTTTCCACTAGGTTAGCCGTTTAAATTACATAATACGTTGGCCAGGTTTTGCACCTGAATCTGGGTTTAAAATATGAATATCTTCACCGCCAGGTCCTGCTGCTAATACCATACCTTCAGACAAACCAAACTTCATTTGACGTGGAGCAAGGTTCGCTACCATGACTGTTAATTTACCTTCCAAATCTTCAGGGTTATAAGCTGATTTAATGCCAGCAAATACGGTACGTGTTTCACCGCCTAAGTCTAAGGTTAGTTTTAACAGTTTATTGGCTTTAGGCACATGTTCAGCTTTAGCAATTAAAGCAACACGTAAGTCCGTTTTAGCAAAAGTATCAAAATCAATCTCAGCGGCAATCGGCTCTTTATCTAGCTCACTTTGACTTGCGGCCTGTGTGGATTCTGCAGCTTTTTCTTTAGCAGCTGCATCGGCAGCAGCGCTTGCTTTAGATGATTCAACCATTGCTTCAACATGTTTAGGATCAATGCGTTGGAATAAGGCTTTAAACTTATTAATTTTATGGCCAGCTAATGGTGTTTGAATGCTGTCCCAAGTTAACGTTTCATCTAAAAATGCTTCACTACGCTCGGTTAGTTTTGGCATGATTGGTTTCAAATATGTCATTAACACACGGAATAAGTTAATACCCATTGAACAGATATCTTGCACTTCAACTTCTTTGCCTTCAACTTTAGCCAATGCCCACGGTGCTTTGTCATCAATGTATTTATTGGCAACATCAGCCAGTGCCATGATTTCACGAATAGCGCGAGCGAATTCACGGTTTTCAAATTGCGTTGCGATGGACTCACCGGCATCAACAAACTCTTGGTATAACTCTGGTTCAGACACTTCTTTAGAAAGTTGACCGTCGTATTTTTTAGCAATAAAGCCAGCTGTACGAGAAGCTAAGTTAACTAACTTATTAACCACATCAGAGTTAACTCGTTGCGCAAAGTCTTCTAAGTTAAAGTCTAAATCATCAACACGAGATGTTAGTTTCGCAGCGTAATAATAACGTAAACACTCAGGATCTAAGTTTTCAAGATAAGTACTTGCTTTGATGAAGGTGCCTTTTGATTTAGACATTTTCTCACCATTAACACTCACATAACCATGTACATTAACGCCAGTTGGTTTACGGAAACCTGCACCTTCTAACATCGCTGGCCAGAATAAACCGTGGAAGTTGATGATGTCCTTACCAATGAAATGGTAAAGCTCAGCTGTGCTGTCTTTTTTCCAGTAATCGTCAAAGTTAAGACCATCGGTACGATCACACAGATTTTTAAAGCTACCCATGTAGCCGATAGGTGCATCTAGCCAAACATAAAAGAATTTACCCGGTGCATCTGGGATTTCAAAGCCAAAGTAAGGTGCATCACGTGTGATATCCCATGCTTTCAAGCCGCTCTCAAACCATTCACTTAATTTATTAGCCACTTCCGTTTGAAGCGCTCCAGATTTAGTCCATTCCACTAACATCTCTTGGAACTGTGGCGCATCAAAGAATAAATTTTCTGTATCTTTCATCACGGGTGTCGCATTAGAAACCACTGATTTTGGATTAATCATTTCAGCTGGGCTATACGTTGCACCACAAACATCACAGTTATCGCCGTACTGATCTTCTGCTTTACATTTTGGGCAAGTACCTTTTACAAAGCGGTCTGGTAAAAACATCTCTTTTTCAGGATCGTATAATTGCGAAACCACTTTTTTAGTGATGTAACCATTATCACGTAAAGCGAGGTACATCTGAGATGATAATGCTTTATTTTCTTCTGAATGCGTTGAATGGTAGTTATCAAAACTGATGTTAAACCCTTCAAAATCTTTCTCATGATCAGCTTGTACTTGTGCAATTAATTGCTCAGGAGTGATACCCATTTCTTGCGCTTTCAGCATGATAGCCGTGCCGTGTGCATCATCAGCACAAACAAAATGAATGTTATTACCGCGTAAGCGCTGGAAACGAACCCAGATGTCAGCTTGTACATGCTCAAGCATATGCCCTAAATGGATTGGACCATTAGCGTAGGGAAGGGCGCAAGTAACAAGGATATTACGATCTTGATTAGCCATTATATTTGATATTCCTTAAGTCTAAGCGGATTTTTTAAGCCAGTAATTCTACCCAAAAAACATTATAAATCCCACTCTTATCTAGGTTTCTTGTTTGCAATAGATATCAGTATGTATTAATGCCTATTTTTAATAAGGATGATTTATCTAATGATTTTGATAAACTCACTCATCAATTCAGTTTTAAGGGCTTATCATGATGTTTAAAAAGAAAACTATCGAACAAAAAGTTTTAAAATGTTTAGAAAAAGCAATTGAAGAAACAATATTTAAAAAATTTATTGAGCAGCGTTTATTAGTTATTAAAGAAGACTCAGCTGAAATCAATTTACGTTTACCTTTTTATGCACCTAAATGGTTAGCTTCTTTACAACAACAAACAGCTGATTCATTACAAACCTTATTCAAACAACCTGCAGTGTGGAATGTTAGCTACAAAGTGCCCACCTTTGAGCACAAAAAAGTGGCCAAAACTAATCCTAATATAAACAATATTATAGCCGTTTCATCGGGTAAAGGCGGAGTGGGTAAATCTACGGTCAGTGTTAACCTTGCTATTTCGTTGGCCAAGAATGGTGCAAAAGTAGGGTTATTAGATGCAGATATTTATGGCCCATCGCTGCCTACTATGATCGGTAAAAAACAAACTAAATCGACCTCTGCTGATGGCAAACTATTAACGCCAATTAGCGCTCATGGCATTGTGGGTAATAGCATTGGCTTTTTAATCGATGATAAAGATGCCATGGTATGGCGAGGGCCGATGGCGAGTAAAGCTTTGCAGCAAGTATTAAATGAAACGGACTGGCCTGAATTAGACTATTTGATTGTGGATATGCCACCGGGTACCGGCGATATTCAATTAACGATGTCTCAAAATGTACCTGTGACCAGTGCAATCATAGTAACAACTCCGCAGGACGTTGCATTAATTGATGCTCAAAAAGGGGTTATTATGTTTAATAAAGTAGACGTACATGTCGCTGGTTTAATTGAGAACATGAGTGTTTATTCCTGTGTAAAATGTGGCCATCAAGAAGCTATTTTTGGAACCGGTGGTGGACGAAAATTGGCAGAACAATTTAACTTACCTTATTTAGGCGAATTACCATTACATATTCGATACCGTGAAGATACCGATGCAGGTATGCCAACGGTGGCTAAAGGTGATCTTCCTGAACTAGTGGATCCGTATTTACACTTAGCTGAGCAGGTGGCGATTAATCTATACAAAGACTTGCAGCCGACTATTGAGCAAATAAAAATTACTGAGCTGAAATAAGATACAGTGAATAATAAATTATCTACCCGTTTATAGAGGAATGAAAATGGCTGAAATTAAATTTTCTAATGCACAAAAAGTCGCAATAGTGGATCAAATACAAAAGTATTTTGAAAAAGAGCTGGATCAAGAGCTTGGGCAATTTGATGCTGAATTTTTGTTAGATTTCTTTACCGAAAAAGTGGGTAGTTATTATTACAATCAAGGACTAAATGACGCTAGAGCACTATTAGATGATAAACTAGATACCATTACTGAATCATTTTATGAACTGGAAAAAGTCACTGAATTTAACTAACAAGATTGCAGTCAGATGTTGATATCAATACTAGAATAACTTTAATAAAATGTACTTTATAAACAGTACCTTAAATAATGCTTAAAAATAGAAGAAGAGATAATGTCAAGTAGACCTTTAATAGATGAATTAATGCAAGCCTTGCAATGTTTACCCAGTGTTGGCCCAAAATCGGCGCAACGTATGGTGTATCATTTATTAGATAAAAATCGTAATGGTGCGCTTAAGTTAAGCGACATGTTAGCAAGAGCAGTGGCTGAAATTGGCCATTGCCAACAGTGCCGCACATTTACCGAAGAAGATTTATGCTCTATTTGTAATAATCAAAAACGTAACGACAACGGCACTATCTGTATTGTAGAAATGCCCGTTGATGTGGTGGCTATTGAACAAACAGCGCTTTTCTCTGGTACGTATTTTGTATTAATGGGGCATTTATCCCCACTCGATGGTATAGGTCCTGACCAACTAGGTTTGAATCTATTAGAAAAACAGATGCAAGCGGGTAAGACTAATGAAGTTATTTTGGCCACTAACCCAACCGTAGAAGGTGAAGCAACAGCTTATTACATTGCAGAAATGGCCAGAAAACATGGAATTCAGGTAAGTCGTATTGCACACGGCGTACCAGTAGGTGGAGAGCTAGAGTTCGTAGATAGCACCACCTTATCGCATTCGTTTACTGGCCGATCAAAGTTATAGTGCTTGTCGGCCTTACTTTACACTTTAAAGTTAGTGAGGCCGCTTCAAAATAAAAACTATATTTTCAACGCTAGACCTTCAAAATTTTACCTTTAAAACTATATTTTCAACCCTAGACCTTTAAAGCTTTACCTTTAAAATTATATTTCAAAGTAGGGCTGTTAAAGCGCAGTAAGTATAGCTTGAAAGGGTAGATAAAAGGTTACATCGCTTGTTGGCGAACATTATCAACAAAATAGATTTGTATTCACTAAAAGGAATAAAATGTCTGCAAATAATAATATGCCTTTTGAAGGCACAGAAAAAGCACATAAAGCATTAAAGGAAACACTCACCAGAACAACATTAAATGCTTTGTTGGCTAATCGCATTCCTGTGTCCATTGCAGACAAACTATCTCGACAGGTTGCAGATAAGGTCGATTTATTAACCCTTTATAAAATTGTTGCCGATGATATGAAACATCAGCGAGTACCAAAACAGCGTATTTTAGACAGAACCATTGTGCATATGTTTGAAATTTTATTTCGTATCATTAATGCTAATAAAGGTAATGAAAGCGCGGTTAAACAAAAAGAGTTTTTTACCTTGGTACCACGTGGTGAGTGTTTGGATCTGTTTCTACAGTTAGTAAAAGAATACTGCATGGGAGATACGGAAATTCAACGCTACACCTATCAGTTAGAGCATTTGATAGAAGGGGTGAGTAATGAATATATTATCAATTGGGATAAACTGTATCAAAGTCAGGAATTTAAGCGTTACCTTTCAGCCTTATTATCCTTAATATTAAAGCATTTACGTGACGATCGAGCACCTATTCCTGCGTTGGAAAATAAAATGCCTACTCATTTTCAACCCTATCGTATTAATTCATTTTTAAACCAAATATGTAAGTTGAAGCAAACAGGTGCGCTGCAATTAGATTAATCTAGTTAAGTAAAAGACTTCAATATTTAAATTTCTAGTGAAAATTGCATAAACTCATGGTTTGAATTCAAATAAAAAGCGCTAACTTAGTTAAAAGTTAACGCTTTTTTCGAAGATAATTTATCGCAGATAGTGAGGGTCTTTATAAGATTTACTTGAACACTATTTTTTAACTACGTCATACCAAAATAAAAAACTTACTTTTGAAATTGGTTAGTACTAAAGCGCGTTAAACCTTGTTTTCCATTTGCTGGTTTACTACCAAATTTTGCTTTAGGCGCACGTTTATTATTAGCCAGTTTGCCTTTATTATTCGCAGCCACTTTATTGCCTTTTAAAGGTGACTTTGCTTTTTTAGTATTTCTATTAAGGATTTCAGCTCGTGTTTCTTTTGGTACTAAACACGTTGCTTTGCTACCAATCAAGGTTTTATCCAATCCCATTTTGATTAACGCTTCACGAATAATTGGCCAATTATCTGGATCATGATAACGCAGTATCGCTTTATGTAATCGACGTTGAACGGTTCCTTTTGGAATGGACACTGTTTCACTGTTTCTTTTTACATTACGTAATGAGTTAATTTCTGTGTGATACAAAGTCGTCGCATTCGCTAAAGGTGAAGGATAAAAGTTTTGTACTTGATCTAACTTAAAATCATTTTCTTTTAGCCACATTGCTAGATTGATCATGTCCATATCTGTTGTGCCAGGGTGAGCTGAAATAAAGTATGGGATCAGGTATTGTTTTTTACCGGCTAATTTTGAGTAATGATCAAATAGCTCTTTAAATTTATCGTAGCTACCCATACCCGGTTTCATCATTTTATTTAATGGACCTTCCTCGGTATGTTCTGGTGCTATTTTCAAATATCCACCCACGTGATGCGTCGCGAGTTCTTTGACATATTCAGGATCTTGGATTGCCAAGTCATAACGAACGCCTGATGCAATCAATACTTTTTTAATGCCTGGCACTCTACGTGCCGCGCGATATAGCTCAATTGTTGGCGTATGGTCAGTATCGAGATGGCCACAAATAGTTGGCCATACACATGAGGGTTTACGGCATGTTGCTTCGGCTTTTTCACTCTTACAACGTAATTTATACATATTAGCTGTCGGACCACCAAGGTCTGAAATCACGCCAGTAAACCCAGGCACTTTGAGTTTAATGTCTTCAATTTCATTGATGATTGATTCTTGCGAACGACTTTGTATTATACGGCCTTCATGCTCTGTAATACTACAGAAAGTACAACCACCGAAACAACCTCGCATAATATTGATGGATGTTTTTATCATATCGTAAGCGGGAATTTTAGCATCGCCATAACTCGGATGCGGAACACGCGCATAAGGTAAACCAAATACACCATCCATTTCACTTTCTTCTAATGGGGTTGCAGGAGGATTTAACCATATAGCGCGACTACCATGCTTCTGCATTAATGCTTTTGCAGAGGTTGGGTTAACTTCTTGGTGAAAAATGCGCGATGCATGTGCATACAGCATTTTATTTTCTTTCACTTGCTCAAAAGTCGGTAAATTAATATAAGTCGTTGACCAAGCTTTTGCTTTCTCTTCCCATCTTTTTTCACGCTCTTCTTGCGGCGTGCCTTTATGAGGCGTCATTTGGATAACTTGCGCTATTTTAGTAATATCTGATGCTTCATCAGCAGCATCGCTTTCATCTTTCGCAGTATCACATTTTTCACTTAAGTCTTGATAAGGGCTATAGATAGGATCTATTTTGCCTGGCTTATCGACACTGCGAGAATCAATACCTGTCCATCCAGGAAGCGCTGAATTAGTTAGAAAAGCACTACCACGTACATCGGTAATGGTTTTGATATCATCACCTTGTGCAATACGGTGTGAAATTTCAATTAAAGGACGTTCCGCATTGCCATAAATTAACAGATCTGCTTTTGCATCGAACAAAACAGATTGACGTACTTTGTCAGACCAGTAATCATAATGTGCTATACGACGTAAGCTCGCCTCAATACCACCAATGATAACGGGAACACCTTTGTAAGCTTCTTTACAACGTTGTGTATAAGCAGCAACAGCTCGATCTGGACGTTTACCACCTTCATCATTTGGCGTGTAAGCATCATCATGTCTTAATCTTCTTTCAGCCGTATAACGGTTGATCATTGAGTCCATGTTACCGGCAGTCACACCAAAGTATAAATTAGGCTTACCTAGCTCCATAAATGCATCTTTTGAATGCCAATCAGGTTGAGCGATAATACCGACTCTAAAACCTTGTACTTCAAGCATTCGACCAATGACAGCCATTCCGAAACTAGGGTGATCCACATAAGCATCACCTGTCACTATAATAATGTCGCAACTATCCCAGCCAAGCTGCTTCATCTCTTTACGTGACATAGGTAAAAAAGGAGCTGCCTTAGCAGAGTCGCCTCTGTATTTTGGATATGAAAATAAATTGCGGTCTTTGTGGGGAGTTATTGGCTTCAAGAAAAAATCTCTAGTATTAGAATGTTAAATTGAGATCATTGTACCATAGAGTTTAACAAAGTCGCTTTTTGTCGTTAACAAACAAAGGTGTTAATCAGTTGATCTTAAAGATCAACTGATTAGAGGTATAAAAAAGTCTATTTTGAGATGATCAAAAGGTGTTTAACCTAGCGGATCAGCAAGCTTAGCAATTAATTGACGAGATTCAGGTTTCACCGAAGTCAACATCACATCAATTACATCACCTAACTGCAATTCAATTTGATCGGCTACTTTAACCACGCCTTGTTCGCGGACACATTCTATTTTTTTAGCTTCAGAAGATTTACCTAACAAGCTACTTGGTACAAAGAAAGTCGCACCGTTTTCTTGAACACGAACGCGACAACCCGCTTTAACGATATCAAATATTTCTGCTTTATAGCGCCAATCTGAATTTTCTTGATCTTTCAAATAGCAGCAATATAATAAATTATTCACATCACGTTCAGCCATACGCTGTACTTTACGCGCTTCGTTAAGGTGTACACCAACATCAGCATCAATCTCAGTCGCTGTTTGTTGCATTAATACTGATTTAATTAAACGATGATTAATTAAATCCCCATATTTACGGATCGGTGATGTCCAAGTCGCGTAATGGCCGACCCCCATAGTGAAATGCGGAGCAGGGGAAGGCGCTGTGTCTGCATAAGATAATAAACGGCGTAAACGATGATCTAAGTAAGCATTATGTAATAACGCGACATCTTGGCGCATCTTTATATAACCCTCTAGCGTTGCTAATGTTGCTGCTTCAACGGTGATGCCATATTCAGCTAATAAAGTAGCGGCTTTTTCTAATCTGTCCGAGGCAAAACCAGAATGCACATTAAACACACCGGTTTGGCAATGTTTTGCAAGAAAGTCACCGGCACAAACATTCGCAGCAATCATTGACTCTTCAACTAAACGGTTAGCTGTGCGGCGGGGTTCACATAAAATTTCGTAAACTTCACCTTTATTATTTAGCTTCAAAGTGTAATCGGGCTGGCTTTTAATCACCACGGTATTTTCGCAACGCCATTGATGACGCACTTCAGTCGCTTGTTCAAGCACTTTTAATAATGGCCCTAATTCTTTATTAGGCTTCCATTGGCCTTCTGCTAGCGTTTCGTTTTCTAAATAAGTCGAAACATCATGGTAATTAAGACGATAATGAGATTTTATCCAAGCAGCAAAAAAAGTAGGTTCACCAAGGATTTCACCACTTTTACCAATTTGCAGAGTACAACAGATAGTTGCACGTTTTTCACCTTCTTTCAGTGAACATAAGCTATCACTTAAATCACGCGGTAGCATTGGCACGTTAAAGTTAGGTAAGTATAAAGTAAACGAACGTTTTTTAGCTTCCGCATCCATTTCACTATTTTCAGGTACATAAGCAGAAGGGTCTGAGATAGCAACGGTTAATGCCCAACCTTGTTCATTTTCTTCAATGTACAATGCATCATCCATATCCTGTGTATTAACACCGTCAATAGTAAAAAAGGGCATCTTTGTTAAATCTTGTCGTTCAAGATCTGTATCGATAACCTGCCAAGGATGATCAAATTCAGGGGCTTTATTAGGTAATTGATGCGTAGCCACTGCAATTAAGCGATACGCAAAAGGGTCATTATGCTCAGCGACTTTCTCAACTACTTCAACCAAGAAGCCATTACCATCAAGGGCGTGGGAAAGTAGTTTAACCTTTACCCAATCTCCATCATGGTAACCTTTATTGCTAAGCTGCATAGCACCTTTAATTTTAAAGAAACCCTGTAATAACGGATTATTAGGTTTAATCGAGATGCGTTTATCTTTAATAGAAAGTTGAGCAACAAACTCTGTGGTGTTAGTTTGTTTTAATTGTAAAGGTTGTGCCGATGACTTATCGCCATTCTCTGTAATAGAGGCACTTATTTTGTCACCGTGTAATACTTTTTTCATTTCACTGGGCGCAATAAAAAAGCGTTTACCTTTATCGGTTTCTAAAAAACCAAACCCACGTTCAGAGGCTTTGACAATCCCTGTGCGTTTTGGGGTGTTTTCCTGCATGGTTTGTTTAAGTTGATTTAATAATGGATTGTCTTGAAACATGCTGGAAACCTTAAGTGAATAGCGATAATAATGTTCGAGAAAGAGGCGTTTATAGAAAAACGAGGGTTGAAATAAAAGCGAATAATATAACTCGTTAAACTTCCTCAACTTAAGTGATGAATAGTAAAGGTGATCGCAGGGGAATTAAAGGTTGAAGTGCGCAAATGTTGAAAATTAAAACTAATTTTAAGAAATGTTAAAATAAAGCTTGGCTTTTTTTAAAATCTAGATATAGTACGCCTCGTTCTGCGGAGGGGTGGCAGAGCGGCTGAATGCACTGGTCTTGAAAACCAGCGAGGGTTAATAGCTCTCCGAGAGTTCAAATCTCTCCTCCTCCGCCACATTAAGAAAAAGGGCTTCTCAATTGAGAAGCCCTTTTTCGTATCTACTACGTTATAAACTACTTTTCATCTTTCCATTGTTGTCACTCTTTTCAAAAACCGCTTCCTTAGCAATTCAATCTGCTTTTTATTGTCATTAATTTTTATAAGCTGTAAAGCAATGTTAACTATCTCAGTAAACCAGCGTTAATTATTTCAATAAACAATACCATTTCAGTTACATGAATAACGATTGATTACTTTTTATAAAGTGATTGGTTGCAACTTGCTCTTTTTGATTGGAAATTAAGCACTCGAACATTAATTGTAAAAAAGTACTTGGCTTTTATCTCAGGTTCTATAATATACGCCTCGTTCTGCGGAGGGGTGGCAGAGCGGCTGAATGCACTGGTCTTGAAAACCAGCGAGGGTTAATAGCTCTCCGAGAGTTCAAATCTCTCCTCCTCCGCCACATTAAAGCGAAAAGCCACTGATTTCAGTGGCTTTTTTCTTATCTACAGTATTAAAATCAATTCCAATTCCATAGTTAGATTGCCCGTAAGTAAACAATTATTAGTTGTTTAGTCCTGTTTAGTTTTAGCATTATTTCCAATGATCCACAATCATATCTTCATTTTGGATAATTAATCCTTATTAATTATAAATAACAATATTTGAATTCGTGCTATATAAAAGTGAACTTGAAAGTAGATTAAGTTATTGTGAAAATAAATGATCTTAATTAATAAAAAATAGCCAAGGGAGAGATTTTTTGAATAAATTGATTCTGACTCTAACAGAAGAAAATTATGATTGGAGCTTTGATTTTAATACGAAAAAAGATTTTATACGTGTAGGGATAGAGTTAGGGTATGATTTTAAGTCATCAAAAACAACAAGAGAGGTGACAGATTTTATTTTTAACAGAATTAAAACGATATTAACTTCTGATGAATGCTCATTTAAAGAGTTTGTAACAATATCGGATCAAGTTTCTTTTGAGTTTTATTGTAATAATAAGCATAAAAATTTATTTACTTTTTTAGCCAAACTACGATCTTGCATTAACCATCTTGATTCTTATTCTATTGATAAAAATAATTGGATTGAAGCACATAAATTATTACAACTCTATATAAGCATATCAAACCACATTACCGAAGAAATACAGTTATATGATGAAAATAGAATCATTGGTAAAGCTGTAAGACGATTGCGTAAAAAAGGAATTAAAGTTGATGTAATTGAAGGGAAGATAAGTATAAGCGAAAGCCAGTTTAATAATATGTTACAAAGAATAGAATATCGTTCTAAAAAATTAGGTATTGAGTTATATGGTTCAATACTTGCTCAAATAGAAAATAAATATCATTTTAGGCACGACAGGTATTATTTAAGAAAGGCTGTGACAATAGATGATAATGATCCTCAAATACCATTAGGATACTTATATAATTTATCTATTAGGCATTTGCAGAAAACAGAATTAAAAACAAAATTAAAAAATGAACTTCTGAAGGAAATATTTGAATTAGCAGAAGATATTATGACGGTGTATAAACTTCAAATCTTAAACTGTTATGAAGGAATGCTGTCGGGAAATTATGATATTTTAGCTTTCGTAAGAAAAAACTTACTCCACGATCAATTGTTTAGCATTCCGCAATATTGTAATAAAAACGCTAGAAAAATAATTCACGGGTTATTTAATAAGAGTAAAAATTCTGAATTACCTGTCGATTTAAGTATTTATTTAGATATATTCGATATTACAAATAAAACCCCTAATAAAAAAACATACTTAATTCATATAGATGATATTTATCGCCAACTCTGTGGCAAATACACTAAAGAGCAATTAACTACAGCAATAGAAGATTTTTGTTTGAATAACGAAAGCATAAATAGGAGATATATAGACCCATTTGAAGTCAATCATATAAATTATTATTCCAAGCCATTTATCAAGGATGGCGTGAGCATAAAGTATTTAAATTCATATTTTCATAGCACGGGCTTTATTTCAGTATTATTTAGTAAATTACAAAAAAAATCAAAAGAGTTAAATATTACAGGTAAAAAATTTGCTAAATTATTTGGTGATATTTCAGAGAAGTTTGTAGAAAATTTACTTATAGAAAAAAATATAAACTATATGCAAGGCGCTACTTATAAGGTTAAAGGGAATATATTACAGGGTATAAAATCAAGAGCAAAAGAAGGGGAATGTGATTTTATTATAGAAACTAACAATAAAATAATATTCATTGAACAAAAATCTAAAACTTTAACATCGGATGCAAGAAAAGGGGATGTTGTATCAGGCTTACTTGATATTTCTCAATCGCTATTAAATGCTACAGAACAAATTGGAAGACACGAATATATCCTTCGGAAGCAAGGTTTTATTGAGTTTGAAAATTATCCTAGATTAGAGTTAAAAGGAAGAAAAATTGAAAAAGTTTCTTTAACCCTATTCGACTTCTATAGTCTCGCAGATGTTGATAGTGTAAGGAGTTTATTAACAACACTAGTAAACTCAACAGTTTCATATAGTGAAAGTGATCCAATCATTTTGAAAAAAATAAAAGAAATCAATAAAACACTTTCTAAAATACAAAATCAATATAATAGCCAAGAATTTAGAGATGAATATATTAAGGATAATAATTTTCTTATTACTTTAAACTCAAGTTTCGGGATTCAAAACAGATAATAAAACTAAAGTAACTTGATGATTTAAAATAGGTTGACGTCTCATTGTGGTAAAATACTTGTTATCTAGACAAAGTAAGAAACCACAAGAGACATCAAATGAATTCTGCCACAAAGCCCTTGAACTTACCATCATTAACCGCTGACTTACTTAACCAAAAAAACCTTAAAATTGATAACACATTTAGCTCAACATGGAAGAGCCTGCGTTTTAATACGATGTTACGTCAAGCTAAGTTTTCTAAACGCTCAGGCATACCAGCCAGTGATGTTGTTTATCTATTAATGCTTTGGGTTTGGCTAAAAGTAGACTCTGTTGCTATGTTTTCAAGGGATGCGTTATTAAGTTTTTCAGCGGCTAAAAAAGACGCGCTATATGATCTACTTAACCGCGAAGATTTAGATTGGCGAAAGCTACAGCTATTGACCGCTAAAAAAGTACTTAAGGCTAGCGGTAAAAGCAAGCTCAGCGCCTTTGTTATTGATGACACAGTCAAAACAAGGCGTGGTAAAAAAATGCCAGGTGTTTCAAGTCACTTTGATCACTTAACCGCTCGTTGTGTGATGGGGCAGCAAATAGTGACGCTAGGTGTCGCTAATGATGAGCAATTTGTTCCCGTTGATAATGAAATATTCATCAGTCAGGTTAAGGAGCAAGCGTTAGACTATAGGTTTAATGATGGGCGTAGTATTGCGGCCAAACGCTATCAGAAATCAAAACAACAAACTAAGCCAGAAATGGTGTGTGACATGATAGCGCGAGCTATTCGGGGCGGCATTAATGCCGATTATTTTTTAGCGGATGCATGGTTCGCGACCAAGCATATTCTTAGCATGACGATAACACACTCGCTTGTTGCGATTGTCAGAATGAAAAAGAATAAGATGAAATACCGACTAATTATCAACGGCATGACTCACTTGCTTTGTGCCCAAGCGCTATATAAGCAACATGTCAAAGGTCACTGGCAAACGCTTAATCATGTGCCTTACCAAAGTAAGTCCATTGTTGTTGAGCTGAACCTTGCAAGCTCAGATAAAGAGCCAGCCCAATGGATAAAAGTGAAATTACTCTTTGTTCGTTCAGTAAATGAAAGCAAGCAACAGGCGAGTAAGCATGATTGGGCGCTATTTTTAACGACTGATAGCCAACTTGAAGATGAAAAAATACTTGAGGTCTATGCGTTGCGTTGGGGGATTGAAGTTTACTTCAAAGAAGCCAAGCAAAAGCTCGGTTTTTTAAAAGAGCAAAGCCGACATTACAGTGCTTATATTGCCTCAATACACCTAACTGGCCTAAGGTTTTGCATTCTGCTTTTTGCCAAACAAGAAGAAGGCTCGGCAAGACTTAGTGATGTAAGAAATGATTTTGAAGAAAATTTGAGTTGCCTGAACTTTGCCAGTAAATTGTGGGGATTATTCAAAGCGTTGATCGCGGGTGCATTAAATGAAATGACAAGTTTAACAAACGTTGATAAACATGACGTGTTAAACAAAATTGAAAAAATGGTTGTCGATTTTTTTACGCAAGTCATGCAAATGGATAGTTTCACCTTGCGGCAAGAGGCGCTAGAATGATGAAACGTCCACTTTTATGGGCTAAAAGTGAACTCCGAAACTTGAGTTCTTTAGTTGTTAAACAGTGGATTTTTATTGTGTCACTGTTCTTTTATGGAATGGAGATCATTAATGGAATATCGTTTAAGCATAATTTCTGTGTATTTTTTGTTAGTTTCTACTCTGTGGTTTTCTGGTTGTGCCAATGTACAGTTGCAACAGAAAAAAGTAGCTGAATCAATGGCGAGTGTTCAGGTTGATTTAAAGCAACACGAGCAAAGCGATTTTAAACAGGTGGAAGCGCGTTTTTATACTTACAAATCTAAAGAGCTTGTGTTTAGAGTCTTATCAAATATAAAGCAAACATCGCAATGGTTACAGCGGTTGGATAGCGTAGAAGTATTGACAGTCTATAATAATCAACAATATTTATTGCGAACGATTATAAACAGCCCTTGGCCGTTTAAAAATCGAGAGCTCATTACCTGTGTTAACACTTCCTTTGAGGAAACAATCATCACTATTAATATTGTTTCTTGTAGTGAACAAGTAGCAATTAATGATCTTTATGTTCGTGTTTCACAAGTTGAATCGAGTTGGGTAATCAAAAAACGTGGTGACGCATTAGTTGAAGTCAATTATAAAACATGGATTGATCCTGCTGGCAACGTACCTGCATTTATCTTCAATAACGAACTGGTGGATAGCACTGAGCGTGATCTGAAAAAGCTAAACGCTATTATCGATGACGCTTCATTAGAACAGTTTTCCTATTAGATTTACTCATTATTAACATATTAGATGTGCGCATTGCGGCATTATTAATACTAGTTTGGTCCTGTCAGCGACTTTATTTCGTATGCCATTGTGATCAACAAAAAAGTCAAAGCCGTTGCACACAGTGGTAAAGAAAAACTCAACAAAGTTTATGGTGACAGTTGAGAGTAATAAATCAAAAAGTAAGAACGCGGTTAATCACTTTTTCACTACCGTATCACTCCGTGATTAAAATTACTTTTCAAAGGTGAAGTTTAATCGTTATTCAGCGCGGAATGACAGTTCTAATGCTATTTATATGCATTTATTCGTTTTTAGATAGTGCGATAGCCTGCTTCAGGAGCACATCGCCTTTCATCATTCCTTAATTGATTATTTCAATTTTCCCACAACCTAAGCCTTTTTTAACACAGATACTGTTAAAGTGATCGAACTGATACGAAATTTGGGTCGGTCATACACATATCATATTTATTAATCATTAACATTTAAAAAAATAACTAAGCATTAAAAATCAATTGCTTAAAATTAATTTATTTAAGTACTCTCTTTTCAGAACAATGTAAATAGCCCTCGATAATGTCGATGTTATTTAGTTGAATCCGAGACTTTTATTTTTGTGAGTATTCTTCGTCGTCTGCACTTATCCAGATATTTTGATATTTATTTGCTAGGCGTTGCGCCCTTGCGTCGAGTGACTTTATTTTGCTTTCCCAAAATAAAATTATACCTATAAATAGCAAAGAAAAAGGCAGACCGATTCATTTTCTGATCCAAGCTAGCTATTCACTTTAAAAACATAGTTTCATGATGACGGTCCATATCCATTCTGAAACTATCTCAAACGCCCTGTTTGCTGTTGTTAAAATTAATGATTACCTTGGGAAAACTAAGCGGCGGATAGAATGTGGCCACTTTGGGTAATATTTTATCTGAAGTGTTTTGGTCACAATCAGGCAAAAGCAATACTGTGTCCATTGGCATGCGCTAAAATTGAGAATGTATTTTGAATGAAAAAATAAATAAATTAACTTTACTCATCCTAAAAGAATAAAATACGACGGATTTTTTTACATTGTTATTTTAGGGTTATTATATTTAATTGATTTTTATGCGCTTTAATTGTGGCACTTAACTTGCTCTGTTTATACTTAGCTTCAAGGATTTGGAGTCAAATATTGATCTTTACTCATTACTGGAGGGATACACAATGTTTAAACTACTTTATATTACTTTACTAACAATGATGATTAGCCCAACTTGGGCTGCTGTGATTATGATTGGTGACAATGATGGTTATGGTGCCGGAATTGCTGATAACGCTAATCATCCACCATTTGCCCCCATTTATGATGGACGTACACCGGATGAGGTAGCTGCAACAAATGGTGCTCAATATACTGATTCATATAGTACTGCACATCCAGGATACAGCCCTCAAACAGGTACTACAACGACATTTTCTTTCACTGGACTAGGCAACGGTTGGACATCAGGAAGTATGTGGTTTGATATGGCAGATTTCCAAGCTTCAACTTTTGGAGCTGTGACTACAACTTATAATGGTATAGCGCAAAATTGGTCTTTTAATGACGGTTACCCTAGTACAGTTGTAAGATATTTTGACCTTGCACCTGATGTGCTTACAAGTATCAACTCATTAGGTTACCTTGATGTTGTCATTGAAAGGAATGGTTCTGCGGATTTTTACGGTTTTGATTATGCTTTACTTTCAGATAATTATGCAGCTGATACAGACCCTTACAATGACCCTACAATAGGTGTGAATGTCCCTGAGCCAGCTACAATTAGTATGTTATTTCTCGGTTTGGCTTTACTGCTAATAAAACGTAGCAAAGCTTAACTAATTTGAGTTAAGTATAATATCCCATAACAAATTATAGTGTTTAATTTATTAGTAGGATTGTCTGATTGTTATAAGATATTTATCAACATATATAAAATGGCAAAGAAAGAACAAATAGCTTCTTATTAAATAAATTTATTAATGAAAAAATGCTATCTAAGTAGTTAGATAGCATTTTTTATCTGATACCTTATGAACACAAAAGTAAGTCAATAATCTTATGTTTTATCATTTTCTATCGATAAAATTACCTGCTTAAAACATTTTAAATCAACCCGATACAGAGTTATTAATACTTATTTAATAAATCATTTCTTTGATATTTAGAACATCTTTTTGCAATTACTGAAATGAGATTACCTATATGGTGGTATTTTTTTGATTGTAATATGTTTTTAATGTATTGTGCGCGAATTAAATATAGCTTCTTTATTTAATGGAAAGATGTTCCATTATTGAGTTAACTCATTGTGTCCATATCCTTTCCTAGATTCTCATAATAAGTGCAATTTCCTATATTTAATTTAATTCAAATAACCACGTAGAGATTACGCTAAGACTTTGATATTAATTTCTGACATCTCAAAGTGAAAGAAACGTAATTTATCTAAATAATATAAAAGACTAACAATCGTCTTCGATGATTTAAATTTAAAAAGGGTAAGAAATGAAATTTATAAAGGTTGCTGCATTGGCTCTCTCCGCTTTAATAATATCTGGGTGTGCAGCTGGATTAAATTCAATGCAAAAAAGGGAATATGCAGCTTTTGAAAATGAAGGTGTTTTAATCGAAGAAAAAAAACCAATGGTTGGTGCTGCGTTGGGGCTTTTACCTGGGTTTGGTTCTTTCTATGCTAGAGAGCCTGGGTTTGGCGTTGTTAATTTATTATTTTGGCCTGCCTCTATTTTATGGGATCCTGTCAGTGGTTATGATGGTGCTCAGTCAATTAACTACGATATGACTAAAACATATTTAAGAAAAGAAAAAGGTAAGGAATTAATTGCTTTAGAAGAACTATTGATTGCTGATCAAATCGATAATAAAACTTATCTTATTGAGAAAAGAAAAATTGAGCAAAAGTACGAATACTAATGGATTTTCAGCCTAATACTGTTATTTTTCCGGGATATTGGGCGCTAGTTTAAACCATTTAATCGCTTTGCGAGGTAGTAAGCTTAGCCATGCTAAGTTATCTCCTCGCAACTTTATTTCAAAACAATCTTTACCAAAGCATCCCTTAACAATTATCCGAAACAGCGTCTAACAACAATACCTATTAAAAAATATTTAAAACAACAGCTATCAATAATACCTAACCCCACAACGGCGATTAATCCAGCGTTCACTTCCTGACGGCTCTTATCTTTAAGGCCTTGCCTAGTCAAAAATTATAAAAGCTATTATTTTCTTGTTCAGTCATTATATCCACCCCAATAGTTGCCACCATAAATAATCAAGTGGCATTAACACGACTATGGTTAATATCGCCAACGGTATAGTTATTTTTACTAAGCTCGCAAGTGACTCCCGTGATAACTGCATGGCAAGCACTAAAGGAGCGACTTGATACGGGAATAACACAGTTGAAAAGCCGATAACTTGTGTCATTAATACTGCGGGTAATGAAAGTCCTGTGGCTTGCGCAAAATCAGTGGCCATTGGTGAAAGTACGGTTGGGACACCGGGAACGGTTGTTACTAATCCTGTTAATGTTGAAATAAGCGAAAGCGACATAAAACTAAAAAAGCTGTTTTCCGATGCGCTCGGTAATAAATGAGTAAATGCTTCTCCCATAAACGCACCTACACCTGAAACATTAACCAATGTGCCTAAGCCGAGTGCTGCAGCAACAAATACGACGGTACCAAAATCAACTGAACTGTTAAATTTCTTGGTTTCAAGCACACCCCATCGTGGTAATAATAAAACGATAGTCGCAATAAGACCGACCCATGCTGGGTTCACACCATGTATTGAGTCAGTGATCCAAAACAGCAAGGTGAGTCCGAGAATAACGACAACTTTTCTTTGTAATATATTGATGTGTATATGATCACTCGACTTGTTTGTATCCTGCGAATGCAAGCTCTTAGTCGGCTTTTCGACGATTGAGGCTGGAAATAACTTCAATACTAAGTAGACAATTAACAAAGATTTAACAATCCCTAATATTGGGAAATGTAATAGTAAATACTCCATATAGCCAAAGTGTATATTAAACAGTGTTTCACTCGAACCAACTAAAATCATATTAGGAATATTTGCCGGTAATACAGCAAAACTAGGCATGTTGCATGCAATTGCTAACGCCGTTGCCACACCTTTACGGCCATTACTTCCTTGAGTAAAGCCCACATGCTCAGCAAGTGCCATCCCAACTGGAATTAATACCACGGCGCGACCAACTGAAGAGGGCATAATAAACCCTAAAATGATGGCACTAAACACCAAACCTGAGATAAGTCGTGGATAGCTAAGTGTTAAATGGGGAGCGATGAATGAAGCACATTTTTTATCTAAAGCAGAGGTGGAAATAGCAGAGCCAATAATAAACCCTGAGATAATCAGCCAAACAGCGGTGGAAGAGAACCCTGAGAATAGAGCGTTAGGTTCAATTAATTGCAATACAATTGATAATGCAAAAAACATTAATCCAGTCAGAAAAGGGGGGAGCAATGAAGCGCTCCAACAGGTCAGTGTTATTAATATAACCGCAGCGCTATATGAAAATGAAATGGGATAGCTTGCTAACGGAAACGCCATCATATAGAGAGCAGCAGCAATAGTGGTGGATACCGCTATGCTTTTAAAATTAAGTGTAGGCGCCACGGCAGTGATCCTTGTTATGTTGAAAATGCTGCAATGAAAAGTTGATGCGTCCATCATATCTTGTCTTTAGTGTTGATTTAAGTGGTTATTATGACAAAAGATATCCCTAATACGATAATCTTACCTCAGAGCAATGTCGCTTTTATTTTGGACTCGAGTAAACCTGTACTTAACCATCAAAGGAGTCAGGCGGCAAAAACTAACCATTTTTCCTGATCTTTCAAGAATAGCTTGGTTCTTATTATGCGAATCCAGGAAGTAATTATATTGTGATTATTTGAATTAATAGGCTGTTATAGGTAAGTGTTATATTTTTTTGACTTATTAAGTTTGACTTCAAGTTGTTGATAAATTTGGGGTTTTAATTTTTTCGCATCACAAAGGACGTTTCGAATTTGTATTAAAATTAAAGCGTGCTATAAATAGTTGTCTAATTTATTTTTACCAATTCGATAAACTAATATATTAATAATAATCTATTGCGCTAATGCATCTGATTCAGTAATTACAATATTATTAGCTAGAAAAAGGCAACTTAAGGGAAACCTTAATACGCAAAACCACCGGCCTATTGACAATTAATCGTCTACGGCAGCGGAGTTACCGAGGCGATGATACTTCTCATTTATCCTCTTCATTTTTTCTTCTGTTATATATAAAAATTTCTGAATCATCACTTTTGTTGGAGACAAAAATGATGATTTTAAAAAGTACTCTATTTAAGGTGGTGTTAATTCTTTGTCCTGTTTTATTGATGGGGTGTGGATCATCTGGTTCATCAAGTTCAGAGCCTGCTAAAGTATCAAAACAAGCTGAGTCAAGTGAAGAATCTGGTGCTAAAGAGTCATTAGATTCAATAATCGTTACAGAAGAGGCTAAAGCAGAAGACATTACTTCAGAGACGACTTTAGTTGAGGATTCAAAGAATGAAGCTCCTATTATTAATGGATCGATTGTTAATGGAACGATTGTTAATGAATCTATTGTTGAAGAGGAAAACTTGGAACAAGCGAATCAAGTCGATTTATATATCTCCTGGGGGGATAATTCTGATAATGAAGTAGAATTTATTATTGAGCGCCGAATTCAATCTAATGTTGATTATGGAACCACGTATTATGTTGCTGAAAATATAACATCATATAATGACGAAGGTGTTCAAGTCGGTGAAACTTATTGTTATCGTGTTAGTGCGTCAAATAGCATTGGTAAGTCATCATCATCTGAACAATGTATTGAATTATAATTTTACTTCAAATCAAAGCCAAACGCTCCGTTTGGCTTTGCAAATAAATCACTTTTTCATTCCCTATTTTACCAATTCTGCTAAATAGCAGATCAATCTTGTTGCTAAAAAGGAGCTCTTTTCACGTTAAACGTTTTGTAAAGGGAACAATCTATTTGGTAATCCTCCCATTTTTAATGGAGTTTGATAATAGATATTTTACTCTGCCTTAAATTTCCCCATTTTCCTGCGCAATATTTGATCACATAGTTAATGTAGTTGGTATTAAATAAAAGCTATACCTACAAATAGCAAAGCAATTCCTTATTTAACGCATCAGCTTGTACAGCACATCCATACGCAGTATGAACTTAAGCTAAATACCCTGTTTGGCTTTGCTAAAAGTAATTGATGGCTTGGGGAAATTGATTGTGCCTCGATTTGACCAAATTGAGTAAGTTTTATTTGAATCCAAGAAGTTATTTGAGGTAATAGTAAAAAAGAAAGACTTCCCCGCTTAGGCCTACCATTCCCAGTGGCTAACTAAATGTATGTAAAATTGCTTTAGATCAATAAAATTATTGTAATACAATTGACGTTTTGAAATTCCTACCTATTATTAAATATTAATTTTCAAATTCTGCTGAAATTGAAAATATGACCGAAGATCATAATGGGTGTGCTGAGAAAATGGAAAATGATGAAAATCATTATGATCTTAGTAAGAAGGCAATGAGTTGATTTTTTGACTGAGAGCGTTGCCCTGTTTTTTTTACAGGTAGCCAAGATAACAATTAACAATTAACAATTAACAGGATATTTACAATGGAAAAATTAGCACAGCGTTCAGTTTTTAATATTGCTTATTGGAGCCTTAAAACAAAACTCACTTTAGCATTCTTATTATTAGGGCTCTTACCCGCAATGATAACAAGCAGTATTATCACTATGTATGCTGTAGAAGATGTCGAATATAAAGTATCACAATCACTCGAAGCAATTAATCAAATAAAAAAGTCGCAAATAGAAACCTTTTTTGAGCAGCGTGTTTCAGACATTACAGTGTTAGCAAATACCATCGGAAATTTAGATGAGCAAAATTATGATGCTTATTTTACTGACTATATAAAACAGTATGATTATTATGATTTGTTTTTAGTTGATAAGCAGGGGATGATTTTTTACACCCAAGCCAAAGAAGCGGATTATCAGACCAATATCTTGAACGGAAAATATGCAAGTTCTAATTTAGGTCAACTTATCCAGCAGGTACGTAATACCGGTAGTTATGGCATTGTCGATTTTCAACCCTATGCGCCAAGTAATGGCGATCCTGCTGCATTTATCGCTATTCCTATTAAAGGCAGTGACATTATATTAGCATTGCAACTTTCTAGTGATGGCACCAATCAGATAATGGCTGTACGTGATGGTATGGGCGAAACAGGTGAAAGTTACTTAGTTGGTGAAGATAAACTTATGCGTTCTAATTCATTTTTAGATCCCACTGGTCGTTCATTAATGGCAAGCTTCGCAGGGAATGTCGCAAATAATGGTGTTGATACAGAAGCCGTTTCCCTTGCTTTGGCTGGAGAGCATGGTGTTGGTATAATTAAAGATTATAATGGAAACAATGTTTTATCGGCTTATGACAATATTAAAATAGATAATTTTAATTGGGTTATATTAAGTGAAATAGATCAAGCAGAAGCCTTTGCTTCAGTCTATGAAGGAATATTCTTTGCCATCGTACTGATTATAATTTGCGCCATTATCGTCAGTTTATTAGGACTGTACTTTTCTAAAAAAATTGCTAACCCTATTATTGCGGCATCTTCTTTTGCTACCAAGATAGCTGAAGGTGACCTAAGTAATAAGATTGAGGTGCATGCTTATGATGAAGTAGGAGCATTACAAGTTGCATTGTCTACCATGTTGAATAACCTTCGCTCTATGATCGGGGACCTTGCTGATATAGCCATGCAACAAGGGACGACAGCGGATGAACTCGCCTCAGTCACTGAACAGACAAGTGCTTCCGTTACTGAACAGCAAAGACAAACGGAGCAGGTTGTTACCGCGACAACTGAAATGGGTGCATCAGTAAGGGAAATTGCATCAACGACTGCAAACGCCTCGAATATTTGTGAAGATATCCAATCAAAATCAAAACAAGGTGCAGAACATATCGAGGAAACTTACCAAGCTTTAATTTCACTTGGTGCAAAAACGAAAGAGACAGCGATAGAAATGTCTAAACTGCGCGATGACTCGGATCAAATTGCTAATATGTTAGGTGTTATTAAACAGGTAGCAGAACAAACTAACCTACTGGCGTTAAATGCGGCTATTGAAGCAGCAAGGGCGGGAGATCAAGGACGAGGTTTTGCTGTTGTTGCCGATGAAGTAAGGAATCTCGCTCAATCAACACAAAAATCAACAAAAGAGATTGAAGTGATTATTGAAGCGATAGTGAGTGGTAGTAGTGCCATAGTAGAAACCATGAATGATAATGTTATTCAAACCGACAAGGTTCAAGAAATTGCGTATCAAGCGAATCAAATCAATGCTGATGTAGCATTAAGTGTTGAAGGTATCTCTGATATGGTCGCTCAAATTGCAGCGGCTACTGAACAACAGAGTGTTACGATTGATGAAATTGCGCAAAATATAGAAGGTATTAATACTGGTACATGTGAGACTGAACAAGCGGTAAGGCATATTGCTGAATCAAGTAACGAATTATCTAATATGGCAAATACGTTAAATAATGAAACTAAAAAGTTCAGGCTTACCGCTGCATAGTCATTAATATTTAGTGTCTGTGAATTTTTAGTTGTTAGTTGTTAGTTGTTAATTGTTAAGCTGTCTCAGTTATTGTGATGGTTGTCGGTAGTGTTTTAGCACTGTCGTTAAGTTACCTTATTACTTGTTTAAAGTAATAAGGTTTATTTTTGGCTTTTATCGAGTAATGTCTTATTTAAAGCCCTTTTAAATCAATGGGGCAGAAGGCAATACTGACCCCATCCATTGATACTTTTTTATTACCTGCTTATTTAAAGACTGGAAGTTATTTAAAGCGGATCACTAGTTCATGAAGATCGTCAGCAGTTTTACTCAGGTCATTAATAGAAGAGGCTGCATCGCTTGTAATAGTTACATTGTCATCGGTTAAGTCTGAAATACTGACTACTTGACGATTAATATCTTCAGATACGTGAGTTTGCTGTTCAACAGCTGCGGCGATTTGGATAGACATATCTGAAATTTTACCAACAGAGTCAACAATGCCATTAAGCATTTCCCCACTCTCTAATACCCTTTCTAAACCGTTATTTGCTTCAATGGTGCCTTTTTGCACGTGAGCGACGGCATCGTCTGTTTTTTGGGTTAATAATTCAACGATATTATAAATCTCACTGGTTGAATCTTGTGTATTCTTGGCAAGGTTCCTCACTTCATCGGCAACCACCGCAAAACCTCTGCCTTGTTCGCCTGCTCGAGCGGCTTCAATCGCGGCATTTAATGCAAGTAAATTGGTCTGTTTTGCAATTTTCTCAATCATATTCGTCGCTGTAGCAATTAATTTTGATTGTTCTGATACGCTAATAACCGATTGACTAATGGTTTGCACCGTTTCTCGAAGTTCATTGATTGAATTACTGGTAACTTCAGATAGTTTTTTACCCTCTATAGCAAGTCCAAATGCAGTTTCAGTATATTTTGCCGTATCGTTAACTCGTTCAGAGACCTCTGCAATTGTTGATGTTATTTCATTCATTGCAGTTGCAACTTGAGTGGTTTCTGACTGTTGTTGCTCCAGGCTATTTTTAGAGTTTTGCACAAGTGCCGATGATTTATGAGAGCCTGCAGACACTTTTTTTGCCGCATCTTCAATACGACTAATAATAGTTGTTAAATGAGCCTGTTGACTAAGAATTTCCACTTCTAAACTACCCAACATACCAGTGTTGTTTGTATAGGATTGCACCGCTTGTTCATGAGAAAAGTTATGTTTTAAACGTTGAGATAAATTAGTGATAATGTGTTTTTTTACCGCGCTAACCCAAATACCATGTAAAATAGTTGAACAAACAAGAAGGCTAAATGCAACGGGTATTGACCCTGCCATATAACAAACAATAGACAAAATCAACATGACACTTATAAATATAGTTGGCGCTGAAACAGGCGCAGGTTTATTCAGCCCTTTACCTGCATTTACTCGTTTATAAAGCTTTTCTGCTCTTTCTACATTCTCCTGTTTAGGGCATGACCGAACAGACTCATAGCCAATAATTACACCATTTTCAGTCACGGGTGTGACATAGGCATCAACCCAATAATATTGCCCATCTTTACAGCGGTTTTTAACCAAACCCATCCAAGGTTTACCTTGCTTTAGGTGCTCCCACATTACTTCAAATGCTGCTGCTGGCATATCGGGATGTCTGATTAGGTTATGCGGTTGGCCAATTAATTCATCACGCGAAAAACCACTTATTTCAATAAAAGCATCGTTACAATAAGTTATATTGCCATCGTTGTCTGTTACTGAAATTAACTTGGAATCTGGAGAGAATGTTTTTCGTTGATCGATAACGGGCAGATTTTTACGCATTAAATTTAACCTTGGTTGATATTAAAACTTGGTTGATATTAAAACCCATTAAATACAATAGGTTTTTGATGAAAGTAAACTGTAGTGTTTGAAATTAATTGTAAGGATTTAATAGGTAATTAAATCGTTCACTAATGTAAAACCTTAGTAGGTGCTCTGATGAATTTACACGTAAATAGCTCTAACTAGGTATTTTTTTGATAATGTTACAGGACTTGTTAACAAAAACACCCCTTATATCTGCCGGTTAAGAATTTGTTTCTTATATAGTGACTTAGCCTTGTTTTTTGATGAAAATATTACTCTGCGGATACGTTTATGATTCAAGTAAATAGTCGGGTTTTACTTTTATTATTTATATTCATGCACTCAGGTTAGCGCTATTTTAAACCTATGATTTATACCTTAAATAAGGAAGTTTTACGAAATTAAGCCAAATGTGTTGTTTGGCTTTGTTAAATGCAGTGCTTTTGAAAAAACATAGCGGTAATGGATATTGTCTTTATTGAACAAGGTTTTAAACTGGGAGTTAGAAGTATTTTACAGAGTAAAGTGCTATTTTTTTAGAACAGTTTTAGTTTAATAGGTTTAACTTTAACTGCTTTGATTTTACTCTGAGTATTATTTATTAAGCGTAATTATTTCAGGTGTGGCATGTACCCTATAGGAGGTGTTTTTATTTTTTTGTTAAAAATGAAAGGCTTTCATCACTTATTGTGCATATACTCGGTGAGTTAAATCAATTAATGTATAAACCAGAATTTCGTTTAATTATATAAAAGATTCAATGATACAGGGTGTTTATTTGTATTTATTGGTTGTTATGGCGATCGTCGATTAGAGGTTATCTGTTATGTATTTAGTCAATATATCTTCAGAGCTTATTTATACCGTTGAATCTCCCTCAAGCTTTGTTTTTAACATTGCAGCCGCGGATACTGTGCATCAAAAAACAGTGCAAGAAAATCTTGTTATTTATCCTTTTATCGACAGTGAATGGTTTCAATTAAATGATTTTGGTTGTCGTGGCTTGCGTTTAAAAACAGACCCTTGTGAACTTAGCGTTCGATATAATGCTACCGTCGAATTATCACCAGAAATAGAGCGCATATTTTATTTAAATGAGGTCGAGCATAAAAGGTTACCGGCTTCAGTTTTGCCTTTTTTAAGTCCGAGTCGTTATTGTGAGTCAGATCGTCTCGGGCGGTTTGCTTGGAAAGAGTTTGGTCAATTAGCCAGTGGTTACTCGCGCGTTGAGGAAATTTGTAATTGGGTAAATGCACATATTGACTATGTTGCAGGAAGTACGGATGCTTCGTCAAGCGCTTGTGATGTACTCATTCAGCGAGCAGGTGTTTGTCGTGATTTTGCACATGTGAGTATTGCGCTATGTCGTGCTTTGGGGATCCCTGCGCGCTATGTGTCGGGTTATGCGGTTGGATTAAAACCACCTGATTTTCATGGTTTCTTTGAAGTTTATTTGCAAGATCGTTGGTATCTTTTTGATGCAACGCGTATGGCACCAGTTAGTGGGTTGGTTAGGGTAGGTATTGGCCTGGATGCCGCAGATTCGTCATTTGCGAATATTGTGGGGCAAGTGACCATGTTGTCGATTGATGTGCAGGCGGACGCTGCAGATCCGTCTTTTTTGTATGGTGATGGTATGCCAGTATCGACGGCGTAGTTTAGCTTTTTGATTTATGTTGTTATCTTATTATGTAGCTATGTAGCTATGAAGCTATGAAGTTTATAGCTATGAGGTTAATGTTCGTCTGCGCTCATCCAGTCATTTTTATTATTTTTTGTTTGGTGTTTCGCCCTTGCGGCGACTTTACTTTCTTTTGCTTGCCCAAAATAAAATTATACCTATAAATAGCAAAGAAAAAGGCAAGGCTTAACCTAATTGGTGATAATGGTTCGTCTGCGCTCATCCAGTCATTTTTATTATTTTTTGCTTGGTTTTTCGCCCTTGCGGCGACTTTACTTTCCTTTGAGTGGCCAAAGGAAAGTAAGCAAAGGAAAGGCCAACCGAATCGTTTTCTGCTCCAAGCTAACCATTAATTTTAAACGCACCGTTTCAGGATGGCCGTCCATGGCCATTCTGAAACTACCGCAAACGTCCTGTTTGCTGTTGCTAAAATTAAAGGTTACCTTGGGAAAACTCAACGGTGGTAGGATGTAGCCACGTTGAGTCATGTTTTATTTAATGGTTCGTCTGAGCTCATCCAGTCACTTTTATTCTTATTAGCTTGGTGTTTCGCCCTGCGGCGACTTTACTTTCCTTTGAGTGGCCAAAGGAAAGTAAGCAAAGGAAAGGCCAACCGAGTCCTTTTCTGCTCCAAGCTAACCATTAATTTTAAACGCACCGTTTCAGGATGGCCGTCCATGGCCATTCTGAAACTACCGCAAACGTCCTGTTTGCTGTTGCTAAAATTAAAGGTTATCTTGGGAAAACTCAACGGCGGTAGGATGTAGCCACGTTGAGTCATGTTTTATTTGGAGTGATTCTAGACAATGATGCAAAATACAAAATCGATACGGTGATGCTTATTACTTGCGATATTGGTTCGTCTGCGCTCATCCAGTCATTTTTATTATTTTTTGCTTGGTGTTTCGCTCTTGCAGCGACTTTACTTTCCTTTGAGTGGCCAAAGGAAAGTAAGCAAAGGAAAGGCCAACCGAGTCCTTTTCTGCTCTAAGCTAACTATTAATTTTAAACGCACCGTTTCAGGATGGCCGTCCATGGCGATTCTGAAACTACCGCAAACGTCCTGTTTGCTGTTACTAAAATTAAAGGTTACCTTGGGAAAAATCAACGGTGGGAGGGCCATGTTGAGTAAGGTTTTATTTTAAGTGTTTTTGGGTAACGGAACAAAAGGCACTAAATGACCCCATTGGTATTTTTTTGTTTATCTTTACTAATATTATTCGTCCCTCCAAACAACCAACTCACAATATTTAATTTCCTAATTACTAAATAGATTCAACTACTTAACCTAACGATGCAGTTGGATCTTGATAATTAAAAAAATAACCGTTGTCGAACTTGAAACTCGCTCTATAATGCGGCTAATTTTAGCGCTATATATCCGGAAACGGTTGCTTAAAGCGTGTTGGTAATGTGTTAAATAGTCATCAATTTGGGTGGCTATGGTGTGATGAAAGGGTTTGAAGATGAGTGATGTGTTGAGCATTGTTTTATTAATATTAGCGGGTGCTTTATTTGCTATGTCGGAGATTTCTATTGCGGCGGCTAGGAAGATTAAACTGCGCGTGATGGCGGATGAGGGCAGTGCTAAAGCACTTGATGTGATTGAGTTGCAACAGCAACCGGGTAACTTTTTTGCGATGATGCAAATTGCCTTAAATGGTATCTCTATTCTTGGCGGTATTATCGGTGAGCAGGCATTAACGCCTTATATTCGCCAGATGCTCAGTGTGTTTTATCAAGGCCCGTTATTGGGCGAAGTCAGTTTTATCCTTTCTTTTATTTGCCTAACTTCTTTATTTATTTTATTTGCTGATTTATTACCTAAACGGTTGGCGATTATTATGCCGGAAGCGGTGGCTATTCGTATCGTATCCTTGATGCGTTGGATAACCTTTTTGTTGATGCCTGCGGTGTTTTTGTTTAACGGCCTGACAAATATAATGTTGCGCTTATTTCATATTCCAACGGAACGTACCGAGCTGGTGACAACGGAAGATATTATCGCGATGATGGATGCGGGGGCAGAAGATGGCAGTTTGCAAAAGCAAGAATATCAACTGATTGGTAATGTATTTGATTTAGAAGTTAGTACTATTGGTAGTGTGATGACCCCGCGTGATCAAATCATTTTTTTTGATTTAGACGATAGCAGTGATGAAATCAGCCAAAAAATTATCGAACAACCTCATAATGACTTTCTAGTGTGTGATGGTGGCTTGGATAAAATTCGTGGCAGTATTGAATCAAAAGAGATTTTACGCTTAGTGTTAAAAGGAGAGCTGGCACAAATTCACCCCACACAGGTGGACAAAGACTTGTTCTATTTACCTGAAACCTTGACGCTTTCTGAAGCATTGAATGCCTTTAAAGTGGCCACTCAACCTTTTGCGGTAATTGTTAATGAATACGCCACCGTGGTGGGTATTGTGACGGTAAAAGATCTGTTGAGCAGCTTTATGGGTGAATTGATCACACATCAAGATGAAGAGCAAATTGTACAAAGGGATGAATCGTCTTGGTTGATTGAGGGCTTAACGCCAATTAATGAGGTAATGCGTTGCTTGGCGATTGAAGAGTTTCCTGATCGTATTCAATATGAAACGATTGCGGGTTTTATGATTTATACGTTGAAACGTTTACCTAAACGTACGGATCACTTTACCCACCAAGGTTACAAGTTTGAAGTGTTGGATCTAGAAGGTGTTCGCGTTGAACAAATTCTGGTGACTAAGCTTAAGTAACCTCAGTTATGGATAAGCAAAACGATACAACACCGTTATTTCTGCGGATTTCTTCGTTAAACACTCTTTCAATAGCCAGTTATTGCTTCAATAATTGGCCTTGAACTACGCAAAACTAGCGGCATTGTATAGCCAAAAAATATAATCTTATGATTTTAACTAACCTCAATTCTGCTTTCATTAAGCAGAATTGAGGTTAAGTAATTTCAATAAAGGTAGTTCATTTAATTTGTTTGATAGATTCAAGCAATTTCCTAGATTCATATAATAAGCACACAAAATAAATTTTATTATTGTGTGCTTATTTCCCGCCCATTCTCTTCTTATTTTGCACACTCTTTAGCATCATTTTTTTGTAATCCTAACCCGTTATTTTTGCGCATTTATTTTGTATAACACTTTTTAAATCAATTACTTTTATTCCCCTTAATTGCTTATTTTTCGACCTGTATTGGCTTTTTTAATCAATAAAAATGTTTGAACTAGCTGTGTGTTCAATTTTTTTTGTTAAACAAAGCAAAATTATTATCTAGACGTGATGCCATTATTACCCAATAATCCGAGCCATAAATTGTGCGATGGCCACTGTATTTAACTCTATTTAATGCCTATTAATTAGAGGAAGAAAAAGGCGGTCATCGAGCTGTGATTTCAGTTCACTGAGTCATCATTATTCTTACATTATTATTGAGAGATCTAAATTTGCAACATTCAACTGATATGGAACGCATCCGAGCGGAATACAATGTTCGTTACTGGAGCCAAGGTTTTTATGGGATCAACGACCAAGGTGAGGTGTATGTTTCACCGCGCAGTGGCAGTGATCATCAACTTGCATTAAGTGACATTGCAACGCAATTGGCTGAGCGTAATTTAAGCATGCCTGCTTTAGTACGTTTTCCGCAAATATTACACCAACGTGTACACAATATTTGTGATGCTTTTAACCAAGCAATTCAAGAAGTTGAATACGATAATAATTATTTATTGGTTTACCCTATTAAAGTTAACCAACAAAAAGAAGTTGTTGATGAAATTCTAGCAAGCCAAGCGGAGTTAGAGCATAAACAACTCGGGCTTGAAGCGGGCAGTAAACCTGAATTATTAGCAGTTTTAGCGTTGGCACATAAAGCCAGTTCTGTGATTGTTTGTAATGGCTACAAAGACAGAGAATATATTCGTTTAGCATTAATTGGTGAAAAACTAGGCCATAAAGTACTCATTGTATTAGAGAAATTATCTGAACTTGATTTAGTGTTAGAAGAAGCTCGTTCGTTAGGCGTTAAGCCGCGTATGGGCTTGCGTATTCGTTTAGCCTCTCAGGGCGCGGGTAAATGGCAATCAAGCGGCGGTGAAAAGTCTAAATTTGGTCTTGCTGCTGCTCAGGTATTAACGGTTGTTGAACGTTTAAAAGCTGAAAACCAACTAGATACATTACAACTAGTACATTTTCACCTAGGTTCGCAAATGGCGAATATTCGTGATGTACGTAATGGTGTGAGTGAAGCAGCACGTTTTTACTGTGAATTACGCACGATGGGTGTGCCATTAGACTATTTAGATGTGGGTGGCGGTTTAGCGGTAGATTACGATGGCACTCGTAGCCAATCTCATAATTCAATGAATTATAGTTTAGCGGAATATGCTCGTAATATTGTGATCACGATTAGTGATATTTGTAATCTTTATGATCAACCTAAACCTGCGATTATCTCTGAGTCTGGTCGTTCATTAACAGCGCATCACGCGGTGTTAATCACCAATGTTATTGGTGCAGAAACTTACAAACCAGAAGTGATTGAAGCGCCGGTGGAGGCTGGTTCATTATTGCTACAAAATATGTGGAATAACTGGAGCTTGTTATCTGGCGGTAGTGATGATCGAGCGTTAATTGAGATTTACAACGATACACAAAGTGACATCGTAGAAGTACATAATCAATTTGCGACGGGTGTATTAAGTTTGCAGGAGCGTGCTTGGGGTGAGCAAGTTGCATTACGTATCTACCATGAATTAAGCGCGCAAATGAGTACTAAAAACCGTTTTCATCGTCCTATTTTAGATGATTTAAACGAGCGTTTAGCGGATAAGTTCTTTGTTAACTTTTCACTATTCCAATCGCTACCAGATGCGTGGGGGATTGATCAAGTATTCCCAATTTTACCGCTGTCTAACTTACAGAATGCGGGCGAACGTCGCGCTGTATTGTTAGATATTACCTGTGATTCTGATGGTGTGATTGACCAATATGTTGATGGACAAGGCATTGAAACAACCTTACCTGTACCAGCTTGGTCTGCTGATAAACCTTACTTAATGGGCTTTTTCTTAGTGGGGGCTTACCAAGAGATTTTAGGTGATATGCATAACCTATTTGGTGATACACATAGCGTTGTGGTTAATGTAGAAGAAGATGGTAGCTGGAATATCGATTCATTAAATGAAGGCGATACCGTTGAAGATGTGATGAAATATGTACATATCGACGTTGAAGCAATTCGTGATAATTACCGCGCATTGGCATCATCGCGTATATCGGTTGAAGAGCAGCAAAGTATTTTAGATGAATTAGAGCAAGGTTTAGCGGGTTACACTTACTTAGAGGGTTTTTAAATGTCGGCATCCTTTAACGATTTATTCACTAAAGAAGATTATTCTTTATATTCTAATGCGATGACGTTTATGCGTCGTCCGTTAGTGAAAAATCCTTTAGCGAAAGATCCATTGGCAGAAAATGCGGACGTAGTTGTACTCGGTGTGCCTTTTGATATGGCAACATCAGGTCGTTCTGGTGCGCGTATGGGCCCTGATGCAGTGCGCCGTGCCTCGGTTAACTTGTCATGGGAAAGTAAAAAATTCCCATGGGAGTTTAAACTGTTTGAGCATACCAAGGTGATTGATGCTGGCGACTTAGTATTTGACTGTGGTGATGCTGAAGACATGACACAACGTCTTGAAGCGGCAGCCGACCAAATTCTAAGCAGTGGTAAAATGTTACTCAGTTTAGGGGGCGATCATTTTGTAACGCTGCCTTTATTACGGGCTTATGCAAAGCATCATGGTGAAATGGCATTAATTCATTTTGATGCCCACACTGATACTTATAATAATGGTAGTCGTTATGACCATGGTACGATGTTTTACCATGCGCCTAAGGAAGGGTTGATTGACCCTAAATCATCAGTGCAAATTGGTATTCGTACTGAATATAAGCAGCAAGGACATGGCTTTAATGTGATTAATGCGATGCAAGCGAATGATTTATCAGTTGATGAGATTGTGTCTCAGGTTAAACAGATTGTCGGTGACAAACCGGTGTATTTAACCTTTGATATTGATTGCTTAGATCCTGCTTTTGCACCGGGTACGGGTACGCCAGTATGTGGTGGTATTAGCTCGGATAGAGCATTAAAAATCATTCGTGCACTGCAAGGGATTAACTTGGTGGGAATGGATGTGGTTGAAGTATCACCTGCTTACGATCAAAGCGAGATCACTGCACTTGCTGCTGCAACAATAGCATTAGAGTTATTGTATGTTTGGACGGCTAATAAATTGAACGCATCTAACGCTACTGCTTAGAATCGTTACTTTTTTCTTGCTAGTACTACGTCTATTTACTATAAGATATTAAAAAATAGAGTAAATAGACGTTTTTAATTCGTTCAATTAGCTTATTAAGTAACGAGCTTAGTAAAACTATTTTAGCCTGCCGAAAAGCCATCTTAAACTTGATTAAAAATTGTTATCTAATAATGCTTTTAATACGCGACGACGAGATATCACACCCACCACTTTATTGTCTTCGTTAATCACTGGGTAAGTTTTAGGTTGAGGACCCACCATCTTTTCTGCCAATGAGAAAATTGTTTGATCTGCTTTAACGCTTAGCACTTCTTTACGCATGATGTCTTGAACTAAACCTATTCGCTGGTTGTGATAAGCAAATTGAGTGGTTACGTGTAAACATTCCTGTTCAGAAATCCAACCAAGTAATATGTTATTTTGATCAATAACGGGCCCACCTAATGCTTCTTTCTGAATGAGTTGTATTGATGCGGTTATCACTGGCATATCTTCATAAATCTTCGCAAAATTAACATCCATATAGTTTTTTACGATCATCTCTTTCATTTTTAAAACTCCTTTTTATAATATTGTATTAACAATAGGCTGTATTTAAAGGCTATGCAACCTTAAATAACCTCAAGTAACTTTAAACAACTTTATGCTTTAACTAACATTTGTAACTTATGTAACTTATGTAACTTATATAACTTAGATTACTTAAATTATTTATTGTAAGTGTTTCTACTTTGCGTTGAGCTTATTTCCTTTCACCTCATTTCTTTTCATCTCAAAATATTCATACCAATAGGGCTGAGGTAAATAAGGTTAATCGCTGTTGAGCAGTCGTTAACTAACCTGATTATGTATAACATTTAATTATTATTATGATAATTAATCATAATTTTAAAGTACCAATGGAGTGGAGTATATTGTTGGCTATCGAAGCGGTACTGCGCTTCTTAATTAATCCTTACGCTTGGCGTTGAAGATATTTACGCTGCTTGCAGCAAGAACAATGCATTAGGTGGAAAAGTGATAGGTGAGTCTGGCCCTGTTATAGGTGCAACCTCATATTGCTTTTATTACAGACCCGATGGATATCAAATAGAATTGATTAAAACTGAATAATTTTTTAAAGGAAGATATGATGACAGATTTACTATTTCAACCACTTCAATTAGGCAAATTTTCATTAAAAAACCGCATTGTGATGCCACCGATGACACGTTCTCGTGCTACTCAACCGGGTAATGAAGCAAATGACATCATGGCTAAGTATTATGCACAACGCACAGGTGCAGGGCTTATTATTAGTGAAGGCACACAAATCTCTGCATTAGGTCAGGGGTATGCTTGGACACCTGGGATATACAGTGCAGAACAAATTGCGGGTTGGAAAAAAGTAACCAATGCCGTACATGCAAAAGGCGGTGTTATGTTTGCTCAGCTTTGGCATGTTGGTCGAGTATCACACCCAGATAATACGGGTGGTGTTCAACCGATTTCTTCTTCTACTTTAAAAGCTGAAAATGTAAAAGTATTTGTTGATGATGGTGTTGGTACACCTGGTTTTGTTGATGTAGTTGAACCTCGTCAAATGACGAAAGCGGATATTAAAGCTGTTATTGAAGAATATCGTCAAGCGGCACTGAATGCTCTTGAAGCGGGATTTGATGGTATTGAACTTCATGCTGCTAATGGTTATTTAATCAATCAATTCATTGACTCAAATGCCAATAATCGTACTGATGAATACGGCGGCAGTATTGAAAATCGTCTACGTTTTCTAGGTGAAGTGGTTGCTGCAATGGTTGATGCTATCGGTGCAGATCGCGTGGGAGTTCGTTTAGCGCCGTTTACTTCATTAAACGGTACGGTTGATGAAACGCCTGTAGAAACTTATAGCGCCGCCGCTGCATTATTGAATACGCATAATGTTGTTTATATTCATATTGCAGAAGTGGATTGGGACGATGCACCTGAAACACCTTTAATATTTAAAGAAAATGTTCGTGCGGCTTATCAAGGAACATTAATTTACGCGGGACGTTATGATGCTGAAAAAGGCGAGCAAGCTATTAAAAGTGGATTGGCTGATATGATTGGTTTTGGACGTCCATTTGTGTCTAATCCCGACTTACCAAACCGTATTAAAAATGGATACCCATTAGCTGCTCATGATCCAGAGTCGTTATTCGGTGGAGCCGAAAAAGGCTTAACGGATTATCCTGAATACAGTCAGCCTGAGTAAACTAAGCCATACATTAAAACTATACAAGAATAAATCTAAGCATAGTTAATCTGAATGTTGCAAATAAGTTAAGCTAATTCTTGTGACTCAGTTAAACTAGTGTGGCTAGTCATTCAGTTTATTAAAAGCAACCTTACGGAACAGTTTGGTTGCTTTTTTGTGTTTATAAAACGTAAAAATAAAACAATTAAAAAGAGAAAACCGATGCGCGGAGAGTTTCATTTATTATTAGCTACATTGCTAGCTGCAGTTGGTTGGATTGCTTCTAAAATAGTGATTGAGTCAGTACCGGGTGACATCTTTTTATCGGTTCGATTTTTGTTTGCGAGTCTTATCTTATTTCCTTTTTGTTATAAAAAAGTATTACGCTTAAACTTCAAACAAGTTATATCAGTGTGTTCCGTTGGCCTTATTTTAGCCGTTTCAATGAAGGTCTGGGTCTATGCGATGTCAATCACTGCCAGCGTCTCTGAAGGGGCCTTTATCATGAGCTTAGCGATGATTATTGCACCTTTTACTTCATGGTTGTTTTTTCGTCAACGCCCTAATAGAGCATTCTGGTTCGCGTTACCTATTGCGATTGCTGGCATGATGTTGATGACACTGTCTAATGGTTGGCAGGTAGAGAAAAGCCAATGGTGTTTTTTACTTGCTTCTGCGTTACTGTCTATGCATTTTGTATTTAATAAAAAGATGTCCAGCAGTGTTAAGCCGCTTATCTCTATCTTTATACAGTTATTGACGGTAGGCATTTTTACTGCACTTTTTGCTGTGTTTAACGAACAAGCTCACTTTGAATTAACCAATTACGTGATAGTTTGGTTCGTTATTTCTGCTGTTGTTGCGACTTCAATCCGTTATTTATTACAAACCATGGGACAACTTTCAATTAAGATCGAAACTGCCGCATTAATCATGATTTTAGAACCCATTTGGACACTGCTCATGAGCATGGTGGTGCTTGGAGAAATACTTGAAACACAAAAGCTGATAGGGGCTGCTATTATATTTTTGTCGTTATTTCTTTATATTAAGCTTTCTAGAAGATAGTGAAGTTTTGTAGAAAATAGCGCAGTTTTACAAATATTAGCTTAGTGATGAGTTTGCTTTAAAAGAGGAAATAGAATGTACAATCTGGACTTATTTTCAGCGCTAGAAGAGTCGCCGATTAACATTATTAATTACGATGGGATAGTAGAGTACCATGGGCTGTTAATCCCCTTTGATGAAGCGAATTATTTCTTTGATATCTTGCTTAACACCATTCAATGGAAACATGACCAAGCAAATATTTTAGGTGAAGTGATTGTGACCAAGAGAAAGGTCGCTTGGTATGCTAATGAATCTTTTAATTACACTTATTCTAATATGACGAAAGTGGCCTTACCCTGGACGCCTGAACTACTAGTATTAAAAAAGAGGGTAGAAGAAGCAACAGGGCATCAGTTTAATTCTTGTTTATTAAACCTCTATAGTACTGGTGAAGAAGGGATGGCTTGGCACCATGATGGTGAAACAGACTTACAAAAGAATGGGGCGATTGCTTCATTAAGTTTTGGTGCAGAGCGTAAGTTTTCTTTTAAACATAAAGTAAACCAAGATACGAAGTCGATTTTCTTACAACATGGCAGTTTATTAGTTATGAAAGGCGCAACTCAAACGCATTGGTTACATCGATTACCACCGACTAAAAAAGTCAATACGGCTCGTATTAATTTGACGTTTCGTACCATTGATCAGAACTACTAAATAATAGGCGATTAAATAGCTAAGGAACCTGCTAATAGCAATTTCGTTAATTTAATGATCAGATATTAGGCAGGAAAAAGGAGCTAGTTTAAGCCAAAAGTTTTGTAAATGGTTATTCCCTTTACAAAACTTTTAATCTATCTAACTATACTACGATGTAAATCTGCTACGCTTATGTTCATAGTGGTACAGGTGTAAAGTTGTAAGTTAGAACTAAACATATATTTATTGTATTGCAGTTATTGATATTAGCTTAACGGGTATAGGTTAATGAAAGGGAGCAGTGTTAGTGAGTCAGCATCAACAAAGCAATGATCAGAAAAGTGAGCAGAAAAACAAGGAACAAAAAAATAGCTATCACAACAGTCGTCTATTAAAAATGCTTAAAGGTTATCCGCAAGGGATCAAAGAGTATGATCTGTTAACACTGTTACAGCAGCAAGCATCTCCACAAGAACCTCCACAACAAGCAGCAGAGCCACTAAATTCGATAGATACGGCTTACTCGAAAAAAGAACCTTTTTCTAGAAATGCCACCTTCTTTGATAACTTAGACCTCTTTCAGAAACACTTTCTTTTATTTCATGCACTCTATAAGTTAAATGATCAATTACAAGCCGCTCAAGAGGGCATGCTTATTATTGAAGCCTTAAATATTCAATTTTTACCCGCCGAGCAAGGTCAGCAAAATAGAGCTAATGACCCTAAATATAATCTACACCTTGAGTTGGCGAATAATGATCCATTAAGGGGTTATTATTTAGATATCAATAATTTGCACGACACATCAAGTGAAGATGTAGCTAATCTACTAGATAGTTTTTGGCTTAATATTGGGGACAATAGTGAAAAGATCGCTGCATTAACTTTGCTTGAGTTACAAGAGCCATGTGATTTAGTGATGATTAAAAAGCGCTATCGACAGTTATTGGCAAAATACCATCCTGATAAAGGCGGATGTTTGGAGACGACCAAGGCATTGAATGATGCGATGTCAGTGCTGAAGCGTTGTTATTCCGTTTAATTTTAAATTTAATCGCGTTTTTAAAACGTAGTTATTGTAAATGAAGTGAAAAGTGAGCGTTAAGAACGCTGCATCTCTTCTAGATACTAGATTGTTATTTTTTTAGCTTTATGAGATGTTTGCAACTTACAAAGCCGCAATAAAAAATGCATCGTGTATTAGCACGATGCATTTTTGTTAACTATTGCCATATTTTAAGTGATATTAAAAGCCATTCTTAAAACCTTGTTAAACTTGATATCAAAGTTAAGCTTGATATTAAAAGCTATATTAGGCTAAAAGGTGGTTAATTTTTAGATCACCGCAATAGGTTAGTGATTAACAGTCTTTATCTTCAGCGCCTAATTCACCTTTAACATCTTCACAGGCATCTTCTATGGCATTACCTGTATCAGTTGCTGCGTCTTTTATTTTGTCACCTGCATCGCTAGCTGCACCTTTAGAGTCAGAGACAGCTTCGGTTAGTGTATCACCGGCTTCTCCCGCTGCATCTTTAGTATCTGAAACAAGCGTATCTAGGTTATCGCCAGCATTTTCTGCAAATGATTTCGTTTCCGCAGCTGCTTCGTCAATATTTTCACCTGCTGTTTCTGCGCTATCATCGCTACAAGCCGCTAAACCTAATGTTGACGCAAGTGTTAGTACTAATAGTGTTTTTTGTTTGTTAAAGTTCATAGTCGATCTCCAGTAATAATTAATTTATGTGATATAGATTCACTTTAATGTTTAAAGTTCAAATGTTTAATGTATATAAATAGGCTCGTTTTAATGCTTAACATTTAAATGCTTAAAGCTTTGGTGTTCGACCTCTTAGTGCGTTAGCAATTAATGAAATCACCAGTAATACGGCAAAGACAAAGAATATTATTTTAGCTATTCCTGTCGCTGCTCCAGCTATTCCTGCAAAACCTAACACACCTGCAATGATTGCAACGATAAAGAAAGTTAATGCCCAACCTAACATGTGACGCTCCTTTTTGTATGTTGAATGATATTGTTGATATCTATGTTGCGAGATGCGTGCCAGTTTTTAATGTATTGATTTTATTGTTTTTATTTGGTTTTCTGTTTTTTAGGAAAGTGAGTTGAAGTAAACTTTACAAGATAAAGTGTAAAGTTTGCAGAGCAAAGAAAGAGTGCACTACTCTATTGACGATGACGATGACAATGACGATGAAGTAGATATTTACGTTGTTATTAATATCGACCTGTTATCAATTTATTTTTTAATATTGTTATTACGATGTTGCAATAGGTGGTTTGTTATCGGTGAAGTGCTCAGTACTGTGAGTGAGGATGATATTGGAGTTGATAGGTAGAACAATCTTTAGGGGGATTTAACTTGTTGTTAATAAATAGAACTGATAACCATCGCTCATCATAAACAATGGTTATCAGCCTAGTGGCTGTGTAGCGGAGCAGTTGTTTAGCACTTTTAGCCTCTAAGGTTAAAGGGTTAAACGGATAAAGTTATCTTCAAGGTTTAGCTCGACGTTAAATAATATCTTTAAGCATCGCTAAATTGATTGGTTTTAATAAAGCTTGGTCAATCGCAAACTCGGCTAAGGTTTTTGCACTAATCTCATTACCACTGATGATAGTTATTTCACTGTCTGGTAATAACAAGCGTAATTCTTTTGAAAAAGCTAATCCGTTTGCATCGGGTAAGTTGATATCCAGTAAAATACGGTCGTAAAAATCATCTTTAGTGGGTTGATCTTTACTGGTTAATAAAGCTATCGCTTCAGCAGCACTGTGCGCAATTTGTGTTTTTACATTGAGGTTATTCAGTAATAACGCTGTTATTTGAGCAGCATCTTGATCGTCTTCAATAATTAAAAACCGTTTTGACACCTCGACAGCCTCTAAATTTTGTGCTGTTGATTGAGAGCTTGTTGCTGAAGTATTGTTCAGCTTATTTGCATCGAGTTGGATAGCTATTACGTTATCTTTTGTTTGTTGCGACGCGATTAAATTGCCATCTTCAGTATTAACAAGTGGTGATGAAGTGTTGTCAGTGCTTTGAGTTTCAATACCAGAAGAGTTTATATTGATGCCTAAACAATTTACTAATGCTCGATATAATACTTCTCTATCTACCGGTTTTGCCACTACATCATTAAAACCGAGCAATTTTAGTTCTTGATCAACACCCTTCATGGTGGCTGCTGTAACCGCGATAACCGGTGTGGTGATCTTCATGCTTCTTAATTTGGCAATGGCTCGTTTACCATCTAACACTGGCATATGAATATCCATCAAGATGCTATCAAAGGGCGTACCTTGTACCTGTGCTTCGATGATTTTAGTAACTGCTTGGCCACCATTAACTGCATAGCAAACACTTAACCCAAAGGAGCGGCAAATAAAGCCAATTAAGTTTCTAATATCTTTTATATCATCAACAATTAAAATACGTCCGCTTATTTGCGGCAGAGTAGCCTCAGGTGCTTGCGCGTTGATAGGGTTAAAGGCAAATGGTTCAATACGCGTATTAGATAAATCACCAAGATTTAAACTAATAATGAATTTACTGCCAACATTTTCCTCTGATTCAACTTTTATTGTGCCACCCATCTTTTTTAATAATTCGCAGCAGATGGCTAGTCCTAATCCTGCTCCAGCTTCATTCCGAGAAACAATATCTTCAACTTGTTCAAAGGGTTTAAAGATGGTTTTTAATAAATGTTGAGGAATACCAATACCTGTATCAGTGATAGTAAAATATAAGGTGTTTTTATTCGCTTCTGTTTGTAACCAGATATCAATGGTCACGGCCCCATTATCGGTAAACTTGATGGCGTTATGAATCAAGTTAATAAAGACCTGCCTTAAACGAATCGGATCGGCATTGATTTCAAGTGGTAGTGGGGTGCTTGTATTGATATTAAGTGAAATACCTTTGTCTTCTGCTGTCACTGACATTAACGCGTACAGGTCTGTAATAAAGTTGTCTAAGGCAATATTCGCATTATTTAATTCTAATTTATCTGCCGCTATTTTAGAGAGATCTAATACGTTATTTAACAGCCCTAATAAATGCTTACCATTATTTAATATTGTATTTAACTCTGATTGAATATGAGTATTTTCTTGGTGCGATAATAAGAGTTCCGTATAGCCTAAAATAGAGGTAAGGGGGGTTCGCAGTTCATGGCTTAGATGTGCAACAAACTTATCCTTTGAGCGATTTTTAGTCTCAGCTTTAATGCGCTCTAAGCGTTCATTTTCAACTTCTTTACGGGACAGTGCATAACGAATAGCACGATGAAAACGCGTGGTATTAAGTTCTGACTTGATAACGTAATCAACCGCGCCGGCATCCAGTGCATTATTATCTAATTCGCTATCTGTCTGACCCGTCAACATAATAATGGGAATGGTACAGCCCGCATTAATCGCTTGTTGTAACACATTTAAACCATTCAATGAACCAAGTTGAAAATCAAGTAAACAGATATCGTGTTTATTTTGCTTGAGTAAGGCTAACGCTTCAACTGCACTATCTGTCCATTGAATTTCAAATTGATAATTGGAGACTTGTTGAAGATAGTCACTGGTTAATAGGTAATCATCTTCATCATCTTCTACCAGCAATACTCTTTTTATAGATTCAGTCATGGTTAAGTCTTCATTGATTATAATTTAAATTGAATTCAGTATTTAAAGGGTTTTCGCTCTTCAGCTACTTGGGTGTTACTTAGAGGCTAGTCAGTACTAGCCCTGTATTATTGTTCAAGTAGTAAGTGATGAGTTCCATTTGTTTGCGGACAAATAATTCAGCACTTTTAGAAATAACTAAAGCTAGAAACAACTCACGCTAGCAATAACTCACGCTAGCAATAACTAGCGCTAGGGAAATGGATCATTACAAGAAGCGGCTAATCATCATTAGAAACAGGAAACTCAACAAACTCAATCCAATATTTCCCTAATACTTTCATTAATTCAACTAAGCCTTCAAAATTAACGGGTTTAGTAATATAGGACGCAGCGCCTAAGTTATAGCCTTTAATTTTGTCTTCTTCTTGTTTTGAAGTGGTTAAAATAACCACCGGGATACCCTTTAAATTTGGATTTTCTTTAATCTCTTTCAGCGCCTCGCGTCCATCTTTACGCGGCATATTAAGGTCTAATAATATTAAATCAGGTCTTGGTGAGCTACATTTATCTTGGTATTGACCTTCTCGGTTTAAATATTCAAGTAATTCAACACCGTCTTCAACACAATGCAGTTTATTTAATACACGGCTTTCTGCTAGTGCATCTTGAGCTAATAGGCGATCATCTTCATCATCATCTGCGATTAAAATGGTAATTGCTTTTGTATTCATTTATCTAACCTTAACTGGTTGTTGTAAAAGTAAAATCATGTGGGATTTTGATTGTAAATTCAGAGCCTACATTGACCTCACTTTGTACTGAGATAATACCGCCATGGCGCTCTACGATACGTCTACATACCGCTAAACCAATGCCTGTTCCTTTATACTGAGAACGTGCATGTAAGCGTTGGAACGGAATAAATATTTTATCTTCAAATTCTTGTGAAAAACCAATGCCGTTATCTTTTACGGTGATTTCATACCATAAACTGTCGGTTTCTAATTGTGGGTCAAAGACCATGGTTTCTTTGTAATCGATATTGATATGCGGTGAAACGGCTTCTTTTTTGAATTTAATTGCATTGCTTAGTAGGTTCAAAAAAAGTTGATCAAGTTGTGATTTATCGCCATTTATAACGGGTAATGCGGTCACTATGATCTCCGCCTTGCTCTCTTCAATGGCCACTTCTAAATCATCTAATACGGCTTCTAACACTTCATCTAGCGCAACACTCACAAATTGCTTACCTCGAGTATTAATACGAGAATACTCGAGTAGGTCATTGATTAAGTTCGACATCCGTTCTGCCGCATTATACATTCGTTGAAGGTAATCCTGACCTTTAGGGTCAATTTCAGTAGCGTAGGTAGTCATCAGGCGATCACCAAAAGCCCTAATTTTTCTTAACGGTTCTTGTAAGTCATGTGATGCTACAAAAGCAAAGTCTTCTAATTCTCGGTTACTGCGTGATAACTCCTCGGAGTACAAAGTTAACTCTTTAGTGCGTTCTTTTACTTCATCCGCTAGTTTTTCATTTTGCTGCTCTAAAGTATCTTTGTATTGTTGCTCTGTTTTATTATTAATTCGCACTAAAAACCATAAGCCAAATAATAATAAAAAACTGGTGATGGCGGAGGTACTAAAGGTCACCTGTGCTTCTTTTTCAATTTTATTGAGTTTTTTGTATAGGTTGTAACGATGTTTAACTTCAGCATTTTGCAATTCATCAAAATAGGTTTTTATTTCGTTATAAAGGTTTTTACCTCTGCCCGTCATAACTGTGCGAATAGCTCTTTTTTCTTTATCGTTAAGTGCGAGTTCAACGGTGTAGGTGAGTTCATCTAATTTTGTTGCAACAAGTTCTAACAATACCTGTTGTTTGTCTAGGTCAGCCACCATATCTGTCTGTAGGGCTTTGACTTTTTGAATTTGACTTAACACTAATGAAAGTGCTTCTTGGTAGGGAGCTAAATAGTCCTTATTTTCCGTTAATAAATAACCACGCTGTCCAGTTTCTGCAGATAAAACAAGTATATGCAATTTATCTAACGCTAAAATAACCTCCCCAGTATTGGTTAAGCTTTTTTGCGTTTTTGCTAGTTCATCGATTGTTTTTAATGCTAATACGACATTAATCGTGATCATGCCGATGACAATAAAGTAGATTAAAGCCCATGAAATGCGTTTGTTATTTAATAAGCGAGAAATCGATGTCATTTATTTTCCTATGTATTTGCTTTGAAAGCGTTTTTAAATATAAGTTAAACACTTACTTTATCCCGATTTATTTCGTCTCAATTAATCCGATTTTTTATTTGCAATGTGTTCTAAAGACTGGCTGCATTGTTGGCACGAAATAAGGATTTTATCCGCAGCTTCTAATGCTTTTTCGATTGGCATATTATTTTCAAGTACTAATTTAATCATCTCTGCTTGCATTGAAATTCTATTTAATGGGGCACGAGCGTCATGAATTAGTTCATTGATTTTTTTGGCATCACTGTTGTTTACTTGATCATTCATTATTTAATTAACCTTATCTATTAGTTAAGGATTTAACGTATCAGCCCTCGAAAGTAGAGCCTGAATCGCTTTTCGATGTGGTCACTAACTCAGGCTTATAAAAATGCCTTACTGCTATGCTTTACTCTTTAAATTCACCATACGCATGCAGGCGGTTGTATAAGGTTTTAGTACTAATACCTAGCATTTCAGCGGCGAGTGATTTATTACCGTTTACATCTTTTAAGGTCACTTTGATTAATTCTTTTTCAACATCTTCTATGGTTTGCCCTGCGCTAACACTATGGCTACTTTCTGATATCGAAGAGAAGGGCGACCTGAATATTGTTGGTAACTCAATCGATGTCGACTGGGGATCTGACATAATAAAAGCACGATGAATGGCATGACGTAATTCTCGTACGTTACCAGGCCAGTCATAGTCCATAAGACGTTGTAATTGCACCGCTTGCCATTGGTACTGACGGTTATTCTCTTCATTAAGCTCATGTAAAAAAGTATGAGCTAATAAAGGAATGTCCTCTTTGCGTTCGCGCAAAGCTGGGATTGCAATAGGAAAAACGGCCAATCTGAAGTAGATATCTTCACGTAAACATTTCTTCTCTGCAATCTCTGCGACGGTGCGATTAGAGGCTGAAATAACACGGCAATTAACCGCGACTTCTTTGGTACCGCCTACTGAGGTAACTTTTTTATTTTCCAATACACGTAATAAATTAGGTTGCATATCAATTGGCATTTCAGTGACTTCATCTAAAAATAAAGTGCCATCACCTGCACGTTGAAATACGCCTTCTTTTTTAGCAATTGCGCCGGTAAAAGCACCTTTTTCATGACCAAACAATTCACTTACAATAAGCTCTTTGGTTAAAGCGCCACAGTTCGTTGCGATCAGTTGATGCTCTGTGTTGTTTACTTTATTAGTCGCGCTATGAATAGCTTGTGCAACAACCTCTTTACCCACGCCACTCTCTCCCATTAACATCACATTTGCCTGTGTCAAAGAAACACGTTCAATCATGGTATAAAGGGCTTTCATCGCATCGGATTCTCCAATTAAACAACCGAAATGTTTATGGGGTAACGATGAGTTGTGCTTTTTATTTGTTGCTTTTGGACTTTTGTGCGACAGCGCTTCCTCTAAATCTTCGCGTTGTAAAGGTTTAGCAAGGTAGTCTATTTTAGGGCCACATAAGCTGTCTAACATCCCTTTTACTAAGGGGTGTCCTGTGATCAGGGTAATATAAGGTGTTTGATCAGACTTATTAATATAATCAATTAAGTGCAAGCCACTACCGTCGGGTAACATAAAGTCTAAAAAAATATGCTCAAAGTCATTATTTTCTAGTATCTGATACGCTTCCTGCAAAGAATTAGCCGTCATGATGTCATGCCCAAGAAACTCAATAATATGGCATGCTACGCTTGTAAACTCTTCATCGTCATCAACTAATAATATATTTAACACGGTGATCCTTTATGGTCGTTCAATAGACTTTTTGCCTATAACTAAAATATTTTATAATGCCACATACTAGCAATATTTAACGGTAAGTTATTGCACATTTTTATTTAAATATCGACTTTTTTAACGACCAGTCTCGTTTAAAAGGGCTATTTTTTATTGTTTATTATTAATTAGTTAAGAATATTTATACAAATTACTCCTTAAGGCATAGGTATTAATACTTCAATAATTGATAGGGAGGTTTGTATGATTTAATCTAAAGGTTTAAATAACTCTTAAAAAGCTTTGAAATAGTGAACGCTTTATGTGCATGAAAAAGCACACCGAAGCATGCTTTATATGATTCTTAAGCGCTGATTAATGTTTAGCTATCAGCAACTTCTAATTTGTTTATAACAGATTTAACATCTTCGCTGTTTTTAGCGATCATCACTGCTAATTCTTCTTCACTGTCTGAGTCAACTTCACCGGTTAATATCACTACGCCATTAAGCACTTCAACCTCAATACTAGTGCCGCTCACGTCCGATGACATTAATAATTTACTTTTAACTACGGCTTCAACTTTTGAGTCGGTTAACGAAGCAACTAATTCACTATCTTGTTTTTTATTAATTACTGAAAGCTTGTTGTCAACTGACTCAACACCCTCAAGGCTTGTTACTAACTCTTCCGCCAATGATTTGTCTACGGCGCTATCTACTTTACCCGTTAGGATCACAACACGGTCTTGCACATCGGTATTAATATCAAAAGAGTTTAAATGACTGTTAAATAAAAGCGTTGTCTCTGCTTTGCCATCTAACCATGCATCTTTAGATTTATCTTCCCACGTGTTGTCTGCGAATGCGGTTGTTGAACCTGCAGTGAACAAGGTAAGTGCAATAATTGAACGAATTGAGTTTTTCATTATTTTCTCCTTTTTGATTAGGTAAAGTGGATTAGCTATTATTGTGCCAAATCTGTAAATAATTGATTTTTATTGTTTATTTGTTTTTTGTTATGACTTTTTAGTAAAGTTACTTTGTGTTTATTACATGCGTGAATGTAAAAATTACAAGGGGGATCGCCGTTAGGCATTGACCTTGCGGCCGCTGATTTCTCAGCTTAAATGATCACGGTTATATCACCTCTCTAGGATTAACTTCACAGATAATCCTAGAGAGGTAGGGAGGAATTTACTTATTATTCTATTATTAGCGATTAGCGATTAGCGATTGCATTGCTTAGCTGTTATTTGCCGTGCCTGTCGTATTTGATTTAATACTGGATTTAGTAGCGGCTTTAGTACTTTTATGAGGCTGTTTGTTATGCGAGTTATTAGTAGATGCAGCACCTTGCTTAGTCCGTTGCTTAGCTCCTTGTTTAACATTAACTTGTTCAGCATCTGCTTGCTCATTTAATACCTGGCCTAACTCTTTTCCTCCTTTAATTGCAAAATCTAGGGTACGAATAGGGAATGGGATCAAGATATCAGCTTCCGATAGTGTGTTTTTAATAAGAGAAATAGCTTGGTGCCTTGCTGCCATGAAGCCTGTCTGGCCAGGGTAATCAATCCAAAACCATACTAATAAATTAATGGCGCTGTCTCCAAAACTTTCAGCGTATACATTGGTTTCCTGTTTTTTGATCACAAAGTCGCATTGATTTAATGCGTTGACTAACAGCTTGGCAGCTTGATCCGGATCGTCAGCATAAGAAATTGAAACGGGGACTTCAATACGTCTTTCACCAATCACTGTGTAATTGGTTAATATATTCCTGAACAATATTTTGTTAGGAATAATTTCTAGTTGACCAAAAAATGTTTCAACTAAGGTATTGCGTAAATTAATCGTTTTAACAGTACCAAATACGCCATCAGCTTCGACTATATCCCCGATTTTAAATGGTTTTCTAATCCCCATTACAATGCCGGCAATTAAATTTTCAGTCATATCTTGGAAGGCAAAACCAATCGCCAAACCAATTATCCCTGCACCCGCTAATAACGAGGTCACTGTGCCTTTTAAACCAACAAAGTCTAAGCAGATGAAAATACCCATTAATATTAAACATGTCTTAAGAATCGCTGTAATTAAGTCTGCTATTTGGTGGGAGTCAAATGCACGCCTTAATACTTTACGCATTACATTACCGGCGATACGCGCGAATAAAGAAAATAAAATAATAAAGATAATCGCCACGATTAAATTGGGTATATGCTGTATGCCTGTCTCTATCCAAGTATTTAGCTTTTCTTCTATCAGCTTCCAATATTGATCAATATTTAATAAGTCCATGTCGTACTCCTAGAAAATTACATATAAAAATCCAATTGCAAATTCTAGGCCTGAACCTAACTGTCTGATATTATTTTGTTTATTTCTGTTTTATAAGGTCTTAAAAAGACGGAGTGGTAAATTTTACAAAAATAATTGTCAGTTATTCCTAGCTCTGTAGCATTTTTGCTGAGGAAATATAAATTTAAGTTGAATGGCTGTTGGAACAGATAATGAACCATGAACCATGAAAGTGGATGGAAGATTGAAATAAAAGCGCTAAGTGGAGCTGCTTATTGTCAGCAGAGTCCACTAAGCGCGGTTATTTTTATTGTTTTAAAAAAACTGTTAATGCACTGGGGTTAATACAAATACTGAGCGTATCACTTTCAAATAACTCACCATCAATGACGTATTTAATGCTTTCTTTACTGTTGATTTTTATTTTTTTAACCCGTTTAGCTTGAATATTTTGTTCGCTATCTACTGGCCTCGGTTGTTCATTATTAAAGCTCAATCCTGCTGAAATTAATTCCCCTAATCCCACTAATTTACTGCCTACCTGTTGTGTTGAATTAATCCAAGTAATATCAAGGTAACCGTCTTGTATATTAGGTGCTCCATTACCTTGTGCTAATAAACTTGTTACGGGGGCGGCGTTAGCAACTACAAAACTAGTGGTTTTGATAGGGGTAAAATCCTGCTCATCAAAAGCGATCTCGAGCTGATAGTTTTTACCCTTTGAATACGCTTTCCAAAAACCATTTAAATAAGCAAATTGCCCGTTATCATCTTTAACTTCTCTGTCTGCAAAATTGATCATGTCATATTCTAGGCCAATTCCTGCTAATAACAGCACCGTTTTATCATTACATTTTGCGGTATCAATTTTAACTGTTTGTTTGTTACATATGTGTGATAGCGCTAGCTCAACGGGGGTTATTTTAGACAGGTGGCCGTATAGATGGTGGGCTAATGCATTTGCGGTACCCATAGGTAAAAAACCAAATATAATATTCGTGTTCACTACCTCTTCAGCAACTTCCCTTAAGGTACCATCTCCACCTGCGGCAATCACTGTCGAAGTCTTGGCCGCTAGCGCTTGTTCGGTATAGTGCTTAGCGGATAGTGTTGGGGTCGTTTCTTTTACTGTTAATGTGAAGTGTTTATTAAGTTGATTGATAACATCGACTTTATATTGCTCCCACTTCCCGCCCCCTGCCGCCGTATTTACAATTAACCAAGCCGTTGGGTAAGTATTAAGGCTTTTCTGTTCTCGATATTGCACTAAGCGTCTTAACTGTTTTTTGTTTAAACCTGCTTGAGTACGCACACTTGATATATTATCTAATACTTCTCGAACGGTTAAGTCCGGGTTTTTTGCTAATAAATAAGCTGCGGCAACAAATACCGAACGGCCTCTGCCTAAAGCGCAGTGAACCACCACGTTGTTACCATCATTAATATGGTTGTCGATCCAAGTGATTGCTTGCTGTAAAGAATCGAGATCCGGTGTTTGATGGTCTAATGTTGGGATGTTCAAATAATCTAGATCTAGCGCAGTACTTCCCCAGTCTAAGGCACTAAATTCAGCGGTCATATCTACAATTGCATGAATATCACTGATATCACCGGATATAAAGTCTTGTGTATTTAAACGTGTTGCGACGAATAAACCTTTGTCTATTTCATGTATTTTAGGGGTCTTATCTAGCTTCCTAGCAATGCCATTATAAATATAAACACCTGCGATAAATGGCCATAATAAAACATTAATATAGAGGGGAATGCGTCCATCGCTATTCTTTCTAAATATACTGGGCATTTTAATCAGGTAAGCAATTGAAATAACGGCGAGAGAGGCACTGATCCAATATAAAATAAAAGACAGTAAAAAAGTGCTGTAATAACCCAATAAAGCAAAAATGAAGGTTAACGCGATGTAATAAAAATAAATAGGCATTAATAATCCCCTTAAGAAAAATGATGACATAGATTCAACAGGACTGATTTAACGTCGTAGTAATTTGAGGTTTAGGTTATTGGTGGTCATTTTACTACCTCTATATACTCACTTGTACCTGTTATTTTCTCTTAGCTCTATGTTTTACATTGGTTATTTGCAAGGCATAAGCCAAAACTTAACCTTATGATAAATAACTACTTATTCTCTATCTTTTATTTTTAACTATCTGTTTTTTGTAAAGTTTACACACTTTATTGTTAATACTGCGCGTTAAAATAATAAGGTTATAGCTGATTATTACTTTTTAATCGTTGAGAGAATTCATTTAAAGAACACTGGTAAAAGTCTTTTATCAATGCTTCAGTTTCAATTGCATTTTTATCATCAAACAGGCTAAAAGTATCTCTTTTAAAAAAAGGACCTAAAAAGCGTCGACGCTGAGAAACTTTAGCTGAAATCATCCATTTTCCTGTTTCTAAGCTAGAGATGTGTAAAGAAGCCTCGTCTGACTCAGGAATTTGAAAGATTAATATTTTCATTGACGATGTTTGCTGTTGATTTTGCCAATGGAAATGTCTAAAAAAAGTTAATGCTTCATCTAAAGTGGGTTGAAGGGGAACATCTTGTTCCATTTCTTGATCGTAATAACCGCAAAAAATCCCTTCCATTTATTATTCTCCTTGAAAAAACGTAATGGTATTGGCTGTTTGAATAACCATGATTAATTTAATCAACATCAACTTATACATCTATATAAATATCTACATCAATACAAAAATGAATATAAACAATATTGTAACGGTTTTATCTCGTTTAAAAAGGGGAGGTTTGTTAGTGATGTCATCAATAGTTACATTTTTTTAGGCTGATAACTGATTAAATGTGATGATAAATTCACAGTGCCTGTTAAATAATATTGGCACAGGTGGTCTCAGAAAAAAGTCGGTATTTACTTTAGCGGCTTAGCAAAGCTCATAACCGATAGATAAGCTTTTATATCTGTTGTCGTTTTTTAGCTGGGCAATAAAAGGTAATCAAAGAGTTGATTACCTTATTTTGTTAATTTACTTATTAAAACGCACTTAATACTTTATACATTTTAAAATAGTGCACTATTCATCTAGTGTACTAAAGAAGTACTGACGGGTTGTTTTGCTGCTTTGGCTGCTTTTTTCTCTTTTGCAGTTAATAATGGTTTCTTTTTAACATTTTTTTTAGTGTCTTGGCCTTTACTCATGATTTTTTCCTTTTGTAGAAATTGCTTACTTATAATTATTCAACTAAGTGAATAACGGAAATTACACATTGGCTCAATATCTTGGTCTACAGGCTTATTGTATAACGGATTCAGTATGGCCCTATGATGTAACAATAGATAGCAATAGCTGAGTTAGCACTGAGTAGTGCCGTTCTTTATTGTTCATTTCACCTTACTATATCGACTCAGTGTTGAACAAATGACAAGTGAATAACCAATGAATGGAGAATAAATTAGAGTGAAAATCGTTTCTCTCTTTTTAGTTTTTGCCTTGCAGTACGGGCGTAAATCTTAGGATTCACTTTGTTGAGCTAACCTTGATTACTGATGACCAGGGTTATTATTAGTGATTAGGTTAATTAAATGATAACCGATATGGCATAAGTAATTCATTTTCTCGTATCTATGAAGCAATAGTTTTAGGTCGTTTATTACTGTTTTAATAATCAAAATAATTTTTTAATATCAAGGTCAATAAGAGCAGGCTTGAGGTTCAAATATTTTAGTATAATGAGGGTGTCATTGTGTTAAAACCTGATGTGTTTTTTACTTTGATGCCATTATTCAATATTTATAATAACATTCAAAATTCAACACTTACCTTAATATCCCTTCTTCTTTACTTTTTTGTTTATATTTTTCAGTAACTTAAATTGTAAGCTTCTATTTTCCCTGTTAGAGTGCGTCTTATTATAGACTGTAAATATTGTCGACAAGATTCGGTTTTTGAATAATGTGCAGTCATGACATCAATACGCTAAAAATTATCGCTATTAATACAGTTACCGAACCACTTAATACTCTATTTAACGGCTTATTAGCGATCAACTTAATTTTTTAGATGAGTGTAGGTTTCTAAGTCTGCAAACCTACAACATCTTGTATGTCTGTATTATTTAATCAGTGAAATAACTGCAAGCATGTCATTCAAAGGAAGTGAAAAACTTTATTATGGTATATCAATTATATAGTGAAGCGATGCAGTTAGCAGCGCAACACAGGGAAGCTTTTGTACGTGAAAAATGCAAAGATCAAGCGATTTTAGCGCAGGTCTTAGCCTTACTTTCAGCAGAGCATGATGACTTTACTTTGTCCCATCATATCGCTCAAGAGAGTGAAATATTTGCACAGCAAAATACAGTGGAAATAGGCGATATAATTTCTGTTTATAAACTAACGGAGCTTTTAGGTCAGGGGGGTATGGGCGCTGTTTTTAAAGCAAAGCGTATCGATGGTCGATTTGAGCAAACCGTAGCGATTAAAGTCATTTCGTCATTACTGTATCCTTTTTTTGATAGTAATAAGCTAGTCAGTGAGGCCAACTTTATGGCTAAGCTTAATCACCCCAATATCTGTTCAGTGTACGATGCAGGGATCACTGAAGAGGGATTACATTTTGTCGTAATGGAATATTTGGATGGCCATCAAATATCTAATTATTTTGCCGATACAGACTTTACTTTACATGAAAAACTGATCACTTTTGCTCGCTTATGTAGTGCGGTCAATTATGCACATCAAATGCAGGTGGTTCATGGTGATTTAAAACCCGCTAATATTATTATTAATCAAGAGCAACAGATCAAAGTACTTGATTTTGGTATTTCTCAAGTGATTAATAATCCACAATCAACGTCTCAAGAACAAACCTCTGAACCATTAAATGGTATCTCTAAAGGCTTTGCTAGCCCTGAATTAATCAATGGTGAAAAACCTAGTGTTTATAGCGATGTGTATGCTTTAGGTCAGATTTTATCTGCATTGGTCACACAGAAGATGACCACCGATATTAAATACTATCAAGAAATTAAAGCGATTATTAACAAAGCGGTTGCTTCATCAGCTACCGGCCGCTATGCCTCGGTATCTGAATTAAAACAGGATATCACTCTTTTTTTAACGGGGCACGTAGCCACTGCCTATGCATCGAATAAAATATACCGAATTAAAAAGTTTACATGCTTCTGCACTTGAGTCAGGTATCGTCTATACTGTATGTATAAACAGTTTGTTGACGAGGTGAAAGTTATGAAAACTCCAGAAGCTAGTTTTTTAACGTGGCAACGTAAATTTTATACTGAAGATGATTGTATCGCGCATCTAAAAACACTTAAATGGCCAAATGGTTTTATATGCCCTCGATGCATGCATGACAAAGGCTCTGAGTTAATTAGTAGAAAAGTAACTGAGTGTAGTAAATGTCACAAGCAAACTTCTGTTTTGGCTGGTACTCTTTTTCATCGTAGTCATTTACCTTTGTTAAAGTGGTTTTGGGCGTTGTATTTTATTGGCTCAGATAAAGGTAGTATTTCAGCATTACGACTTAGCAAATTAATTGAAGTGAATTGGCGTACCGCTCGATTAATCTTACGAAAAGTAAGAGAAGCCATGGGCCACAGAGATAGTTTATATCGTTTATCAGGGACCATTGAGCTTGATGACGCCTTTGTTGGCGGTAAACAAAAAGGAAAAAGAGGGCGTGGCGCAAGTGGGAAAACAGCCGTTATCGTCGCTTGTGAAAGCCGAGAAAAGAAAGCTGGTTTTATCGCAATGAAGGCTGTTGATAGTGTTAATTTTTCTAATGTCGAAGAATTTGTAAATAGATATCTATTACCAAAGCAGAAAGTAAGAACGGATGGTTATCCTTCACTCAATATTATAAATAAAACACAGCAGCACATTCCAAAAGTAACGCCTAGTGGGTTAGTTGATGAATGGCTTCCGTGGGTTCATATAGCAATTGGTAATTTGAAAACGTTCTTACTGGGTACTTTTCATGGTGTGACAGGAAAGTTTCTACAAGAATATCTTAATGAGTTCTGTTATCGCTTCAACCGTAGGTTTGTAGAAAAAGAAATACCTAATAGGTTGTTAAATTTAGCAATTTTTCATGCTCCAATTAAAACAACCTGAGTTAAATGCATAAGCATGAAAGTTTATTTGTAAACGTCACCCTGTTTCCGTTTCTTTAGCTAGCTTTTTTGTGATGGTGTTGGTGGTTCTAGTTACTGATTTATTGTTTCAATACCAGCATTTAGAGGCGGAAAAACAACAAACAGATGTGATGCTAGAAAAGTTTTCATTGGTACTCGATTTGGATTTTGATAGGAAGTCAACGGTAGAATTAAGTTTAGCAAATAACTATGTCAGTCGTGGTGAAAATGAAAAAGCGATATTGCTTTATAACAAAATTATTGAGCGATTTGACAGTTTAACCGATACCGATATCGCCTTTAACGCAGGACAAAGGTTGTTTTCTTTAATCACTCAAGACAATCAATCAAATTTAGCAGATCGTCATTTATTAATGCTTAAGGATAAGCTTGAATTTACGCCTGGAACAAAGCTACCAGTCAGCTCGGCACAAGCCTATTTTTATCATCAATTGCTCAACCTAACTTACGATCGTAAGAGCAACAAAATCACTGAAACGTTTAATTTGCATACTCAATTAATGCAATATATTAAAGAGACTCATTGGCAAGAACTTACTAACCCACAACGACAAACAATAGATTTTTACTATGCATTTCAAGGTCAAGTAACAGCGCTTACAGAACTTCAGAGCTCATTTTATTTTCAACAACATGCACCGTCGCTATCTGCCTATATCGTAAATATTCCGGAAGTCATTAAAGGGTACTTTTCACCGGCAAAAGAGTATTTGGTTGGACAAGAAAAGTTTAAGCAGTTTCTTGAGCTGCAACCTGTTTTTTGGTCAGGAACACACAAAAACGATGTCGAGCATGAAACGGCCAATACCGCTTTATTTTCACAAGGCATCCTTAAATCTAAAGACTTTGAAGCGCTATATCAGATAACTGATAACCTGATGACAATGGACTTTGGAGAAGGGCCTGAAAGTGATGTGGCTATTTATGTCTCTTCGTCTGTAGCATTGACGGTACCATTGTTAGATGGTGACTTAGTGATATTTACCTATGAAGATCTTATTAGTCATAAAAAAGGTCAACCTTGGTCGAAGCAAGAACTATTAGCAGGTCCCTGGTATCACCTTTATGATCAAGCGCTTGAACTAAATGAAGCAATCCAACCAACATTAATGGAAGCTATTTTTACCGAAAGCTCAGCTGTATTGACCATCAATGGTGAGTCGATAACTGTGCCATGGCAGATTAATGCGCAGGGCGAGTTGGAATTAGCGTTTTCGGACAATGATCAAGCAACATTAAATATCATCAAATTAATGACCGACGACGAGATGATCATCACCAAGAATCAAGCATCAGGTGTGCAATCTCTATTCATTAAAGATAAACAGCTTGCGCAATATATAGTAGATCAGTGGACGTCACTTTTATAAAGCAAACGCGTCAATACAATTAAGAAGGTAAAACCATGGAAGAAAGTGAATTGATTCAATTGGTGAAAGGTTGGCAAAATAAAGACCCCGCGGCAACGCAAATTCTAATGGGGATGACTTACCACAGAATAAAACAATTAGCTGTGAAGCACCGTGAAAATATGCCTGAGAATGCTAATACGGCTATTTGTTCACAATCAGCCACTGATTTAGCTCACGATGTTTATGAACGTTTGACCAAGGCGGAATCGAAGTTGCCGATTACCACACTGAGAGAGTTTTATAGCTACCTCAATGCGACCGTAAGAAATACATTTATTGATCATTATCGTAAATTAGTTGAAACCAAATCGAGAAATCCTGAACGCACCAGTTTAATGTCGCCTCGTGCAATATCACAACAAGGGCACTGCCTAGATAAATCCTATGAGCTATCGTCTTTATCGTTAAATATTGATGCATTAGAGAAGCAATACCCACGACAAGCTGAAGCGGTGGAGCTTAGGTATTACGCGCAACGTTCTAATAAAGAGATTGCAAGATTATTAAGTGTCTCTACACGCACGGTGGAGAATGACTTAAGATTTGCCAAAGCTTGGATCAGGTTACAAATGTAAAGTGATTATAAATAACCTCCTCACTGAGCCGCAAAAAAAGATATCCCTTGCTGACGTTAATTACAGTATTATATTTTCCGATCATGCTTATTATCTGTATTCATAAAAAGTGATAGCTTGTTATGACTGAGTCGTTTGCAGTCTAATTGTAGAGATAGCAATGATTGCATATTTAAATTCAAGCTATTGATTTTATACACATTAACTGCACGTCCTATCTTGTTTTCCTATTGCTTTAATCACATTTATTCCCCTTTTTTAAAATAATAATAAAAAACAATGTGGTTTTTCCATTAATTATCGTACCTATTATTAAGTATTTTTTGATCGTACATTTCTCTCATCTTCAGCGAATTAACTAATCAAGGGGTGATTAGTTTTTTGCGAATAACCCTATAAAGGAATGATAAAATGATCAAAAAAACGTTACTTTCTCTTAGCATTGTTAGCTTACTTTCTGCTTGTGGGGGATCTTCATCTGATGATAGTGCTAATAAGGTTAATAAAAGTTCTGGTACAGAATATCGTGTCATTGATGGTTACTTAGCGAATGCAGATGTGTGTGTCATTAAAACAGATGAAAGTGACTGTAATGAGCTCGGTAAAACGGATAGTAACGGTCTTATTGTTATTCCTGAAAGTTATACTGCAGGGCAGATTGTGGTTAGCGCAATTGCAGGTCAAACAAGTGATAACGATGGTGTTGGTTTTATTGCTCAAAGTTATCAAATGGTCGCCGATATTTCGGTAGATACGCCTAATGTTATTACACCATATACAACTCTAGATGCCTTAGATACTGATAAAACCATGGCTGATATTGCTAATGATTTGGGACTTGATAAAGAACTGATCAGTGGTGATTATGTTGCTTCAGCCGCAGCTGAACAGGCACAGGTACATTTATTAGCTCGTGCATTAGTTACCCAACTTAGCAAACAAAAAGAAGACAACGATACCAGTGAATTAATTAAACAAGCGACAAAAATTAATGATTATATTAAATTTGATTTAATTAATGAGGGTATGGATTTAGATTTGAATAATATCTTTATTGATAAAGAAGGTGAGATTAAACATCGACGATTAATAACCTCATTATCAGACTTCCTTGAAGAGGGGGAGTTAACGCAATTTAGCCTTAATAGTAGTTACTTTAATGACGAAGGTGTAAGAGCTGTTACTTTTTCTAATGGTGAAGCCGATCTTGAAGGTAATATCGCGACTTATACAATAACTGGCAACCAATTGACGACTTCATTTGGTTCAGAACAAGAGACGGATCAATTTATTTATGTCAGTAATGACTTGTCTTTATCTGTCCCTTTAGCAGATAAAGATCTCACGGTAATGCACAAATCAGAGATTGATGAGACTAAATTTTGGACTGAAGACGATTTAATTGGTGAGACATTCTATTTTGTTTTTGATGACTCGGCAGACTCTAAAGTACCTGACCCTTCAATGGTCACCGTCAGTTTTTCTGAATCAACTTTGACTATGACTGAAGAAGGTCAAGAAATAACACTAGGCTGGTCTTTGCAAGGCGGAGAATTAACATTCAAATTAAGCGCATTAGGTGAAAATGACTTGGTTTATAGCCAGTACCTTTCAGATAATAATATGGTACTTGTTAAAAGTGTTGATGGCCAAGGCCCATTAACATTAGTACTTAAAGATGAAAACCTAGCAAGAAACATTATTAGCGAATGGTTATTATTGAATAAATAATAGTATCGATTTATCAAGCTTATCTATAAATAAGCTTATTTATAAGGCTCATTAACTAAACAATCACATCCATCATTAGCGACGCTTAATACTAAAGTCAGTCGCTAATGAGCACGACCGTTTTACCCATTTTAGCCACTTTAGAGTGGCTTTTTTTCACCTTGAATAAATACAACATCTTTTTTTTATAAGCACTTCTCTCCATCTTCTAACCACTTTTTAGCCGAGAATAATATCAAGTTGATGTAGTACAAAAAACATTGAAAAGCTGATCATCAAACCACTCAATCCAAGTATTACACCCACTTTTAACATTTGTGAGCTTCTAATGTGCCCGCTAGCATAAGCAAGTGCGTTTGGGGGCGTACTGACAGGTAATGACATGCCTAGCGAGGCCGCAAAGGTTACTGATAATATAAGGACCATTTGACCGCCATAGGGAAGTAATGAGTGCATCGATGCACCTAATGTCGCGACTAAGGGTAATAGCAGGTTAGCGCTGGCTGTATTAGACATAAAGTTTGCCATCAGTAAACATAGCATTGAGGCTCCAACAATGAGCACTAATGGATGAAAATGATGAAATGGAATTGCTTCAATGGTCCTAGCTGCCAGTCCGGTTTTGTCTAATGCTAAACCTAAGGCTATGCCGCCGGAAACAAGCCATAAAACGTCCCAAGAAATATGTTTTAAGTCTTCTTTGCTAATGATATTAAAGATAGAGAAAATAGCGACGGGTAACATCGCAACTACGTAAGAACTCATGCCATGCAAGTCTCCCAGTAACCACAATATGATGGTTAATAAAAAGGTGCCATAAACGAGCCAAGCTTTTGGTGTTTTTAAAAATGTACCTTCGATGTCTAGTTTTATGGCATTAACGGAAGCTGGAAATAGATGGTTTAGTAATAGCCAAGCGAGTAATAACATCACAGCAACAAAAGGTACGCCCATTGCCATCCATTCCGCAAAGCTAATGCTGTTTTCGTTGACTAAATATTTTAGGGCGACGGCATTAGGTGGTGTACCAATTGGAGTTGCAATACCACCAATATTGGCCGCAACGGGGACCGATAATGCAAAGGCAACTTTACCGCTATCTTTATCACCAAACAGTGCAAGTACTGGCGTTAGAATAGATAACATCATAGCGGTGGTTGCTGTATTACTCATAAACATCGAAAACACAGCTGTGATGAGCATGATACCTAACATGACATATTTTGGCTGGTGGCCAAAAGGACGTAACAGTACACGGGCTAAATTAATATCCAGACGATATTTTGTCGAGGCAATAGCTAAGAAAAAACCACCTAGAAATAGCATAATAATCGGTGATGCGAAGGTGGCCATAATGTCACTTTGGCTAAGCAAATGCCCTTGCAATTGCGGTGTGCCATTAGTGGCAAACCATAATCCGTGATCGGAAATAAGCAGCAGCTCTAATACAATAATTAACACGGAAGTGGCGTAAATCGGGATCGGCTCCATGACCCAGCACAAAGCAGCCATAACAAAAATAGCCATGACGCGTTGCTCTACTAATGTTAAACCTGCTAGTCCAAAGCTATCTGCGGGTAATAAAATAATAATTAAGGGGAATAAAATAGGCAGAATGTACTTCAAGTTTTTTTTTATCATTTAATATGCCTCCCACAAAGCGATCTAATTTAAGTTGATGTTAGCTGTTGAAGTAATTCTATCTGTATCTCCGCGTTATTTTATTATTTGCCATTATTACGAATTCGTTATTATCAAAAAATTAATGCCGTAAAATAAATGCTGTAAAATTTATGATTTAAGTAATCGATACAGAGTCGGGGCATCGAGTTTCTTTATAAAAGGTTCATATTCAATCCCTTTTTCAAGGATGAATTGAGTCAATAACTCCTTCACCATTTGGATTAACTGGTCAGAGTCCCAGGCTTTGGCTAAGAAGCCATCAACCTTGGCGCTGTTAATCGCTTTGATCGTGTCTGCTTGTGTGGCATGGCCGGTTAGGAGGATTTTTTTAGTGCCAATGAAGCGGCTGTCGATTGCGACTTCTGTTAATAATGCAACGCCTGATTTAACGGGTAAAAAATGCCCCGAAATAATTAAAGCGACATATTCTTGTTGAGCATCGAAGGTTTCTAATAACTGCTCACATTGCTCCGCAGATTGGCATTCTTCAATAGTGAACATTTCACTAAAAAAGCTAAGGTCTCGATTGACAGCTTCTAGGATTTCGCGATCATCATCAACGCAAATAATATTAATTTTTTCCATTTTAATTCCTCCTACACAGTCATCAATAAAAGTAACTATCTTTATGAAAATAAATAGTAATTAGCTCCAATAAGAAAGTAATTTGCTGCAGTAAAATATCTTCAATAGTAAGGTGATTAGCGCTAACAAAGCGATGTTCACCTCTAAGCATTAATAAAGGTATAGCATAGGCTCAACAGTCGAAATAGGTGGTTAGATCAAGTAAAGATAGGATAGCTATATCTTTTAGTTGAGTTTGATAAGGCCGTCTTTAAAAGGTGTTTTAGCATTTTTATTGCAGGTTTGATTATTTGTGTCTAAATCCATATTTAATTCATATTTGAAGGCTATTTATTTGCTATATTATACCCATGTTAATAGTGCGTGAATTGCGCCGTGTTAAGTCGCTATTTTAGTCGCTATTTTAGTCGCTATTTAAGTTTTAGGGGGCGGGGTTATGCGTAGAATAAAATGGTTTATGCCGGTATTTTTTGGTTTATTGACCCTGTTATGGGTATTAGCCGAAAATCTTCAATTACTTCCTTGGTCTTACTTTCCCATTCGTAAGGTACTGATGCAATACAGTGGCATATTAGCAATGGCGACGATGAGTATTATTATGCTGCTAGCACTGCGTTTAAAGCCCTTAGAAAAATTATTAAATGGTTTAGATAAATCATATCGTTTACATAAATGGCTAGGCATTAGTAGCTTGGTGTTTATTCTTATCCATTGGTTTTGGACTAAAGGTTCAAAATATTTGGTCAACTGGGGGCTATTAGATAAACCCGGTGGAAAAGGGCGAATGTTGTCATCCATTGACGCATCTTCATTTGAAGGGCTATTACATAGCTTACGTCATTCCGCTGAATCGGTAGGTGAGTGGGGTTTTTATGTGCTGCTACTATTGATTGCTATCGCCTTAGTCAAAAAGATCAGTTACCCGATATTTTTGACAACACATAAGCTAATGTCCGTTGTTTATCTGTTGTTTGTATTTCATAGTTTAGTGTTATTGAAGTTTAGTTATTGGCAGCAACCCATTGGTTGGTTTGTTGCAGTATTAATCATTATCGGTTGTTGGGCTTCAATACAAAGCTTGCTAGGTAATATTGGACAAAATAATAAAATACAGGGCTATGTTGAAAGCTTTCATTTTTATAAAAGTAATCATGTATTAAATCTCAGCGTGGGGACTTCAAAGCAATGGCCTGGACATGAATGTGGGCAGTTTGCTTTTGTTACCTTTTTGGGACAAGAGCCACATCCATTTACTATTGCTAGTATGCCAAACTCATCGGGGTCTGTTCGTTTTCATATTAAAGCGATTGGCGATTTTACGGATCGACTTAATGCCAGTATTAAAGTGGGCGATCCCGTCACATTAGAAGGCCCTTACGGATGTTTTAATTTTAAATCTAAAACCGATCATCAAATATGGGTTGCGGGGGGGATTGGTATTGCTGCCTTTACAGCGCGAATGGAAGCGTTGGTGAATGCACATCAAACTTGTTCTGTGGATCTGTTTTATTGCACGCAAAGCCCTGATCCTATTTTTATTCAATACATTAGCTCATTAGCCAAACAAGCTAATGTTAAATTACACTTATGGGATGTGAATAAGCAGGGATTTTTAAATGCCAAACAGATCACTGAAAAGGCAATGAATTGGGCAGGTTCAGATGTGTGGTTTTGTGGACCTCAATCTTTCTCTAGTGCATTACAGCATGCATTTGATGAGCTTGGATTAGACAAAAGTAAATTCCATTATGAGTTGTTTCAAATGCGTTAGTGGTTAATTATTTTAATTTGTAATGTTATAACGCCATGCTTTCATTAGTATATGAATAATCATTCACCTTAACTATCGATAACTATCGATAACTATCCATGAAGCAAAATCGATGCCTCAAAAAAGGCATTGGCTTGATTACTATCGTGCGGTCAACGCGACAAACATGAGCTGGGCACTACAAACATTCGCTAAGCACAATTCAGTTTGCAATAGACTATTTGCTTGCTCATAAAAAACCTATTCATTCTGAGGGTTATATAAATTATTAAATACAAAAGTATGATGCATAGCATTATTTTTTATCATTTTTAGGGCTAGGATGAAGTTCAAATCAACCGTGTCTATTAAAGAGATTTATTATGAAACAACCGAATGCTTTTCAACCTTTTTTATTTTCAAGTTTCCAAAAAATTCATAGTTTGACCTTGGGGGACTTAAAATGGAAAGCATTTGAGTCGCATGATTTTTTAGGTGATAGCGATGACTGGGGTATGGTCGTAGAAAATATGCTAACCGAGAAAAACCCCGATCTTTTAGCAAAATTAACATTGTGTAGCGACCATGATATGTTTTGTATTCGCAGCCAAGATAGAGATGCACTGCATGACGTAGCAGAAATGGTGTTTGAGTTTTATGACGATGATACACGTTTAGATGCTTTTATTGAACGTTATGCGCAGTATGACTTTGTACCTAACGCATCCGTTTAAAGATCCTGTAAACAATATCTTTGGTTATCTAGATAGAATATTGAGTAAACAGCGAATCATTATTCGTTCACTGTTTTACTCACCTTCCTTTTTATTCTTATTCACAATAATTTTTAGCCACCTGCTAGTCAACTAAGCCTTCTGCTATGTATTCAGCTATGTATTCAGTTTTCTATGTAGCAATATAACGATGATATATTTAACTACGATTCAGCAAGCCACTTCCTGCGAATTGTTATTGGACGCCTTTTAATGTTATTTTTACTTATTGTAAAGTGATGTAAGGTAGGGCGCTATAAGGTAAGTAGTTGTAAGCTAGGTAGTTATAAAAAGGTGAGTATCTAATTATTTTTATAAAGTAATCATGAGGGTGTTATGGATTTAGTGATTTTTGATTGTGATGGAACATTGGTCGACAGTGAGTTTCTCTGTAATCTAGCAATGCAACAACAGTTGGCAGAATTGGGTATTGAGGCAAGTGCTGAGCAGCTTGTTGCTGAGTATCGAGGCGTGAAGCTTAATGTGATAATGTCGAGCTTAGAAACTGTCTTTTCAATCAATTTCCCTGGCAATTTCGAAGTTGAGTATAGGAAAAAAGTGGCCCAACTTTTTGACCTTCACTTAACCCCCAATCAAGGTGTTATTGAGTTAATTGAATCGCTGACTATTCCCTATTGCATTGCATCATCAGCCCCACGAATGAAGATAGAACAGGCACTACGGGTGACAGGGTTGGATAAGTATTTTAAAGGTAAAATATTCAGCGCCTATGAAGTCGGCTCTTGGAAGCCTGACCCTGGTTTATTTTTACATGCAGCAGAAACCATGCAGGTCGATCCCGCTAATTGTTATGTGATTGAAGATAGTTTAGTAGGTTTACAGGCTGCGAATGCAGCGCAGATGAAAAGTGTTTATTACGCGCCTAATGAGGTAGAGCAAAGTCCGCTTGCGATGTTGCAAATACAGCATATGTCAGAATTGATTGGCAAACTTTAAGTTTGATAGATGTACAAGAAATAAGGCGTTAAACCATTGTAATACTCAATGATTTAACGCCTTTGCTTATGGCGTTGCTATCTTAAACATAGCTACTATATAAATAGCTACTATATAAATAGCTATGTTTATAAATAGTTACCTTAAGCTTGAGTGCGGTTAAGATTATTTAAGCATCATAGGTGGTGGAGGAAATATTGCCCCCGTGTCCTGTCCAGTTGTTATGGAAGAACTCACCAGCAGGTTTATCTATTCGCTCAAAGGTATGTGCGCCGAAGTAATCCCGTTGTGCTTGGATCATATTTGCTGGCAATTGCGCCGTTGTGTAACCGTCTAAAAAGGTGAGTGCAGAGGTCATACATGGCATTGGTAAGCCAATTTGCAGTGAACTAGATGCAACGTCTCTCCATGCTGGTAAACAACGTTCTAGGATATCTTTAAAATAAGGGTCTAAGCCCAGGAAGTTAAGTTCAGGTTGTGTCGCAAAAGCGTCACGAATATTACCCAAAAATGCACTACGTATAATACAACCACCGCGCCACATTAATGCCACGTTACCGTAATTTAGCTCCCAATTGTTTTCGTCCGATGCTTGTCTCATCAGCATAAAACCCTGTGCATAGGAGATGATTTTACTCGCTAATAGGGCATCACGTAAGGCATTAACCCATTTTGCTTTATCTTCTTTGATAGGCGAAATAGATTTGTTAAATAGGCTACTCGCCTCTACACGTTGTTGTTTAATAGAAGATAAGTAACGTGCAAAAACAGATTCAGTAATTAAGGTTAAAGGAATGCCAAGGTCAAGGGCATTAATCCCTGTCCATTTACCGGTGCCTTTTTGCCCTGCGGTATCCATGATTTTTTCAACCAGTGGTTCGCCATCAGTGTCTTTAAAGGCCAGAATTTGTATGGTTATTTCTACTAAATAACTATTTAATTCTGTCTCATTCCATTCACGGAAGGTGGCTTCCATCTCTTCATGTGACATCAATAATGCTTCTTTCATAAAGTGATAAGCTTCACTAATTAACTGCATATCACCGTATTCAATACCATTATGGATCATTTTTACAAAATGGCCTGAGCCAGCATTACCCACCCAATCACAACAAGGTTCACCTTGATCCGTTTTTGCAGAAATACCTTGGAAGATAGGTTTGATATGCGGCCACGCTTTAATGTCGCCACCTGGCATAATAGAAGGGCCAAAGCGCGCACCTTCCTCACCACCAGAAACACCTGCACCTACAAAGTGAAGGCCTAACTCGCTTAGTTTTTGAACACGACGGTTGCTATCGACATAGTTAGAATTACCGCCATCAATGATAATATCTCCTTTATCTAAGAGTGGCAGTAGGGCATCTATAAAATGATCAACAACGTCACCAGCGCGCACCATTAACATTATCTTACGCGGTGCTGCTAATAAGCTCACCATCTCCTCTAAGGAATGCGCGCCAACAATATTGGTATCTTTTGCTGTTGATGCTAAAAATTGGTCAACTTTTGACACGGTACGATTATAAGCAACCACTTTAAAACCATGGTCGTTCATATTTAAAATTAGGTTTTGCCCCATCACGGCTAGGCCTATGACTGCGATATCAGCATTCATCATTGTTTCCTTTTTGTAATAGTGTTGCGGATTCTGGATCTAAATAAAACTCGGTTAATCCTGATTTAGTTGAAATATGAGCAGCAGGGTAAATGTCTCCACTATTCGCTTGAGTATTTATTGTATAAATCATTTCAGCTTTACTCGCGCCCATCACTAAATAAGTAATACGTTTACTCTGCTCTATTAAATGTGCGGTTTTAGAGATGCGTAATTGACCAGACTGTGGTTGTGTTGCAATAAACGTTAAGTTAGTTTCATCGTAATTAGTTTGTCCTGGGAAAATCGATGCGGTGTGCCCATCTCCCCCCATACCCAAAATGATCCAATCAAATTGTGGAATATTATGATCGCCACAAGGAATGAAGTCTTGTATCTCTTGTGCATAACGAAGTACTTCTTCAGCGGGTGGGTTTTCGCCTTTAATACGATGAATATTCGCTTCTGGAATAGCGATATGATCAAATAAACGTTGTTTACATTGACCATAGTTACTTTCAGCATCGTCAGCGGCAACACAGCGTTCATCACCCCACCAAAAGTGCAGTTGCTGCCAGTTGATGGTGTTTGCGTAATCAGAACTTGCTATATAATCAAATAACAGATTAGGCGTAGAACCTCCCGATAAAGAGATATGGATTTTATGTTCACTAACACTGAGTTGTTGTAAATCAGTCGCCAGTTGATCAAGCAATGCTTGAGTGGAATTAAAAATAATATTATTCACATTAAAGCTCACAGTAGTCAGTATCAGTTAAATTCTTACAAGGAGAACGCCATGTTTGGTCTTTTTCAAACAGCGCTTCTGCCTCAATCGGCCCCCATGTTCCTGCGGCATAACCGTAAAGATCAAAGGATTGTTTTTTATAATCGAGAATAGGCTGCACAAATTGCCAACAGGCATGAACGGCATCACTTCTAGAAAATAAGGTCGCATCGCCTTTTACAACATCTAATAATAAGCGTTCATAAGCCGTTAATAGCTGTGTGTTTTTTAAGTTCTTGTAATGGAAGTCCATAGAAACTTCCTCGGTGTTAAAACCAGATCCAGGTTTTTTTAAACCAAAAGTAAGTAAAGTACCTTCATCGGGCTGGATACGAATGATCAATTTATTATCTGGTGGATTGGCTGAAAAAACCGGATGTGGTGTTTTTTTGAAGTGAATAACCACTTCAGTAACACGAGTAGGCATGCGTTTAGCGGTACGTACATAAAAGGGTACACCGTCCCAACGCCAGTTTTTAATAAACATTTTTAATGCGACATAGGTTTCAGTACGAGAGTCATTAGGTACACCCTCTTCTTCACGGTAGCTTAATAAGCAGTTACCACGCACATGTGATTTTGTATATTGGCCTAGCACTAGGTTATGTTTTAGGTCATGGTCGGTCAGAGGTTTTAGGCATTGCAAAACTTTAACGACTTCATCACGCATAGAATCAGCGTTAATCACTGCTGGTGGTTCCATTGCCACCATTGCGATCACTTGTAATAAGTGATTTTGGATCATGTCGCGCATCGCACCGGAATTATCGTAGTAACCTCCACGAGTGCCTATCCCTAAATCTTCTGCGCCAGTAACTTCAATATAATCGATATATTTAGCATTCCATAAAGGTTCAAAAATACTGTTTGCAAAGCGTAAAACGAGCATGTTTTGTACTGTTTCTTTGCCCAAGTAATGGTCTATGCGATAAATTTGTTTTTCGGTAAAATCTTGATATAAGCTTTTATCTAGCTCGATTGCTGATTCAAGGTCGTAACCAAAGGGTTTTTCAATGACTAAGCGTTTCCAACCGTTATCTTCTTTGTTCATGCCATGCGCAGCAAGATTTTTAGGAATGACGGAGTATAGGCTAGGCGGTGTCGCAAGGTAAAAAAGGGTATTACTTGGTATTTTTAATTGTGTTTCTAAGGATTCAATACGCTCTTTAAGGACTGCATATTGATCTACTTTTGCAGGATCAATCGCTTGATAAAATAAGTGTTTAGAAAATTTTTCTAGTGCCGCTTGATCAACATCTGGGTCAGACTCGATATGCTTAATTAATTTATCTCGAAAACTCTGGTCACTATAATCACTTCTACTGACCCCGATAATAGCAAATGAGGTGGGTAATTCTTTTAGCATATAAAGCTTAAAAAGGGCGGGTATTAACATGCGTTGTGTCAGGTCGCCAGATGCGCCAAAAATCACAATGCAGTTATTATCAAGAGTTAACATTAATCTATCCTTATTTAAATAGGCAAAAAAGATTAAAAAAATCTGATTATTAAGTTGTCGCAGATATAGATTTAATTTTTGTGTTTAAATTTATTGTTAAACAACATACTGTTTGATTAACAGCCAATGATATGGACACTGTTTAAAGCATAAAGTTTTGCTTGTATAGGTTGTTTACGGAGATACCATATTCTAAACATGTTTTGTTTAGCAAGGATATTTTTTATAATCAATTATTAAGAATATGATTAATGACTTTCATTTTATAAAATTTCAGCGGTGATAATGATGAAAACAATATTATGCTTTGGTGATTCAAATACTTGGGGAACAGTACCCGATGAGGATCGACGTTATGATCTAACCGAAAGGTGGACAAGCCTATTAAAAAGCATGCTTCCTGTTCATTTTGACGTTATTGAAGCAGGACAACCTGGCCGAACAACTGTACATGATGACCCTTTTAATGCAGGCCGAAATGGACTGCAATATTTACGTCCATGTTTAGAGTCTCATGTGCCTGATTTGGTGCTGATCATGCTCGGTACCAATGATTTAAAACATCGTTTTGGCTTATCTCCCGATGACATTTCTCGTGGTGTGTCGGTGCTGGCTGAAACGGTACTTAAATTTGATGCTGCTTGCAAAAAAAAGGCACCTAAAGTTTTATTGATCTCTCCTCCTCCTATTTATGAGGTGGGTGAATTCGCTGATATGTTTGCAGGTGGTGCAGCTAAATCCTTATCCTTAGCAAAATACTATCAGCGTAGTGCAGAAAAATTAGGCTGTAGCTACTTTGATGCGGGTAGCGTCGTCACCTCATGTAATAAAGAGGGGATTCATTGGGATGTAGAACAACATCAACTTTTTGCTAATGCTTTAGTGCCCGAGATTCAAGCTATTTTTAGTCATGATATCTAGTGCTGTCGCTTACGATTAACATTCGCTATTAAATATTATTCATTCATTTGATAGCTGCGACAAAAAGAGTGCTACTGTATTCTCCTGATTGAGTGTTAGCTAGGGTGTTTCATACTAGTTATCAAGCTATTAGATTAATATATGCACTTGCAGTATATAGAAGTTGGCTTTTTGCTGATCACTAAACCTCTCTCTCGCATTAGTAAGCCCTCAATTTTTTCAGCAAGGCTTATTTTTCAGTTGGCCGACTATTTTTAAGAGTTTGATTAAATATATATCTTTGATATTGTGGTCGCGCACGTTGACTGCAATATTGGCGTCACGTATCCACCGTAAATACGGATTTATACAACTTAACTTTATACAAATTAACTTTATGTTACTTAACAATGATGTTGAGGCGATGGTGTCTGTAGGTTTTTTTAACGTAATTAAAAATTAATGGAGTTTGTCATGAAAGCTATATCTAGCATTGCATTATTATTGGTATTTTTAACCCCGAGTGCATTTGCACAATGGCAATTACAAGGGGATGATTCAAGCGTCAATTTTGTCTCTGTAAAGAGCTCAACAACAGCCGAAGTTCATCATTTCAAAAAGCTCACCGGTGCGATAAGCGATACTGGGGCTGTTGCTCTCAATATTGATCTGGCTAGTGTTGAAACGAACATTGGTATTCGTAATGGCAGAGTTAAATCAATGTTGTTTGAAACCTCTACATTTTTACAAGCCAATGTAACGGGCGCAATTGATATTGAGAAAGTTGCTAGTTTAAACGTGGGTGATAGCTACGTTGAAACAGTTAAGTTAGACCTCGATTTGCATGGTGCTTCACAGGAAGTATCAAACGAAGTACAAGTGGTCAAACTAAATGATGGAAAATTATTGGTTAGCTCCATCAGACCGGTTGTTATTAATGCGAGTAGTTTTGGATTAGAGCCAGGCATAGAGCAATTACGAGAAGTTGCTAAGCTGCCATCAATTAGTACTGCCGTCCCGGTAACATTTAATCTTATTTTTGTGCAATAAAAAGTATACAAACTAGTTCTACTAGTATTGAAAAAGCGGTTGGTTATTGGAGATGTCTGCAAAACATAGGGGCACAACTCTTTAACCAACTATTTCTATGCTGTTTAATTTAGCGAGATGCTTTTAAACATTTAAAAAAAATTCAACCAGTTAGGAGAAGTATAATGACACATTCCGCAATTAAAGCAGGTTCGCTATTTCCAAGTACCGTTGTCACAGGTGTTGACGGCGAAGCGGTTGATATCAGCCAAATTAGCGAAAATGCAGATTGGAGAATGGTGATAGTTTATCGTGGTAAGCATTGCCCATTATGTACTAAGTACCTTAATTTATTAGAAACTTATAAAGAAAGATTTGCTAAAAACGGTGTTGAAATCGTTGCAGTCTCTGCTGACAGTAAAGAGCAACTTGAAATACATTTGCCTGCATTAGAAATTAGTTTCCCTATTTACCATGGTTTAAGCATTGAACAAATGAAAGCGTTAGGTGTTTATATTTCTGATCCTCGCTCTGAGAAAGAAACGGACCATGCTTTTGCTGAACCGGGTTTATTTGTGATCAATGAGAAAGGCGAAGTACAACTATTGGATATATCAAATGGTCCATTCTCGCGCCCTGACTTAGCGGTTTTAGCGGGGGGATTAGAGTTTATTAAAGCGCCTGAAAATGATTACCCGATCCGTGGGACACATCAATAAACGAAGGTAAAGGTATAGTTAGTGTTAGTTTACACTAGAAAAATATGGCTAAAATAAAAGAGTACAATATCTTTTTTTTAGCCTTTATTGTTTTAGTTTTTTTATTTTCTGCTTACTATTATTTTAGTTAATAGGCTTATAAAAGCTTAAATATTATTAATGAGACCTCTATGGAATGGAGTACATGGTTAGTTTATATCAGTGTGATCAGTATATTGATATTTAGTCCTGGCCCATCGGCGCTATTATGTATTTCTGATGGTGTTAAGTTTGGCAACAAGAAAACAATCCCTACAATTATAGGTGGTGCAATAGCGGCGCTTATTTTGATGAGCATTTCGGCTGTTGGTCTCGGTGCTATTTTAGCCGCCTCAGAGCATCTCTTTTTTGTTATCAAAATGATCGGTGCGCTGTATCTGATCTATTTAGGTTGGAGCGCATGGAAAGAAGGCAAAATAGACCTTCCATCTGAGACTGCAATAGACACTAAATTAGTCTCTTACTCTAGTGTTACACTTTTTCGTAAAGGCTTTATGGTCGGTATTAGTAACCCTAAAGATCTCCTGTTTTTTATTGCCTTGTTTCCAAGCTTTATGGATGCACAATTGCCTCAAGTTGAACAATATATTGTATTAGCCAGCACTTGGTTTTTAATCGATTGCAGTTCTATGTTTATGTATGCAGGTTTAGGCTCAAAAATTAGCCCATTATTAGCTAAACCTCGCACAATGAGTTTTGTTAATCGTACCGTTGGAAGTGTATTTATTGTATTGGGCGGCGCGCTTGCCGCTTCGGCTGGTTTCGATAAAAAAGGATAATTAGCAGTCGCGAAATATATGATTTATCTATTCATATGCACTAGCTGATTTTATATATTAGTTGTTTAAATCAGTTTTCTAGTTAAGTTTTTTACCTAAGCTATTCACGTTAGCTTTCTATTTAAACTATCAATTTAAGTTACCTATTTAAGCTAAGCATGCTATTAAAATAGGTAACATAACTCAATCATAAAGGTGATGTTATATGACCCATGTTTCGGGTAGTTGTTTATGTGGGCAGGTTACTTTTGAGAGCAAGGATGATTTTCAACAATTTCATCTTTGCCACTGTATTCAATGCCAAAAAGCCACAGGCTCAGCGCACGCTGCTAATCTATTTACTGCCCCTGAAAATATTAAGTGGCTTTCCGGAAAACAATTAGTTAAGCGCTTTGATTTACCAGGAAGAACGATATCAAATGCATTTTGTATGGAATGTGGTGGGGCTGTTCCGTATCTTTCTTTATCGGGTAACAGCTTAATAATTCCAGCAGGTTGTTTAGATACGCCAGTTTCAATCGCGCCACAAGATAATATATTTTGTTCAGAACAAGCAGAGTGGTATCAAGAAGCGATTACGGCCCATAAATTTGATAAATTTCCAGAGTAATTGATCCGATTCAGTTGAGTGATACTTTACTGTTCTTCATTAATTTTATTATCAGCTCTATTTTATCAACACGCTATTATCAGTGCTATTTTGTGAACATTTAGGTTAGTTACTAAAAAGCACCCGAAGGTGCTTTTTAGATTTTTAAAGCAGAATTATAAGTTACGTAAATATGCGTCGATAAACTGGCGTTGGTTTGGTGCTTTCGGTGCTGTTTTAAATGTCAGAGTTGTGTCGTTTTGACGTAGTTTCAATTGATCAGTAAATTGACATTCAATGTTATTAATGTGGGCAATATCATTTTTAAAGCTTTGATCGCTTTCACACATAGAAGCCATTTCATTCGCTACCTGTGCGCAAAAAGAACCGATGGCATATTTTTGTAATATTTTGTCATCAATTATTTTCCAGTCGACATCGGTTTGTATTTTTACGCCACATTGCTTCTCTATTTCGCTATTAGCCGCTGTGATTTTTCCCTGCTGATAACTTAAGTGCTTTTCACGATTGAAGTTAGCTAACTTGGCTTGCAGGCCTTTGCTTTTTTGTTGTTCGTATTGTGCTTTTAAATCGGCAACTAATATAGGATTAGGCGTTTCTTTTTTTGCTAAATAAATACCATCCCGCGTATCTGGTATGTAGAGCGTGTAGGAGCAACAACTATATCCTTGATCAACACTTACTAGGCTTCGCTCAGAGCCGTCATAAGTATATTTATAGGCGTTGTTACTACCGTGAGGTTTGAAATCAGTTAAAAGAGTAATGCCATCAATCTCATGATTAATGCCGGTTACTTTTATCAAGGCTTGTTTTTTGTCTGTTGTTGTTGCAATAACAACGTTTACGCCGTCACCAGACGTTAGCTCTATCGGGTATTTAGCGAGGTCTAAAGCAAAGCTGTTAGATGATAAAAGTGCACAGGTTATTAATAATATCTTTTTCACAATAAGTCCTTTTAAGTATGTTAATTTTATATTTTCATCAGTTTATAGCATTGATGATAATGGATTAAAAGCGCTAACTGCTTAGTAAATTGAGAGATTTACAATACAAAGGTATAAAATAGCATTTTTGATGAATACATCTGTATTTCACAGGTGCTAACGTAATGGAATACATATGAAAAAAGTAATTGATAAACTTGCCTGGTTAATGATTCGTGATGGTAAATTGCTTAATGCTCGTTCTAAAAATAAAACACTTTTTTATTTACCGGGTGGTAAGCGTGAAATAGGGGAGTCTGATCAACAAGCATTAATACGCGAAATTAAAGAAGAAATATCAGTCGATCTTATTGCCGATTCTATTCAATATGTCGGTACATTTGAAGCGCCAGCCGATGGAGAACAGTGTGACACGATAGTCAAATTGACCTGTTATTTTGCTGATTTTGAAGGACAGCTTTGCGCGCAGTCAGAAATAGATGAAATCGCCTTTATTGATTTTAATAACAGAGCACGTTGTTCATTAGGTTCTATCAAAGTGATGCAATGGCTGAAGCATGAAAACTTAATGTGATCATAAAGAAACTCACGCTAAAGCGTTACTTGCTTGTATTACGTTTGTTACGGCACGTAATTTGTGGTTTAAAAGAAGGTATTTTCATTCGTAAAAGATAGCTCACAGACTTCATACAATGGAAATAAGTTTATAACATGGGCAGTTACTTATTGATTAATATCTGCTTTAATGTGTTGCAAATAATGATCTCAAAATAGGAAAGACGATGAAGATTACTGGAAAGTGCCACTGTGGTGATGTTGTTTACCATGCAGAAGTAGATGAAACCAAAGTAGTAAGTTGTCACTGTAGTGATTGTCAGGTGATGTCCAGTGGACCTTTTCGTAGTGCGGTTGTGTCATTACCCAACGCTGTTACTTTTACTGCCGCTCAACCCAAAGAATACGTAAAAACGGCTGAGAGTGGAAATAAACGCGCGCAGGGTTTTTGTGGAAATTGCGGTACAACACTGTATGCCACTTCAGTGGGGGAAGGTGATAAAGTGTATGGTTTACGCTTAGGGGCGATTGAGCAACGTGAGTTGTTGACCCCCAAAGCACAAATATGGTGTCGTTCCGCTGCTCCATGGTTAAAGACATTGGCAGACATTCCTGCCTTTGAGACAGCAATACCTAAATAGTTTTAATGACAAGCCCTAACCCTATCTCCAACTTAATGGTATCAATTCAGTTTAGGGCTTGTACCATACCAATTTAAGCTGATTAAAGGTGCTCATTGAGGGTGATGTTACGCCCACCTAAGTAACCAAACACACCACATAATAAACTGGCTATTGCACATAACCATAACACGGGTGCCCAACTGTCAAACTGTGAATGTAACAAGCCCGCAAACATTGGCCCTATCGCCGCCAGTAAATATCCCACACATTGAGCCATACCTGACAAAGAAGCAGCTTGCCCAGAATGATGAGTACGTAAGCTGATATATGACAGCCCTAAAATAAAAATTGCACCAGAACAAAAACCTAATGTTGTTGACCAAATAAAAGCAAAATCAGGTAAATACAAGAGGCCTAATGCACAAATAAATCCTAATATTGCTAATGATAACGCTAAAAATCGTTGGTCTTTTAGTTTTGATAATAGTGGAATCAATATAATACCCGGCACTGCAGAAGCAAGTTGGTAGGTGCCATGTAATACACCCGCTTGCTGCGCATCATGCCCGCCTTCCATTAATATATTAGGTAACCAAGCAATGAGTACATAGGTAAAAAAAGAATTAAGTCCTAAACACAAGGTAATTTGCCATGCTAATGCGTGATGCCAAATTTTACCGGGGGTCAGTGATTGTGCTAAATCTTTAGTGGGTTTGGTATGCAGCTTTAATTGCGGTAACCAAATGATGGCACTGAATAAAGTGACTAAACCAAAGCAAGCCAAAGCAATCTGCCAACCTATATTTTGATAGGCAGCGAGAGGAATAATAAGGGCGGAGTAGCTGCCTGCAAAAATCCCCATGGCTAATACATAAGCTGAGGTCATGACCGCCACCTTATGTGGAAAGTCGCGTTTTATTAAACTTGGCAGTAACACATTACCAATAGCAATCCCTACACCAATTACGGCGGTACCAATATAAAGCACAACGACTGAATCAATTAGCCGAGAGCTCAACCCTAATCCAATTAAGATTAATGCGATAAATAATGAGATTTCAAGGCCTTGTTTCTTCGCTAAGGTTGTTGCCACAGGTGAAGCGATGGCAAAGGCAAGCAAAGGTAAAGTTGTTAACATTCCGGCTTGAGAAGCACTAAGTTGAAAGCTACTGATCACCTGATCTAGCACCGGACCAATCCCTGTAATAGGGCCGCGTAGATTGGCTGCAATAAATAAAATACCAAGAATTAAAATGGCGGAGGCAAGGCGGGATCGTTTAGGCGAGATAGAATACATGCTGAAACTTAATGGTTAGAAAAAAGGCTCATGATGATAACAGAGAATAGTAATTAAACGCATTAAATAGTCGCTCTAAATTTGAGTAAAAAATGATTAAAGTGAATGATTTTAAATAGTTAGTGGGGCTGGTTTTAAGCTCATTAATGATGACTGTTAATTTTAGACATTATTTAATGAGTTATTTAAACCGGTTCATTAAACGCTATTCACTAAAAATATAATAGGGGGATAAGTTAAATAATTACGTTATCACGATGCATAACTAGGATGCACAGTTACGAGGCATAATTAGGATGCAATGTTACGAGGTATAGTTACGATGCATAAAAATGTAGAAGAAAAATAATTTAACTTTTTTAACCCCACTTTTGCATGTCATCCGTTTATATCAATAACAAGGCTTTATTTAACGCTCTATACAATTCGTTAAATAAAAAATTTCTACTCTAAATTGAGATAAAAAAGGTGACATCATGAGCAGTAACTTACAGCAAAAAGCGAATCAAGAAATGAAGCAAAATGCTAAGCAAGATTTTCAGCAAGAATCGAAGCAATCAACGCAGAGTATTAATCAGAGCATGAAGCGGGGTGTTGTGCTGCGAGTTGAAAAATATCGTTTAACACTATTAAGTACTGCTATTTTATGTGGATTAACGGCATGCAATCAAACCAATATAGAGCCGCTTCAGGGAAGCGAAAAAGAAGTACACACTGAGTTGCTTGAGCAGGAAATGATGGCCGATCGTCAAGTTAGTCAGCAACTGCAAAAACAATCTCGTATGCAGTCAAAACAGTTAAATTATGCCGCGCTTTCAAGCGCACCTGTTTCATCGCGGGTTATTGAACCACCCGTTGCAGCTGAAAAAATGAATACTGAAAACTACTCCGTATCATTATCAAATCCAGTGAAACAAGTTAATAGCAATCCACTATCAACCTTCTCTGTAGATGTAGATAGTGGTAGTTATAGTAATATGCGCCGCTTTATCAATCATGGGCAACTTCCACCTAAGGATGCAGTTCGTGAAGAGGCATTTATTAATTATTTTAACTACCAGTACAGTACACCAGAACGTATTGATACTCCTTTTAAAGTGCACAGTGAAGTTGCAAATGCACCTTGGAATAACCAAAGACAGTTATTAAAAATAGGGATTAAAGGGTTTGAAATAGCAAAAGCAGACTTAAAAGCGGCAAATTTAGTATTTTTATTGGATGTCTCTGGTTCAATGAATGCAGCCGATAAATTACCGCTGCTTAAAACAAGTTTAACCATGTTGACCAAGCAACTTGATGAAAATGACTCCGTCGCTATTGTTGTTTATGCTGGCGCAGCGGGTGTGGTATTGCCTGCGACGGCTGGTAATGATCAACAAACAATTACTAACGCACTTAATAAATTAGCTGCAGGTGGTTCAACGAACGGAGCACAAGGTATTGAGCTTGCTTATCAAATAGCGCAAGAAAACTTTAAAGAGGGGGGCGTTAATCGAGTGATTTTAGCCACTGATGGTGATTTTAATGTCGGTACTCAATCTATAGATAAGTTGAAAGAAATGATTGCCCAGAAACGTGATACAGGTATTGCGTTAACAACGTTAGGTTTTGGGCAGGGAAATTATAATGATGCCTTAATGGAGCAACTTGCCAATATTGGTAATGGCCAACATGCCTATATTGATAATATTAATGAAGCCCGAAAAGTGTTAGTGGATGAGATAAGTAGCACCATGCAAATTATTGCTAAAGATGTCAAAATTCAAGTAGAGTTTAATCCGCAACAGGTTGCTGAATATCGATTAATTGGTTATCAAAATCGCTTATTGGCCAATGAGGATTTTAATAATGATAACGTTGATGCCGCAGAGCACGGCGCGGGGCATACTGTCACTGCCTTATATGAAATCACCTTAGCGAAGACTGATAATAAGTACATAGATGAATCGCGTTACCAAACCAATGCATTAACAGAAACGTCAACAGATCATTTAAATGACCAAGAATTAGCTTATGTAAAAGTACGTTATAAACAACCTAATAGTGATGTTAGTCAGTTAATTAGCCAGCCTGTGATGGTGGTGGATAAAGTAACTAAACAAAGTGATGATTTTAAGTTTGCGAGTGCAGTGGCAGGTTTTGCTCAATTATTAAAAGGTGCAAAATACACAGGGCAATGGCAGTATCAAGATGTTATTAATTTAGCGGTAGAGAGCAAAGGTGAAGATCCTTTTGGCTATCGCGCTGAATTTATTCAGCTTGTGAGAACCGCCAGTGCGTTGCAATAAAATCACTGATAAAGCACACCAATAAAAGAGCGCGAGTATTAAGATATTAAGGATATTATGACAGGGATAGCAGACGAAATACTCATGCTGCAATATGCGCAGGGCGATGTACAGGCTTTTAGTGAACTGTACTTTCGCCATAAAAATAGTCTTTATCGATATTTCTTACGTCAAACAGCAACACCTGAATTGGCTGAAGAGTTGTATCAAGATGTCTGGAATAAACTGATCGAAGCTAGTCCCAGTTACCAAGCTGAAAGTAAATTTAGTACCTGGTTATATCGAATCGCCCATAATGAGCTAATAGATCATTACCGTCGTCATGCCTCTGAGAAAAAAGTGTTTTTGGCTAGTATTGAGCAAGTACAAGAGAAAGGTCAAGCCCACTCAGTGCGTCATCATTGCAATAGGGAAGTGCATAATAATGATAATGACGAGCAAGGTGTAGAGGATGTTAAAGCGGGGTTTTTAGCCGACAAAAATCAACCGAATGTCGATGATGAATTAGAGTCGAAGCAACAAGCTGTGCAATTAAAGTGGTGTTTACAACAATTACCTCGAGAACAAAAAGAAGCTTTTTTACTTAAGCATGAATCAGGTTTTACTTTAAATGAAATCGCACAATTAGTCGGTGAGACGAGTGAAAATATTAAAAGTCGAATTCGTTATAGCATCAATAAGTTAAAGCATTGTGTAAAGCATAACATGGGGAAATTTTATGAGTGATAAGATGACAGATCATGATCTGAATTCCCTTTATCATCAAGGAGCAACAGAGCAACCAAGCGATGCATTGGATCAGTGCATTTTAGCATCGGCAGAAAAACAAGCCAATATTGCTCACGTTCAACATAGTCATAGTGAGAAGCATACTAACAGCACATTTAATAACAACAATAGCGCTACGTTAACGGTTGAAGAGAGTGATGTTAATGCGAGCAGTGATAAACCTTCTACACAAGATGTCGTGGCGCTTCCTACAAAAATTCAGGCTAAGAAGACATTTTCTCGTAAAAAACCACTTTATAAAACATGGTATGGGCTGCTTTCAACAGCTGCTTCACTTGTTTTTGTTGCTGTATTGTACTTACAAAATCAGCCGCCGGTACGAAGCTTTGCACCGCCGCATGATACGGCGAGTTACGATGAACAACAAATAGGCAGTGAAAGGTTAGAAAGTGAAATGCTAGATAGCCAAATGCAACAAAGCGAAGAAATTGAAGCTGCGATACACTCGCAACAGAAAGAAAATCATAGCATGATGATGCAATCCAAAAAAATGTCTCAGCAAAAACAACAAGCATCAGCAGAGGCGTTACAAGGGCTCCAAGATAGTTCATTGCCCCAAGCTAAAGTAATTGAAAATAATCAACCATCGTCAATAATCGAAGGGCTGAAAATAATAGCATTACATTTAGAGAAAGGTGAAAAAGAGCAGGCTAATATCGTCTTAAAGGCGTTATTAACAGCTTATCCAGAAAGGCAAAAAGAGATAACCGCTTCTTATGAAAGCTTGCAGAAAAGTAATCTAGAAAAAGATGATAGGTAAATGTTGTATTTATTTAAGCATTAGAGCGTTAAAAAGGCCGTTGTTTATTTTAGTCATCGCTAAAATATAGTAAACACTGGTAAATAGAGCTGAACTTTTGAGCTAATAAGCTGTTAAACTAAGCGCAGAAAAAATGACAATGTAAATAGGATTATAAATGTTAATAGTAGATTACCAGAGCAAAAGTTATCACCGTTTTTTAAATGATATGCCTCAGGTTATAAACCATAAAACCCGTTTTTTGATTACCTTTAATGGTGCAAATGAGGCAGATTTAGAGGCGGTGACAGCAGAGTTAACTGCGATCACAAAAAGTGCAGTACAACATTCTACTGCGATTAACGATAAAGCAACACCAGAACAAGTTGATGTGTTATTTGCTGATGCACGAAATAGCCGCAATATATTGTTGTTTGAAAAATCTGATTTGTTATTTGATAAAAAAACAGACGTAAAAAATTCACACGAACGTGATAGTGGTTTTGACCTTAATAATTTATTCAAAAATATCGCAAAGCATAACGGTATGGTGATTTTAGCGACTGACAATAAACAAACACTGAGCGCAACCATGTCAACTAAAATGGATGTATTGATCCGCTTTAAGTAGCCCGTGTTATACCCATATTATAGCAATGATAAGCAATGTTCATCGTGCTGATTATTTGTCTATTTTACCTCCTCATTAATGAAAAGAGTCTGGTTTATTTATCAATTGCTTTGACTCTTTTTATTAAATTAATAGCTGTCCACAAAAGCCCCTTTCACATGCAACTTCACCGTCTAACTTTGCCCATTTAAATGGTGGCAAATTTAATTTTAACTAAACCAAACTTTATTCTTTTGAATCGAAACAGTTTTTACTGATCAGGTCTTTCAATAAGCGTATTTTGGTTTTCTTTATTTTGTTATAACTTTGGTACATAATTGTAATTTTTCTTGTTTTTCCTTTATAGGTGGTCAGTTTCAGTCTATCTTTATTATTCAGATTACCTTTAGCTAATCTATAGCGATTACTAATGTTGCCTTGAGATTGTGAATTAATTAACTTATTTTCAGGACTATTTAATGAAACAAACAGATATTCCACTTAATGAAAAAAAACGATTACAAACACTACAATCTCTAGGGGTGTTAGATACACCTAATGAGGAACGTTTTGATCGCATTACTCGCATGGCAAAAAAAATGTTTAATGCACCGATTGCCATTGTGAGTTTAATTGACGAGGACCGTCAGTGGTTTAAATCTTGTGCTGGCATCGATATTAAAGAAACCTCTCGTGAGATTTCATTTTGTGCTCATACCATTTTAGATAGTGAGGTATTAGTGATTCCTGATACCAGTTTGGACCAGCGTTTCTTTGATAATCCCTTTGTCACTGGTGAGGCTAATATCCAATTTTATGCTGGCTGCCCGGTAGTCGTGAATGGATATAGGATTGGTGCCGTGTGTATTTCAGATCATCAACCTCGAGACTTTGAGCAAGATGATATTGATTCACTAAAAGACCTTGCTGCGACGGTGGAATTAGAGCTTTCTATATTGGAAATTGCTACACACGATGAACTGACAGGGTTATTAAATCGAAGAGGTTTTTTATCTCTTGCTCAACATTGTTTGAATCTGAGTGCAAGAAATAGATTTCCGGTGACATTAGCTTATTTAGACTTAAATGAGTTTAAACATATTAACGATAACTTTGGCCATGCGGAAGGGGATAATATTTTAAGTTCTTTTTCACAACTGTTAAATAGCCATTTTAGAGAGTCAGATATACTTGCAAGATTAGCTGGTGATGAATTTATTTTATTATTAAATTATACCGCTCAAAATGAAGCAGAGAAAGTCATTGAAAAATTTATAGGTTACATCGATAAATTTCACCGACAACAGAAAACGCTATTTCCTGTTTCGTTTTCATTTGGGTTAGTAGAATTTGATCCTGAAAAACATCATTCCATTGAGGATTTGTTATCTGAGGGAGACGATAATATGTATCACTGTAAGAAGAGAAATAGTTAATTAAGACCCTGCAAATAATTCTGTGTAACTGCGGTTTTTAAACGTAGTCTTTAAGACGGTCTTCGAACGTTATCAATCAATGAGGGATCCATTCAAAGAATGAGGCCGTCTTTCGCAACTAGCCCTTATTATTTTATTGTTCAAGTATATAAAGAGAAATCGAAGATATAGCTCTATCAATATTTACCTGTCACATCTAATCGTTAGCCAATACCTGCCTATTTATCTTCTCACTACTTTCGGTGTTATAAAACGGCTAAAGAGACCGTTGTATTGTTACTTTTAAACTGAAAATATTTGATATTTTAAAGTTATAGCTAAAGTTTGTAACTATGCTTTAAATCACGTTAATGATAACAAAATAACGTTTTTGATAATTTTTTTATCATTGTTGCTAGAATACAGTCACTGTTGCTCCTCGTAAGAGGTATTTTTTTTGTTTCGAGTTTAAGTCTATGTTTTAGCTTTCTTAGTTTGTATTTATAATTTTCCTTAGGGGAACTAACTTAGTTAATGACTTAACTTACTTTTAGGATTATTTAATGATACAGCCAGATATTCCATTTAATGAGATAAATCGACTTGAAGTGCTTTGCGGCCTGCGCATCTTAGATACTCCTGCTGAAGAACGTTTCGACAGGTTAACGAGAATGGCTAAGCATATGTTTAATGTGCCCATTGCATTAGTCACTTTGGTTGATGAAAATAGACAATGGTTTAAGTCTTGTATTGGTCTTGAGGCAACTGAAGCGTCGCGTGATATTTCATTTTGTGGGCATACTATTCTTGATAGTGAAGTCTTAGTCGTTCCTTCTGCAAGCAGCGATCATCGTTTTATTGATAACCCTTTTGTTATTGATGTTCCTAATGTTGAGTTTTATGCGGGATGCCCCTTAGTAGTCGGGGGCTACAGACTTGGTACTTTATGTATTGCGGACAATCGAATAAGAGACTTTGATGATCAAGATATTGCAGCATTAAAAGATTTAGCGGCAACCGTTGAACAAGAGCTTTCTGCATTACAAATGGCCACCCATGATGAACTAACTGGTATATTAAATAGACGTGGTTTTATCTCTTTAGCTCAAAATAGTTTAAATCTAAGCGTAAGAGATTGAGTTACTTGTACACTTGTTTATTTAGATTTAGATGATTTTAAGCTTATTAATGATAACTTTGGGCATGAGGTTGGAGATAAAATATTACATTCATTTGCTGCTTTCTTAAATTGCTCGTTTCGTGATTCAGATATTGTTGCTCGACTTGCCGGGGATGAGTTTGTGTTGCTTTTAAATAATGCTTCACAGCAAGATGCACAAAAAATAATGGTGAACTTTAAGCTGTCGCTTTTAGACCACCTGCAACAAAGTGAAATGCGCTGTAATGTTTCGTTTTCAATGGGTTTTGTTGAGTTTAATCTTAATAAACATAGCTCCATAGACCTATTATTATCAGAGGCAGATCAGCAAATGTATGTCTGTAAAGGTGCTAAAAGGTAAAGCTTAGAACTTAGAATAGGTAGTTAATACAGTCGATTGAATATGAAAGTTTTACTAAACGCTGTCAATTCAACAAATAAAAAAGGACCCATATTATATTAGTCCTTTAGTAAGCTGTTATTAATGTTTGATTATTAATACTGTTTATTAATGCTTCATTAATTAACTTTTAACAAATGATTTAGTGTCTATATGGTTAAAAGCAAATGATTTATGAGTTTTTATCTCTTCAAGTGATAACCCTTGTAACTCATAGGGAAATACAACCCAATCATCTGTCTGATTGACAAAGTAGTCTGGGCCTATATTTTCCGGTAATGATGCTTTTTTCCAAACAGTTGCAATACGGACATCAGAAGGCATGTTTCGCTTGAGTCTGACTTTAAGCTCGTTGATCACGGCATCAGCATTTTTACCTGAGCGATACATATCATCTACAATCAGTAATTTATCATCAGCATTTAACTGTTTTACTAAGTAAGTTAAACCATGCACATGGATGGGTTGGTTGACACTATCTTGATCATGATAACTATCAAAACCACCATAGGAAGTACGGATAGAGATATGATCGGTTTTGACACCTAGTGTTTGCAAACATTCCTGCACATAGATACCTACCGAACTACCTCCGCGCCATAAGCCAACAATAAAGGTCGGCTTAAAATCACTTGCCATAATTTGCGTTGCTAATTGAAAGGATTCTTCGATTAGCGTGTCTTCATCTAAAAAGATTTTTTCACTGTATTTAGCCAAGAAATTACCAACTTAATGTGTTAAATTTACAAAATAATTAATCGAAAAATTAGAACATAAACAAGATTTTAATTCAATCTTTAGTGGCACTATCTTTAAATGTTTTACTGGGAAATAACATGTCAGACAAACAGTATTTAACCGCACAAACCCTATTAGAAGATTCCTATGCTTTAGCGCGTAAAATTTTAGATAGCGAGTTTAAACCTACTTTTATTGTTGCTATCTGGCGTGGTGGGGCGCCAATTGGTATTGCGGTGCAGGAGTTCTTAGCCGTACACGGAACTCAATCGGATCATATTGCTATCAGAACCTCTTCTTATGCTGCTGCCATCGATCAACAACAAAAAGAAGTACGTGTGCATGGTTTGAATTATTTAGTTAAAAACTTACAACATCACGATAAATTACTATTGGTAGATGATGTTTTTGATACGGGTCGCTCTATTGAGGCGATTATTCAAGAGCTACAAAGAAAAACAAGACTTAACATGCCTGAAGATGTAAGAGTTGCTGTTCCTTATTACAAACCTTCTCGTAATTTAACGGATCGTGTTCCTGATTATTATATTCATGAAACTAATGCTTGGTTAAAATACCCGCATTCACTTGAAGGTTTGAGCGCGCAGGAAATTTCAGCACAACGACCTCGTTTATATGAAATTATTAAAGACTTCTTACCATCAGAAGAGAAATAACCCACACCTAGATAGTACTGCGATATGTGACTGCTATCTACGTGGGGTTATTGGTTAAATTATCGTATCAATATTAACTATAGATACGATAATTTACTGAAATAAATTAATCCCATCTTAATGGCGATGTACCTCGCATTTATTTGGTTTATAAATATAGAGACTGACTAATACCATTAATCACACTAATTATTGATCTATTTTACTTGTTAAAATAACTTATTTCTTTGTTGTGACTTTCATATTTAGAACAAGCATTTAGCTTGATTTTAGCCTTGAGCTAAGTCATTTTTTCTAAGCAAAATTTAGATCACTTATTTCATGTAATCGATATAACATACGTTTTATCCGATGATTACACTCCACGTTTATCCTGCTCTCACATTGTAAATAAAGCTTTTTTTGATTAATACCTTATGCGGATAACTTCATAAGTACTACTTTTGTTATTATTTTTAATATTTAATGGCGATATCTTGAATTCCACACTAGGCTAAAGCGATTAAAATCATTCACTTCTTTCCATTTTCTGAGTAAAACTATATGACTATCAATTTACGTTTAATTATTGGTTTTGGCGTCGTTCTTTTAATGATGTTAATTTTGACAGTTATCAGCACATTCCGCGTTAATTTTATCGATGCTAAGATCACCGAAATGACAGATGTTAATTCAGTTAAACAACGTTACGCTATTAATTTCCGTGGTAGTGTTCATGATCGTGCTATTGCCGTTCGAGATGTTGTGTTTGCAAGGACCGAAAGTGAACTGAATAACGATATTGCTAATATACAAAAACTGGATAAATTTTATCAAGTATCTGCAGTGGCGATGCGCTCACAAATGTCATCTGAACATGTTAGCGCAGAAGAAAAACGTATTTACACTTCAATTAATCAAATTGAACAGAAAACCATGCCGTTAATAGAGCAAGTGATCGCCGCTAAACAAAGTGGCAACCTTGCATTAGCAAATGATCTGTTATTGAATCAAGCGAGAGGCGCATTTGTTGAATGGCTTGGTATTATCAACGAATTTATTGATTATCAAGAAGCGGTGAATCAGCAGGCCACTAAAGAAGTCCGAGAAGTGGCAAGCTCATTTCAAAATTGGATGATTATATTAACCAGCATTGCGATAGCGATCGGTTTAGCAGTTGCTTACCGAATTAGTTTCCAAGTGAGGCAATCAGTGGGCGGAGATCCTCAGGAAGCAGCTAAAGTTGTGGCCAGAATTTCAAAAGGAGATCTTACGGGACAGATCAACTCATGTTGTCCAAATAGCATGTTGGCATCGGTTGGTTTGATGCAACAGCAATTAAAAACAACTGTGAATAGCATTGTGGCTTCCTCGACAGAGTTATCTGAACGTGCAATATCAGTAACTGCTGGTTCTTTACAAGCATTAAATGCTGCTGATAAACAAGTTGTGCAAACCAATCATGCTAAAGATGATTTGGACTTAATGAGTTACAGTATTCACAATGTCGTTGATACCGTGAAGCAAACTGAAAGTAATTCTCAAGCCACGGTAGAGCTATCAAAACGAGGCCGAGAAGCAGTTCAAAATGTTGCTACTGAAATTGAAAAAATTTCAAGTACTGTGAAAGCGACGGTGACACAAGTTAACGTATTACAAGAAAGAGCTCGTGAAATTGGCGAAATTATTAACGTTATTCGCGGTATTTCCGATCAAACTAATCTTTTAGCTTTAAATGCAGCTATTGAAGCTGCCCGAGCTGGTGAAACTGGTAGAGGTTTTGCGGTTGTTGCCGATGAAGTTCGCCAACTGGCATTAAGAACAGGTGAGGCAACGGGGGAAATTGAAACCATGATTAATCAAGTACAGGGCGATACTCAAGCCTCTGTTACGGCAATGGAAACAACGGTACCGCAAGTAGAAAAGGGCTTAACACTGACTCATCAAGCAAATGAGTTATTGAATGATATCCAACGCCAGGCTGATGATTCGTTAGTTAAAGTATTAGAGGTGGTAGGTGCAACCAATGAGCAGGTTGCTACTATTGATAATGTAGCCAAAGGCATGGAAGAGATCACCTTAATGTCTAGAGAAACCAGTGAAACACTTAAAAGCAATGTTAACCAAGCTGAATTACTTGAAAACCTAGCTAAACGTTTGAAAAAAGATACTGACTATTTCACCGTTTAAATATATTTGAAGTGTAACTTCAGCAACACTTAAACGTAAATCAGAGATAGCTTAAACAATACATAAACACAGCTAAGTGATGGTTTATAGTATCTCTATTGTACCTATTCGCATTAGCATCAAACTATGTTGCTAATCATATTGCTACCTATTGTTAATAGGCAAATGGAAAGGCTTCAAGTAATACTGACTACTGATGAGCGGCAACTGCTACTTATGAAACTGCTACTTATATTGCAAAGCACTCAGTTAAACATGTTTAAAATGAGGATGTTTGTAACATTTTATGTAAACGTTCTAGTGCAATGGGGCTCGCTTTTAAAGTTATGCGAACACCATCTTCATTGTATTGCTCATCAGTTACCTGCATTTTGCTGTGAATTTCACCCATAATACCGGTCGCGGTATAAGGAATACTAAAGCAAGCCGCACACATCTTTTTCTCTAAAAAGTTCTGAATTTCTTGATGCACCATGGCAACATCTTTTTTATCACGAGTGCTTATTTGTAACGCGTTTGGATATTGTGTTAATAAGGTTAACTGCTGATCTTCAGTTAAACAATCCACTTTGTTCAAAAGTAATAATTTGTTACTAAAATCAACATCAAGTTCTGCAAGCACTTGGTCAACAACCGCTAATTGTGATTCGAAAAGTGGATCCGATGCATCAACCACATACAGTAATAAAGAGGCTTCTTTGGCTTCCTCTAAAGTAGAGTGAAAAGACGCGACTAAATCATGCGGTAATTTTTTAATAAAACCAACGGTATCGGAGATTAGAATTCGTGGTTGAGTCACTGGCTGTAAGGTTCTTACGGTAGTATCTAAAGTCGCAAAAAGCTTGTCTTCAACTAATACTTCAGAATCAGTAAGGGCTCGCATCAGAGAGGATTTCCCCGCATTCGTGTAACCAACTAATGCCACACATAATTGCTCGATACGGCCACTGCGTCGACCCTGCATCTCTTTTTGTAATTTCTTTAGTTCTTTCTTTAAGTCTGCAATTTTATCCCGAATACGACGACGGTTGATCTCAAAGGCTGTTTCACCTATCCAACGGCCTTTTTGGCGTTCTCGGTCTCCGCTATTTTCATCGCGTACTCGTGGTGTTAAATAATTAAGTCGTGCTATTTCTACTTGCAGTTTAGCTGTTCGAGTACGTGCATGTTTGCTGAAAATTTCGATGATGATACGCGTACGATCGTAAACCTCTACGCCTAATGCCGCCTCAACATTATGTAATTGATTCGGGCTCAATTCACAGTCAAATACAACGACATTGGCTTGTTTTTTTATATCGTCTGTTGCCAATAATTGGTTCAGTTCATCTTGGTCAAAATCAATACTTTCCAACTCTCTCTGATCTTCATCGTCTTCTATCAACTCACTGTCGTTAGTTAATGAGGCAAGCTCTTCTAATTTCCCTGAGCCTAATACCGATAACTTTTTAGTTGATTTTTGTCGTTGGGTTTTACTACCAACTACTTCAAAACCTAATGTATTTACTAGGCGCCCCAATTCAGATAAAGACTCATCAACTTCTTGTTGGGTCACATCGGGTGTGCGGATCGCAATTAAAAGGGCGCGGGTAATGCTTTCATCTGAGGTAGTAATTGACATGGAATGCTCATGACTTAAGGAGTTATAGTCACTATCCTACGCTGTTGTGTGGTGCAGTTATATTAATTTCGAGTATTGCTGTTGCTATTGACTAAAATGAAAAAATGAATGGCTATTTTGCTGATAGGGAATAAAAATAGCAGTGTAACAGTGTAGTGCGCTATAAAGCCCAGTACTTTGTAGAAAAGTACTCTATAGAAAAGTAATCTGGGAGAAAAATGATGTAAAAGGAAAGTACTATCAAGATCTTCATTGATAGTACTTAATTTCATTGCTAGTGGTTAGTATGGGCTTGCGCTAATATTTTAAACTAATCGCGATAGAGCAACAGGAGCTTTGCATTAGCAGCGATTAACTTGTGAACGTTACTTGTATAAAGCACGTTCACTATTTAAGCCTTTGATCAGACTCACACACATAATTAACAATACAAAAGTAAATGGTAAAGCCGTTGCGACAACTCCTGACTGTAATGCCTGCAGCGCTTCTTTACCACCAATCCACAGCATCACCGCGGCAATAGCACCTTCAGTTGTTGCCCAGAAAATACGTTGTGGCACCGGTGCATCAATTTTACCGCCAGCAGTAATGCTATCGATAACTAAGGAACCAGAATCAGAAGAGGTGACAAAGAAGATCAGAATCAATACAATTGATAATACAGAAATGGCATCACCAAAAGGTAACGAGTCATAGACATGGAATAAAGTTAATGAGATATCTGTTAAACCGTTAGCACCTAATTCACCGACTTTGTTAATCACTTGATCAATAGCAATACCACCAAAAATAGCCATCCAAATAATGGTCATAAATGTCGGCACAAAAATCACGCAAAATAGAAATTGACGAACAGTACGGCCTTTAGAAATACGGGCGATAAACATACCAACAAATGGTGACCATGAAATCCACCAAGCCCAGTAGAAGACAGTCCAGCCTTGCATCCAGGTCGTATCATCACGACCGTGCGGATTACTTAATGCAATAATATTCTCAGCATAAGCGATAAAGGTGTCTGGTATAGTCACAACAATAATATCGAAACCAACATAGGCAACAAATAAAAGCAGTGCAAATGCAAACATCATATTGATATTACTCAGTACTTTTACACCGCCTTCGATACCACGAATAATCGATAAAATTGCAATAAAAGTAACAAAAGCAATCACAATGAATTGCATGCCAAGGCCGCCATCGGTACCAAATACATGGTTGATACCACTAGTTGCTTGTTGCGCTCCTAATCCTAAGGACGTGGCTAAACCGAATAAGGTTGCTAATACAGCAAGAATATCGACAATATGCCCTAACCAACCCCATGCTCTATCACCAAATATAGGGAAGAAGACAGAACGAATGGATAAAGGGAGGCCTTTATTGTAAGCAAAAAAGGCTAACGATAATGCGACAATTGCATAGATAGCCCAGCCGTGAATACCCCAATGGAAAATGGTTGCACCCATCGCGAGAGATCTCGCTTCAGGCGTATAAGGTTCGACGTTAAATGGCGTTCCCCACCAATCAGTAAAGTAAGCCGTTGGTTCAGCAACTCCCCAAAAAAGGAGACCTATACCCATCCCTGCCGCAAATAACATGGCTAACCATGAAGGTGTTGAGTATTCGGATTTAGCGTCTTTACCGCCAATGCGAATTTTACCTAATGGAGAAACCATTAGTACTAATGAGAAGAGTAAGAAGAAGTTAGTCGCCCACATAAAGAGCACATCAAATTCTTTCATAATGCTATTTTTAACACTATTTAATGCTTCTTTAGCGGTGCCTGGTTCGACAAGTAAAGTCATTGCAATGAATAGGAAAATAAGCCCTGCACTGGTACCAAAAACAGGGTTATGAATATCAAATCCCCATTTTTGAAGGTTATCTTGACCGACCTGATAGTCAGTTGTCTCGATACTGTATTTTTGTTGTTGATTATCCATAATATTTTTTACTGTGTGCCTTAAAAACAGCGGTTAATTAGAAAGTAAATATAACGATCACGTATTTATTAATCGTTATTAAGCAGGTTATAAATTAAATAACAGTGCTTAATCATTTACTATTAGCAGACCCAAGTGTTCACTGTGGTGTCAGAGAGCGATAGTACAATGTAATGATTAAATGGCTAACTTATTTTGACTTATTCTTTTAACGTTTAATACTAAAGTGGGTTTGCATGATCAATAACTGCCTCTTTATGAGTTGTAAATGCTAACTCGCAGTCGATAAACAACGCAAGGGGACGATAAGCTATTCAATGACTACACGCCACTGCCAATTAAGTGAATGTTAATTCGTCATCTAATACCCAACAGTCATAATCGAATACCCATAACCAAAAACTAAAATCCCAAGAACCAAAAAAACAATACTAAATTGTTCCTTCATGTAGGTAATTAATAAATTGATTAAAAAAGTTGTTTATAGCTTCATTAACAGTTGTATTAAACTGGGTAACATTGATTTAGACGATGTATTGGGTTGGCTAACCATACCCTTTGCAAAACCGGCACCAAAGGAAGCCATCAGACCTTGTTTTGAGGCTAATAACGTATTGACATTATCTTTGGCGTCTAGGGTGGCTTGCTTATCTAAAATGCATGCGTTGAGATACTCTTGTTGTGTTTGCTGTACTGCATTTATTTCATCTTGAATAATAAATTTCATACTCTTTACCTGCTATCTTTTACTCGTTATGAGTTAAGCTCTTTTATCTGATAAGCGTTAGATGTTGCGCACGGTTCACTAATACTGGTTACTTATTAGTTGTTATTCATTAGTAGTTAACTAGTACGAGTAACTTGTTAGCTGTTAATTATGATTAGTTGCTAGTAGCTAGGTGTTTTCACTTATTACTTCAGTGATCGTTGAACGGAATCCAACTAATTTCCATATGCTTTTCAATTGCTTAAACAACCACCATGCTAATCCAGCATTGATTATTAATAACAATATAATAGGGACGCTTAGGGACAAACTCATATGGTAAATGAGTAAACCAAGCCCGATGTTTAATAGCATCCATACCATTGCTGTAATCACTACTAAGGTTAAGCTAATAGCAAATGATAATAAAATAGCGCTGAGGCTAAGTTTAGCCTCAGCAACAACTAAATTTTTTGAGGCGATTAGCTTGATTATTTTACTGCCTAATAGTGTCTCTAAACTGTCGAATGTCTTTTTAAATGACGCTGATTGTTCATCAACGTCACTATTAGGTTGTTGTTCAAACGTGTCATTTTGCTCTGGAATATCCATGCTAATCTACGCCTCGATTATTTTCTTTTTAATAGTGATGAAACTAGCATTCCTACTGTAAATGCAATACCTGCGGTCGCGATAGGGTTTTCACTTGCGTATTTTTTAACCGCCGACTGATTCCATTTATCTTCTATTTCACTTTGTTTCTTCGCTAATGTTTCTGAACTGCTGTGCGCGGTTTCGCGAATGGTTTCTTCTGCCGAACCCACTTTATCCGCTAAGGTATCCACTGAATCATGTAAAGTATCTTGTAACTTATCAGTAACTGGGTGATCTTCGTTTAATGTGTTTTTTAAATCAGCTTTAATTGCTTGTTTTGACTGTGCCATTTTTATTTTCCTCTTCAGTTATTGAAATATACAATATTGATTGTTTTATAATGTGTTCAATAAGGTAGTAGCAACTATCAGGCCGGATTTTTATCTTTTATTTATCAATTACTTATGGTTTTTATGAAGATTTTTGGGGTATTGTCAGTGTAATTTTTTCAGTATGATATTGTAAGATTTTCAAAAGCAAAATGAAGTTAGCTATTAGGTAAAGCTAATTTAGACCAATTTGCGACTGGGCTTGTTGGTGTGCGTAGCCCATGGGGGCGGTTAAAAATAGTTTTAATCCTGATTATATTTCTGGTGGTTCAAACCCTGGCAGCGCGATTGCTGTTGCTAATGGTAACGTGAGTTTCTCATTAGGTACGGATACGGTAGGGTCAGCTCGAGTGCCCGCTGCACTGAATAATATTGTAGGCTTAAAAGCGACCAAAGGATTATTGAGTTGTACAGTTGTTGTACCTGCATGTAAAAGTTTAGATTGTGTGACTTTATTAACGAATACGGTTGATGAGCTTAACCAGTTGTTAGCTATTACTGTTCAGCAAGGTAACAGTTGGGTCACTCGTTTTATTTGTGAAGGTTATGCAGTTAATGACGCGATCAATATTAGTGATTTAGGTAGTTGGCGTGCTTATGTTGCCTCAACGTAAAGATTAAATTAGCTTTAGAAGACGTTTCAATTAGTTACCTTTAATCACCTAATGTTACTCGTCATTTATTACTATTATTACTATTAATTCTATTTGTCATTAAAAAGGCTAGGAGTAGAGCTGCAACCTAGCCTTTTCTTATTATTCCTTAAACCTGTTTTTTATTCGCCTCATTATTATTAGCCTCATCACTTATTAATTATTCATTAATAATAATTGATGAACGGGTGTCGAAAATAACTTACTTCAAATAAATTCATGATTTCTATCCCACCTAACTCAACCTATTACTTTTTAATCACACCAGATTCCCCCTTAATAATTATTTGAACAGAGTTGAAACATGCTTGTTCAATGTTCAATGTTCAATGTTCAATGTTCAATGTTCAATGTTCAATGCTACTTGTTAATTAAATATGGGGCGTTGATTTTAGAGAGTTAAAAACAAAGTGTGAAACCTGACTATAATCAACTTGCTGGTTCGCTATATTTCCCTTTTAAGTGCCAGTTAATATTATTGTTTTTACGGCTAGTTGTAATACAACTAATCCTTATGTGTTGGTTTTTATGATAATTTTATTAAATGTAATTATGTTGTATCTAAATTAACGGTTGTTTAAAAGGCAGTCGATCAATTAATCGTTTACATATCACAAGAATATGTAAGTTGTTGTTTTTTATCTATTTACCCTGTGTTTATTATTGTTATTTTTTAAACGTTATTTTCGCTGAGTTATAAAAAACAAGCGAACAGTGATTAAGATCTAACTTTCAGATGACTAAGCGTGACCTATGTCATGTTGAAATATTTTCTTATTGTAATACTTAATGGGCTTTGTAAAATGCATTCATTGTTAATGAACACCGATACATTTTTAACAAAAATTTTTACCAAACATCGCAGTTGTAGCACATTTTCTTGATTGGAATGACGATTGCAAAAATTAATATTTTTAATAAGGAAGTGAAAATAATGAAAAAGATCTTATTACCTTTAGTAGCTACATTGCTACTTGCACCAAGTGCATATGCTAAGACACTAAACTTGGGGCATGCTATGTCTCTAGAAAGTGCCGCTCACCAAGGCATGGTTATCATGGCTGAGAAAGTTAAAGAAAAATCTGATGGCGACCTTACTATTAAGATTTTCCCAAATGGACAACTTGGTTCTGAACGTGATCAGGCTGAGCAAGTAGTAACGGGAGCTATCGATATGGCTAAAATCAACGGTGGTTTAGCAGAATCTTTCGAACCCACTTTTAAAGTTAATGCGCTACCTTTCTTATTTCGTGATGTTCCACACATGAGAAAATTCATGAGAAGTGAAGCAGCACAAGAGATGTTAGTTTCAAGCGAAGGAAAAGGTTTCATTGGTCTTACTTTTTATGATTCAGGTACACGTAGCTTCTACGCTAAAAAACCAATTAACTCTCCAGCAGATCTAGCCGGCATGAAAGTACGTGTTCCAGGGTCTCCAACTATGATGGAAATGGTTAATTTATTAGGCGGTAAAGCAACACCTGTACCATTCAATGAAGTTTACACTGCTTTGCAACAGGGTGTAATTGACGGAGCAGAAAATAATATTTCTAGCTTAGTTGAAATGAAGCATAGTGAAGTTGCTAAATTTTACTCTATGGATCAGCATATGATGACCCCTGATGTGATTATCATTTCAGAAAATAAATGGAATTCATTAACAGCTGCAGAGCAAAAAATATTAAAAGAAGCAGCTGCAGAATCTCTTGAAGAACAGATCAAAATCTGGGACGAAACGGATAACATGAACAAAGCGAAAGGCATCAAAGAAGGCGTAACATTTATCGAAGTTGATAAAGCCCCTTTCCGCGCAGCTGTTAAACCAATGATCGATGAAGCTAAAAAAGATTCTAAATTAGCGTACTTCATTGATAAAATTGAAGCACTTTAAATAAGTATTAGTAAAAATATAATTTTGCCCTAGCCTTGCTAGGGCAAAATCCTTCGAGGTATAACTACATGTTAACATCTTTCAGAAACCTACTTGATAGGTTGATTCTCTTTATTTCTTCTTTCGCATTAATGTTGCTAGTAGTAACCGTCACCTGGCAAGTCTTTAGTCGTTATGTGTTGAATGACCCAAGCAGCTGGACTGGTGAACTTGCTCGCTATACGATGGTGTGGCTTGGATTATTAGGAGCCGGTTATTTATTTGGTGTTAAAGGACACTTAGCGATAACGCTATTAGATGGCTATCTTAGAGGAAAAGCACATACAGCATTACAATTACTCATCAATGGGATCTCTTTTGCATTTGTCTCTTTAGCAATGCTTAAAGGTGGTATTGCCCTGATGGGAAGAACCGGCCAACAACTATCACCTGCGCTGCAACTACCAATGTCTACCGTTTATTCAATATTACCTATTTCAGCCGTTATTATTCTTATTTATTTGACATTAAATACGATTGAACTTTTTTGTAAACCTAACAAAAAATAAATTTTAAAAGGATTCATATTATGGACTTGTCCATTGGTGTTTGGCTGCTAGGCCTATTTTTATTCATGATTGCGATAAGCGTGCCAATTGCCATTGCTATTGCCATGTCATCTTTAACCATCATGTACTTCATTTTACCCTTTGATGTAGCAAGTATTACAGCCGGCCAAAAAATTATTACTGGTATTGATAGTTTCAGTTTATTAGCTATCCCTTTCTTTATTCTCGCTGGGAATATTATGAATGTCGGTGGTATTGCGGGGCGACTTATCAACTTAGCAAAGCTAATGGTTGGTTGGATCCCAGGATCTCTTTTACACGTGAACATATTTGCTAATATGATGTTTGGTGCAGTTTCTGGTTCTGCAGTAGCTGCCGCTGCTGCAGTTGGTAAAACCTTAGGTCCAGAACTAGAAAAGGAAGGCTATGACAAAAATTTAGCAACAGCAGTCAATGTTGCATCTTGTCCTGCAGGCTTACTGATTCCACCAAGTAATTCATTAATCGTATTTTCAGTCGTATCGGGTGGAACATCCGTTGCCGCACTGTTTATCGCAGGCTATGTCCCTGGTATTTTAATGGGATTAAGTTGTATGGTTGTGGCCTATTTTATCGCTAAAAAGAAAGGTTATAAAACAAGTGCTAATGACGGCTTCACAGCTAAAGATGTACTAAGAATTATTTGGCAAGCAACACCAAGTTTAGGGCTTATTTTTGTTGTTATTGGGGGGATTATTGGCGGTGTATTTACCGCAACAGAAGGCGCGTGTATAGCAGTGCTTTACTCTTTCACCCTGTCACTCTGTTACCGAACACTTAAGTGGTCACATTTCCCAATAATTTGTAAAGAAACAACACTGATCACCGGTATTATGCTGTTCTTGATTGGTGCATCAACCATTATGTCATGGGCAATGGCTTTTACAGGTTTACCGACGATGATAAGCGATTGGATGTTATCAATTTCTGATAATCCAATTATTATATTTATTCTAATGAATTTAATTTTGCTAATTGTTGGTATGTTTATGGACCTTACGCCTGCCGTATTGATCTTTACACCTATATTTATGCCAATTGCAGAGCATCTGGGTATGCATCCAATTCACTTTGCAATGATGCTTATATTTAATCTATGTATCGGTATTGCCACACCGCCCGTTGGTACAGCATTATTTGTTGGCTGTAGTGTTAGTGGCTCTAAGATTGAAGATGTTATAAGAAGTATTATGCCATTTTGTGCGGTATTGATTGTGACCTTATTATTAATCACTTTCATTCCTGAAATTAGCTTATTCTTACCGAGATTCTTTGGATTAATTTCTTAATCTAAAGGCTTAACCGAATCACTTGATTAAATGACTTAAGAAAGTACTTTAATAGATTAATTACTGTTCTATATGCCAACATCAGAAGCCTTATGGTGGGCTGATGTTGGCATTAAGTTAAAGTCTAATAAGCCAACTCCTGCCTTGTCCCATTCAATATTTTAGTCTCTCAGGTTTACTCTGATTATTATTTTCCCATAATACTTTGATCACTTATGGTGTGTGTCACACCGTGAATGGTAAGATATTAACTTTATAGATTTGAAAGTTATCCGTGATCCTTTGTAGGGAGTTTGAATTGTCAATTGCTAATCAGTTAATGTTATTTATCGATGTGGTACAACAGGGCTCTTTTGCTAAAGCGGCGTCTATTCATGATATGGATAACTCCTCATTATCGAAACAAATTAAAAAACTAGAAAGTACGCTAGGTGTGCAATTGTTGAATCGCTCAACACGCTCATTTTCTTTGACTTCTGCCGGAGAAGAGATTCTGCATCAAGCTCATATTATGATGGATACGCTGGATGATATGAAAAGTATTGCTGATTCCTATCAAGTTAAACCGAAAGGCATGTTACGTATTACTTCGGGTATGTTTTTTGGGCAACAATATATTCAACCTGCGATTAATCAGTTTATGCAGCAATACCCAGAGGTAAAAATTACATTGATGTTAGATGATAAACGCAGTGATATTATTGCAGACCACTTTGATTTAGCCTTTAGAATTGGAAAATTGGATGATTCCAGCATGATCGCCAAAAAAATTGCCAATACACATTTTGCGTTGGTTGCATCTGACTGTTTTATCTCGCGTTATGGGGTGCCACAAACACCTGAAGCGTTAATTGCTTTACCTGCGGTTATTTACGGTAATGGTGATGTCAGCTTAGATCAAATCAAAATAAGTGAACAAGCACACAGCGATATTCAGAAAACATTTAAAATGCGCGGCAATTACAAAGTGAGTGATGTTAGGGCTATGATGGAAGCCGTGCAAGCTGGACTAGGTTATGCCTTGATTGATCTTTTTAATTTAGAAAAATCGATTGCAGAGATGGGGTTAGTTACGTTGTTAACTGATTATAAACTATCGAATATGGACACCGCTATTTATGCTTTATACCCACATCGTAAACAAACGCTACTGGTCAGTGAGTTTATTAAAACAGTTCAAAACTATATCGGTGAGCCTGCTTTCTGGGTTGATCATATTCCTAATTATAAACAGCTTTATAAATAAACTCTGCTCGGGATAATGGTGCATTTTGCTTTGGTTATCTGGAACAGAGGTTAAGATTATAACGGCGCAACTAAAACAATATAACAACCTAAATACTAGTCAATAAAGCGCATAACATGCGCTTTATTGTTAAAAAGTATGATTAAAGTACTTGTCCTTAAAAACCTTCTAAAACAACTTTACCTTTTGCAGTTTGCGTTTCAAGGAACTGATGCGCTTTACGTAAATTAGCAGCATTAATTGATCCTAAATTTTGACCAACTGTGGTTTTAATTTGTCCATTATCGATCATATTTGCGACATTATTTAAAATTTCATACTGTTTCTGCATATCATCTGTTTTGAAGATTGAACGTGTAAACATCAGTTCCCAGTGAACCGAAACCGCTTTAGTTTTAAAAGGTACGATATCTAATGTCGCTGGATCATCAATTAAACCAAACTTACCTTGAGGTTTAATGACTTTTTCAATCTCAGCTAAATGCTGCTCTGTATTATTTAAGCTAACAACATAATCGACATTTGCTAAACCTTTTGCTGCAAACTCTTCGCTTAACGGATTACGGTGATTAATGATGGTATCAGCACCTAAATCTTCTAACCAAGAAATAGTTTCTGCACGTGATGCCGTTGCAATTATTTCAAGTTTTGTTAGTTGTTTTAACAGCTGTACCATGATTGAACCGACACCGCCGGCTGCACCAATCACTAGAATACTTTTAGATACATCATCTTTTGCCACGTTAAGGCGATCGAATAACAACTCCCATGCTGTTAGGCTAGTTAATGGCAATGCAGCCGCTTCACCGTAAGATAACGTACTTGGCATACCACCAACAATACGTTCATCAACGAGATGGTATTGTGCGTTACTACCTGAGCGAGTGACATCGCCAGCATACCAAACCTTATCACCAGGCTTAAATAAGGTAACGTTTTCACCCACGGATTTAACTACACCCGTCGCGTCATAGCCTAATATTTTGTATTCACCGTCAGGAGCAGGGGCTGTCTGACGAATTTTAAAGTCAGCAGGATTTACCGAAACAGCTTTAACTTCAACCAGAATATCCTGTCCCTGTGCAATAGGCGTCTCTAATTCTATATCTTGTAGAGATAGCTCATTTTCTACGGGTAAATTTTGTTGGTATCCAATTGCTTTCATGTTTAATCCTCTTCAGTTTAATGAGTTACGCTCGTGAGTTAAGTTAATGGAGGCATTTTGAAGCGATCTACTGCCGTTGCACAGAGAGGAAAGTTCCAATTATTATGGAGCAAATACTCCATAATTAATGAGGCTATTTTTTAATTGAATTAAGATTAAGAGTTAAGTTGAATTAAATGATTGAATTAAATGATTTATATTCAAAGGTGATCGTTCAGAGAGCTTGCAATAAGGGCTTACTATTATTTACTCTTGTGAATCGATAGTGACTGCGTCAAGTGTTGCCACTTTTTGAACATGATTGATCACTGAATGGACACTTTTTCGTTAACAAAATAGTTTATGATAGAATTTTTAAGATAAACTTAATGTCATTTTTATAATAACTGATAGCTAACAACTCATCGCTAACAGCAATTGGAGAGTATTCATGTGGTTCAATAAAGTATTAAATGTCAGCTTATGTTGTTTATTGTTATTAGGATGCCAGGAAAATACCGATCAACCATTAGTTGCTGAAGCATCGACTGCCAAACAATTGTCTGTACAGCAATTACCAGTTGAAAAATTAGCTGAGAAACAAACTAGCGCTGTCATTGCCACATCGAATGCCAGCTCGACCGCTGCATCAGTCGCATTAAGGTTACTGGATATATCCGAACGCGAAGTGGGTAATAGCAATGCCATCGAATTATTGTTTAATAGCCCATTACAAGCAGATCAAAACGTTGACCGTTTTATTGAAACTTCCCCTAAATTAGCCACTCCCGTATTGAGCAAAGATGGGAAAAAGTTACAATTTTTTGGCATACAACCGCAAACCGATTATGAAATTAATGTGATTGCTGGATTAATGGCTGAAAATGACACCTCTCTTAGCAAAGCTTCACAATATTCAGTCACCACAAGAGCAATGCCGCCAGTTGTTAGTTTTAAAATGCAAGCGGGCGCTATATTAGTACCGGGACACTCTGAAAGTTTAGGCATTTATTCTGTCAATGTTGAAGCTGCGAATCTTAATATTTATCGCGTTAAAGCCGATCAACTTAGTCGTTTTATTGGTGATTTCAATTATATTGCTAATAGCGGTGCCTATCACTATCAAAATGCAAACCGTGAGGAGATGGTTGAACATATCTATACGGCTCGTATTGAAACTGCAGGTAAAGCCAATCAACGACATATTACAAAATTTGCTATTGCAGATAAAAATTGGGCTAATGAAAGCGGTGTTTATTTTGCCACTATTGGTAAACCGGGTGGCTTTGAATTCGATGCGGCGACTTGGTTTTCGGTGTCTGCGATTGGTTTACAAATACGTCAATTCCCGACAAAAACCTATGTGATTGCCCAAGATATTAAAACGGGGCAATTACTTACGAATATACAGATAGATTTTTTAGATAATAAATCAACACGGTTTTCTTCCTTAACTACCGATTCATCGGGTAAAGTCAGCATTAATAATAGTGAGCGTTTAGCGTTAATTGTGGCGCGTAATGACCAGCAAGTGACTGTATTACCTTACCAACATCCGCGTTTTGACCTCTCAGATTACAACGTCGCGGGCCCAACGCACAGCGATAGCCAAATATTTGTTTATTCTGAGCGAGATATTTACCGTCCCGGTGAAACCTTAAGGCTGAATATGCTGCAGCGTAATGCAGACGGACAAGTACTACCAACTGAATTAAGTGTGACATTGTTTAAACCTGATGGCAGTACTTACAAATCAATCTGGTTGAAAGCAACGGATAAAAAAAATGGTTACTATCAATATCAAGTTGATCTGCCAAAGTCTGGTCCGCTGGGTAATTGGCAAGCTAAAGTTAATGCTAAAGGTAACAGTCAATATAGTGCGCGTTTTCATTTTAAAGTAGAAGACTTTTTACCGGATCGTATGCGCTTAAGTGTTAACGGGGAAGACGCTTTAAAAACCACAAAACTAAATAGTTTCGATGCTACACAAAAGCTAACCGTTAATGTGTTAGGAGAATATATGTATGGCGCGGCCGCCGCGCGCAATAAATTACAAACTAAGGTTAGCGTGTCAGCCTGGGCTTACCCATTTAAACAATGGCCTGATTATTACGTGGGCGATATTAACGGCGCTCGACATGATAACTTCGAATTAGCAGATACTCAGTTAGATGACACTGGACACGTTGTGACGGTAGTGGATAAAGATTGGAGTGATTGGAGTGTACCCGTTAAAGTGCGCCTGCATTACAGCCTTTTTGAAACAGGTGGACGTGCAATTAATCGTTTTTACGATAATTTATTATGGCCTAAAGCCAGTTTTATTGCAGTTAAACCGGGCTTTGATAATAATCAATCTGTAAGCAATGGTCGCATTAATTTCAGTCTATTAAAGCTGAATAAAGCGGGGCAACCCGTTACTTCCGGTAATGTGAAAGCAGAGTTAATACGTGAAGAAAAACGTTATTTTTGGAGCTATGACGATAATAATGGTTGGCACTATCAACGTATAGAAAAAGAATATACTGTTGATGATCGTATACTTAACTTTGTTGATTCAACGCCACTGAACTTATCACAGCAAGTTGAATGGGGTGATTATCGATTACAACTTACTGACTTAACAACGCAAGCACGCACTGTTTATCGTTTTCGTGCTGGACAGGAATGGTATAACGATTGGCAAAATAATAGTGCGACGATCCGACCTGATCGCGTCAATTTAGCCCTAGATAAAGCCACTTACCTACCTGGAGAGGATTTAACATTACGTATTGGTTCACCTACATCAGGTAGTGCACTGGTAACAATTGAATCTGACCAAGTATTATGGCAACAGTTAGTGGAGGTGGACAAGGGCGAGTCAACGTTATCGCTAAGCGTACCGAAAATGCTTGCAAGGCATGATTTGTACATTTCTGCTTTTGTAATCTCAGCAGCAGACAATGCATCAAAATCCATCACTAAACGTAGTTTTGGTATTATTCCTTTGCCTTTGAATCGAAGTGAACGTCAATTAAATGTTGAAATTGATACTGCATTAAGTTGGATACCTAATCAGCAAGTGATGACCAAAGTCTTGGTAAAAGATGCACAGGGCAACCCTGTATCGGGAGACGCTAAAGTCACTTTATCCGCCGTTGATGCCGGTGTATTGAGCGTGAGTGGATATCAAGTTGAAGACCCACATCATTTCTTTTATAGCCAACGTGCTTACCAAGGTGCAATAACCGATGTTTATGATCAAGTGATGACTCCCTTATTGGGGGACTCGGCAAAAATACGTTGGGGAGGTGATGCTGCATTAACACGTGGTGGTGAACAAGCTCAAAGTGAAGTGCAAATTGTAAGTCTATTCAGTGGTTTAGTCTCAGTTAAACAGGGGATAGCGGAGATCCCGCTACAATTACCTGCCTTTGATGGGCAACTAAATTTGACGGCGGTAGTGTTCAATAAAGCGCAATTTGCTAAAGCAGAAAAAACCATCAAGGTCGCTTCGCCAGTGGTGATGCAAGTGGCGATGCCAAAATTTATGGCGCAGGGTGATAACAGTAAGATTGCGTTAGATTTAAGTAATAGCACAGATAAACCTCTTCAAGGCGAATTCACATTCAGTGTGGGTGGCCAATTATTAGCGCAGAAACAGGTTAAAAAAATCACTTTATTGCCTCATAAAAAGCAGACTCTGTATTTCTCTTTAGATGCTGAGCAAGCAATAGGGAACGGTGAAATTAATGCCAGTATGACCTTAGGGAAGGTTGTTATTAAGCGCCACTGGACATTACCTGTTCGCCCAACACAAGCTAGTGAATACCATTCCGAAAAAGCATTGTTAATGCCCAATGAGCAAATGACATTGCCAAAGGATGTGCTCTCTGCCTTTACTGATAGTAGTAAAAAACTACAATTATCAGTGGCATTAAACCCACATTTGGATGCACAGGCACACTGGCAATATCTCGCGGATTATCCTTATACCTGCCTAGAGCAAACCACCAGTAAATCGCGTCCTTTTGTGACAGCATTGCACAGTCCAGTAAGCAATATGGAAGCTGTTGATACACAGATGGCACAACAAAAAGTGCAAGATGCAATTCAACGATACAGTCAATTGCAGCGCGCTGATGGTAGTTTTGGTTTATGGAGTAACCATTCCCCAGAGCAGCACTGGTTAACTGTTTACGCCACCGACTTTCTTTATGATTTGCAAGCAAATGGAGTGGTGGTGCCAGAGGAGTTGTTGGATAAAGCGACACAACGTTTGCAAAGTTATTTAAGCTCTCGTAGTCGTCATCATGTTAATACTTGGTCTACTAATCCGCAGCATTATGATGCCGCTTATCGTGCCTATGCCGCCTATGTGTTGGCAAAACAAAATAGCATTACCCTTGGGCCATTGCGTGATATTGCTGAAAAAGATATGCCAGCGGCAATCGGCAAATTGCCAGGTGTTCACCTTGGTTTAGCGATGTTAATGACCGGTAGTGAACAAGAGGGGACTGCTTTAATTAAACAAGCATTAACGCAACAACGTGGACAAGATTACCTCGGTGATTACGGCAGTGAATTGCGCGACCAAGCAATGGCTATTAATACGATATTAACCTCTGCTTCAGTGAACGCGTCATTACAACAAATAGCATTAAAGATGGTGCCTGATTTAGCATTAAACATGCAGCAAAAACAGTGGTTAAGTATTCAAGAACGCAGTGCTATTTTGTCCTTAGCAATGACCATGAAAAAGCAATACACAGCACACAAATGGCAGGGTGAACTGCTCATTAATGATAATAATATAGCGCTACAAACAAGTGGTGAATACCATCAAAATATAACAATCGATAATAATCAAAGCAAAGGAATTCAAGCTAGCTTTAAAAATACAGGCACTAGACCTATTTATGCTTCTTTTGATTGGTCTGGTGTAAAAAAACAGCCTGATTATGACCTTGACCAAGGTATTAAAGTGACTGCACAACATTTCTTAGTGGACAAAAATAGTGCAATAGCGTTGCTTGATAATAGTACTTTACAATCAGGGCAATTATTATTAACACGTATTACTGTGCGCAGTGAGCAAAGGGTCGCAGATGCCTTACTGGTTAATTTAATGCCGGCAGGCGTGGAGTTAGAAAACCAACAATTAAACAACAGTTTAAAATTGTCAGATCTTATGATTGACGATGAGCAGGTGGAAGTGACTGCGAACATTGTACATCAAGAATATAGAGATGACCGTTATGTGGCCGCGCTTGATTTACGTGCGCAACAGATTCAAACATTATATGTGCTGTCACGCGCAGTGAACCCCGGCAAGTATGTGGTTCCTGCGGTACGTGTAGAATCCATGTATCAACCTGCTGTGTACGGTGTTGGTGGTAGTATTAAACATGTTAACGTGAATGCACTTGATTAACGTTGTATTTCAGCGGCTTACAGGTTTAGTGACAAAGACAACCGATCGAAGTTTGTTAAAATGGCGATGGCTTTGTTTAGCATGGTGCTTTGTATTTATGGTTTTAGCGCTGTGTAGTTTATGGGGGGCTAATCGTTACTATCCATTACTACTGTCTGAGCAGCAACAGGATTTTGCTAGCGTGGTATTAGATGACCAAGGTTACCCGTTGCGTGCCTTTGCAGATCAGCAAGGTGTATGGCGTTATAAAGTCGATATAGAGGATGTTTCTGAGGAGTATTTGGCTGCCTTAATTGCTTATGAAGATCGTTACTTTTATCAGCATCCTGGTGTCAACCCAATTAGTTTTTTAAGAGCAGCATGGCAATATTTAATCCATCAACGCATTGTTTCTGGTGGTTCAACTATCACCATGCAAGTTGCACGCATTTTGCACCCTCATCCGCGTACTTTATTGGGAAAACTACAGCAAGTATTGCGTGCTTTGCAATTAGAATGGTATTTGAGCAAACAAGAAATATTAAATATTTACATTAATTACGCCCCATTTGGTGGAACTTTAGAAGGAGTGCAAGCAGCAAGTTATCAATATTTTCGTAAGCCAGCCTTGGCGTTGCGACCTGCTGAAGCTGTCTTATTAGCAGTTTTACCACAAGCCCCCTCGCGATATCGACCAGATCGTTACCCTCAGCGTGCCACACAAGCACGAAATAAAGTCATCGATCGGTTAGTCAAGCAAGGCAATTGGAGTCCACAAAAGGGAAAACGAGTAAAACAAGAGCCAGTGGTGGTATGGAAACCTGAACAACCTTTTGTAGCGCCGTTGTTAGCAAGGCGATTACATCAAGAAAACCCCAGTAAAGCGGTTATCAATACCTATATTAAACGTGATTTACAACTACAGATTAGTAGTTACGTCGGAGAATACGCCATGTTACAGGGAGCAGGTGTGTCGATGGCGGTGCTGGTGGTTGATAATCAGACACAGCATGTAGTCAGTTATGTGGGTTCTGCCTCGATGTTGGATGCAAGTCGTGCTGGCCACGTTGATATGATTCAAGCTATTCGCTCCCCTGGATCAACGTTAAAACCATTATTATTCGCTTTAGCGATTGATGACAACTTAATCCATTCACAATCTTTATTAGCCGATGTGCCACGTTTGAATTCTCGTTATCAACCCGGTAATTTTGCTAAAGGGTTTGATGGTCCAGTGACAGCAACGGATGCATTACAACGTTCTTTGAACATTCCTTTTGTACAATTGATTGAAGCTTATGGAGAACAAAAATTTGTGAATAAACTTGCACATGTATTGTATCCATTACGTATTCCCAATGGTCAAGCTAATGCGTCCGTTATATTAGGAGGCGCGGGGATTTCATTACAAAGTCTAGTAACTTTACATAGTAGTTTTGCTAATCAAGGGTGGGTTAAACCACTTATTTTTAAAAAGCATGAAACTGAGCCTAAAAATCCTAAAAATAATGTAGTTAAAGGACGTAGATTGGTTAGTGATGAAGCGGCTTGGATCACTTGGAAAACCTTAACCGGATTAACTCCTCCAGCACAATTTAGTTGGGGCCTTTCAAAACAAGTGCGTCCATTACTTGCTTGGAAAACCGGTACAAGTTGGTCGAGTCGGGATGCATGGGCAATTGGTAGCACTGAACAATATAGTATTGGTGTTTGGGTTGGCAAACCCAGTGGAGAGCCATTAAAAGGAGCATTAGGAGTGACCACCGCAGCGCCGGCGTTATTTTCTGTGTTGAGCATGTTAAATAATGCAAAACAGGGGAGTTATCAATCTGTCTCAGCAATGCCTGAGCGACCATTTAACGTACAAGAAAAAGAGATTTGTTGGCCCGATGGTAGAGTGAGCCACTTAAGTGAAGGTACCTGTGATCGCCGTTTTGTTGCACTTACTAAAGGTGGGGTCACACCGAGAACGCTACAAATAGAATCGAGATTAGCTTTTCATCAAGTGATAGAAAACATTATGATTGATCCCGTTAGCGGTCTGCGTTTATCGGGCCATTGTGGAGCGTTAGTAGCAAAGCATGAAAAAGTCAGTGTATGGCCTCGACAGCTAGAACCTTGGCTTGCCGTTAATGAAAAAAGAGGACACCGTATTCCCATGTATTCTCCTCATTGTTTAGTGATCCCAAAACAAGCTGATGCGCTCACTATTGTGGGGTTATTAAATCACCAACAAATTTATCGGCGGCAACAGAGTTTAATCCAACAAACTGTCTATGCATCTGGTGCTTCAGGGCAAGTTAGCTGGTATTTAAATGGGCAATGGCTAGCAACACAAGCCGGTGCATTCACTTTAAAGCTATTACCTCAATTACAAGGAAAAGCTGAACTCGTTGCCATCGATCAACATGGCGTAACGGGACGAATCACTTTTACCATGAAAGATGATTTAATTTCACTCTAGGTCAGATGTACGTCCGTGTTTATTTTGTAAAGGTGAACTGCCTTAATAACCCCCTAACAGCTTTATGAAAGCCCAACAAATTGTCTTCTCATCATACGCTTAAGCAAAGTAAGTTGAACCTAACTCTAAAATGGGCTTAAATTGATTATTTTTTTATATTGAAAGTGAGAAAAAATGTGCAAATTGCTTATACTCAGCGAAAATGTTTACCCCTATGCATTATCTTCACTCCCTTAAAAAGAGGATCAGGACTGAGTATGAATAAATTTAACCTTCTTCAAAAGCTGTTATTACTAACACTATTACCATTAGTGATCATTATTGTTTCACTTTCTTCTGTCTCTTACTCTGTAGAAAAAGAAGGACTTGAGCGAGATGTTGCTGAATTTCGTCAATCCTTGATGAAAGAGCGTAAGCAAGCACTAAGAGAAGTTACTGAAATTGCGTTAGAGATTATTGCTTATCAAAAATCGCTACCTAATGGTGGTGATATTGATGCTGCATTACGTGATATTCGATTTGGTAGTGCGGGATATTTTTATATTTATGATACCGAAGGAGTTAATATTTTTCATGCTGTAAAACCTGAAATGCAGGGTAAAAACTTTATTGACTTAAAAGACACTAAAGGTAATAAATTAATTGTTGGTTTATTAAATGCAGCTCAAAAAGGGGATGGCATCTATTCATTTTATTTCCAAAAACCAGGTTCTTCTGAGCAAATAGAGAAAATTGGTTATGCGACTATGATCCCCAATAGCAATTGGATGATAGGAACAGGCGCTTATATTGATGATATTGAAAAAGCGATCGCTAACTACTCCGCTAAAGATGAGAAAGCGTTATCAGAGAAAGTGATGTTTACTTTCATGATTTCGGTCGCCTTAATCATTGTTACTTCTATTATCATCTATATCGTCGCAGTTAAAATGGTAAGACCGATTCAACGTATGGCTGATAACTTAAATGATATTGCTAAAGGCGAAGGAGACTTAACACGACGCCTTGAAATTCATGGGAACGATGAAATTGCACAATTAGGTCGTTCTTTTAATTTGTTTGTTGATAAATTGAAAAATATCATAGCTGATATTAGTGAAGCGACGATTGGCATCAATCAAGCTGGACGTGATATGGACCAACAAAGCCGCGGCATTGCGACACAATTAAAAGATCATAACAATGAAACAGAGCAAGTGGTATCTGCTGTTACTGAGATGTCATCAACGGCTAATGAAGTTGCTAGCAATACTAATCAAGTAGCGGAAGCCACACATGCGGTTTCAGAAGATGTTAATCATGCACAAAGTTGTGTTGAAACTTCATTAACAGAAGTTTCTGCTTTAGTAGAAGAAATTAATGGTGCCGCAAGCAGTATGAATGCTTTAACGGAACAATCGCAAGAAATTAATAAGGTGTTGAGTGTGATTGGTGCGATTGCAGATCAAACTAATCTATTAGCATTGAATGCAGCCATTGAAGCAGCGCGAGCAGGAGAACATGGACGCGGTTTTGCTGTGGTAGCGGATGAAGTAAGAAGCCTAGCAAGCCGTACACAAAAAAGTACCCTTGAAATCAATGAAATGCTTGGTGAGTTACATCGTTTAGTAGAGTTATCTGCTAAAGCGATGTCATTGAGCCAGCAGCGAAGTGTACGCTCTGTGGATTCATCTCGTGCGATTTCAGACAGTCTACACTCGGTTACCTCTGGCATTACCGCTATCAATGATATGAGTACTCAAATTGCTACTGCGGCAACGCAACAAAGCTCTGTGACGGAAGAGATCACGCGTAATGTTTACCAAATTCAAAGCATTGTGAATTCATTAACTGAAGGTAGTGGTGAAGCTGAAAAAATTGCACGTGGTGTATTAATTGAAGGCAACAAACTAAACCAATTAGTGGGGCAATTCAAAATAAAGTAACAGGATGACGCGCGACGAGCATATTATGCATATGCTCGTTTGCGTTACATTGCTAATTAACTGGTTAGAGCTTTAGTATTTTCATCGCGAGCAGGATCTCCGCTTTTATAAAATAAGGTATTCTGATCCCACATTAACCATTTTTTGCTTGTTGTTTGTTATGATTGCAAGGATAAAAATACAGAAAAAGAGTCATCTATGCCGCCATCTACACCTTCACCTATTCCTTCATTAACGTTGACACTTATTCGTGGTTTACCGGGCAGTGGCAAAAGTACATTAGCTAAAAAAATGAGAAAAGAAGCACAACATACAACGCAGCATTTAGAAACTGATATGTTTTTCGTTGATGACAGTGGCTGCTATCTATTTCAACCAGCCTTACTCACGCAAGCTCATAATTGGTGCCAACAACAGTGTCAGTATTTTTTAAAGCTACAGCACAATGTCGTGGTAGCAAATACCTTTGTGGAGCAATGGGAGATGCAGCCTTATCGACAATTGGCCAAGCAATATAATGCAACCCTAGAAATTAAAGTCTGCACAGGTAAATTCACAAGCATTCACGATGTTCCTGCTGAAACAATTAGAAAAATGCAAAAGAAGTGGCAACCCTAGATACTTGCAATTCAGCGTGCTATCACAGTACCTTTTTAGGCGTTATATATTTTTAAATAGCAAAAATATGTCACAATTTATTATATGGCAACACAAATATAGTGTCATTCCTCACGCCTCTGCCATTACCTACTACATAGTTTCTACTTTATAGATAATACTGTAGGTCTCTGTTTCTTTTTTAATTTTATGGTTACTAGTTGTTCTTTTTTATTACTGGTTTACGATATAGAAAGCACAGTATTGCCGATTAATTGACTTTTTTCAGATTGAATAAAGTAAACAGACTTACTTTTAGCTCGATGGTAAGGCCTTAAATTAAGGAAATAAGTCTATGCATAACCTCCACGCCGATGAGCAACATATTTTAAAAAATGGCCGCCCGACCATTGCCGTATTAGTTGGCTCAATGTCATCTGCGTACCAAGAGGGGATTATGCGTGGCGCAGCTCATGTGGCAGAAAAAAATGATTATAATGTGATCGGTTATTGCGGCGGTGCGGTTAATTCTACTGACCCTTTATCATTAGTGCGAGATCGTGTTTTTGGGCTTGTTGATATGGACTTGATTGCGGGTGTGATTGGTCCCTTTAGCTCCCACTTACGTTTTTTAGATGATCTCTCTAGTCAAGAATTGATCAATCGGTTTGCTACAGTACCAACGATCAATATCGGTAGTTATGTGCAAGAACATAGCAATGTCATTACCGATTATGCAATAGGTTTTGAACAGTTATTCGAACACTTTTATGTTAAACATCAGTATCGCCATATTCTTTTAATGAGAGGCCCTAAGTACCATTCTTCTTCAAATAGTCGTACTGAAATTTATCAAGAAATGTTAAATAAGCATCAGCTGCCCTTTGATCAAGATGCCATTTTATATGCCGATTTAAATCGCTTGTCTGCAAAGATCTCCTTTGAAAAGTTTTTAGATGAAGTGGGTAAACCCGTCGAAGTTGTGATTGCAGTGAATGATAACCAAGCCCTAGGGGTTATTGATGCCTGCAAGGAACGAGGTATTTCTGTTCCCGAAGAGATAGCAGTAATAGGGTCAATGGATACATTAGAAGGCGCCTTTGCTTCGCCTGCTTTAACCAGTGTACAAGAACCGCTGTTCGAACTTGGTAGCGTTGCTGCTCAGGCTCTCATTGAACAAATTGAAGGTAAATCACAACGGGTTGATATTTACGTTCCTACATCATTAGTGATAAGACAATCATGTGGGTGTTTACCTGAGGCTCATTTTAGACCCAATAAAGAACAATGTGACCTGACTAAAGCATTAGGAAAGATAAAAAATAAGGATCTGGTTTTTAAAGGAATTGTGGACTATTTTGAGTCTAAGGTAGTCCCTTATAAAGGCGGAATTATTCGCGCTGATGTTGCCTCAGTGATTCATTTATACCAACAAGCCGTCCATGAAAAAGATTTTGATGGTTTTTTAAAAATATTACAAAGCCACTTACAAGACGCAATGAAAACAGAAGAAATTATTCTATGGCTTGAATTGACTGACCGTATACAATTTAGTGCATTACAGTATTTAGAACAGGACAAAGAAGCACTGGATTTGGTTGGTTTTATAGGGCAATTGATCTCTTTAAAAAATAAAATTGAGAAAGTGGCGATTAATTTTCAGCGTTTTGAAGCTGAGTACTATTTGAATTATTTTAGGACTATCGTTAATAACCTCAACTCCTCATTTGATTTAACACGAATAAAAGAATATGCCGTTGATATTTTAAATCTATCAGAGCTACACATCTCTTTGTTTAATGAACTTAATAGCGACCCCCTCCACGCTACTAATATTGTATCTGTTCGTAATAATCAATTTATGCAAATCGAGAATAAAGAATTTGTTGCTAAAAAACTATTGCCTAATGGCCTATTAGATTATCAAGATCGGTTTACATTGATGGTTTTTCCACTGTCTTTCAGAAAAAAAGCATTGGGTTTTATGGTATTGAATTTAAGTAATCGTAAAGGCACTGCCTTTGAGAATCTGCGCGCTATTATTAGTGCTGCATTAAAAAATGAAATTTTGATCCAAGATTTAAAGAATGAGCAAGAACGGTTTAGTGAGATTGCACATAGTTCATCTAATTGGTTATGGGAAACCGATAAAAATAATGAGTTTACCTATTGTTCAAACTCAACGAGCGAAATCATTGGTTATCCACCTGAATTATTGATGCATAAAAGAATTGATGAATTTAATGTCGAAAAAGAGGGATATTTTATCAATAGAATGCATAGTCATGAAGTGATAATTGATTTCGAGTGTTGGTATCAACATCACAATGGCAATGTTATTTGTCTGTTAATTTCAGCTAAACCTATTTTTATTAACCAGGTATTTACTGGTTATCGTGGACTATTTGAAGATGTAACTGAAAAAAAACTACAAGCAGAGAAAATTCAAAACTTAGCGAATTTAGATATTTTAACCGGCTTACCAAACCGCAAGTTATTTCAACATAAACTAACTGAAGTGATTGAATCTTGTCGTGCAGAGAATAAAAAGTGTGCAATTATATGTATCGACGTTGACTACTTTAAGCATGTTAACGATACACTTGGGCACGAAGGAGGTGATTTATTACTGGTTCAATTAACGCAACGTTTACAAAATGCGCTTTCTAAAGAACATATATTAGCGCGAGTAGGTGGCGATGAATTTGTTATTATTGTGCCTGATATACAGAGTGAAGAAAATGTTATTGAGGCTGTCCTATCTATATTTAATCATATAAAAGCACCTATTTTGATTAATGATAAACCTATTTACAGTACCTTGAGTTTAGGTATTAGCTTGTACCCCAATGACGGTAATGATGTGCAAACATTATTGCAGGCTGGGGATAATGCAATGTATCAAGCAAAATCTCAAGGACGTAATGGTTATGTTTTTTATGATAAATTTTTAGAGCAAAAGAATATACTACGCAATAAATACGAAGATATTTTACGTGAAGCGATCTTGAAGCAGCAATTTGTTTTATATTATCAACCTCAAGTTTCAGTTAATACGGGAAACATTGTCGGTTTTGAAGTACTGGTTAGAATACAAAATAAAGAGCAGGAAATTATTGCGCCCAATAACTTTATTCCATTGGCTGAAGAGCTAGGATTAATTGGTCAAGTCGATGAGTTAATTTTTGAAGAGGGATGTAGACAATATGCTTCTTGGCGTAACGATGGCCATCAAAATATTCGCTTATCTATCAATTTATCGGCACTGCAATTACGTAATGAAAAATTGCTGAATACTTACATAAAGATAATGAAAACACACCATGTTGACCCTAAAGATATCCAAATAGAAATTACTGAAAATGCTTTAATTGAAAATGAACAACTAGCATTGATTATTTTACAGGGATTTAAAGACTATGGTCTGAGCATCGCTTTGGATGATTTCGGTACTGGTTATTCCTCGCTTAACTGTATTAACCTTTACCCTATTGATACGATTAAAATAGATAAAACTTTTGTTAAAGATGCGGTAAACAACCCAAAAAATAAAGCAATTATTCAAGGTATGGTCCTGATTGCTAGCAGTTTAAATTTAAAAATCATTGCTGAAGGTGTAGAAACCCTCGAGCAATATGAGTTTATTAAACAATTAGGATGTCATGAAATTCAAGGTTATTACTTTTATAAACCTTGCCCCTCCACACAAGCTGAGCTGTTATTGCAACAAAGGGTGGTAACACCTCTTAAATAGACTCTGTAAATAAAATTTTCAGTTACTCTGTGGCGTAAATCATTGGCTTAAAACATTAAATTTACACTCTACTTTAACTTACTGACAGCGCACTATGATTGGTTTTATGCGCTGCTAGCTGCTTGTTTACGGCTATTTTCTGCTCTCCCTTTCAAGCAGTCACTTATCTCCCTCGGCATGCTTTTCATTCGCGCTTCCTTATATAAGTTGCTTGCTGTCTTGAAAGTCCTTACCTTTGCTACTAATTAAACACCCTCAATGGCAGTGACATTAATATTGAGTTACTTTCCAACTAACCTTCATCTATTTTTAAGACTTATCTTTGTGCCTGTAAAACATGTCAAATAAATTATTTTTGTGATTAAAATTGATTGCTACCTTGCTTTTTGTAATTAAGTCACCATCTAATGAGAGTAATCAATTTTTTCTCTATTAACTAACGCCAGAGAAACGATAGATATGCTAACAATGAGATAAAGGGGGGAGTCGAGGTTAAACAACAGTAGAAATTGTTAAATTAGTGTTTTAAATAGATTGTTTTAATGCTACTGTTTCGACATAATATGCCTGTGGTTATTTTAATGTATGTTTTCATGTGAGTGTTAATTTGATTGTTAATCACAAAAAATAAATAGTCTCTGGGCAAAGAATGAATGGATAAGTTGAACTATTTGTTCAAGTTAAGACACTAATTAAAGTGAGTAAGTAACGGCGATATTGGCGTGAATTAAAAGGCCAAAATACGATCTTTTATAGACTTGATTTAAGTCTGCATAAATAGCGAAGTCGTTGAATATTATCGCGAGTTCTTTGTTCATTTTTAATGGTGAAAAGAGAGTTGATAAATGCATTAAACTTTGAGTGATTTAATTAATCAAAGCGCATTTTAAAACCCTCTGTAAAGTAGTACTTATACTAGATGGGATGATTGGCTTTTTTATAAGTAAAATATTGATTATAAATAGAATTTAACTTTTTTCAGGTCTCATTTTTAGGAAAAGTTAGGTTTCTAACATGTTAATTTTTTTACCCCTATAGTATATTGAGTATTGACGCTTTATAGGCGTCTGTAATGTTAAAATAAACTTTTATTAAGTGGAGAATTAATATGGCTGTTTCGTTACAAAAAGGTGGAAATGTTTCTTTAGAGAAAGTTGCTCCTGGTATGACCAAATGTTTATTGGGATTAGGTTGGGATTCTAGAGCCACTGATGGCGCTGATTTTGACTTAGATGCTTCTGTGTTTCTACTAACGGCTGATGGTAAAGTTAAATCAGATAAAGGCTTTATATTCTTTAATAATTTAATGTCTGAGTGTAAATCTGTTGAACACACGGGTGATAACTTAACGGGTGAAGGCGAAGGCGATGATGAAGCTGTTAAAGTTGATTTAAGTTTAGTACCTGCTGATGTTTCAAAAATTGTTATCGCAGTGACTATCCATGAAGCTGAAGCAAGAAAACAAAACTTTGGTCAAGTATCAAATGCCTTTATTCGTATTGTAAATCAAGCTTCTAATGAAGAAGTGGCACGTTACGACTTATCTGAAGATTATTCTATTGAAACTGCATTAATTTTCGGTGAGTTATACCTACATAATGGTGCGTGGAAATTTAAAGCGATTGGACAAGGTTTTGAAGGTGGTTTAGGCCCTCTAGCTCGTCAATATGGCGTGCAGGTTTAGTATCTGATCAAGTTTTAATAAAAGATTGGCTGACTTGGTTAGCCAATCTTTATTTTTAAATAAACATTTTAAATAACATTGTGGAGTTTTAAATGGCAATTTCATTACAAAAAGGCCAGAAAATAAGCCTTGAAAAGAGTAACGGTACTGGCTTAACGAATATTTGTGTAGGTGTTAACTGGGGCGCGATCACTAAAAAAGGCTTTTTTGGCGGCGAGAAAAAAGTTGCTGTTGATTTAGATGCGAGCTGTGCTGTTTTTGATGCAAGCGGGAAAACATTAGATGTTGTCTACTTTGGTAAACTAACTAGCACGGGAATTAAACATTCTGGTGATGACCTAGAGGGTGATTTAGACGGTGATGATGGTTTAGATAATGAAATCATTAGCGTGAATCTACCGCAATTGCCTGCTAATGCAGAGCAAGTTGTTTTTGTACTGAACTCATTCAGCGGAAACGACTTTAAAACCATCCCTTTTGCTTCTATCCGTTTATATGAAGGTACACCGAGTCGCGTTGATTCTGTTCATGCCATCTATGATATTGCTAATGATCCACAGTTTGCAGGTTCTGTTTCTATGGTACTTGGTAAACTTTACAAGCATAATGGTAGCTGGAAGTTCTCTGCGATTGGCGAAACAACAGCAGATAAAGGCCTAGAAGGTACAATTAAAACTGTTGCAAATGGTTATCTTTAATATTTAAAAAGTGGCGATGTAACTTTGGCAAGGTAGTGCTACCAATGCAATTTAGCCAATTTCACAGTAACAATAGAACGTTTTAGTCATCAAACAAATATTCGATGCAGCCTGTCTTGCTATTAGCAAATATTTAGCTTGAGAGGGTGGGGCAAAGGCTGTTCGAGAGAAAGGAATTCAATAAGCTGTTTACAAATTGATTAAAACTGACTCACAGATTGATGACTAAATATAAAAGTAAAAAATAAATCTAAACCGTTAATTGTATGACTGTTAATTACAGAACTGTTATTTATAGAACTGGTAATTATAGAAGTTAGTTATCGCAATAGGTTCACAATAACTTGTCTGAATTTAACTCCTCATCCTGCATCTATATTTACTAGTGGCCAATATCACTATTGATAGAGTGCGGTTAATGGAATTTATATCGATTTTTCTATATCAACTATTGATATTATTAGACAGCAGTAAAAATTAGTTTATTAGCCACAAGCTACGGCATACAAGTAGTTTATTAATTTTGGAGAGTATCTTGGATACAATATTACCGTTTTTTTATATCATTATTTCATGCTATTTACTTAAATATGCCTGTGATACGTTTGAACAAGCAGCTGGTTACTTAGGCCGTAATTTCGCACCTGGTATAAAAGGCGCAACGGTTAATGCTATCGGTTCTAGCATGCCAGAAATGTTTGTTGTTATTGCTTGTTTGTTTTGGTTTAACGACCCATCATTAGTGATGGTTGCTTTAGGTGTAACAGCGGGCTCTGCTATTTTTAATGGCTGTGTGATCCCTGCTTTATCCATCCTAATGGCAAAAGATGAAAGCGGCAAAAAAGTCGATCATATTGAACTTGATAAGCGCACTTTGTTAAGAGACGTTTTTTGGGTATTAGCGGCAGAAATTGCATTGATCGTGTGTTTAGGTTTTGATCATTTCACTATCTGGATGGCGATTATTCTTAATCTTATCTATGTAGGTTACGGTGCTCATTTATATTACGACTCTAAAAAATACAGTGAAGAAGATGAAGAGTATGAATATGAAGAAATTGAAGATAAAGGTGTGATCGGGAACTTATTTACTTTTAACTTCAATGCATTGTTATTTTCAAATAAAAGTTTTACTTTAATCAGCTCCCTAGTCGTTTTAATACTCGCTATTTTAATCATATCAGGCGCATCACATGTACTGGTTGAAGGTGTATTAGGTAGTGCGACAGTATTAGGTGTTCCTGAGTTTTTTGCTGGCTTAATATTTGGTGCTGCAGCGTCTTCTATTCCTGATTTAATCCTATCGGTGAAAGATGCTCAAAAAGGTGAATATGAAGATGCCGTTGCTAACCCATTAGCTTCTAATACTTTTGATACAACGGTTGCCTTTGCATTACCATTATTAGCATGGTTCCTTATTAATGGGGTTAGTTCATTACCATTAGAGCAAGATGCTAACTTGACTATTTTACGTTGGTCAATTGTTGCCATTACTGGAGCAGTAGCAGCAAGCTTATTGTTCAAACATAAGAAAGTAACCAAAGGCGTTGCATATTTCTTATTAGCAATGTTCGGTATTTGGGCTGCTGCAATGTACTTTGTTATTCAATAAAAGTACTTAATGCTCGCAAAAAAGGCTTATTCTTGAATAAGCCTTTTTTATTGAGTTGCAATAAATTTACACCGAAATGCAGTTTAACAATAAGTGATGTTATATCATTGAGTATAGCTTTAAAATTACAGCGTCTCGCTGCGTATGGTTTTTTTGAGGCGTAATTTATTCATCACTGATGCTTGAAATAATAACAATATATGGCGGTCTTAGCTCATACTGAGCCGATACGATGATTATAAATTTTAAACGTTTAAATATAATTTAATGGTTAATATGAAACATACTTATACAACTGCAGCGGGAGATATCTCCTTAAAGACCGATAATGACAAAGAATGTTTAGATAACATTTTGTCATTTGCCTGCAGACAGAATCCTAAAAGACATTTTATTATTATTAATAAGTTAATTGGTCGATATACGCCTACGGCTCCGAAGGTAATGCGTGAAACTTACGAGCAACTTGTGGAGCAAATCAAACCCGGAGCAAGCAGTTATGTCGTTAGTTTGGCTGAAGCGGCAACGGGGTTAGGTGCTGGCGTTGCAGACAGCTTATCTAAAAGACAAAGCAAGGTTTATTTTCAGCATACGACTAGACAAAAAATAGATGCTAAATTGTGGTTTAGTATTGATGAGGCTCACAGTCATGCCGTCAGCCATCTTTTTTACCAACCTAAAGATGAATTATTAACGGCCATTGCGCAGGTAAAAAGATTGATCCTAGTTGATGACGAAATTACCACTGGGCGAACGATTAAACAATTACTTATTAATTTGATTGATTATCTACCTTGTTTAGAGGAAGTGATTGTGACTTCAATCATTAATTTAGGTGGTCAACAAAGTTTAATTAATAGCGCAGATATCGGTTTACCTATTCGTTATGTATCCTTAGTTGATGCTGACCTAAGCATTGAAAAAAATCCAGAATTTAAGCCGCAATTACCACAACATGCAGATACAACATTAAGCACTTCAAGGGCTTCTTCTGCCGTTGGTAGACGTGGTTTAGCGATGCCCTATGTTAGCGAGTTGAATGAAATTAAATCTGCAAAAAGCACGATTGTTATCGCTGATGGGGAGCATCAATATATTCCTTTTTTATTGGCTGAAAAATTAGAAAAAAGTGGGGTAGATGTCGTATTTCAATCAATTAACCGTTCACCTATTTTGCCCTGTGAAGTGATTCAAAACCAATATAAAATTGAAACCGAATCTAATACCGCGGAACATTATTTGTATAATTATTTTCCTGAAAATAAATCAGTATTTGTGGTCAGTGAGCACCAGTACGAAGGGTTAGAATTTGCCGATGGAGTTAAATGTCACCCATGGAAGTCTTAACCAAAAACAATGATCGCTTATTTGTATTTACTGACTTAGACGATACATTATTTGCGAGTGTAAAAGGGCAAGTTAGTGAACATATGATCCCTTCTACAGTGGGCGTGAACGGTCAACCCTATGCTTATTCTTCAGTACAACAACAAAAATTATTAAACGTAATGATCAAATCAGATGCGATCATTATCCCTGTTACAGGGCGAAGAAGTAGTTCATTTTTGAATTGTAAGTTACCTGCGATCACCAATACTGATTACGCTATTGTTTCACATGGGGCTGTTATTTTAGATAATAAACATCAACTGTTAGATGAATGGAAAGTGTTTTTAGAACAGCAGTTTAGCCTACAACTATGGCATAATAAATTAGTTGAATTGTATGAAAAATTATCTCATTACTTTGAAGTGATCAATAGTGGTGTGCGGGTTAGATTGATTATCGATCATGGCATTAGCACCTATCTTTGCTTAAAAATAAATAAAGATTATGCAGACGCTAAAAAAATGGTACAAGTGAATGACTATCTAGAATCTACCTTACCTAAAGAGATGTTTTTACACGCTAATGGTCGAAACTTTGCCATACTACCTCCCTACGCACGCAAAAAAGTAGCTGTTGATTTCTTAAAAAAAATGATGAACGTAGGTGAGTTGGATACGGTTTTTGCAATGGGTGATAGCCACAGTGATTTGCCATTTATGCAGGACTCCGATTTTTTAATTGTTCCGCAACAAGCACAAATTTTTAAGCAGGAATAAAATAATGAAAGAGCCATTATTAGGCAGTTATTCAAAACAAGATTGCCAGTTTCTATTGAAACAAATTGAGCCTAACTTCTATACAGTGGAAGATAAAGAAAGGTTGATTCAAACAGGGCAATTGCATTATTCACAAATGGTCAGTCAAGAATCAAAGCCCACTGCTGCATATGAACAACTATTTCTTTCACTGACCGCGCAGTATAAGCAACAATTAGCCAATGAAATTCTACAGCTGGCCTATTTAATAGAACACAATATTCAACAGGATGTTTGTATTGTGTCTTTAGTGCGCGCGGGCACGCCTATTGGCGTATTGGTGAATAAAGCCATGACGCAATATGCAAATGTCAATGCTCAACATTTTTCGATCAGTATCGTGCGTGATAAAGGCATTGACGTTAATGCCCTTGATTACCTTATCTATGATCTAAAAATATCACCTGAAAGTATAGTGTTCATTGATGGTTGGACTGCAAAAGGCGTGATCACAAGAGAGTTAAAGCAAGCTATTGTTGAATATAATAACAGTCGACAAGTGAATATTGGCGCACAACTTTACGTGATTTCAGATATTGGCGGTACAGCAGATTATTCGGTAACGTTACGTGATTATACTATCCCTAGCGCACTTATGAACTCAACCGTGAGTGGGTTAATAAGCCGCTCTGTGATCAATGACCAAATTGGTGAAGAAGACTTTCATGGCTGTATTTCTTATCAGCACCTAGAGGATTATGATTATTCAAATTGGTTTATTGAAACAATTTCAGCGTGCTTTGTAGCAAAAGAATATCGACAGGCAGAGTTGATAAGCTTTGAGGAGCGTCAATTACGTCATCAACAAACACAGCAAGCGATTTCTCAACTGATGCAGGAATTTAATGTCAGTGACATCAATCGTATTAAGCCAGGTATTGCAGAAGCCACGCGCGTCATGCTGCGCAGAGTCCCAGACTTGTTAATTGTGAATGACCCGAATAACCCAGATATAAAGCATTTATTACGTATTGCTAATGAAAAAGAAATTAGCATAATTACCTTTCCAGCGATGCCTTTTGGGGCATGCGCATTAATTAAAGATGTCATATGAATACAAAAAAAGTTGCCCTATTTGATTTTGATGAGACCTTAGTACATGAAAACTCCCTGAGCTATTTATTTAAATATTTGTTAGGCAGAAAACCCTTATTTTTTTATCTATTTGCGCTTTTTTGGGATCTTAGAGTCTATCGTGGACAGCTTAGATCCCTGATTAAACACCGCCTTTATAAAAAATCATTAGAGGGAAGGGATGCAGAACAAGTTTATCAAGCTGGGTTAGTGAGTGCGGCAAAACTCTCTCAAATAAAAGAAGTGGTGCAACAGATGCATGATCTGCATGAAAAAGGCGTTGAAGTTTGGATCATCACCGCTTCACCACAACCTTTTATTGAAGGTATCGTGGCACAACTAAAATGGCCAGTAGCGCGCGTGATTGGAACATTACTGGAGTCTGAAAAAGGAAAATTAACTGGAGAAATCGGGCCTGAGTGTCAATTAGAAGAAAAAGTACGTCGCTTTAATATGACCATTGAAGAAGATGCTTTAGACTATTGTGTAGAGGCATCCTATGGTAACTTACCCGTAGACATCCCGATGTTAAACCTTGCTCAACATAAGTTTTTTGTAGAAAACGGTAAATTAGATCCCTTTGTAGGGAATTGATATTAATACGCTTAATGCTAAACCTATCACTGGTTTAGTTTAATTTTAATTTGGAGAAGTAAAAATGAGTTTTTGGAATAATATTAAAGAAAAATTAAATGAGGCCAATGAAAATTTACAAAAAAATGTGGGCCAGTTTAAAAATAAAAAATTTGCTGATGCGTCAATGGCAATCTGTGCATTAGTTGCTGCTGCTGATGGTGACATCGATGCAGACGAGCGCAAAAAAACAGCCGGTTTTATTATGGCTAACGATACATTAAAAGTGTTTTCGCCTTCTGACCTAAAAGAAAAGTTTGATTTCTTTTGTAACAAATTAGAAGCTGATTACGATTTTGGTAAAATTGAAGCGATTCAAGCGCTAGGTGCATTAAAAGGCAAACCAGAACAAGCACGCGCTTGTATTCAGTTAGGTATTATTATTGGTGGTGCTGATGGCGAGTTTGATGCTGATGAAAAACAAGTCATTAAAGAGGCTTGTAACGCAGTGGGTATTGCCCCATCTGAATTCGATTTATAATCATCAATTGATATGCAGTCATCAATGCTCAACTGACCAATGACTGCTAAACTAATCAATGACTGGTAGTTAATAAAAGGCTGAAATCTTTCACTAAAGATTTCAGCCTTTTTTATAAGCAAATTTTATCTCAACTGCTAATAATTTTGTTCAAAGCATCTTCTAAAATAGGTTTAAACAAATAAGCTATCCAGTTAATTCTATAATTGCCCCTTCATCATCGTATCTAGTTTTTCCATACTTTGTTCAAAATAGGGGTTGTAGGTTAAGCGTGCCAAGGTTTTACCTTCCTCTCTTGAACCGTAAGAAGAAAACCAAACATCAGCGCCTTGTTCGCATGCTTTTTCTTGTTCTTTGCTTTGTCCGTTGTTGCATATTCTGATCGCTGCTTGTTGACCATATTCGGCGTTATTAGGTGAAAACAATAATCCCATGTGAGAGCCATTAACAATCTGTAAATCGGGACGATACATGCTGAATCTTGTCGTTTTTTCAATTGATAAATCACGCTCACCTTGCCATATCAATTGATTATTATTATTGATAAATTGCTTTTGAAATACGCTGGTAGGAAATTGAGTATCAATAACGCTATCACCTTCACTTATCATCATAAAAACAGGTTTGTTGTAGGTCGTATTTTTTAAATCATGTTGCACAACTTTCACTGTATCGTAATAAACAGCGGCGCCGTTCATTGGCAAAGAGTTATAGCGTGTATAATTGGTTTCAGGATCTCGGTCTGCCCATGTCATCAGATAACTGGCAGCTTTAGCCCATTTCACTACTGCTGATTCTGGTTTAAAAGCTGGTGAAAATAGTAATAACCCTTCGATACCATCATCATTTAATGCCTCTGATGTCACTAGGTTTGCACCTGTTGAATAACCTCCAAGCCAGAGTTTGTTGGCTTTTGGTTTTAGTAACGCAACATGGTGGCTCACCACATTTTGCCAATCTTTTAATGTTGGTAACATTAAATCTCCAACTTTACTGCCATGTCCGGGTAATAATATTGTTCTAACAAGATAACCCTGCGCAACGAGGTGTTGCGCCACATCCATAAAAGAGTAAGGGGAGTCGCCTAAACCATGTACCAATAATACGGCATCTCCATTCTGATTTTCAGGGATTAATTCAAAGGGGGCATTCGCTTGTAACTCTTTTTCAATATTATCTGTTTTAAATACGCGATGCTGGGATAACCATTGTTTTGTTTCATTAATATACTGTTGAAAATTGTCTTGAGAGTAGCTAGGTAATGATGCCGAAGCGACATAATTAGGATCTGTCTTGGATTGGCTACAGGCCGTTAAAAGAGCAACCGCGCTAATCAAAGCAATACGATAGAAAGATGAAGTCACGATAAAGTCCTATTAAAAATGAATATATAATTAATAACTAAGTAGTTTATTTACGCTCAACTTATTTTCATTTAATTTATTGAGTGCGCATCTCAGCTTGTCGCATTGGCATCGCATCAATCTCTGAAAATAGTACTGCTAAATCAAGGTGTTGTGCAGTCCATTTTATAGCACCGTCTTTACCAATTAAGAGCACTTTATCTTGCTCCACCTGCGTATTTATTTTGTAATATTTCACTATGTTAGATACAAGGCTGTCGGTCATATTACCGTTGAAGTTGCTACTTATGGTGTCATTTTGCATGATGAACCAAACAATATCACGCTCATTAAGCTCAGTTTCATGTTGCTCAAATATGTTAAATATTCTGTCTTGGTTATTGATGGTACTAACGACAATGATCCTATTTTCCCACCTTAGTGGAGAGAGGTCTGTAAGCATCACTAACTCCTTAGCCTGAATAGACAAACTAAAGATAAAAAAACAAATAATGTACTTCATATTTTATTCCCTGCTCAATAGATACCCATTACGTTAAATAGCTGCTCTTTGTTGTATTATTTTTGCGTTATAAAATGTAGCAAAGCTAACAGGCCTAAAAAAATTGTTAGCTGTTGTTAGAGCATGTTCTGTTTTTAAATACGTAATGAAAGCGTTATAAGATCAAAAAGAAGGTCATCGATAAAGCCATTTCGCTACTTGCTGTTAGATAGTAGATAGTAGATAGTAGATAGAAGAAAGGGGGCATATATTAAAATGTTTGATGCTCTGTGGCCGAGTCGCTTCTAGGGCGTTCGAAAGTGGAGATAATATCAGCTCAAATTATTCACATATCACTTGAATCTAAGCCAATCATGAATAAGCCATTACAACAGTATTTGCTTGGTTAGCACAACTCGCTAATAGCCACATATTTCATTCATCACACTAAAATATCAGTGTTTTGTCTAAAAATATGTGGCCAGCTTATGGTTCTCTTGGTTTTAATTGCTATTTCACAACAGGGTACATTGGGTAAAACACTCCGCACATTTGCTGTGCAATACGAATAACTTGGTGGCTATAACCAAACTCGTTATCATACCAAACATATAAATTAACACGTTTATCACTAGTAATCGTTGCTTGCGCATCGACGATACCGGCGTGAGAATTCCCCACGAAATCGGTTGATACCACTTCTGAAGAGTTAACCCAATCAATTTGCTTCTGTACTGCAGAATACAAAGACATTTTACGAAGAAAATCATTAACTCCTTCTGTAGTTACATCACTCTTTAGATTCAAAGATAAGATGGCCATCGATACATTAGGGGTGGGTACACGAATAGAGTTACCCGTTAATAACCCTTTCATTTCAGGGAATGCTTTTGCAACGGCAGACGCAGCTCCTGTTTCAGTAATAACCATATTCAATGCCGCAGCACGACCACGTCGATCACCTTCATGATAGTTATCAATTAAGTTTTGATCATTAGTATAAGAGTGGATAGTTTCCACGTGACCATTAACAATGCCAAATTCATTATCAATCACTTTTAATACAGGTGTTATTGCATTAGTTGTGCACGAAGCGGCAGATAATATAGTATCCGATGCTTCAATGACGTCATTATTAATACCGTAAACGACGTTCTTAATATCTCCCTTACCTGGAGCCGTCAGTAAGACTCGCGAAGCACCTTTCGCTTGCAAGTGACGCTCTAATCCAGCTTGATCACGCCAGATACCGGTATTATCAATGACTAAAGCATTTTCAATGCCGTATGCTTGGTAATCCGCATTTTCAGGCGCATCTGAATAGATAACTTGAATATAATTACCGTTAGCAATAATCGCATTTTTTTCTTTGTCTATAGAGATAGTGCCTCGAAAAGAGCCATGGATAGAATCTCGACGCAATAGGCTTGCACGTTTCTCAAGGTCACTTCCTTTACCTTTACGAACCACTATCGCACGTAAACGCAAACCATTACCGCCACCTGATCTTTCAATAATAAGGCGTGCTAATAAACGGCCAATACGACCAAAACCGTAAAGCACCACATCACGATTTTCTTTTGTCGCAGGACTATTTTGACCAAGTGCACCTTTAAGTTCTTCATTCAAGAAAGTCTCAAGATCAGTTGCATTCTCTTGATTACGGAATTTAACAGCAAGCTTACCTACATCAACGTGAGCGCGATCTAGATCCATCGACATCATCGCATTAATGATGGGAAAGGTTTCTAATACAGAAAGTTCTTGGTCTTCCATATGGCGAACAAAGCGATGAGCTTTTAATAAGTCAATAACAGAACGATTTATAATGGGACGGCCGTATACAGAAGTCACAATGTTCTTTTTACGGTACAAAGCACCAATCATTGGTATCATGGTTTCTACTGTCGACTCGCGATCCGACCAATCTTGCATACAGGTATTAGAAATAGCTTGGTTCATGCGTTTACCTTTCATTTATAATAATATGTTTCTGCAAAGGAAAAGAGCCTTGCTCAATCCCTAAAAATGAGGCCTAGATTATGCTCGTTTGACTCGTATTGACAAAGCAAAAGCTTGAATGTGTTATGAAAAATGAGATCGCGTAGATGTTAAAAGAAATAGCTTATATTGTTAAATATTTTTTATGTGACTTATAATTTAATTATCAATATTATCAATATTATCAGGTTAGATATTTCTTTTGGTTCTTATCGCCAAAGCCAATATTAGCCCTGAGAGTGTTAAATTTTGGTTTTATAACTCTTCTGCGCTGGTCTGTTCAGGTTGGTGCTTATTTTAAGTGATGTCGCTTCGTCGGCGACACACCTTTTCACTTTTTTGTAGATAGCAAATCCTAAGATTTATAAACACTTTTTGTAATAAAAATGGTAACTTAAATCATCTCTATTTATACATTATTAGAAGGAATTTTAGGTGACAAATCTACCGATCGGTGGCAATCAACAGCTTACTCAGCATGCCTTTACATTAACGCATAACTTAGCGGAGCATATAGACGTATCCATATTTTTACTGGATGCGACGGCAAAAATTGCTGTCGACGAGGATATGATTTTTTATGGTCTACCGACTTCACCTTGCGCAGGGGTTAAGATTGTTAATCAGACGATTGAATTTAATCTTGATAAAATCCCTAGTCGTATTGAAAAGCTTGCTATTACTGCGACGTTAGAGAGCGTAGCATCCTGGGGAAAAAATATTGCGTTAAGCACTGCTCAATTTAACTGTGTGGTTGATACGCTAGATCGCCCTGAAAAAGCACTGATCTTATTAGAGTTGTATAAGCGTAATGAGCAATGGAAAGTGAGGTTTGTTGCACAAGGTTTTAATGGTGGTTTAGCGCCACTAGCAGAACATTTTGGCGTGGAATTAGAAAAGCCAAGTACAAATGATGCACAGCCAACACCAGCTAAACCTTCTGCAGAAAATGGAGTTGCTACATCTACTACATCGAGTGCATCTGCAAAGGTTAATTTGAGCAAAATAAGTTTAACAAAAGCACAACCCAAGGTGGATTTAACTAAGCGTGCCGGTACGTTAGGATTAATTAAAGCGAATTTGAATTGGACGCAGGCATCAGGCGGTTTTTTCAGCTCAGCTATTGATTTAGATTTAGGTGCTTTTGTTGAGCTTAATAATGGACAAAAGGCGTTAGTCCAAGCGCTAGGTAAGCGCCTTGAATTTACACCCTATGTGGAACTGTTAGCCGATGACCGTACGGGGAAAAGTGTCGATGGTGAATGGTTACACATTAATGGTGACAAAATTCAAGATGTTAAACGTATGATCATCTTTGCTTTTATCTATGAAGGCTCACCGAATTGGGAAAAAGCCAATGCACAGGTAACGATACATGTACCTGAAATGGCACCGATTGAGTCAAAACTTACTGAAAAAAGTAAATCAAAACGGTTTTGTGCGATCGCAGAAATAACGGTTACCAATGGCAATGTACGGGTTGAACAGTTAAATAAATTATTTGATGGCCATAAAGATTGTGACCAACACTTTGGTTGGGGATTTACTTGGACCGAAGGGCGTAAGTAAACATTAACAATGTAAATCAATGAGGAGCGTTAGTCATTCAGTGTTGTTTTGGCTAACGTTACTTTTTAAATAATTTGTGAGGTAGCGGTTATACGCTCAAATCAAGCCACCATGACTACAGCGAATTGGTAGCTTGTTCTTATTACCCTTTCTCTAAAGCTTAAATATCTTCTGTATCTAAACCAGTATGACCAATATCAATAACATTTTATGCATAATAAAACACTGTTTTAAAATTTATTGCTGTGAATTCTATTTGTCTGTATATTTAAGTTATTGACCTGTAATATCTATATCGTAATTAAACCGTAATTAAACCGTAATTAAACCGTAATTAAACCGTAATTAAACCGTAATTAAACCGTAATTAAACAGTACCAAAGCTAGAAACATTTAATTAACGGAATTGGGATAATGCATTTTGATATAAAAATTATTTATTATTTAAAAATGAGTAAATACAGGCGAATGGATTTGGCCTTATTAAACCTTATTGACAAAACGAACGGCGAATAGCACAGGAGTAAAATATGAAAATAGCGTTAATGATGGAAAATAGCCAAGCAGGTAAAAATGCGACCATTTTAAATGAATTAAATACAGTAGTCGGGCCGCTTGATTACCCTGTTTACAACGTTGGAATGAGCGATGAAAATGATCATCACTTAACCTATATCCACCTAGGTATTATGGCGAGTCTTTTACTTAATGCTAAAGCTGTCGATTTTGTTGTTGCCGGTTGTGGAACTGGTCAAGGTGCAATGATGTCATTGAATATCCATCCTGGTGTGGTTTGTGGTTATTGCTTAGATCCGTCTGATGCTTTTCTGTTTAACCAAATCAATAATGGCAATGCACTGGCTTTAGCTTTTGCAAAAGGTTATGGCTGGGGCGCAGAGCTTAATGTTCGTTATATTTTTGAAAAGGCATTTGCCACGGGGGAACGCGGACAAGGGTATCCGTTAGAGCGCGCTGCACCGCAACAAAGTAATGCGAGCATTTTAAATGATGTTAAGGCCGCGGTTGTTAAAGAAAACTACTTAGATACATTACGCGCAATTGACCAAACATTGGTTAAAACGGCAGTATCGGGCGAACGTTTTCAACAATGCTTTTTCGATAATTGCCAAAATCCCGAGATTAAAGAATACGTACAATCCCTTCTTGCTTAGCTTAGTTGGATTGTTAAAGGTTACCTAGTCTTATAAGGCCCTAGCAGGATAAAACGACTTTATAATATTGATATAAGTACCTATAGTAAATACATATAGTAAATACATATAGTAAATACATATAGTAAATACATATAGTAAGTAGTAAGCCTCTGCATCACTATCTACATAAAATGGCGATTACAGTAAATTTTTCATTATTAATCGCCATCGCCACTCACTATTTTTTTATAAAACAAGAAAATTACTGTCAATCAGCAAGTAATTAGCATTAACACCGCTAGCCACTCCTTTCTACTCAGGTTATTCTAGTCAAACAAGATCGCTTTAATTTATCCATATTAGTTTAATCTATTCAATCTCACTTAGTCACGGGTCCGCTGCTATGTTTGAACAAATAAAAGAGTTTATTAACCCCAGTAAAAATCCTGATCTCAGCCAAGCGCAAAAAATTCAGCATGAGTATTTACCAACGCTATGGTTACTAGGCAAAACAGGGGCGGGTAAATCTTCTTTTATTCAAGCATTAACTGGACTGTCGTCGGTAGAAGTGGGGAACGGTTTTGAACCTTGCACCATGACTGCACAAGTTTATGACTTTCCGCAACAAAAAGCTGTGATGCGATTTTTAGATACACGTGGCTTAGGCGAGGCAGATTACAATGCTAGCGAAGATATAAAAGAGATCAGTAAGTCTGGTAATGCGATTGTGGTGGTGATGAAGGTTGATGAACCAGAACAAAGCGCGGTGTTGGATGCTTTAAAACAAATTAAAAAAAGCAAAAATATTGAACATTTATTATTGATCCATAGTGCGGTTTTATTAACTAATGAAGCGGATAGAAAACGACAAATTGCATTTAATGAAATGCAAGTGCGCGACATTTGGAATAACCCCTTTAACTCGGTCAGTGTAGACTTTGAGGCTGCTGAAGGAGGTGTTTATAATGAGCAGTTATTAATTTCAGAAGTCACAAAAATACTACCTATTTTAGGTTTGCTGGTGGAAGATAAAGCACATTCCGATATTGAAAATGCAAACTTTAATCAAGTACAAAAAGAAGTGCTGTGGTATTCCGGTAGTGCTGCTGCTAGTGATTTGATTCCGGGTCTTGGTTTGGTGACTGTGCCAGCTATTCAGGCGAAGATGTTACATAGTTTGGCTAATCAATATGGTGTGCAGTGGAATAAACGCACATTTACAGAGCTAACCGGCTCATTAGGCAGTAGTTTTGCCTTACAGTATTCAGCTAAACTGGGTGCAAGACAGCTTATTAAATTAATTCCCGTGTATGGACAAACGATTGGTGCCGCTGCGGCAGCATCGATGAGCTTTGCTACAACCTATGGATTAGGCCGCGTTGCCTGTTATTATTTTTACCATAAGCGTAAAGGTGAGCCGATATCTGAACAGGTGATGCAAGATTTATATAAAAATGCCCTTAAACAAGGTAAGGCGGCGGCTGGATATGAAAAAAATTAAACAACTCTTTTTGCTTTTATCACAGTTATCCGGTGGACGATGGGGAATTGCTGTCGTATCAGCTATTTTACCTGTGTTGGTGACGGTGGGATTTGGTTTATTTTTGGCTATACAATACGATTATCTGCTTCTTTTATCTGTTTGTATTGCGGTTAGCACGCTGCTGATCAGTCTGCCTTTATGGCTAATTAATCGTCATCAAGAAAAACATCGTGTTCAAGAAAAACAAAAAAAACTCAATGAAAATAGCACCCAGGTTGATGATAGTTTGGTTAAGGTTAATAACGATTGGTCGACGCATGAAGTGGCTATCTGGGAGCAGTCTAAGATCCAGGCTCGTCAATTATTAGGTACTGATACAGAGTGGCGAGAGTTGGATAAAGTTGCCTATCAGCTGATGAGTTTTGTTGCACATGCATTTGATAAAAAAGGGTTAGATTTTTCAATTCCCGAAGGTTTGCAGTTATTAGAGGAAATAAGTCGACGCTATCAATTAGTGGTTAAGGAGTATATTCCTGCCATCGAGTTGGTTAAAATTTCTCATTTAACAAGTGGCTATAAAGCTTATGACCAATATGGTGAAGTAGGTCAAAAAGCGATTAAAGTAGCTATTTGGGCTAATTATGCAAAAAACTTATATTTAAATCCTGCTAAATTTGCCACTGATATTATCAAAGATCAATCTACCTCGGGCATGACTAAAGGTTTATTTGAAAATATACAGATGCAAGCCAAGCAAGCTCTATTGGATGAAGTGGCCTCTGTTGCGATTGATTTATACAGTGGCCGATTTAACTTTGAGCAGGGCAGTGTCACCGCTTCTAACATTGCGACGCAGGATGATCAGCGAATGGCGGCTGATTTAGAGCCAATACGTATTGTTATTGTCGGGCAAACTAATGCAGGTAAATCATCGGTTATTAATGTACTCAAAGAGCAATTAATGGCCGAAGTGGATGTTTTACCTTGCACCGACGGCACGGTTGCTTATCAAGCAAGGTTAGATGGCATTGATATTCGACTGATCGATTTACAGGGCTTAGATGGTAAGCCTAAAACAGAGCAAAGTATGCTGGTTGAAATGACTAGTGCAGACCTTATTCTTTGGATCTTAAAAGCTGACCAGCCTGCACGCGCATTGGATAAAAACCTTAAAACTAAGTTTGATGTCTATTATGACGATGTAAAGCATATTTCTCGTAAAAGAGCGACGGTAGTTGGGGTAGTTAATCAAGTTGATAGGCTTAAACCGGTTGATGATTGGCAACCTCCCTATGATTTAATACAACCGGACTTAGTTGAAGCAAAGGCAGCCAAAGCGAAGATCATTAAGCAAGCGATGGATTATAATCAAACCCTATTAACGCCGGATAAAATGATTGCACTTTCAATTAGCCCGAATAAACCACACTTTGGTATAGAAAATCTGAAGAACACGCTGCAAGCTGAGATTGAAAATGCAAATAATGTGCAGCGCAATAGGCAGCGACGGGAAGCAATAGGTAAAAGCATTGGTATCAAAAAGCAGTTTGATCGTGCCCTGCATAGTGGCAAAAAACTTTATCCTAATTTGTTAAGAGCCGCTGCACCAAAGTTAAATGAAATAGTGATTAAAAAATTGAAGAAGAAACCTTAACTTCTATTATCGTCCCATCAACACACAAAAAATGAGTATTTAATGCGGTGAGTATCAGAAGACCTTGTAAATGATTTACAAGGCCAAAACATTAAACACTTTTATTCTCACGGCTTTCATTGGTTTTAAAAGTCATTAAGCCCCAGTATCATGCCTTAATTTTGTGCACCGTGTTACATGCAGCTGACTTGCATTTCTTATATTAAGTTGTACTTTAAGCGCTCTTTGATCTTCTATCAGGCTATTTATCATCATGACATCAATCACTTCAAGCATTTTCGGTCGCCTCTTTGGTCACCGTACGGAAATTAACTTTAATGCTGAAGGGGTGATTATTTGCGTTGATAAAGTTAAATCAGAAGCTAATTGGGCCGCGTTAACTAAGCCACCTGTGTTCATTTCTACATGGCTTGGTCAAACTTTAATTGTTGAATCTAACCATAAACACTATCACTTAAGTAAATTAAGCTATGACGCTGCTAAGTGTTATAAGCATCAATGCCAGCAGTGGTGGATAGAAGCGAATCAACAGTCACTGATACAACTAATAGTTAAGATAGAACCTTTTATTAGTCGTCAATACCTTCGACAATCAGTGCTAAAGCGGCTACTCAAGGCAGTAACCCTAGAGTATGAAAAGTGGTTTCCCTGGGTTTTATCTGCTAAACGAGTACCTATATCACTAGCACCTTACTTAGAAAAACTATCACGCTACCGCCATTGGCAAGTGGCGCAGATTAACGCGTTTCGTGACGCTTATATCAAGCAACAACTTCAACAATATCAATCATTTTTTGATGCAGTTGAATCTAATCCATTAACTGCAATGCAACGTCGAGCTTGTGTGATTGATGACGATAACAATCTGTTATTAGCAGGAGCTGGTACAGGTAAAACCAGCGTGATGGTGGGGCGAACAGGGTATTTACTTAAAAGCCAACAGGCAAAAGCTAGTGATATATTATTATTAGCTTATGGCAGAAAAGCAGCGCTTGAAATGGATCAACGTATTAAAGATAAGTTAGGCATTGATACAATCAAAGCTTCTACGTTTCACCATTTAGGCTTGAGTATTATTGCCAAGGTAGAAGCTGCACAACCTAATCTATCGCATTTTGCTGAAGATCAGCACGCTAAAGCTAAATGGGTACAAGACTGTTTTGAGCAATTAATTAATCAACAAGCAGAGTATAGACAAGCTGTATTCACTTATTTTAGTCGCTATTATTTTGCAGAAAAAAATCACTTTGAATTTGCTAGTTTAGGTGATTATTACCAATACCTCACAGACAATGATATTCGTACTTTGAAAGGCGAACAGGTTAAAAGTTTTGGTGAATTGTATGTTGCCAATTGGTTATTTAATCATGGCATCGACTATCAATATGAAGCTCACTATGCGCTTGATGTACGCACTATTGAGCGTAAACAGTACCAACCCGACTTCTTTTTGCCCACGTTTAATCTGTATATTGAGTATTATGGTATTGATGAAAATGGCGATACTGCACCCTATATTGATAGGGAAGATTACCATGCGTCTATACAATGGAAGCGGCAAACTCATCAACAACATAATACTGAGTGTATCGAATTAACCTATGCGATGCATAAACAGGGGATGCTATTAAGCCACTTAAAAAAATCCCTTTCAGCTCAGGGTATACAGTACCAGCCGTTACCTGAACAAGTGATATTAGCTAACCTCAAAGAAACCGGGCGTATTAGTGTATTAGCAGAGCTCTTTTCCTCCTTGGTGGGGTTGTATAAAGCGGCTTGTTTAGATCCATTATTAGAAAAAAAAGTTATTGCGAATGCAGCAGACCCTACGCAAACCAGTAAAGCCTTACAGTTATTGCACCCTATCTTAACCGCATATCAAGCATTACTAGACGCTCGTAATGAAATTGATTTTGAAGATATGATCAATAAAGCTTTGCGGTATATTGAAAATGGCCAATTTCGTTCACCTTGGCGTTATATCATGGTTGATGAATTTCAGGATATTTCTGAGCCACGTGCTCGCCTTGTGAAGGCTTTACGTGATAATCGTAAAAGCTGCTCAATATTTGCCGTCGGTGATGATTGGCAGGCTATTTATCGTTTTAGTGGTGGGGATGTGTCATTAACAACTGAATTTGAACAGTATTTTGGCGCCAGTACACAAACACAGCTGGATCAAACTTTTCGATTTAATAACAGCATTGCAAGAGTGGCGACTGAGTTTGTTAGTAAAAATCCATCACAGTTAACTAAAACTATCGATGCAATTAAACAGGTTGATAAACCAGCTGTCTCTATTTTACGTAAAAGTGTCGTGAATCAAGGTGTTAATAATGGTTTCACTGCTAATAAACAACAATCACAAAGCATTGCTGAAGTTGCCAACGGTGCACTAGCGGAAGTATTAACTGCCATTGCTAATAAACCTCATCAACACGACAAAATAAGCGTATATTTATTAGCACGATATTGGTTTCAGTTACCCGATAAGCAAACCTTGGCTCAGTTCAATAAACAGTACCCAACACTGTTTATTGAAAATCAAACTTTTCATGCTTCCAAGGGGAAAGAGGCGGATTTTGTTGTGATCATGGGGATGACATCGGGCAAACTTGGTTTCCCTTCTCAAAAAGCCACTCCTGCCATTACTGATGCTTTATTAGCTAAGCCTGAAGATTTTGAATATGCGGAAGAAAGGCGTTTAATGTATGTGGCATTAACACGGGCTAAAGAGCGCGCTTATATTATTGCAGATATGCTTGATGGCAGTGATTTTGTTAAGGAGCTGGTGGATGGTTACGATGTTGAATTAAATGAATTCGGTATATCAATTAGTCAGACATTAGTGGATAAAATTACCTGTATGCTGTGCGAAACTGGCACGCTAATGCCGCGTAAAGGACGTTTTGGACACTTCTTTTCATGCTCGCATTTTCCTCGTTGTGACCATAAAGAAAGAGGCTGTCGTCAATGTGATACGGCAATGACAAAAAGCAAATATACTGGTTTTAAAACATGCCTTAATCCAGCTTGTTCTGAAATAGTGCCTGTATGCGATCAGTGTGGCGCAGAAATGGCGTTAAGGAAAAGCAAAAAAGGTGAATTTTGGGGATGTCGGAACTTTAAAGGTAATGAGCCGATGAGTTGTAAAAATGGTATTGATAAAGCCAAGTTACAGTGGCCAAATTAACTGACTGAAATTAGTTTTCAGCCGGTTATTTTTCTAATCATTAACTATTTTATAAACTTTATTGTTTTAGCGGATTCAACATTGAAGTTCAACTAAAGGGTAATATGTTGTTCAAAAATAGGTAAAAATTCATCTCTTCTATGGCTGACTAATAACATGGTGCTGTGTTGTTGAGTGGCTAGGTGCTCTAGGAAATTAAGAACACGGTGTCTATTTAACTCATCTAGACCCTGTGTTGGCTCATCTAATATTAATAAATAAGGTGATTTAACTAGGGCTCTGGCAATTAAAGCCAGTCGTTGTTCACCGTAACTTAAACTCTGAAACAGGCTTTTTTGCTGATCCAATAAACCAATCTTTTCTAGCCATTGCTGTGCAATGTTAACTTCGTGAGCTGTGGCCTGTTGATACATACCAATAGAGTCATAAAAACCCGATAATACCACGGTTAACAATTCGCCATTAACACGGTACTGGCGGTGTAATTCAGAGCTAACTATTCCCATGTTCTTTTTAACATCCCAGATAGTTTCTCCAGAACCTCTTTTGTAACCTAGTACATGAATATCGTTGCTATAACATTGTGGGCAATCACCAGTAATCAGCTGCATTAAGGTTGATTTTCCACTACCGTTAGCCCCTGTTATCAAGGTATGTTGCAGTGGTTTTATTTCAACGTCTAAATCCTCAAAAACATTAACGCCGCCATAATGAACAGTACCTTTGTTTAGTTTCACTAAATAAAGATGATTATAATCAGATAATTGTTGTATGTTTTCTGGCCAAGGAATGTGGTCAGGCACTGGACTTAATAATGCATCTAATTGATTTTTAGTTTCAATATCATCGAGCTGGCCAATTACATCTACTCGGCCACGCTCAATAAAGGCGATGTTATTACACCAATTTGGAATATCTTGGCGATTGCTTAGCATCAGCACAATGGTGAAGCCTGTATGAGATAAACGTGCTAGCGCATTGGATAAAGTTTCACAGGATTGTACGTCTAAACTATCAAAGGGATTGTCACAAATTAACAGTTCAGCACCGCTAAATATAGCTTGTAGAATTAATAACTTCCTACTTTCACCTGTGCTCAATTGAATGTAACGTGTTTGCATACGATGGCTGAGTCCGAACTCGCTAATTAGTGGGTCGTTCCATCTATCTTGCGGTAAAAAATCTTGCGCTTTGGTGCCAACATCGTTTGCATCCACATAGTCTGGCGCTTCCATTGCTAGCGTGTTTTCATAGGTTTGTTGCTGTGCTTCAAAAGAAATAATACCTACTTTTTCTTTACTCGGCAGAGTGAGTTGATCCACTTTGTCTATTTGTAGATCGCCAGTTAAAAGCTGATCAATATATTGTTTTCCTGAACCATTACGGCCTAATACGCACCAGCTTTCATTGTTGCGTATTTGCCAATGATCGATGGTTAATTTTTCATGTGCTAAATTTACAATATTTATCATAGAATTATTCAGTCTGGTAAAGTGATTAAAAATTTATTCTGCCACAAAGTTAAATAAATGAGTAAGTTATAATTATTAATTTTAAGAGTGATTTTTGCTGTCATTACCGTGTTTTTCATTACTAGCTCAGTCGCAAGCGCTGTTGATTTTACTGTTTATTGATAGCTGTTAACGCAAGAATAGTGATATTAGTTGGCTTCCTTTCTTGTAAATAAGGTTATTTCAATATCGCTAAGAGATCATGAAAGGGGACATTTAACCATGCCATAAATATTTACATAGCATACTGATGAAAATTAATGTGACTCAATTCAATAAATTAAAGCATGGTCTCATTTATCGCTTGCGAACCCTGTGATTATGGTTAATACCTTCAAATATAAGCTTATTTAATGTACTATGTTGTTTCGTTTGCTATGTTAATCCTCATCTTTTAGTCATAAATTCTAATTTTTAACCGTAAATGCAAACTTCATTAATAAGGATATTAATATGCGTAAACTCATCTCATCTTCATTACTACTTGCCTGTGCTTCTTTCACTTTACCTGCTGCGGCAAGTGAGTGTGGCAAAGTAACTATTGCTGATATGAACTGGGCTTCTGCAACCGTTATTGCCAATGTTGACCGCTTTATTGTTGAACATGGTTTTGATTGTGATGCTGAGCTTGTACCTGGCGATACCATGCCAACCGGTGCTGCAATGATTGAAAAAGGGCAACCTGATATTGCACCTGAATTCTGGAGTAACTCAATGCGTGAAGCATTAGATAAAGGAGTTGCTGAAGGTCGAATTCGCTATGCTGGTACAACACTAACCGATGGTGGAGAAGAAGGTTTTTGGGTACCTGCCTACATGGTTGAGAAAGACCCTACATTAGCCACTATTGCTGGTATTAGAGCCAATGCAAAATTGTTTAAACACCCCGAAGATCCAACTAAATCTGCCTTAATGGGCTGCCCTTCAGGTTGGAACTGTCAAATTTCAACTAGCCAATTGTTTACGGCACTTGATTTAGAAGCTTCTGGTTTTGAGTTATTAGATCCAGGCTCAGGTGCAGGTTTATCTGGTTCAATTGCTAAAGCTTATGAGCGCAAAGAGGCTTGGCTAGGTTACTACTGGGCGCCAACATCTGTTTTAGGTAAATACAAAATGGTTAAAGTAGATTTTGGAACGGGTATCGATAAAGAAGAGTTCGTAAACTGTACCACTCAAATCGATTGTTTAAATCCTAAAGTTACTATGTACCCGCCTTCAGCAGTGGAGTCAGTTGTCACTGAAGATTTCGCGAAAAGAGCGCCAGAGGTAGTGGCTTATCTTGCTGGTCGTTCATTTACTAATGAACAAATGAATGCGTTATTAGCTTGGAAAGAAGACGAACAAGCCGATGGTGATTATATCGTTGAGTATTTCCTAACTAACCATGAAGCAATTTGGACACAATGGGTTGATGCACCTACCGCTGCAAAAGTTAAAAAAGCATTAGCAGAATTATAATCCTTCCTATAAAGCCTAGTTAAACTAGGCTTTATTACCTTCTAGGCAAGTAAATAACTTACACTGTATCAATTTTAGCGTTCTACTTAGCTAGATATTTACCTAGGTCGGTTAGAATTTTTTCAGGAGAAAAAATAAAATGTCAGACAAGTCATGGATGTCAGAAATCCCGCAGCTTGATCGTCAAGAATTAAGAGATTTTAAAAAATTATTAGATGGTCTATTTCGTGACTTCTCACGTGAATACGGCGATGCTATTCAATCTTTCTTTGACCCATTATTAAGCACCCTCATTTGGTTTGAAAAATTACTATTATCAACTCCTTGGTGGTTAGTTATCGCTGTTCTAGCTGCTTTCTCATACGCAGCCAGTCGTTCGTTTAAACTAACTATTTCAGTCGCGGCAGCTTTTGTCATCATTGGTTATTTCGGTATGTGGGAAGATACAATGCGCACCATGAGCATGATCATTGTTTCTACCTTGTTGGCGATTCTAATAGGGATGCCGATTGGCGTCGCGATGGCGCGATCTAATCGAGTGCAATCGCTTGTTACCCCCATTTTAGATGTTATGCAAACGATGCCTGCTTTTGTTTACTTGATTCCAGTGGTTATGTTACTGGGTATCGGTAAAGTGCCGGGTGTGATTGCGGTGATTATCTATGCGATTCCTCCGGTAATTCGTTTAACAAACTTAGGTATACGCCTTGTTGATAAAGAAGTGTTAGAAGCTGCCACCGCTTATGGTGCGAGCCCAATGCAGCGATTATTTGGCGTGCAAATTCCGTTAGCAATGCCGACTATTATGGCTGGTATTAACCAAACTATTATGATGGCATTAGCCATGGTAGTTATTGCATCAATGATCGGGGTGAAAGGATTGGGACAACCAGTATTACAAGCGATTAGTAACCAATACTTTACACAGGGTTTATTAAATGGTCTTGCGATTGTGGCATTAGCGATCATTTTTGATCGAATTTCACAAAGTTATGCAAAACGTACGTTACAAAATTTTGGGGGGCATTAAGATGAGTTCGAATGAAAATAACGCTCCTTTAATTAGTATTAAAAATCTATATAAGATTTTTGGTAAAAATGAGAAAAAAGTTTTAGAGGAAGTAAAAGCAGGTAAATCTAAAGAAGCTATTTTAGCTGAAACAGGGCATACCGTTGGCTTAGCGGATATTAATTTAGATATTTATCCCGGTGAGATATTTGTGATCATGGGCTTATCAGGCTCTGGTAAATCAACATTGATTCGTCACTTTAATCGTTTAATTGATCCAACAGCAGGTGAAATAGTGGTTGCTGGTGATGACGTGATGCAGTTAAACGACAAAGACCTACAAAACTTCCGCCGTCAAAAAATGGCGATGGTATTTCAACGTTTTGGTTTAATGCCGCACCGTACTGTTCTGCAAAATATTACTTATGGCCTACAAGTTCAGGGTGTGGCTAAAAAAGATCGTGAAGAGCGTGGTAATGAATGGTTAAAAACGGTGGGTTTAGACGGGTATGCAAAACAATACCCAGGCCAACTCTCTGGTGGACAACAACAACGTGTTGGCTTAGCGCGTGCACTATGTACTGATGCTGATATCTTATTAATGGACGAAGCCTTTTCTGCACTAGATCCTCTTATTCGAAGTGAAATGCAAGATCAGTTAATTGAACTGCAAGATAAATTACATAAAACCATTGTGTTCATCACCCATGATCTAGATGAAGCATTACGTATTGGTGACAAAATTGCGATTTTACGAGATGGATTACTCATTCAACAAGGTACACCTGTTGATATTTTATTGAATCCCATCGATGACTATGTTGAAGCCTTTGTAAAAGATGTAAATAGGGCACGTGCGTTAACCGTTGAGACTGTTATGCAACCACAAATTTGTCGGATCTCTAGCGAAAATATTGGTGAAGCTGTCGCACAAATGCGTAAATCTAAACAAGAGTATGGTTACGTTGTAAATGATGATGGTTATCAAGGTATGATCACACAAGAAACATTAGAGAATGTTGAAAAAAGTGATTATGGCAATGCGATTACTGATGAGTTATTAGAAGATGTGCCATCGGTACAAAGTGATGCACTATTGGAATCTGTTATTTCTGACATGTTAGATAATGAGCATCCTTTAGCTGTTTTAAATGCCGAAGGTGAAGTAGAAGGGCACTTATCACGTACCACGTTAGCGGAAGTACTCAGCGACAGCAATGAAGAGAGTAAAGATCCTGACCCCCAAAAAGAGTAAATAACGCTGGTTTGAGTTAAGAAAAACTAGCATCATGATCTAAGTTGAAATTAAAAGCTCATTTTTTACAGAATGGGCTTTTTTACTTATATCGCTTACTTTAAGAAATCTTGCAATTTGAGTATGCGGTTTACCCTCTTTAGAATGTGCTAAAACGAGCTGTCACATGTCATTTTTATCGCACTTTGAGTACGGAAAAGTGACTTTAAATCACCACTATTTATATTACCCATTCCTCAATATCTTTATGATTAATAGTAATGTGTAAATTTAACTGATCAGATTCATCCAGTCCTTTGTGCACGTTTCTATTGCTCTTTTACTGGCCCTATAAAGCTATTCTATGCGTGACCAACTTCATCGATTATATTTATCATATCCTTTAAAGCTGCATTTTCTTATTCGTTAAAACTGCGATTTGCTAATGATGCTGACGCATCCAACTTCATACTTGCTCTATAGGATTTAGTTCTGGCGAATAGCGAGGGCGTTTTATTATCGAGACATTCCCGAAGCTTACTTCCATCCGATCACTATGCCAGCTTGTACATCCATGATAACGACAACGTGCCTATTCTCTTTTGTGGCCTTTGATATTTGTGAAAAGTATTGTTCCATTATATTTTGACTTACAAAGGGAGCGACCATCGCCATTGTTTACAGAGAGTTGAGCCCGACGAG
>NZ_KI519479.1:194600-197928 GCF_000482725.1 Psychromonas arctica DSM 14288
TCTGTCTCTTGATCACATCTCCTGTTGTTGCGCTTGCATAAACCGAGCGCCTTCTAGCAACTGGCTCAGTGAAAACCATCCTTTCCACAAAGCTTCCCAACCAACAACCCCAGTTCGCTTACTGTTGTGCCACCCGCCTAATTTGGCAAGTGCATAATAAGCCCAATGTAATGAAGGCGTTGTGTTAGGTACTTTTTTAGTCTCGCTCTTTAACCACAACAGCTTCCATTCAAGAGGGTTGAAAAATTGATCGCAACTGATTGATTTTGCGTTGTCTTTATCACCAATAAGTTCACGTAACTGGAGAAGTCTCACCGCAATAAATGCTGTTATGACAATGATTTTTTCTAGATTATTTCGCGTTTGCATGCGAAATGACTCAACTTGGGTGCCCGCTGACTTCCACGCTTTATGGAACTCTTCAACTCGCCACCTTAATTCATAAAATCTAACTATCTTTAGTGCATCAGAAGCACTATTTATTGGTTCGCTTGTATATAATTTCCACGATAATGGACTTGTTCCACTTGGTGGATCAATTTCATTGCAACTTATGACTGTTAAATTCATGCCTCCAAGTTTCTTGTGTTTTTTAGGAGGATAAATAGTAATGCAAGCATAACGCACTGCTACTTTTGCAATGCGTGCTTTTCGGCCTCCTTTCTGCTGTATCTTAACCGAATATGAAGCCTCGCTAGATTGATTTTCAATGTAGGGGCTTAGTTTATCACCGTCTGCATTGACGGTTCGCTCATGCTTGGCTCTCACTACAAAACGTTGATTTTTTATTGTTTTATAATCAATATACTCAAACATATCAGATTCACGATCACAAACGCTTATGATATTGTCCATGACATCTGCATATCGGGTACTCATTTCTTCCGACGAGCGTTGCCATTTATAACTTTCTTTTGTTTCGTACTTACGGCGTTTTCTGTCGTTAGCAGTACCAAAATTTTCCTCTTTTCTACACCAACGATGTTGCGCACCCAAGCCAATAGTACGCTCTGTTTCTGCATTGACCATCAGGACAGTGTGTGCCAACATTCCTTTAGAAGAGCTTTGTTTATATGCGCCAGTATGCCCCAGTTCTTTAGTCACATTGTGTCGGTAACACAATGTTGATGTATCTTCTAATGCAAGAATTGTATTTGACAGTGTTAGTTCAGGTAATAGTGAATTCAAACCAGCGGTAGCGATGTTATCAGCATCAATTTTATCATTACGAAGAAAGCGGTATGCACCTTCAATAGAGGCCTGTGAGCCAGATGCTTTCACAATAGAACTTCCTGTGTTGCTCGCCATTTGATGACTTATTTTTACCAGACGTTTAGTGCGTCGTTCATCACCTAACTCAGCATCTTTAAACAAATGATTAGCCCATTCCTCAGTATCTTTTATCAGCATAGTAATTCAACTCGTTCGGTATTTTCGTAATAACTGATCTGATCGACTAATATAAATAAAGTTCAATTTAAACCTAATTAATTTGTGTATAAGAGTTAGGTGTCAGACTAGTTGTCACCCCTTAGTTTTCACTTAATAATAAAGACAGGGAGCGGTAATTAGATTGGAATGACTGGATATTCACCAGAAAGAAAAGAAGCTGTTTTAAGTAAAGTATTACCACCACAATCAAGGTCGGTAGTTGAAGTTGCTAATGAAGAAGGCATACACTGTAGTACTTTATATGCTTGGCTAAAAGTAGCTCAAAACAACGGTGTAACTATGTCTAACTCAACGTCTTTAACGGCGGAAAAGAAACTTGCGATTATTATTGAAACCAGTCCTTTAACTGAATCTGAATTGGCAAAGTATTGCCGTGAAAATGGCTTTTATCCAGAACAAATAAAGGTTTGGAAAAGTGAGTTTGTACAAGGCATGCAAATAAAAAAAGTAAGCAAAAAAGCCAGTATTAAAGAAGCCCAAGCTGATAAAGCTGAGATCAAGAAATTAAAAAAAGAGCTACGACGCAAGGAGAAAGCACTTGCTGAAACTGCTGCCATATTGGTGCTAAGAAAAAAGTTGAACGCTTTCTACGGCCAAGAGGACGAGGAGAGCTAACGGCACTGCTTGAACGACAAAAGTTAATTACGCTGATTAATAAGGCTTTTACAGCAGGGGCTAGAAAAGCAATTGCTTGCTCTGAAGCAGGAATAAGCCTGAGAACCTATCGTCGCTGGATAAAAGAAGATGCACTGACGGTTGGAGATAGGCGCCTTGATGCTGATAGACCTGAGCCGAAAAACAAGTTAACCGATGCTGAACGGGCATCTATTTTAGCGATTTGTAACAGTAAAGAATACGCAAGCTTACCCCCTTCTCAGATAGTGCCTTCATTATTGGATTCGGGGGTATATATCGCTTCAGTATCAACGTTTTATCGGATTCTGAAACAAGTTGGTCAACTCGTTCGTCGAGGGCGTAGTAAAGTCCGTAAAAAAGTCAGTAAACCAACCACATATACCGCTAATAAAGCGAATGAAGTGTGGTCATGGGATATCACTTATTGTCACTCAAAAGTGCGGGGACAATATTATTATTTGTACATGATAGAAGATATTTATAGTCGAAAAATAGTCGGCTATGAGGTGCATGAAAACGAGTGTGGCATCAAGGCTGGTGAGTTACTTGAACGAACCTGTTGGCGAGAGAAAACAGGCCGTAATCCACTCGTTTTACATTCTGATAATGGTGCACCAATGAAAGCGGTGACGATGAAAGTAAAAATGGAAGAGCTCGGTGTTACACCATCATATAACAGACCAAGAGTGAGTAACGATAACCCGTATTCTGAATCTACATTTAGGACGCTAAAATATCGACCTGATTGGCCATCTCATGGGTTTAGCGACTTGAGTGAGGTACGAGATTGGGTGCAAGGTTTTGTGACCTGGTATAACACGGAGCACAAGCACAGCAAAATTAAGTTCGTTACGCCTAGTGAACGCCATGATGGTTTGGATAGTGACATACTGAATAAAAGAAAAATCGTATTACTAGATGCTAGGGCTAAAAAACCACTGCGTTGGTCTGGTGAGGTTCAAGACTGTAATGCAATTGGAGCTGTCACATTAAATCCAGATACTCCTAAGAAAGAAGCAGCATAAAAATTAGCTAATGAGTGCCAACTGTCTTGAAAAACACTGGTTGCGAGAGCAAGATTTGAACCTACGACCTTCGCCATTGTTTACAGAGAGTTGAGCCCGTCGAGGTACTAGACGACTCAAAAAAAATATCACTTTTATTTAAAAATATGATTTTTTCTTTTAAGGGATCTTCTAAAGAGATTAGAAGTTGGTTGCGAGAGCAGGATTTGAACCTA
>NZ_KI519479.1:198433-253925 GCF_000482725.1 Psychromonas arctica DSM 14288
ATTGGTTGCGAGAGCAGGATTTGAACCTACGACCTTCGGGTTATGAGCCCGACGAGCTACCAGACTGCTCCATCTCGCGTCCGTTTAAGTGCGGCGAATGATATAGAGATCACATTATATTGCAAGCGTTATTTACAGTATTGTAAGAAATTAGTAGTTGTTTGCTTGAATAGTGAACAAATTGGTGTTTTAAGGTAGCAGTTAGCTAGTATTCTGTTTTATAAGTAATAATTATCGTTTTTAGTGAAAATGCTTTATTAATGAGTTTGGATTCAAGTGAAAAGGGGGAATAAAAATGATGGGCCTCTTATAATGATCATTTTATTGAGACAAACGCTGAAATTGCATTTATCATACAAATGTTTTCTAGGCATTAAAAAGCGTTCATTATTTTAAAGCTATTTTTTAATGGTCATCGTTTTAATGATCATAATTTGCATTAGTCATTTTTTAACGATGATCCTTATTATTTTGTTAAAAGCGTGAGCTATTGAATTATTAATGTTGAATCTACAATGCTAAATAATACTCGTCCCGTATGAAATTAAGAGGTATATATGAAAAATAAGGATACAACACAGAGTGATTCAATCCTTGAGGATTTAACTGGTTTTCGTCCAAAAGAGTTTGTGATCATAATTGCTGTTGCGTATATGTCAGTATTGACTATTCCGATGGTTGTTGCGTCTTTGGGATTGCCTGCATTGCCGGTTGTGATTGGGATCATGCTGATCCAATATTGTCTTTTATACTTTGTTGGTAAAACGCATGGCGGTAGTATTTTAAAAACCATGAGGAGTAATGGTTTTATCGGGTGGCTTATGTGGTTGGCATTATTATGTATGTTAATGTTACCTATTATTCATTTGTTGAATCTAGCAGGTTTGTTTTCAGGCAGTTCTGCATTGTAATTAAAGTGGGTGGGTAGTTTGCTAGTATTGTTACCCATCACACTCATTAAGCATTCCATGTAACATGTTAAAATGGCTTACTTCTTCCTCGTAAGTTTTGTGTCTGTTTTATTAATGACGACTCTGCGTATTTTTTAACAATACCCTTGATTTTTAGTGGCAGAGCCCATAATTACTTTAAGAGGCTTAATCGTTAAAAGCGGACTAATCATTAACCTCTTTAACGACATCAATTTACAATTCATAGTAAACCTTTTTCCTTCGTACCACGTATATAGTGTATTGATTAAAACCTTGTTGACGGTAAAAAATATAGTGTATTCATCTTTTTTTATTATTTTACGAATTTATTTGTAGGTCGTGTTGTCATATCGCAATCAATTATTAGCCTAGCCATTAGCGATACTAATGGTGTTATTTATTTTATTACTACTACAGTGAAACGGTTAACGAATTGGAAGTTAACTATTTTACGGAGATTTTTATGAAAAAATATATTATCGGTATGCTTTGTAGCGTGCTATTTTTATCTGCCTGTTCAGAGAAGATTTCGCCTACTCAGCAATTGATGGCTAACCCTACTGAAATTAAAATTACTTCTTTAGAGGATCTAGAAAAGGTATTCAATGATTTACATTATACGCCTGGTTATTGGGATAAAGGCTCAAAGGAGGTGCCGCGTTTAACCTTTGAGGGGATTAGTCCTGAGTGGCAGGAAGTTTCTCAAAATATGCCTGTGAACGACAAAAAGAGTATCTTTTTGCGTTTGATTTTACCCTTAATACTGGTCTCAAATGAAAATATTTTACATGAGCGTAAGGTGGTAAAAAATGCCAAACTAACGTCTCCTGATTTAATCAACATTGCTATCAAATATCGTGTTATCGATAAAGAGACAACCGCTTTAACCAATAAGCTTAAACAGCAGTTATTGAAGCGCGTTAATATTATTCCGCCTTCGTTAGCATTGGCACAAGCAGCAGAGGAAAGTGCTTGGGGAACGTCTCGTTTTGCACTTGAAGGAAATGCACTGTTTGGGCAGTGGGATTTTAGTGGCAATGGGATTAAACCAAAGCAGCAACGTACTGAGTTAGGTGATTATGGCATTGCGCGATTCGATACTCCGTTAGCGTCGGTAGAAGGTTATATGTTGAATATTAACTCTACTTCAGCATATCAATCATTACGTGACCTGCGAGCAAAACAAGTTGCGGCGAATAAGACCTTTTCAGGTACTTTATTAGCGGGTACGTTGATTAAATATTCTGAACGTGGACAGGCATATATTGATGGGTTACGTGAACTGATTAGCTATAATAAATTAGGTGTCACTGACGACACTTTTTTGTCTGATAACAATTTAATACATCTTGTTTATTAATATTCATTTAAATTTTTAGATCTTCCTTGTTTACGCTAGTGTATTAATTTCAATCACTTTTAATGCACTAGCTAGCTGTTAAATTTATTCAATCCCTTCCATATGTCGGCAATTATGTAAAATTTAATGATAAGCATTTGCACTCTGTCACGCTTTTAATGCATAACTGCGTGCAAATGTTATTTCTGAATTATGCTTCTTCTATAACTATTAAGTGATAACGCGATACAGCCGAGTTCACGACAGCAAGGATGATAATATGCGCACTCAGATGCAAGGTTTATGTTTCTTTAAAAAAACACTCTTAGCGAGTGCGATTTCACTCACTGCATTACAAGTAAATGCTGCAGGGTTTCAGCTTAATGTTCAATCTGCGACAGGCTTAGGGCGCGCTTTTGCTGGTGATGCTGTGATTGCCGATAATGCCTCTGCAATGGCGCGTAATACGGCAACGATGGCTCTATTTGATAAAACATCAATCTCGACGGGATTAAATTTTTTAAAGACTGATATTAATATCAAAAATGCAAACTACACAGGCCCAACTGCACCTACTGGCGCGAGTTCAAATTATGATGATGCTGGAGGTATCTCTATTGCACCAAATATTCATGTGATATTCCCACTTAACGAAAAGGTGGCAGTGGGTTTCGATATTTATTCAAATTTTGGTACGGCCACTGATTTTAATGACTCTTTTGTTGGGTCCGAATATGGTGGTTTAACCGATGTTAAAAGCTTGAACTTAGGCTTAGCCGTTTCTTATCGACTCAATAAACAATGGAGCGTCGGCGGTGGGTTAGACATCATCTATGGGACTGGAGAACTGAAACGCGAATTGAACGTCGGCAGTAAAGTAACAGTGTTAGATGCAGATGCAGCAGGATTTGGCTTAGGTTTTAACTTAGGCACCGTTTTTGAGTTGAATGAAAATAACCGATTTGGTTTGTCGTATCATTATAGCCCTGAATTAAAAGCAAAAGGGGATATTACTTATCGTGGCGTGACAGCTAAGGATGATACCCTGTATATGGGATTACCTGATATGGCGGAGTTTTCTGGATACCACCGTATTAAAAACACACCCTATGCGGTGCATTACAGTGTGCAGTGGATTGGCTGGTCATCGTTTGATACCTTAGATACAAAAGCGTTCGGCACGATTAATGATTATCAATGGAAAGATACAATGCATTTTTCATTGGGCGGAACCTATTACTTAAGCGACACATGGACATTACGTGCAGGTTATATGTATGACCAAAGTGCGCAAGATAAAGTGACTTCTATTTCGGTACCAGACTCAGATCGCCAATGGTTCTCTGCTGGGTTCACTTATCACTTGTCAGAAGATGCTAATATTGATGTTGGTGCAACTTACTTATTAGGTAAAGATGTGGATGTTGATGAACAAAAGACAGGAATTTCTAAAATCACCGGAACAACGCATGCTAATGCTATATTAGCGGCTGTCCAATACAGTCATCAATTTTAATTACTATTAGTTTATAAAGTCGAAAAGTAATTTATAAAACCAAAACATATTATAAAACCGAAAAGGTAACTTGTAGTAAAAACCAAAAAAGCGCCTAAAGGCGCTTTTTTTGGTTATTATTAAGGAGTTTTATCTAGCATCTATGTATAGAGTTATTACACTTCCATTTTTAGAGCACATCGTCATCTGCATAACAACTCGATTATTCTCACTCGTTGAAAAAGAGTTTCTAGGTTGCATTCAATGCTAATCGTTAACTGTTATTCATTCTTCTTCGCTTGCTTGGCTTTTTCTGCTCTTAGTTTACGCATTTCTTTGGGGTCGGCTGTCAGTGGGCGATAAATTTCAATTCTATCACCTTGCTTAACCGTATTGTCGAGTTTATCTGGCTTACTAAAAATACCTACAACCGCTTCACTAGGCACAATTTCAGGAAAGTGTTTTACAATACCTGATAACTTTATACAGTTTTCAATCGTTGTCCCTTCGGGTACTTTTAATGACAACAAAACTTGCTTGTGGGGAATGCCATAAACCACTTCGATATCTATTAACCCACTCATTTACATGCTCCCTCGAGATAAATATTAACGTGCACCGTAAACGGTCTTTGCTCTGTTTGAAAAAGATTTAACCATAGAGCCGATTAATTCATGAAAAACACGTCCAAAGGCTAATTTAACAATGGAATTACTAAATTCAAACTCTAAATCTAAACTCACTTTACAGGCTTGCTCATCTAAAGCTGTGAAAGTCCAACCACCACTTAAATGTTTAAAGGGGCCTTCTAGCAATTTCATCGAAATAGATTGGCCTTCAACCAATGTGTTTTCTGTAACAAAGGTTTGACTAATACCCGCTTTAGAAACTTTAATGGACGCTTTCATTAAATTCACTTGATCTAACAAAACCGTTGTTTCACTACAACCTGGTAAAAACTCAGGATAAGCATTCACATCATTCACTAGTTGATACATTTCTTGTGCGCTATACATCAACAATGCGCTGCGTGATACTTTAGCCATATCTTACCTCGTTGAAAAAGGGTATCTTACACGATGCGATGCGCGAACTGAAAAAAAATAGCAAAAAAATGCTGATAAATGAATGACTTTCCAACAAATAAAATAATCATTTAACAACAAATGCTAGTTACATTTCAGTCATTAACATGTTTTACTCCGTCACTAGCTTGTCGATTAAAATCAAGATCATAAGGTGATGATAATAGTTGATCATTACTCAGTATTGTATTACAAAGTTGATTCTCAGCGAGCGACTCATAGAGCAAATTCTGAAGTAAACATCTTAGTGGTTAGAAAGTTATAATTTAACCCGTTATATCTCCAACTTTCTGCCTAGATCCTGTTCATTTCAATGCTTGCTGAACTTTCCACCTTGAATGATAAAGGGTATAATGCAGGTTATGGCTAAAAAAAACTCAAAACCAAAAAATAACGACAATACGATTGCACGTAACAAACGTGCTTCTCATGAATACCACTTAGAGGAACGCTTTGAAGCGGGAATTGAGTTACAAGGTTGGGAAGTGAAATCTTTACGCGCAGGTAAAGCAAATATTGCAGATAGTTATATCTTCTTAAAAAATGGAGAGGCTTTCTTACTTAATGCAACATTTCCACCATTGCTCGCCGCATCATCGCACGTAGTTTGTGATCCTTTACGTTATCGTAAATTATTACTAAAACGCCGTGAGCTTGATAACTTAGTCGGTAAAGTAGAACGTCAGGGGTACTCCATTATTCCTATTTCACTCTATTGGAAACATGCGTGGGTAAAAATCTCGTTTGCTTTAGCAAAAGGTAAACAAGATCACGACAAACGTAGTGATGTTAAAGATCGTGAGTGGCAAGTTCAAAAAGAACGTATGATGAAGCATAGCGTTCGATAATTAAGCAGTTAGCAAACAACATGCAAGATAATGCTATCTTGCATCACTTAGCTTTGTTAAACTTAACTTGTTGGTGATTTATCACTAACCACTGTGGGGATGATTTAGGACTCGACGAGATTCTTGAAACCCAAGGTGCATGCCGAGGTGGCGGTTGGCCTCGTAAAAAGCCGCCAACGTTATAGTTGCAAACGACTCTAACTACTCTCTAGCAGCTTAGGCTAGCTAGCCTTCCACCCGCGCTTTTCCAATGGGTAGGGATTCGGAAGGTCATTTACATCGGATAGCGAGGGAACCTTGTTCGAGGGTGAACCGCGAAATAGTATCGGACTCGCTTTTTAATATCCTGTCAGTTGGAGATTAACGAGTTAACCAAATAACTGACTAAGCATGTAGTACCGAGGATGTAGGTTTTTCGGACGGGGGTTCGACTCCCCCCATCTCCACCACATCAAGGTCTTAAAAAGACCGTTAAAGACCCGCAACGCCCATAACCAAAGGCCTTGCGGGTTTTTTTATGTCTACAGGGTTCGAGAGGGACTGCTGACATCTAGTATTTTAACTAGTACTATATCTAGTATCGTAACAATTCAACAAAAGGCGGTACTAGATAATGGCTAGAACAACACCCTTAACCAATACTGAAGTTAAGCAAGCTAAACCCACGATGAAAGATGGTAAGTTGATCGCCAAGAAGCTTTCTGATGGTGATGGCCTCCAAATTAAAATATCCCCTAATGGCACAAAAAGTTGGATTTTAAATTTCAAATGCCCATATACCAAAAAAATGACTTCAATGAGTTTTGGACTATACCCTGCAATATCATTAGCAGATGCTCGAAGATTAAGAACATCTGCAAGAGATCTTTTAGCTCAAGGTTTAAATCCCAAGAATGAAAAAGATTCAAAACAACAATTAGAAGAAGAAAAAAATAGTAATACCTTCAAATTGACAGCTATTAACTGGTTTGAAGTAAAAAAGACTAAAGTAAGCCAAAACTATGCGATAGATATTTGGCGTTCTCTAGAGCTTCACGTTTTTCCTAAGTTAGGGAATGTGCCATTAAACAAATTAATAGCACCAAAAGTTATTGATGTGATACGTCCTGTTAGTGCAAAAGGCAGTTTAGAAACAGTGAGGCGATTATGTCAAAGGATTAATGAGGTAATGGTTTTCGCGGTTAACACAGGTTTGCTTAATAGTAATCCATTAGCTGGCATTAATAAGGCGTTTGAAGTACCTAAGAAAAAACATATGCCTACACTTAAACCAAATGAATTACCTGATTTAATGCTAGCCCTAAACACGGCAAGTATTAAAATAATTACTCGTTGTTTAATTGAATGGCAATTGCATACTATGTGCAGACCCAATGAGTCTGCTGGAGCAAGGTGGGAAGAAATTGACTTTGAAACCAGAATTTGGAATATTCCAGCCGAACGTATGAAAATGAACCGACCGCATAGTATTCCTTTGACTGATCAGACTATGGCACTACTTGAATTTATTAAACCTATTAGTGGAAAGCGTGAATTTTTATTTCCAGCTGATCGGAATCCTCGTAAACATGCAAATGAATCAACCGCTAATGTCGCTATAAGTAGAATGGGCTTTAAAGGGCGTTTAGTTGCACATGGACTTCGCGCATTGGCAAGTACTACACTAAATGAACAAGGTTTTGACGGTGATGTTATTGAATCATGCCTTTCACATGTCGATGCTAATGAAGTACGAAAAGCCTATAACCGCAGTGAATATCTTGAAAGAAGACAAAAAGTGATGGCTTGGTGGAGTAATCATATAGAACAAGCATCAATGGGTAATATGAGTTTAACTAGAACCAAGGGGCTTAAAATCGTAAATGGTTAATTCATCTTATTTTTAATCTATTAGCAATACCACCAATACCAATGATAATAACCTTCATTCTCCATCAACTTCGTAGCCGGTATAGGTAGTTTTTATAGCTATACCGCTTATAAACCATCTATACCAGTTATTAACAGTCAAGTTAAATAATTACTTATATTTTTGATAAAAATTAGTAAATAATCTGTAATTCTGGCTAAATTATGATCTGTATTATTCTTTTAATAATCTTCTATATCTCTAAGAAGGAATGAGAAATGACTAGATCACTTGAATTAGTTGTTAAATTAGCAACTCCAAAGTCTCCAAAGATGAATACTTTAAATAATGGGGCTTTTAGTAATGACTTTTTAGAACGAAATGAGATTTTATCTGAACTCGATCTTTCAAATACAAAATATCGTTTAGGTATGCTGGTAATAAAGGCAAAGTACTTTGATAATGTTCCTAATAATATAGTTGAGTTACTTGAGCATATTAACAAAAAATGCTTATCTCTTGGAGATGCTGCTAGTAAGGTCGCTTCAATTATTGTAATTAATATGCTCACTAGCACCCCCATACCAAGTCAATATAAAAAAATAGAATCTTTGTACAAAAAATTTGGACCTAAAGCAGAGTTTACTTTGAAAAAACAGGTCGAGATTAAAAATAAATTAGACGAACTATATGAAGATAGTTATCAAAGAGAACAGTTGAAGAGTAATCTGAAGTATGAAAAATTAAAGCTTGATCAATTAGCCCGAGAAAAGGCTAAAAGTACGACGCTATGCCCTAAATGCCAAGGTGCAAGTTGTGACTTGTGTACTTCTGGTCACATACGAATAACAATGGACGATGCCTTACAGCTTTTTCGTATGTTCAAAATCCCTCTATGTGTAGATTCGTTTTCAATAACATATTGGGAGCCAATTTTATCAATTTTTCGTGAGTTAAGGTGCATGGAAAAAGAGGCTGTACATCAAATGGGCTTAAAGCATAAAAAAATAAATAATACTAAAGCTAACTATTTTCTTCTAGATTCTTAATTTTTATTTCAACGGGTTTGTACAATATTATAAGCCCGTAACATTTATTATTACTTTAGTCTCAGTAAATAGTTATTCAATTGATTTACTTTAAGACTTCTAAATTCTCCTGATACATACTCTTTATTGATAACTATTATTTATGGAAACTGTGGTGAATTGATTTATAAAACGATAGTGCTATTCATTTTACAAACATAATGAAGGGGTTTTTATATAAAAAAATATTGCTGCATTTTGTTAATTTTTTATATGGCCTTAGAGGTTAATACAATAATATGTAATGCGAGTCTTATCATTGTTAATATGTTCTCAAATTACGGCGTTATATCTTTTTAGTTAATACTTTTTATTAATTTTTTATTTACGTAATACAAATATTTTAAATCGAGGATGTGATAATTACCTCCCCGGTAATGTACATATCAATATCCAACTTAAGGCGTATAAAAGCCTGCAACTCATTCATTATTAATCAAATAAAGTGATTTAAAACTCAATAAAATGATTAATGTTTGTTATTATAAATCATCTATTTATTCTATTAATTATCTGCAATTAAAGAGACCTTCATGACAGCTACAACTAAGAAAAGTCCAACGACAAAAAAAAATAAAATTGGTTTTGAAGAATCCCTTTGGGATGCTGCGAATAAATTGCGTGGTAGTGTTGAATCTGCTGAATACAAGCACATCGTATTAAGTCTCATCTTCCTTAAATTTATCAGTGATAAGTTTGAAGTGCGTAAAAACGCCATTGCCGCAGAGCATGGCAGTGAATATATCGATATGGTGGAGTTCTACACCATGGAAAATATCTTTTACCTACCTGAAGACGCACGTTGGTCTTTTATTCAAATGAACGCGAAACAAGATGATATCGCGGTAAAAATTGACTCCGCACTACATGCAGTCGAAAAAAGTAATAAATCATTGGCGGGTGCGTTGCCAGACAACTACTTTTCTCGTTTAGGCTTAGACAGCAGTAAACTGTCTGCATTAATCGATACCATTAACAATATTGATACGATTGCGAACAAAAATGACAGTGCCGATAGCGAAAGTGCCAACAGCGCAGAAGAAGCCAAAAGCGAAGAAGATTTAGTCGGCCGTGTTTACGAGTACTTTTTAGGTAAATTTGCCGCCTCTGAAGGCAAAGGCGGTGGTGAGTTCTACACGCCAAAATCTATTGTTACGCTTATTGCCGATATGATTGAACCGTTCTCAGGTAAAATTTACGATCCGTGTTGTGGCTCAGGTGGTATGTTTGTGCAATCGCTTAAGTTTATTAATAGCCATAACGGCAACCAAAAAAACATCTCTATTTACGGGCAAGAGTACACCAACACCACCTATAAACTGGCGAAAATGAACCTTGCGGTACGGGGTATTTCTGGCAATTTAGGGGACGTAGCCGGCGATAGCTTCTTTAAAGACCAACATCCCGATTTAAAAGCCGATTACATTATGGCGAACCCTCCGTTTAACCAAAAACAGTGGCGTGCAGACAACGAATTAGTAGACGATGCACGTTGGGCGGGTTATCCAACACCACCAACCGGTAATGCTAACTATGCGTGGATCATGCATATGATCTCAAAACTCAGTGAACATGGCACCGCAGGCTTTGTATTAGCCAACGGCTCAATGAGCTCAAACACCAGTGGTGAAGGCGATATCCGCCAAAAGATCATCGAAAATGATTTAGTGGATTGTATGATCGCCTTACCGGGACAACTGTTTTACACCACGCAAATACCTGTGTGTTTATGGTTTATCAGTAAAGACAAAAAAGGTAATGACGAAAAAGGCTTATTAAAACGTCGTGATCGCCAAGGTGAAACCTTATTTATCGATGCCCGCGAGATGGGCTCAATGGTAAACCGTACCTTAAAAGAATTAACCAACGACGACATTGCTAAAATAACTGAAACTTACCACATTTGGCGCGGTGAAGAGCTTGTTGCTGAAAATTTTGAAAATAAAGAGCTTGATGAGAATTCTGGTTCCCATGCTTCGCGTGGGAATGCATACCAAGACATTGCAGGTTACTGTAAATCAGCCACATTGGCTGAGATGAAAGCCAACGATTACGTGTTAACCCCCGGTCGTTATGTAGGCGCAGCCGATCTTGTTGATGATGGTATTCCCTTTGAAACCAAAATGACTGAGCTTAGCCAAACGCTTTACAGCCAGATGAACCAAGCGGAAGAACTTGATAAAGCGATCCGTAAAAACTTGGAGGCGTTGGGTTATGGGGAATAAGTATCCACTATTGCCTTTGGCTGATTTAGTTACAATTCACGATACAAAAAGAAAACCTATTACGAAATCAAAACGAATTTCTGGGATATACCCTTACTACGGAGCTTCTGGTATTACTGATTATGTAGAAAGTTATGTTTTTGATGGATTGTACGTTTTACTAGCAGAAGATGGGGATAATTTAAGAACAAGAAACACTCCAATTGCATTTACTGCAAAAGGAAAGTTTTGGGTTAATAATCATGCGCATGTTTTAAAAGGAATTGATGATCTAGATACTCAATACATTTGTTATGCACTTCAGTGTGCGGAAATTGATAGTTATATATCTGGATCTACAAGACCTAAAATTACTCAAGGTGACTTGAAAAAAATACCTGTTACAGCTCCTCCTTTAAAAATTAGGCATCAAATTGCTAGATTGATTAATGATTTTGACCAAAAAATAGAACTAAACAAACAAACCAACCAAACGCTTGAGCAAATGGCGCAGACTTTGTTTAAAAGTTGGTTTGTTGATTTTGATCCTGTGTTTGATAACGCCTTAGTTAAGGCTGAGTTTAACCTAGAAAACTTACCAAGTACGTGGCCTGCAGCATTAGTACAACGTGCAACATCACGCTTACAGGTGTTGCAACATAACCCAACACTACAAGCCAAACTAACACAGCACAACCTAGCAGTGACTCAACATAACACCGCACTGGCACAAACATCACAAGCAGAAAATACCCATCAACACTTCCCAAGTGAATTTGAATTAACCGACGAACCCTCAATCGGTATCAACGGCTGGATTCCAAAGGGGTGGGAGCTATCGAATACAGATAATGAATTTCAAATTAAAGGCGGCTCAACACCTAGTACGACAAATCCTGATTTTTGGGATGGTGGTGACATTCACTGGACATCTCCAAAAGATTTATCAGGTAATAATACAAAAATAATGATCGATACAAGCAGAAAAATAACTGAAGCAGGTCTAGCTAAAATCACATCAGGACTGCTTCCTGTCGATACGGTATTAATGTCATCAAGAGCTCCAGTTGGTTATTTAGCTTTAGCAAAAGTGCCTGTCGCAATTAACCAAGGTTATATCGCTATCACAGACGCTAAAACATTAAGCTCTGAATATACCATTCAGTGGTTAGATTCGGTGATGGATGAAATTAAAAGTATTTCAGGCGGTACAACATTTGCGGAAATAAGTAAAAAAACCTTTAAAAGTATTCAGATAATTATTCCTCAAAAAGGTGCTGTAGACGCTTACACTCAAATAGCTAAAGCAAACTATCAGCGCATAACAGCGAACGTTCAAGAGATAAAGACCTTAACGGAAACCAGAGACTATTTATTACCGAAGTTGATCTCTGGTGAAATTAATGTGTGTGGAATTGAACATGAATGATAGTGGGTTAAGACTACAGCTAAGTACTAGAGCAATTGTGGGCAGCGAAGAAGCGGTTCATCTGATTGAACAGAAAGATAGGTTAGAAGCTGCTGCTATATCAAAGGATGCTCCACTTTGTTTAGATCTTTCAAAGGCATTTTTAGAAACTGTTTTTAAAACGATATTAAATGATCGAGTTGATAACGTTAATCAAAATGAAGAGTTTGGTCCTTTATATAAGCAAGTAAAGGATAATGTTGAATTCAGTAGTAACGAAGATATCAACAAAATGCTGTCCCTTTTAGCTGGTCAAATAGTAAATGTTACAGGGCAGTTACGAAATAGATATGGCGCAGCGTCTCATGGAGATGATGGATATCGTGATAATCCGATTGATATGATTAGTGCAGAATTTATTATGTCTTCGGTCGATGGACTGGCTTCTTGCTTATACAGAAAGCATAAAGATACAGTGGTTGTTGAGTCTGCTCAAAGAATGAATTACACAGACTTTGGTGATTTTAATGAATGGTTTGACGAGCAAAACGATGACTTGAAAATTTTGATTGGTGAGGGGCATTTTATTTTACTTTCTGCAAGTCAAATTTTATTTGAACAAGATATTGAAGCATATAAAGAAGGTTTACTACAGTATGCTTCTAACTCTGATGAAGGTGAAATAGTGGAATGATGAAAGTAAAGCAATGGGAAGATATTAAAGAAGATTTTAAAGGTGGCAGTCTGATAGTCGGCAATGGTGCCAGCATGGCAGTTTCAAAAAAATTTGGATACAAGTCTCTTTTTGAAGAAGCGAGCAAATTAGGTCATTTAACTAACTCCGTTCAAAAGGTGTTCCAAAGCTTTGATGTTGATGATTTTGAACTAGTCTTAAGACGGCTTTGGGAAGCTAAGTTAGTCAATAAAGCATTAAAGATCGAATCTGTGAAAGTTGAAGAATCCTATCAAAAAGTGCGCACTGCATTAATAGCAACTGTTCGTGATATCCATGTCTCGTATCACGATGCAGAAGAACATTTAGAGCATATCTACAAATTTATGAAACCTTTTAATAAAGTCGTTTCATTAAATTATGACTTGATAGTTTACTGGGCTGCTATGTATGGAAATCATGTTCTAGGACGATGGTTTAAGGATTGCTTTACACCTTCTCGATTCAGCGGTGATGATTGGAAAGGTTACAGCGAACCATATGGGGCTGATGGTGCAACTTTATTCTTTTATCCACATGGTAACTTAGTATTGCACCACTATGAATTTTCAAGTGTGAAAAAAATTACTACTCGAGGTATGGATAACTTACTAGATAGTATTCTCGAAAAATGGGAAAAGAAGGATTTAGCCCCTGCATTCGTTTGTGAAGGAATACAGGAATCCAAACAGCAATCTATTTCAAGTTGTGATTACTTAGAAAAAATATTCTACGAAGTATTGCCCAACTTAGAACAAAACCTCGTTATCTATGGCTGGGCCATGGCTGAGCAAGATGGTCATTTGCTTGAACAAATTAGTAAAAGCAAACCTCAAAAAGTGGCTGTTTCTGTTTACCAAAATGATCAAGTCTTTATGGGTAAAATCAAAAAGCAACTCAAAGATATTGGTGTAGAAAAAGTACTATTTTTTGATTCACAAAGTGCAGGAGCTTGGAATCAACCATCTACTAAATATATTGAAGCACAAGCCAAAGAAGACGCTGAACATCAAGAAGGAATGATAAATTTTGCTCCTTTATTGAATAAATAAACAGTCTTTAGCTGAAGCTATTACCTGTAGATATAAAAATAAAAAGAAGTAGAAAATGGATATTAAATATTGGCAAGGCGGCCTTGAACGCCATGAAATAGATGCAATCGAAAAGATAAAAAATGTATTAAGTGCACCACCAAAAAATCAAAATAAAGGCCAAAGAGCAGATAAGCTTAAAGCTTCTTTCAATGCAGGATGGAAAGGTTATGCTGGTTTCCGCTTTGTTAATAAAAACAAACAAGGCGAGATAGATTTATTGATTGTTACTCATTGCAATATTTTGATTGTTGAATTGAAAGATTGGAATGGGCAACCGATAACCTCAAATCACGGAAAATGGTTCTTTGGTCATGACGATAGGGGTAAATCGCCTGTCGAAATCACTCGAAATAAAAAATTCCTGTTAGAGAATTTACTAAAGCCTTTAAGAGGGAAATTTAGTAATGAGAAACATATACCGCGGGTCTACCCTTTAGTTGTAATGACGGGAACAAGTGATTTTTCTAAATTACAAAAAAATGATCTTGCTGAAACTTTGAGCTTAAATGATTTTTGTAAGTTGTGTGCAAATGAACATGATTTTAATGATCGTTTTAGACCTCATCCTGATTCGAAGGTTTTACTGAAAGATACTCCATTACTAGAAAAACGTTTATTAAACGATAACAAGGTTGAGCCAAAACCATTATCTGTTGATGGGTGGTTAGGCCAAGAAGAAATATTTACGCATCCAAATAAAATCTATTCTGAGTTTTATGCACAAAGTGAGTCAGATAAAAATGATCGTGCCATTATTCGACGTTGGGATTTTGATAAACTTTCAAATGTTGAAGCTAAAACCCCTGATGGTCGTTTTAAAATAGTATCGCGTGAGCGTGAAGTCTTAACTAAAATTAAACGTGAGAATCGTGATTTATATGATCACTGTGTTTCATCGTTAACCATTCCATCAAAAGATAAAATTACCACCCAATACAATGAAGTTGTTGAACTTCCACAAGGGCAAGAGCGCCTTAATGACTTTATTAGTACCTATGGAGATAACCTTTCAATTGATGAGCGGGTAAACCTAGTGAAGGTGCTGATTGCTCGTTTTGCAGACTTACACCAATTACATTTAGCACATCGAGATATAGGTAGTCATAGTGTTTGGTTAAGTACTGGGCAGCGTGTGGCACTTTCTAATTTCATCTCTGCTTTTGAACGTAAAAAAGAAACGGTTGGTGCAATACGTGACGAGTTATCGGTGTATGACCAAAAAGGTAACTTTCAAAATCATTATCAATATGATGTTTCACGCTTAGCTATTATTGCTTGGGCAATTATTAACGCTGAAAGATTAACACCCAAGTTTGAACAAAGTATTAAGGCTCGGTTTTCTGATTGTGATGATTGGTTTACTGCTGTTCTGCTAAATGCATTTGAAGGCAAGCGATATGCTAACGCTGGTGAATTACTTGATGCCTTAGTGAAAAGTGAGCCAAGCCAAGAAAAAACCTTTTCATTCTCAAGTGGGCAACTAGAGCGGTTTGTTAAACATAGCAAGATTAGCCGGTTGCACCCTGAAGTTGAGTTTGTTTCTGAGAATGATTGCAAAGAAGTTTACAAGGCTGAAACAGGATTAGTGAAGGTCTGGAATAATATTAACCCAATAGAAATTAGTGCGGGTCTTGGGCAGAGAGCTTTGTTCTTTTTAGAGCGAGTAGAAAAATTACAAAGTATTCATTTAAGCTTTGTGCCTAAAGTCATCGATGTTGGCATAACTTCTCGGGATAGTGCTTTATATTTGGTTACTGAATGGATATCAGGCTCACCTATCGATCGAACCGCAACGCGTGGAGATACCGAGGTGATTGTGAAAGCCTTAGTTTCACATGTTATGCACATGCATTCACTTGGATTTTCGCACGGTGATTTAAAACCAGAAAACATTATTATCACTGAGTCGAGTGATGTGTTTATCATTGATGTATTAGATTTTCATCATGATGCGGAAGAAGTTTATAACTCTGAATATAGCCCTTTAAATATTGAAAACAGTTCAGCATTTGAACGTGACAATTATGCTGTAGTGAAAATTTGTTCTGAATTATTGAATATTGAATGGGGTGAAGAAAGTAGCGAGCATCCGGCAATTAGTTCAGCAATTATCGAAGAATTGAAAGATGTTGATTATGGGTTTAAAGAGCTAACTCGTTTTAAAGATGCCGTTTTAAATCCTGAGCAAAGTACTCAAGTTGCTATTGAAACCATCAATATTGAAATTGGTAGCCGAGAAAGCTTTGAGCCTCTGACTATTTATCCAGATAACGGCAAGTTGTATGTCTCAATAGAAGAAAGTCGTAATAAACCTTCTGCATTAGTTATTAGTTTTTGTGGATTAGGCGGTATTCAAAAGCTATTTTTTGATAAAGCTCATTTTGAATTTGAGCATGGAATGTCACCTCTTCAAAGGGGGAGTATTTCAAGAAGAGAGATAGAGAATGCTGACTTTGAAGTCCCATTCGCGATTAAGATCATACAAGGGCGATCTAGTCAATTAGGGCATTTAAACCGTCGAATTAAGCAACTCTATAGTTTTGAAAATGCGATTAAGCAATTTGAGCTTAAACATAAAGGAAAGGATAAACCTTTACGTGATAATGATGGGAGTTCGGAAAACCTTGCTCTTAATGAAACGTTGCTTCCCTCTCAAGTTAAAAGTGTTGAAACGAGTGTTAAGCCTATTTCCACTAAAGAGCTTTGGCAAGCTATAATTCAAACTGAGTCCGAGTCTCATCCCTATGTTGAATTAACTGGAGAGCCTGAGCAGCCTAAAGATCACAAAGATATTATCGTGCTCCCGTATGAAGCGGAGAAAGACCCGCTTGATGCTTTTACTGCTAAAGATGAGGTTGAAGCCATTATTGTCGATGGAGATAATGAATTTTTTATTGGACAAGTAAATTTGGCAAGATCAGGACTGAATAAAGTGACTCTTTCACGCTATGCGAGTCGTGTTCATCGGCTTAAAGAAGAAGATATTATTTTCTTTAGAAGTAAGGCTGATAAATCTTCTTTTGTTAAACGTAAAAATGCACTTACTCGGATTATTGAGAATGATTCAGTTATTGAAAACTTAGTTGATTATTTTGATCCTGATTGCTCACATGATCCTATTGATTATGGTCACGAGGTCACTGATGATGATTTTGCACGCTACGATAGAACGGACGATAATGGCAATGTTATTAAGCTAAATGACAAACAACGTATTGCGTTTCAGCAATTATTAAAGTTCGGTCCTCTGTCTATGTTACAAGGACCTCCGGGAACGGGTAAAACTGAATTTATCGCCGCTTTTGTACATTATTTGGTCGAAAAGCTTGGTACACAGCGGATCTTATTGGTCAGTCAATCGCACGAAGCGGTTAATACGGCAGCAGAACGAATTCGGAAGCATTGTAATCGTCTTAAAACTCCTCTCGATGTTGTTAGATTTAGTAGCCGTGAATCAGCTGTATCAAGTTCATTACAAGATGTACTTGCCAGTAATATTGTTAGCCAAAAAGCAGAACAATTTTCTACTCAATTAAAATTTAGAGTAATGGCGTTAGCTAAGTCATTAAAAGCACCTAAGGAATATTTAGAAGCCTTTTTAACGTTAGATCAAAAGGTGTTATCAGCAATTGACGAACAACTTAATGCATTAACAAAGCTTGATGATAAAGAATTGGATGATAAGCAAATAAAGGCACTTAAGGTACAAATTAATGAGCGTAAAACGTTAATTAATAGCCGTTTATCGAGAGAAGTTAAGAGCAATAAAGATTGGCATGATGATTTGAGTGCTGTTGGTGATGGTTTGATTAATAACTTAAACCTCGAATATGCTATTGAGCCCCATATTGCTAATGGTGTAAAACGTTTCATTGATATGTCGAAAGATATGCTCAGAGTGATGAATTCAGGAAATGCGAACCTTGATGAGTTTTTTGCGCGTTCTCGGCAGTTGGTAGCTGGTACTTGTGTTGGTATAGGTAATTGGAATATTGATATTGCGAGTAATCAATATGACTGGATCATCATTGATGAAGCTGCCCGTTCCATTGCCAGTGAATTAGCGATAGCAATGCAAGTCGGTAAAAGAGTTTTACTAGTAGGTGACCATCAACAACTTCCTCCTTTGTATTCAGAACCTCATAAAAAGGCACTGGCAAGAAAATTAGGTATTAAATCGAGTAGTGATATAGATGAGTTGATCGAAAGTGATTTTGCTCGCGCTTTTAATTCTCATTATGGGGAGCAAGTTGGTGCTAAGTTATTAGTGCAATATCGTATGGCACCTGCCATTGGAACTTTAGTCTCACAATGCTTTTATAAAGGAGAGCTCGAAAATGGTGAACGTATCATTCCTGATATTTATAAGAATGTTCCTCATCAATTAGCTGCCCCTGCTACTTGGCTAGATACATCTTCATTAGGAAAAAAAGCACATCATCAACAAGGAGCTGGTTCAAGCATTTTTAATGATGCAGAAGCTGATGCGATTGTCGATATGCTTTTACGAGTAGACGAAGATGAAGAATTTATTAATTCATTATATGGACAAGTTAAAGAGGGAGAGGCCGCTATTGGTATCATTTGCATGTATGCAGAGCAGAAAAAGCGTATACGACAAAGAGTCAAAAAAGTTGGTCTTTCAGAAGCTCTTACTTCATTGTTAAAAATCGATACGGTTGATAGTTACCAAGGTAAAGAAAATCGCATTATTATTTTATCCGTGACTCGCTCGGATCATAAGCAAAGCTCCGGATTCTTACGATTACCAAATCGAATTAATGTTGCGCTTTCAAGGGCAATGGATCGTCTTGTTATTGTCGGAGATAAAAGGATGTGGCAGGGTAAAAACATCGATCTTCCTTTTGGAGGCGTTATTCAATATATGGAAAATAATAACAATGATGGTCAATATGCCTTCTTAAATGTAACTACTAAAAAGCATAAAAAGGCGGTTTAAATACTATGGAAAAACATTATATTGAATTTAATGAAGTGGATTACATTGTACCTGCTGAAACTTATAACATTGAGTATTCTTATTTAAGTAAACAAGGGTTCCCTTTTACCAAAGAATTTTTACTTAGATCATTATATATCTCGCCATTATCGAAGTTTGAATTAGCTTCATTTTTTGGTTTCAATCAACGAGAACTTGATGTTGCTATAGAGGAGCCTTTCAACAAAGGTGAAGTGTCATATCTTGAAGACGGAAGGCTATCTCTGACTATGCTAGCTAAAGGATATTTTTCTGTTTGGGAAGATAAACCGATGGTTGAAAAGCCACAATCAAGAGCATCGAATGTGACTTTTGAGTTGGTAGGTTTCAACAAGGTCCATAACCATCATGGAGCATGGACTACTGGGCTTAGACTCGATGTTAATCATGAAATACAAAGTATGAGTGAACAACACGCTCGCGGTATGTTTACCAAGCATTTTCAGCGATTTTATGAATCTGGTGATCTAGGAAGTATTAAAACGCAAGAGAATGCATTACCGAGCCTTTATTCTGTAGACAGTGTTACCCGCAAGAAAACAATTGGACATCGGTTAAGGCGCAAGTTTGAAATAGATTTTGATAATAAATTAAAACCATTCTATGTCGATAAAATTTATGAAAATGATGATGCTATTGTTCATGCTGTTTCAAAGGAAACTGACAATATTAGATTAGAAAATAATATTACGAGTATTCAAGAGGCTTGGGATGTTTTTGAGGATATGTCGATAGCTAGATTTGTGAAAGTGAATGAAATTGATTTACGCGGTATAGTTGCTGAGATGGCCACAAGTACTAATAATAAACCTTATGAGTTGATAATAGGGCCACTTTATGGGAACCAACCTTGGGCGAAAATAGAACAAGCGATCAAACAATTAAAACCAATAAAGCAGCAAGGTAATTTAAAAAAATTAAGCTGGGTAGGTGCAAATACCAAGTATTGGGGGATGAGTGAAAATTTCAATAAAGTCAAAGAAAGTATTGAAGGATATCAAAAGAGTAACAAAGGTAAAAACTATGACTTAGCTTTGTATTTACCAAGTGACGAACAAGTTAATGCTAAAGAAAAGGCATCAAGGGAATGGAAGCATAAAATTGGGAATTTATCTTTCTGTAATGGGATTTTAAATGGTTTATTTGATGGAAGTGTTGAAGTTATTTTATTAGAAAACGAATTTGCAGCCGTTAGTTATCATCTTTCAATGCCAGATCTAAGCCCTGCACCGATCCCTTTGGGTTATTTCACTAAAGATAAGCAACTAGTAAAGCATATCGCGAAAGTCGTTGATGATTTTCTTAAGGGGTCTATTGCCCATGGCAAACCTAATTTAATTGGTTCTTTAAATACAAATAGATAACAACCTGAGATTTAATATGAAATTTACTGAAGCCAAGTTAGAAGAAGCAATTATTGAGCTGTTAGGCGAGCAAGGTTATCCACACAGTAAAGGTGGAGAGCATCCATTATTAGTTGATGGTGTGCGTGCTCAATCTGAGGTGTTAATTACAGCGGATTTACGGGTATTCTTAGCGAAGCGTTATCAAAGTGCAGGTATTACTAACGGTGAAATTGATTCGATTATTCGCAAGCTAGAAACCTTGCCTGCCAGTGATTTATACGACAGCAATAAAACCTTTTGTAAGTGGCTGAGTGATGGTTTTTTATTAAAACGTGAATCTGCTAGTACCGCCTGCAGTACTTCGCAAAAAGATTTGTACATTCAACTGCTTGATTACGACAACGTTGAAATGTGTGTTAGACAGTCGTTATTTCCTGATGTTGTCGATTCGAGCTTTGATCAACAAGCGTTAAAGGTAGCTGAAAATAATGTGGCTTACTTGGCGGATGCTAAAGCAACGCAGGCAACGGATGACGACAATATTTATCGAGTGGTGAGTCAGTTAGAGATTGTCGGCGCAACGGGTGAAAAACGTATTCCTGATGCGATTTTATATATCAATGGATTACCGCTAGTTGTCTTTGAATTTAAAAGTGCGATACGCGAAAAAGCGCCGATATTTGAAGCCTTTGAGCAGTTAATGATTCGCTATCGCCGAGATATTCCACAACTGTTTGTATTTAATACCTTGTGTGTGATCAGTGATGGCGTGAATAATAAAATGGGTAACTTATTTGCCCCTTATCAATTTTTTTATTCTTGGGGCAAAGTGAGTGGACAAGAGTTGGTTGCTGAAGATGGCATCAACTCGTTACATACTATGCTTCAAGGCTTATTTGATAAAGCGCGTTTGCGTGATGTTATGCGTCACTTTGTTTTCTTCCCTGATGCGAGTAAAAAAGAGATAAAGATTGTACCGCGCTATCCACAATATTATGCGGCGAAAAAGCTATTCGAAAATATCAAAACCCATCAAAAACCAATGGGAGATGGTAAAGGGGGGACGTACTTTGGTGCAACGGGGTGTGGTAAGAGTTATACCATGCAGTTTTTATCACGCTTGTTGATGAAAAGTGTCGATTTTAAAAGTCCAACTATTATTTTAATCACTGACCGAACCGATTTAGACGACCAGCTATCACAGCAGTTTGGTAATGCTAAAACCTACATTGGTGACAACACGATCACCACGATCACTAGCCGTAGCCATTTACGTGAGTTATTAAAAGGACGTAACAGTGGCGGTTTATTTTTAACGACCATTCATAAGTTTAGCGAAGATACTGAACTGTTAACGGATCGCTGTAATGTTATTTGTATTTCAGATGAAGCGCACCGTAGCCAAGTCAATCTCGATCAAAAAGTAACCGTCACAGAAACCGGCGTTAAGAAAACCTACGGCTTTGCAAAATACCTGCACGACTCTTTACCTAATGCTACTTATGTTGGTTTTACCGGCACACCGGTTGATGCCACCTTAGATGTGTTTGGTCAAGTAGTTGATTCATACACCATGACAGAATCGGTAAAAGATGAAATTACAGTGCGTATTGTTTACGAAGGACGTGCCGCTAAAGTCTGTTTGAACAACAGTAAACTCAAAGAGATTGAACAATATTATAAAGATTGTGAAGCAGTAGGTAGTAATGAATTACAGATAGAAGAGAGCAAAAAAGCAACCGCTAATATGAATTCGATATTAGGCGACCCTGACCGTATTAGCGCAATAGCAAAAGACTTTGTCGAGCATTATGAAAAACGTGTTGAAGAAGGCTCCACAGTCGCTGGTAAGGCAATGTTTGTCTGTAATTCGCGTGGCATTGCTTATCAGTTATACCAAGAGCTAGAAACATTACGTCCAGCTTGGTTTGACAAAATTGATACTGATAATGCCATTAAGTTATCTGAAGTTGAACGTAAACGAGCGATCAGTGAAGGGCGTATTGCCGCACCTTCTGAACGGGTGAAAATGATCATGACCCGTGGTAAAGATGATGTTGCGCGTTTGTATCATTTACTTGGTGGAAAAGACGAACGTAAAGCCTTAGATACACAGTTTAAAAATAAAAACTCAAACTTTAAAATCGCAATCGTGGTTGATATGTGGCTAACGGGTTTTGATGTGCCATTTTTAGATACCATGTATATCGATAAACCGATTCAAAAACACAGTTTAATTCAAACTATCTCTCGTGTTAATCGTCAGTTTGAAGGCAAAGATAAAGGTTTAGTTGTTGATTATATTGGTATTAAATCAGCAATGAATAAAGCGTTGGCCCAATATTCTAAAACTGATGAAACCAATTTTGAAGATGTTGAAGCCTCTATTATTGAAGTTAAAAATCATCTCGCTTTGTTAAAAGATGCTTTCCATACATTCGATACCTCTCCGTACTTTACTGGCCAAGCGGTCGCGCAGTTAAATTGTTTAAATCATGCGGCTGAATTTGTATTAGTCACTGAAAAACGTAAAAAACGCTTCATTGATATAATGAAACGTTTAAAAGCCGCTTATGACGTTTGTTGTGGTAGCGAGAAAATAAACGAAGAGGAGCGTAATCATATCCACTTCTATTTAGCGATTCGCTCTATTGTTTTCAAACTCAGTACTGGCGAAGTGCCCGATGCCGCACAAATGAATGCCAAGGTACGTGAAATGATCTCTGAAGCATTACAAAGTGATGGCGTAGAAGAGATCTTTAAACTGGGTAATGAAAATGGTGGCGAGATTGATATTTTCAATGATGATTACATCGCTAAAATTGAAAAAATTAAACTTCCTAATACCAAGATTAAGATATTACAACAGTTGTTGGCTAAAGCGATTGGCGAATTAAAGAAAGTAAACCAAGTACAAGGCACTGATTTCACCAAACGTTTTGAAGCATTAGTTGAACGCTATAACGAACGTAAAGAAGATGATGTATTAGTGAGTGAAGTCTTAGAAGAGTTTTCTGACAGTATGGTTGACCTCATCTATGGTGTGCGTGATGAAATGAATGCTGGCGATGAGTTAGGTATTGATATCGAAGAAAAAGCCTTTTATGACGCATTAAAAACCTTAGCTGTTCGGTATGACTTTGATTATCCAGAAGACAAACTCATTGAGCTGGCTAAAGCGGTAAAAGTGATTGTCGATAATAAAGCTAAGTTTACAGACTGGAATCACCGTGATGATATCAAAGCGGCTTTAAAGGTAGAGTTGATATTAATACTAGCCAAGTTTGGTTACCCACCGGTAAGCCGCGATGAAGTGTATAAAGAGATATTTGAGCAAGCTGAGGCGGTTAAGGCTAGAGGAGCTTAATCATGAATGCTGTAGATACTATTTATTCACAGGAAGTTGTTACAGAACTGCCAGATGAAGAGCTTTGTAAACGTCTATTTGAATGTTGGTATCTAATGAAAAAATAGAAGTTTGGGGGCTAGTTATGATGAGGAGTGAGCCCGGAATTAAAAAGGTAAAGACTATATTTGAAAATAGGGAAATTAGTTATTCATTCAAACTCGTCAAAATATTGATAACGGAGTTTATGTTGGTTCAGGATATGTCAAATCGATTTTAGAAAATGACTCAAATACTTGGGTGAGGGCTGATCTTATCTTTACCTCCTGGGCAATAAGAAAGAGAACCAATTTGATCTCACTGTTAAAAGGAACTCACTAGTTAAGTTAGTTTCTATGCCATTGAATAAGAATGATGTAATAATTGATGAAAAAGCCAGCTATACCTCCTACACTATCTATGGTGAGGTCTATGACCTTCATTTAGTAAAACACAATACAAAAATTAAAGAAAAGCTCTGTAAATAATATGGCACAATATAAGCTTTTTAAAGCTACATCATGACTTGTATAAAGTGATCACTTTTGGATAACATCTTTCTAATAAATTCTCCTTTAATTATTATTTTTACTATGTTTTATATTAAAGCTCAGTTCAACATTATTTTAAATTAAGTCAGATCCATTAAGCTACGACGATGTCTAACAAAGATTAAATTAATTAATTAAACTCTAAGATGAATATAGGATTTTATTTTTATCTCATTAGCTAGAAACCGCTTTTTAGCTAATGAGATAGATTGTTTTAGAATTTATCACCTAAGACAATACTCAAATTACTATTAAAATTGGCCTGTAAATATAGTAAAATGGATATCTATTGTTTATTTCTTAACGAGTTCCATTAAAGTGTTTTTTTTTGGGGTTAAGTATATAAATATAAAATTTTAGAGTAACCAAAATAAAACAATGTAGGTGGTTAAAAAAAGACCATTTTTTAGTGTGGTTTACATAAAATCAATTAGATATATGTTTTTTTATTAAAGGAAGTAAAAACATACGAGGAAAAATGAGCTGTGTAGAGGGGACGCAATTTTTAAAGTGATCACTTAATCTTTAGCGTGATAAACAAAGTAGTCATACTAAAAATAGATAAAAATGCTATTTAAAGTTGTTTATTTGTATGCTTTGTATGTTTTTAGTTCGCAGATGATTGAATATGCTGTTTTTTAATAAATGAGAGTGATCACTTTGGCTATGTAGAGTGATCACTTTATAAATTGAAATTTATGGTTATTTAAGTTTTTCATTTTATTGAGAGACTTAGTATTCCAGGTTGAAAGTCATTCAGCCAGGTATGATATTTATTTAAAGCTTGTCTCTTTAGAGTCGGAACCGTTGTGTGTATGTAAGTTTCACTTAATATTCCTCTTCTATGGTTTATCATCATCTCCGCTACCTCAGAATCAACACCTAATTCTAACAATTTACTTCTAAATATTTTTCTTAATGATCTACTCGTCCAGTTGTTTAAACTAACCTTTTGCACCATTGAGTGGCTTTTCATTGCACTTACTGGTTTTCTTTTGGCTATACCAGGAAACAAATACACCCCTTTATATCGTCTCTTGCATTGGTATTTACGATATTGCTGCAATAGTTTTACTATCTTGTCGGTTATTGGCACTGTTAATTCATCTCCATTTTTAGTGATTTTACCTGGGATATGTAGAGTGTTAGATTGAAAGCAAAAGTAATCCCATTTAAGTTGCCTTGTTTCTCCTATACGGGTTCCATGAGCCAACATTAATATTATTAAACATTGTATTGAAGGTTTTTGGTCCTTTATGTTCTTATGAACTTCATCTAATTGAGTCGCTCTTAGACGTGTTGGTTCAGCTACTATTTTCTCTTTAATAAAATCAGAGAACTTTAAAGCGACGAGTTCATGGGCTTCAATTAGTTTTAAAAACATTGCTTTGGTAAAAAGTTGTTTAAGAATATTCCAAACAGATCGCATTGTTGAGTTTTGCAAAGTGCTTTGCATCGGCCAAAAAAATTTAGACTCCAAAGTTTCTCTGTTTATCGCTGTTATCTGTAAATCCCCAATTAATGGGATAATATGACGAGTAATAGCCCATTTAATGGTGTCTTTCCGTAGATTGGAAATAGATGCATTCGTTTTACTTCTTTGTAAGTACCAATTAGCTAACAAATCAACGTTTGCAAAGGAGCTATTAATAACGCCATCCGGATTGAGAGTGAATTTAACCTGATAGGTGCTTAAGTTAGCTTGAATATCAGAAAAACTTAAAATAGGCCAATTTGCTATTTTTTTAAAATAACTTTTACCTTGGGCTCTTTGGACAAAGTACCAAGATGCTTTCTCTCTATTCTTATGGAACCTTAAGCGAAGCGGGTAGCGGGGGTCTCTAAGTTCAAAAATGTCAGTTTCTAATTGCATCTTTTTGATTGTATTATTTGAGTACTTTATAACTTTATTTTTCATTATTTATCCTTTTATTCTAATTACAAACAGCAATGGGTAATGATCTATTAGCAGTCATTGCTGTTAACTTTCATTTAGCTTGCTTTAACTTAAAATAAATCTTTGTCAGTTAAGCCGTGCTCTTCTGCAAAAGTTTTACGTAATATTTGAATGTTTGGAGTTTCATAATAAATACCTCCGTTTCGGTCTGCTCTTAATCCTATTTTTTTAAAACCTAGTTTTATTAACTTTTTGGCTAATAAAGAGCGGGCGGCTCTATCTTTTACTTTTAAACCTTTATTATCTTGATATTCAGCTGCTTTGATCCATTCAATAAACCTTTTCATTAAAATAGTCGAAGGTGTTCTTTTTTCATTATTAAAAGGTGACTCGGTATTTAGCTCTTCATAGAAATATTCGTCCACCATGCTGAAATTTGAAATTTTTTGTTCTATTAGCTCCTTCGTCATCGGAGCGTTAAATGGATCAAAATCAGTTAGGTCCATATTTAATAAGTAATGTAAGAATGCACTTGTAAACTCTCCATTATTTATTAATCTATTAAATTCTTTCCAATATTCTCTATCATTAGCCTTTTCAGAACTTGCTTCAATTAATAAAAATCGTCTTTCCCTTTTACCAGCAGGAAATACTTCTTCATGATTACTCGCAAATATAAATCTAGCTAGATTTGCCATTGGTTCTGCCTCTACACCTTTTTTTTCTAACTGGCATATAGGTTCGGAAATAAGCCCCTTTATTTTGTCAAAAGTATCACTACTCATTAAGTTTACTTCATCAGCAAAAATCAATAATTTAGATATTAAAATACTATTAAAGTTACGTGTTACTAGTTGAGAACCATTGATTTGACTTGCATGGACCCCTAGTATTCTTTGTAATAAGCGAAATAAACTGCCTTTACCTGTGCCTTCAACTGATTTTAGGAATATAGCGACGGTCGGTTTTTTATCTGGGTGTTGGAATATATGTGCCAACCACTGAATAAAATAATGACCAGCATCTTCATTACCATTACACAAAATATTTTTTATGTGTTGAATGATAAAAGTACAGTCGCCTTGCTTTGACTTGCACTTCCAACTCTCGAATAAGTTGTAGCAGCCTTTTGGAGATTTGGTTATATCAGGGTAAAAACCAATACCATTTTCATAAAAGGCTTTGTGTTCCCAGTGTGTCCATGCGGTCCCACGGTTCATGTTAGCCACGGTTGATTTATGAGTAAAATAATTGTGAAAACTTTGAATAGGTCCAAAAGCTAGTTTTGTACCATTAATTGAACAATCAACTTTTGCTACGATTAAATGTTTACCTCCGATGATTACATGGGCATATTTATTATTTAATTCATTAAGGGTGGCAATTTCATTGTCCGTTAATATTCTTCCTTTTATCATTGAAATTTTTGGAGTATCACTATTGGTTATTATTTTTATAGGCCCATTCATTTACTGATATCCTTAGCTACATTTCTTAGGTATTTAGCTACATTACTAAGGCCATTCATACGAGCTAAATCGTTGAAATCTGATCCGTCTTGATCCTTGCTAAAGTAAGGGTAGATAAGTAGGAGTGAGTTTAAATAAGCAGATTCCTGACCTTTTTCTAATCCGATATTTTTTGTGTTTTTAAAGTCGTTATCTGCAGCAATAATAATATTCAATTGATTAAACCCATTAGCTTTTAGTGATGATATAACTGGTGATAAGTTAGATGCGTTGAAAGCAATGATTACACCTAACTTTGTTGCTTCGTGTATAGTTGAACCTGTTGCATAACCTTCACAAATAAATACAGTATTTTTTAGTTCACCTATCACCATGAAACAACCCTTTACTAGGCCACCTGATTTAAATGATTTTTGACCAGCAGGGCCAATAAACTGAATACTTACAAGTTCATTTTGTGCATTCATAATTGGAACGAGCAAACGCTCACCAAGTTGTCGAATACCATAAGCTCTTATTTTTTTGTCCAGTAAGTAGGGGTGGTTCACGCCTATTAACTGACTTGCTTTACTCCAGATTTTTCCACACTCTACTGCCGCATCATGTTGAACTTTGATACGATGTTGTTCTAAACGTTCTATTGATTTCTGACGTTGTTGCTTGAAAGTAGTGAGATCTTTCTTACTTATTTTATTAGCCGTTTTAGCCCTCCAAGTCGAAGTTAGTCCTGTTTTCCAACTTCCAAAGGAGCCTGCTGCTAAAGCTCCTCCAAATAAAACATACCAACCATTCTTAGATCCTGTTTTATCTCCTTTTATTCTAAAACGTTCTAACTGACCATTAGCTTCAACATTTAAAGGTTGATGAGCTTCGATTCCCATATTTACCATTGCAGTGATAAATTCATTATGAACTCTGCATTTAATATCAATAGTTGTCATAGCAAGCCCCTGTATTCTTTAATAAAAGAGCAACTATATTGACAATTAAAAAGGCTATCGTTGAACGATTCGGTACTGAAAGTAATAAATAACTTCTAATATCTTTTTGTAAAATTGTGTATACAAGTTTATTAATGTTAAAGTTAAGCTTAAACGTTGTGCAGACGTTAATAATTAATTGAGCTATCCTGACTTTTGTTGGAATAGCTTTTTTTATATAAAGCATATCCTTCCTTAAGCTAGGTTTTGACGTTGTTGAACTAAATCAAGAACTAGTGTTTTTATTTCTGATTCAGTTTTACCTGAAATCATTGCTTTTAAAACAGTATCTATTTCACTTTCTACATAAGCTTTTGCTCGTCCTCCTAAACTAATTGGTGGGGTTATTAATCCTTGTGAAACTCGATCATAGAAACTTGATTTTGCTAAGCCGAAACGTTTAGCCGCTTCAAGCATTCGGATTACATTTAATGGTTGGATTTGTTGCTCGTACATTGTTGGATCCCCTTGGTCTTATTGAATTTATAAGGGGATATTAGATGGCTGGAAATTATTAAACTACCCAATACTTAAGTGTTAGGTAAGTGCTTTTTTGGATTCTAAATATGATGGGAAACCAAAATGTAAGTATGCATTTTTTACATGCTCATCAACCGTATTTTTATTTGGCTCACCCATGATATTTGCTTTTCTCTGCTCTTCTTTATTTTGAAAGTGTTCAATAAATTTATTTCTTATTTCAGCAGTTACTTTGTATGCACACATATTATTATTTAATTTGTCTGGATATTCTTCAGCGTATTTATTTGTAATTTTAATAGCTACTTTTGTTAAATATTCAAACTTCTGTTTGTTTCTATCGCCTTTAGATTTATTGTTTTTTATACGCTTTTTAATTCGCTGGTCAGCTGCAACAAAAACTTTTAAGGTTAACTCTAGTTGCTCGTTTAGCTCTGATATTTCAGATTTTTGCTTTAAGGTATCAATCTTAATTTTAGCTTCTGAATTCAAAGTATTGGTTTGTTGTTGGTATTGAAGAGTAATAATTTTTGTATTAATTTCGTCTTGCTGAGTTAATATCTTGATCAAGACGGTCATAACTATTTTTAATTGCTGTTTGCCTTCATCTGTATCGTTTTTAAGTAATTTTTTGTATCTCTTTTGGTATTTAATAATTACAACTCTTCGACGATTACTTTCAAGTATTAAATCTTTAATTATAGCTGAAAAGTCTTGAGCATTGGTTGCACTGCGTAAACCATCTGAGGTGTTTAAAGGTAAAAATTTATTGTCAGTTGTCATTATTAATCTCATCTAAATACTAAATATTGGATAATACAATGAAGTCTAAGTAGTTCGACAGGAGTTTTATAAGTGTTTGAATAATAGTTATTTAGCAAATGAAGAGCTATTAATAATTTTTTGATGGTTTGAAATGTTTCAATTATTATTTATGGTATACCTAAAAAGAACTTGAAAATTGCTTTAAAAGCACCAGTACCAGTTTAAAGTGTTGATTTTATTTCTTTATAAATAGAGTGGTAGTGATGGTATCGGTAATCTTTTTTTATTTTGCATACAATAGATAGGTTAAAATAACGTAGAAGTAAAAATCGTTATTGATATATTATGATCACTATAAGTTGAAAATATTTAATATGAATCTTTTGAATGCTTTTAAGTGTACAAAATATATATGTTATACGAGGTTAATAAGAATAAAATGGTGATTTTTTAAATGTAATTTTTGTTTTTTCCTATCGATAACTTTAATTTTTATCATGTTTATCTATTGTTTAAATAAGATAAACAACTTTATTTTTAATAATGATTTTTATTTTAACTAGTACTATATCTAGTTCTTATGAACTTGTGTTATCGCATTTGCTTTGTTTATCAATTGCTTGAAGGTTCTGTTAGACTTCCCCCATCACCACATTAAAGGCTCTGTAATCAATAGGTTACAGAGCCTTTTTCTTTTTGTTGTCCATATTTTGTCCATCGAATTTTTAAACGTCCTCTTTTTCTAGTGTAGATAATCAACTAAATCATTGTTTAATATTTTTGCTATTTATTCTGCGAACACGATTCCATTCTATTTTAAGCATTTTTTGTACTGACAGTTGTAGCTCATTTATTTTTATATCAATTTCTTTATCATCCTCGAATTCAAATATTATTTGTTTATCGACAGTTAATAGAGAATCAATTTTTTCTATTGTATTTAATATAAAATTTTCATTTTCAGTGCCTTTGGGTGAGAACATTAAAATTATTTTAGTTTTTTGTTCAATTATTGTTGCGCGTAATAGATTGTAATATTTAAATTGATCTTTAAATAAATCAAATTCTTCCTTAGCTAAGTTAGATACCCTAAAAGCTTCCATATATTCAGGGGATGAAAGTAATTTGTTTATTTTTTCTATTAGGTTGCTTTGAGTTTGTTCTTTCATAATTTTTTTGCTAATAGTTTCAATTTTGAGATCAAGCATGCTTACCTTACTTAGAGCATTCATGAATCCTTTTTCGGTAATATAAAAGTTTTTTAAAGTTATAAGCGACTTTATTAACGCTGATATATCTTCCCTAAAAGTAATAATCCATAACTGCCTAAATTCATCTATTTTAAGTAAGTGAGCTTCTTTCGTATGCTCTGAAACCGTTGCTAATTGAGTCTCTAGTTGTTTATTCGATATGCTTATTTTTCCAGCTAAATCGTCTTTAAGTGCTGAATTTTGTTGATTAGCTATTTCCAATTGTGCATCAATTTGAATTTTATTAAGGTCTTTTGTTTTTGATAAATTATCACCGAGGGCTATTCTTTGTTTCTCAGTTTCATTCGCTAATGTTTTCGTTAGAACATTATATGTTATATAGATAGACCCAAATGCGATTAGTATTGCTGCTCCGAAATTCATCCAGATAGCATAATCATCTGATTCAATACTTAATGATAAGTCACTCTTTGATTCCTTTATCTCTTTGGCTTCCTCCATTACATCTAAAATATTTTTTCGTTGAGTTTCTTGAACTTGTAGCAATTTTTCTACTTGTTCAATTAACTCCCGGCTTTCTTTAACAACAATGCTATTGCTGTGTATAGATGAAGACACGTGATTATTTAAAGTCGCGATACTTTTACTGAGCTCTAAATCATTAGATCTTAATTTTACTATTGCTTGTTCGATAGGATTTACATCTATTTGAGACTTACTTTCATTGGTTTTTGCACTAAGGTTAAACGATAGAACAAATAATATTAATATACGTAACAATTTCATCATCCAGAATAATTAAAGTTGCTAATAATTTTATCATTCATATCCCAATAAGTTGATTACTATTTCGCCTGCAGATAATGTTTTAATTTTTGTCCACGGAGTTTTTAAACATCCTCTTTTTCTAGTGTCGTTAATGGATTTAATCTGATCGCATCTTCTAAATGTGCAGGGGAAAAGTGGGCATATTTCATTGTGTCTGTAATGCTTGCATGCCCTAATATTTGTTGAAGTACCAATATATTCCCACCACCCATCATAAAGTGACTTGCAAACGTATGTCTGAGCACGTGTGTAGATTGTCCTTTCGGTAATATTACTTCTGCTTTTTCTATCGCCATTCTGAACGACTTAATACAATTACTAAATAATCGGCCTGAATTACGTGGTAGTTCATTATAGAGGTCTTCACTAATTGGTACGGCTCTGCGCTTGTTACCCTTTGTATGAATGAATGTGACGCGGTAAGGCGTAAGTTGTGATCCTGTTAGTAATTATGCTTCTCCTCATCTGCAGCCCGCAGATATGCATATTTTAGATATTAAGTAAGCATCATAATTGCGACTATCCTTTAACTCTTCAAATACACGAGTTATCTCATCAGGATGTAAAAATCCCATTTCAGGCTGTTTATATTTTAAGGCGCGTAATTCAGTTAATGGATTGCCATGTTCTCATTCACCTAATCGTTTTAATTCATTAAAAAGTGCGTTTAAATAAGTTTGATCGTTGTTTGCGGTTTTGATTGAAACATCTTGTATTCGTAATTGTCGGTATTTGGAAAAGTCACTTGTGGTGATGTTTTTAGCAATGGGATTACGCATCATTAATGACATGGCTATTAATTTGTTCTTACGCTTTTTACCATCGTTCAGCGCTTGACCGTGTAAGTTAAACCACAATTCAATTAACTCATCTAAACAGCGGTGATCTACTTTTTCAACTGACCATATTGCGAGCATCACGGATAACGGGATAGTAAAGCGCATTGCTAGGAAGGTGGTGAACAGCTTTATTTTATCTAAATTGGTCGACGCTTTGCGATATAAGATTTGCCCCGTTAAGAACCCTAGAAGGATAACGAGGAATATAAATATGATTGTCGACATCGTTGATCCTATTTATGAATAATAGGTTTATTTAAGCGGTAGCTTAGTAAGTTAGTCTAAGGTAATAAATTAGAGCAAGTTAATAGTGTAAGTTAATAGTGCAGAAGTGTATGAAAGCAAAAGGTTAAAGTATAGGAAAGATCTCTCTATTTAATCTTAGTTGATAGGTTTAATTCAAGTTTGTGATGATTAATCATAAATTAATGATGAATGTTATTTGTCCATTCAATTTTTTATTCCATACGTTATTTAATAGATCATTTATTAGATTATTTATAATGAAATTTAAAGTAATGATAAATTACCATCATATTGAAAGTGTCTTAGTTGTTGGGTAATAGGGTCTATGAATTTGAGTTCTTTAGCTAATAATTGTAATGGTGCTGAATAATCATCTGCTGATAATGGCTGTAAATGAGGATAATATTTATCATTTAATATCGGGAAACCTAATGATTGCATGTGGACTCGTAACTGATGGGTTTTACCCGTGATGGGGGTTAGTTCAAATAACGCCTGTTGAGTCGTTTGTTGTATGCATTTTATAATAGAGTGGCTGTTAGCTTCTCCTTCAGTAATGCGCATTGTAAAACGTGGTTCACTGGTTTCTATACGATTGTTGACCTGCCATTCTTTATCGATTAAAGCCTGATTTTTTATAATCTTAGCCACTGCTTGATAGGTTTTGTGTATTCTTTTATTTTCAAATAAATCATGATAAAGCGCTCGCGTCTCAGGGTTGATAGATAACATTACTAATCCAGCAGTGACTCTGTCTAAACGGTGTAATGCTTGTAAGGTGTCTATCCCCGTTCGTTGACGTAAACGATTTTGTAAACATTCACTCACATAGATTCCTCCTGGAGTGACAGCAAGAAAGTGCGGTTTATAGGCAATTAAAATGTGTTGGTCTTGAAATAATATGTTTTCAGCAAAAGGAATAATCGGTTCGTTTTCAACTTCTCTGTAATAGTAAATACGTTGCTGTGCCTGAAAGGGGGATTGCATTGTTAACAGTGAACCATCATGATAATGCACCTTGCCATCATTAATACGCTGTTGCCAAACGCTTGCTTTAACATAAGGGAATTTAATAAGCAGATATTCAAATACTGTCGTGACGCCTGGGTTAATTATGGGCAAACTCAGCTTTGAAGGGTATTGTGATATTGCCATTTAGTAACCTAAATTATGGACTATAGCATGTGTGACTTGCTTAATTTAATGGCTAATTAACAATAGAAGGTGATGTGTATGACGATTCTTATTACCTTGCTTATCATCTTTCTTTTAATCATAGTAATGACTATGCCTAAGAAGGGGTGTTTCATTCATTGAAAAATTATTGGTAAATGGTATCTTTGCCACTTGTTTAAGCAACTAACTGACATGACGATGAATGACTTCTTGTATAACCCGCCTACTGAACCTTGGTTAGATACGATCTATAAAGATAAAGATATGATTGTATTTAATAAACCTGCTGGGATTTTATCGGTGCCGGGGCGTGATATTGAGCGACATGACAGTATCTACAGTCGTCTGCTCGAATTACATCCTGATAGCCATACCGTACATCGCTTAGACTTAGCCACTTCTGGTGTGATCATTTTCGCTTTAAAAAAAGAAGCTGAAAGGGCGCTAAAAATACAGTTTCAAGAACGTGAAACAAAAAAAGTCTATTATGCTCGTGTTTTAGGGCATGTGCCACAGCAGCAAGGTTGTATCGATGTACCACTCAGTAAAGATAAAGATAACCCGCCAAAACACAAGGTTGATTTTGAATCGGGTAAAGCCTGTAAAACCTTTTATGAAGTAGTGAGTTATGGAAAGCAAAGTACATTAATAAAATTGATGCCTGTTACTGGGCGTACACATCAATTACGACTGCATATGATGGCAATGGGCTATCCTATTTTAGGGGATGATTTTTATGCAGATCCGTTGGCGTTAAGTTTATCTCCTCGTTTGTTATTGCATGCAAGCGAAATAAGTATCAAGCACCCGTACACTAAAAAAATAGTGAGTTTTAAAACTGAGATTCCCTTTATAGAGGTAATCGGCGAGCAATAGTTGCTGACCTTAGCCTCTTCTTGATTGTAATCGTACTTATCTCATTTACTTATTTGTTAGATAAAAAAAACCTTGGTCATTGCTGAACAAGGTTTTTTATTAAGCTTAATAAAAAATATTCTCAGTGGTTAAGCTTGATAACCGCCTTTAATACCTTTAGTGGTAACCGATACCGCATCATGCGCGTGTAAGCTTTCATAATGATTTACGCGTAACCAAAAATCACTAAATTGTGTTTGTTGATGTAATGCATATTGTAATTGACGTGCAGCATCTTCACAGAACATTAAGTTTTGACCATTTAAACGTGCAAATTCTTGTTCATCTTCACGTTTTACGGCTGCTTGTACTGGTGTTTTTAATGTTGCTTCAATCAAATCAATCAGTGTAATAATTGGAAAGTTATCAGCAGTTGTCTGAAGTTTAACTTTCACCTGTGCAACACTACGTTGGCTATGCGGCGTTGCTACAATACCTTGAGTAGAACCTAACCAAGCCACAATCTCGTCTTTATCAAGTGTTGCTGCTTGCGCATATTTTTTACTGAATGCATCTTGAATCAATTGACGAGCTAAAGCTGCTGAACATGGGCAAGTTGAAGAATATGGGACATCAACTTGAAGTTCAATATCCAGTTTACCATCTATTAAACGTCCGATAATGACAACGGGATAAGCTTTCCAACCACGCTTTTCGCTGATTAATGATTTGCGACGTAAATTATAATCAAATGCGATTTTAACAAAGGCTTCTGAACTTAAGTCTTGATGACTCTCGATAAACCCTTCTAATAAAGTCGTTAATGTCGCTAACGTTAGTTCAGATTCTGTTGAAAGTTGATCTAGTTGCAGGTACAAGCGTGACATATGAATGCCTTTGGCTTGCGGATCACCCAGGTTAACGAATAATTCTGCATTAGCACTGACTTGTTGAGCAGGGCAGTTATCTGTCTGTACCATCAATGGTAACTCAATATTACTCATACCTACGCGATCTAACGCGCCTTCTGTTTGAGCTTGTGCACTATTTGCGATATCTGGCATTGCCATTCAATAAGGCTCCCTTCAACATGCTTTACATGGATAAATGAATATAAAAAGAAGCGCGCATTATAAACGGGATCACAAAAATTAAAAACCACCAAATACAAAGGTTTTATCTAAGTGATTGATAATTTATCCCTATACTTAAAAAATGATTGATTTTAAATGCTTTATTGATGTTGATTATGATTATATTTCAAGTCTAGGTGTAAAATGAGGTGGAAGGCGTTATAACCATGTCATGTAATATTCAATTAAGACTTGCGATCTAAGCAAATAACCTGTGCTGGTCAGATAATAGTATTTTATATCGAATCGCCTTTATTTATATGGTGGCTGAGATAACTGAATAGTGAATGCAGAACATCAAGCACTGAGTACTTGGGATTATTATTAATGGCTAAAAACCGGTTACACTAAGCGTTCTATTATTTAATCCTGTCATTCATTTAAGTTATTAATATTGTGAGGAACTGTGAGTCTATTTAATCTAAAAACATGGGTACACTATTATGTTTCGCTATTGAAACGTCTTGGTCCAATAAAATTTAGCATGTTACTAGCCTTTGCGATTATTTTAGGTGATGCCTGTATTCAAATTATCATTGCACATCTGTTTTCTGAATCACTCGACATGGCCGATATTTATCGGTCTGTTATGTTAGGTTTATTGATCACACCTTGGGCAGTTTATTTTTTAACGGTAGTGGTTGATGATTTAGATAATGCGCGTCAACGTTTAGCAATGACTGTCGATAAATTAGAGAAAATATCACAGCGAGACAAAGCTAAAACACACTTGTTAGAAAATGAGATTGTAGATCATCAAAAAACACAGCTGCAATTGCGCGAAGGGAAAAACTTACTACAATCTTTTTTTGATACCTCACCTGACTTGATTTTTCATCGGGATTTAGTGCAACGGTTTGTCAGTTGTAACAAAGCAATGGAAGAGATCTCAGGTAAAACAGAAGCTGAATTAATTGGTTTAGTGCCTGCCGATATCTATTCTGATGAGTATGCTCAGTCAGTTTCATTAAGGCATAAAAAAGTGATTGAAACTCACCTTGAGCAGATCCACGAAACGTGGTTGGAATATCCAAATGGGCGCATGGCCTATTTTGAAATTCGTGCGTTACCCTTATTTAATAGCCAACGCGAATGTGTTGGTTTAATTGGTTTTGGCCGAGATATTACTGAACGTAAAAAACACCAAGAATTTTTAGAAAAAGCCAGTCGCGATAAAACTACCTTTATTTCAACTATTAGTCATGAGTTGCGAACGCCTCTCAATGGTATCGTTGGCTTAAGTCGCATGTTATTAGATGAAAACTTTAATAAAGAACAGACTCAATACCTTAAAACCATTCATATGAGTGCTATCACGCTAGGGAATATATTCAATGATATTGTCGACCTGGATAAGTTAGATAGACGACGCCTTAATTTAGTTAATGACTGTATTAATGTAGATGATTTCATCAATGATTTACAAAGCCTTGCATATATTCAAACGGAACAAAAGAAATTAACTCTAATCTTCAAACAAGAAGGGGAATTACCTAAATGCATTAACTCTGATGGTACCCGTTTACGACAAGTACTATGGAACTTAATCACTAATGCCGTTAAGTTTACCGTTCAAGGTGAAGTGACTATACGCTGTAGCAGTTTTATAGAAGATCAAAAAACATGGTTAAATTTTGAAGTCGAAGATACTGGCGTCGGTATTCCAAAAGATAAGTTAGACAAAATATTCGCCATGTACTATCAAGTTCAAGGCGAGCGCCATGCAACGGGAACGGGTATCGGTTTGTCGGTTTCAAGCCAAATTGCGAAAGCAATGAATGGACGTTTAACCGTAAGCAGTGAATTAGGGAAAGGCAGTACATTCACTCTCAGTTTACCGACGGTATGCGTTGCGGCATCAAAAAAAGAGTCAACCTTCCAGGTGCCGATTTTGTCTATCCTACTGGTAGAGGATATAGAGTTGAATATCTTAGTTGCAAGGGCCTTATTAGAAAAGCAAGGCCATCATGTTGACGTCGCAATGGATGGACAGCAAGCGCTCGATAAGGTGGCCAATAAAGAATTTCAGCTGATCTTGATGGATATACAATTGCCGGATATGAATGGTTATGAGGTGACACAACGCCTGCGTGAAACGTATTCTAAATTACCGCCAATTGTTGCCTTAACCGCAAATGTTTTTTCCGATACACAGCAATTTATTGAAAAAGGCTTGGATGATGCAATTGGTAAACCCTTAAGTTTGCCTTTATTTAATAGCATGTTGGAACGCCACTTTAGTGACCAAAGTGAAGTGGTTACTAATCTCATTAATGTGCAGCCTGCGATACAGAAAGAACCTAAAGTTGATTTGTTTAATGAACAAATGCTGAAAGAGTTGATGGAGTTTTTACCAACGTCAGTGATGTTAGATAACGTCTCCTTATTTGAGACGATGATGCCTGAATATTTGTCTATTCTAGAAAGTCATATGGTGGCAAAAAATGAAAAGGGGATCGCTTCTCAATCACATAAAATTAAAGGTGCTGCTGCTTCCGTAGGGTTGTTACGTATTCAGAAGTTAGCGCAAAAAATGCAATCGCCAGAGTTACCGGCTTGGTGGGATAATATTGATGATTGGCACGAGTTGATCAAAGTAGGTTATCTTGAAGACGTGAAAAAATTGAGAAAATGGATTGTTGCCAATAGCGGATAATATTCGTGTCGCGCAGGACTGAAGGCGTTTAAATCGGTATAAGAAACGAGTTTGTTTTTAATTGGTAGGTCGCTAAGGTTGATAAAACCAGGTAGATATACTGTAAATAATTAAGAAGGCCAGTAAAACTGGCCTTCTTAGTTTTAATCAACATGTAGATAACGATTTCTGTTTTGTTTACTTTAGATTCGTACTACATTGGATTTATAACTTCAGGAGGTTATTCTAATTCACCACAAAAGCGGTAACCTTCACCGTGGATCGTGGAAATGATTTCTGCTGATTCTGGAACGGTTTCAAAGTGTTTACGAATACGACGGATGGTGACATCTACTGTACGGTCATGTGCTTTTAATTCTCGTCCTGTCATTTTCATTAATAGATCCGCACGAGTTTGTATTTTCCCTGGGTTTTCAATGAAATGTAAAATTGCTCGGAACTCACTACGTGGTAGTTTGAACACTTCACCATGAGGGCTAATCAATGAGCGACTATCTATCTCTAGTGTCCAACCACTGAATTTATAATGTTCAACCTTTTGGCGCACCTGCTCAAAATACAAGGTATCTTGCATGGTACGTGTTAATAAGTTGCGTGCTCTAATGGTCAATTCACGCGGATTAAAGGGTTTAGTAATATAATCATCCGCGCCAATTTCTAAACCAAGGATCTTATCTACTTCGTTGTCACGACCGGTTAAGAAAATAAGGGCAATATTTTTATGCTCACGTATCTCTCTTGCTAATAAAAGCCCATTTTTACCTGGTAAATTAATATCCATGATAATCAGGTTTATTTCATTTTGCTCTAATACTTGGTGCATTTCAGTACCGTCATTAGCTTCAAATACTTGATAACCTTCGGCTTCAAAAACGCTTTTTAATGTACTTCTTGTTACTAACTCATCTTCTACAACTAAAATGTTAGCGCTAGACATGAATTGACTCCTATAAAAATTAATAATGCTTTGCTCAACCTGTGCGGGATAATATTAGGTTGAGTGAAACTGTCATGGCACGCAGAATTTCGGCCGTTTTTAAACAATTAATCATGCTAAATTCTATGCAGTTTAAAAAGTCTCAGTTTTCAGTGCTTAAAGTGTAATTACTTAACATATAGATAACAACTTATTATGGATTTAAACAAGCGTTTTACCTTGTCTATTTGATATTTATCAAGTCACAGAGGGGGGGAATTAACATTTTGTTATTTGTTATGCTAATTAATTGCAAGCTAGATCGGTTGTTTGTTCCAGTACGCATTAAGCTTTGATATAATCTCATCATAAATTTAATTAATAATGAAACTATTAACACACATGTATTTTATTTTATTTTATCCGTTCAAACCGAAGAAAGCTGCGCTTAGTTCGCAGCTTTTTTTGCTATTTGTAAAAAAGAAAATCTATACATTCATAAAACCCGCTATTGAAAGCGGGTTTTTTCGTATTAAAGCAGGGAGGTACGATGCGCGTACTTAAATTTGGCGGCACTTCATTAGCAAATGCTCAACGTTTCAATCAGGTGGCTGATATTGTTATTAACAATCAGCAACAGTCTCAAATCGCTCTTGTATTATCAGCGCCTTCAGGGGTGACCAATAACTTGGTAGCGGTAGTAGAAAAAACCAGCCAAGGATTGTCTGCTGATGAGCATTTAATTGCAATTCAAAAAATCTTCTCTGAGCTCATTAAAGGCCTAAAAGAAACCTACGCTGAATTAGCTGACGATCTATTACGTAATACCTTTGAAAATGAAATTGCTGAGTTAAGTAATTTATTAGAAGGCGTGCGTTTGTTAGGTCAATGTCCGGCGAGCATCGAAGCACGCATTTTAAGTAAAGGTGAAGTGTTAAGTGTTGCTTGTATGAAGCAACTTCTTATTGCTAAAGGCCAAGATGTTGAAGTGATTGTGCCTCAGCAAAAGTTAATCTCTTTTAAAGGTGGTTATTTAGAAGCACAAATAGACATTAAAACATCACGCAAATTATTAGCACAAGATGCGATTGTTGCTAATGCTATCTATTTAATGCCGGGCTTTACAGCAGGTAATGAAGAAGGTGAAACATTAGTTTTAGGACGTAATGGTTCAGATTATTCAGCTGCGGTTTTAGCGGCTTGTTTAAAAGCAGAATGCTGTGAAATATGGACCGATGTTGATGGCGTATATAGCTGTGACCCACGTTTAGTTAAAGATGCAAAATTACTTACATCGTTAAGCTACGCTGAAGCCATGGAGCTTTCTTATTTTGGCGCCAAAGTATTGCATCCAAAAACTATCGCTCCGATTGCGCAGCACCATATTCCTTGTCTTATTAAAAATACACATAATCCTCAAGCGGAAGGTACCTTGATTAGTGCACAAAAAAGTGATCAGAAGTTACGTGTAAAAGGCATTTCAGATCTTAAAGGGCTGAGTATGCTAAGTATTTCAGGCCCTGGTATGAAAGGTATTGTTGGCATGGCCGGTCGTATCTTCTCGACTGTTTCTCGTGCGGGTGTTTCGATTATTTTAATCACACAATCTTCATCGGAATACAGTTTAAGCTTCTGTATCTATTCAAACGATACACAACAGGCGATTGATGCGTTAGTAGAAGAATTTAGCCTAGAGTTTGAAAATAATTTACTAGAAGAAATCGATGTCATTGACAAGCAAGCCATTATTTCGCTTGTTGGCGATGGCATGAAAAAAGAAAAGGGCGTTGCCGCGCGTTTTCTAACTGCACTGACCGATGCATCTATTAATGTGACAGCGATTGCACAGGGGTCTTCTGAGCGTTCTATCTCTGCTGTTGTTTCTGAGAAAAAAGCCAATGAAGCAGTGATCGCATGTCATCACAGTTTCTTTAGCAGTACGCAATTTATAGACTTATTTGTGATTGGTTGTGGTGGTGTTGGTGGTGCGTTAATCGATCAAATTCATCGTCAACAAACCTATTTAGCAGAGCGCAATATAGCGATTCGAGTCTGTGGTGTGGTGAATAGCCGTGCAATGTTATTGGATGTTCATGGTGTTGATCTAAACAACTGGCGCGATTTATTAAAAGATGCCACTGAAGAGTTATCGCTAGTGGCGATGAAAAACCTCGTTAATGGTTCGCATATCATTAATCCTGTGATTGTTGATTGTACTAGTAATGATGGTATTGCAGCGCGTTATGTTGACTTTTTAGGCGCAGGTTTCCACGTAGTCACTGCCAATAAAAAAGCTAACACAAGTAGCATGGATTACTACCATCAATTACGTTTAACTGCGTTAATGAAACGTCGTAAGTTTTTATATGACACTAACGTGGGTGCTGGTCTACCGGTGATTGAAAATATACAAAACCTATTCAACGCAGGCGACCGTTTAGTTAAATTTAATGGTATTTTATCTGGCTCTTTATCGTTCATCTTTGGCAAGTTAGATGATGGGAAATCATTTTCAGATGTCACCTCTGAAGCCCGTAATCTTGGTTTCACTGAACCTGATCCTCGTGATGATTTAAGTGGTACAGACGTTGCTCGTAAGTTACTTATTTTAGCGCGTGAATCGGGCATGAACATCAACTTAGATGATGTTGAAGTTGAACAAGCATTGCCGCCTGGTTTTGATGATACAGGAACGGCTGATGAATTTATGGCACGTTTGCCAGAAGCAGATCAGTACTTCAAACAGTTGCAAGATAAAGCCAATGAAGAAGGTAAAGTATTACGTTATATTGGCAGTATTGAAGATGGAAAATGTAAATGTAGTATTATGGCTGTGGATGAAAACGATCCATTGAATAAAGTAAAAGATGGCGAAAATGCACTCGCATTTTATAGTCAATATTACCAACCTATCCCGTTAGTATTACGCGGTTATGGTGCTGGTACGGAAGTGACAGCCGCTGGTGTGTTTGCTGATGTACTTCGCACATTGAACTGGAAACAGGAGTTCTAGCATGGTTGCAATTTTTGCTGCTATAAAACAATTTAAAAATACTTGCGTAATGTGTATTACGAACAGTATTCAAATTCAGAAACAGGGGTTTTAATATGTCTATTGTTGTTTATGCACCGGCCTCAACGGCGAATGTAAGTGTGGGATTTGACGTATTAGGTGGTGCATTAACTCCTATTGACGGTTCTCCATTAGGTGACCGCGTTAAGATCACTAAAGGTGATTATGGGTTTTCATTACAATGTGTTGGCCCTTATGCACATAAATTACCCGATGATTCTAAGAGTAATATTGTTTATGACTGTTATTTAGCTTACCAAACAGAGCTGGCAAAACTGCATAAAGAAATATTACCGGTGTCATTGACGTTAGAAAAAAATCTACCAGTGGGTAGTGGTTTAGGGTCTAGTTCAAGCTCTATAGTCGCTGCGTTAGAAGCGCTAAATGCATGGCATGATTATCTATTAGATGAGCATGTGATGTTAACTATTATGGGTGAAATGGAAGGTAAAATTAGTGGCAGTGTGCATTATGACAATGTTGCTCCTTGTTACCTTGGTGGTATGCAATTGATGATTAATGAAGGGGGAGTTATTAGCCAGACGATTCCTTCATTTAAAGAGTGGTATTGGGTGGTTGCTTATCCTGGTATTACTATTTCAACTGCCGCGGCACGTGACATATTACCATCGCAATATCGTTTGTCTGATGCCTTGACTTATGGCCGTCGATTGGGTGCATTTGTGCATGCTTGTCATAGTGAACAACCCGCATTAGCAGCGTTAATGCTGAATGACGTGATTGCTGAACCTTATCGTTCTCAATTGATTCCAGGCTTTGATCAAGCGCGTTTATTTGCACAACAAAGTGGTGCACTGGCGATGGGGATCTCTGGCTCTGGTCCAACGGTATTTGCAGTGATGAGTGATTTGTCACAAGCAGAATTATTAAAAACTTGGTTAACAGAAAATTTCCTTCAAAATGAAGAGGGCTTCTGTCATATTTGTCACCTTGATGAACAAGGTGCACGCGTGTTAGGAAAAGAATTATGAATTTATACAACATTAAAGACAACAGCGAACAAGTCAGCTTTCAACAGGCTGTTAAACAAGGGTTAGGGCGCGGCCAAGGCTTATTTTTCCCTGAGACTATTGTTCCATTAGACAATATCGATTCGTTACTAGAAATGAATTTAGTAGATCGCTCAACTGAAATTTTATCGCATTTAATTGGTGATGAACTAAGCAAGCAAGCTGTTTATGAAATCGTATCTAATGCTTTTACTTTTCCTGCTCCAGTTAAAAAAGTCACTGAAAACATTAATGCATTAGAGCTATTTCATGGGCCTACGTTAGCCTTTAAAGATTTTGGTGGCCGTTTCATGGCGCAGTGTTTAGCGCAATTCAAAGACGATGGAAAAATCACTATTTTAACCGCCACATCAGGTGATACTGGCGCTGCTGTTGCGCATGCTTTTTACGGCATGGAAAATATTAATGTTGTTATCCTTTATCCAAAAGGAAAAATTAGCCCATTACAAGAAAAATTATTTTGTACATTAGGTGGCAATATCACAACGGTTGCGATTGAAGGTGACTTTGATGATTGTCAGACGATGGTTAAACAAGCATTTGATGACCAAGAGTTAAAACAAGCAGTGGGTTTAAACTCTGCAAACTCAATTAATATTAGTCGTCTTGTTGCACAAATTTGTTACTACTTTGAAGCTTTTGCACAATTATCTGTTGAACAACGTGATAACTTGGTGGTTTCGGTACCGAGTGGTAATTTTGGTGATTTAACGGCGGGGCTATTAGCTAAAGCGTTGGGATTACCGATTAAACGTTTTATTGCTGCAACCAATGAAAATGATACGGTGCCTCGTTATTTACAAGAAGGCACATGGGCACCGAAAAAGACTGTAGCAACACTTTCAAATGCGATGGATGTGAGTGCGCCAAATAACTGGCCACGTATTGAAGAGCTATTTAAAGTTAAAGGCTGGTCATTAACGGAACTAGGTTATGGCAAGCTGTCGGATCAAGAAACAAAAGACACCTTGATCGAAATGGATAAACTAGGTTATTTATGTGAGCCACATGGCGCAATTGCTTATCATGAGTTGACGAAACAGCTTAAAGATAACGAAACTGGTTTGTTCTTATGTACAGCGCATCCTGCTAAGTTTAAAGAAAGTGTTGAAGATATTTTAGGGCGTGACATTTTCATTCCTGAAGAATTAGCATCACGTGCAGAATTGCCTCTATTATCAAAAGAGTTCCCTGTTGATTTTGCAAAAGTACGTGAATTACTCATGGCTTTATAAGCTTCAACTACTTTTTAAATAATAAACAAGGGCGTATTACACGCCCTTTTTTGGGAGTTAAAAATGGGTAAAGTATTAAACGATCTGTTAAAGCAATTAAGTTTAGAAAAGCTAGAAGAAAATTTGTTTCGTGGTGATAGCCAAGATTTAGGGTTTGGCGCAGTATTTGGTGGTCAAGTCATGGGACAAGCGATTTCTGCGGCTAAAGAAACCGTTAAAAAAGAGCAGCAAGTCCACTCTTTTCACTCTTATTTTTTACGTCCAGGTAAAACAGATCGGGCTATTGTTTACGATGTAGAAAGAATTCGCGACGGTAATTCGCTTTCTGCAAGGCGAATCAAGGCGATTCAAAATGGTAAGCCTATTTTTTATATGACCGCTTCATTTAAAGCACCTGAAAAGGGCTTTGAGCATCAAGATGAGATGCCTGAAGCACCTGCACCAGAAGATCTTATTTCTGAGCAAGAGATGGCTTTATTACATTCTGATCTATTACCAGCTTCTATTCGTGACAAACTGGTTGCTGAAAAACCGATAGAAATGCGACCGGTGACATTAATTAACCCTGTTGAACCAGAAATTGAACCTGCTACCCGTTTAGTGTGGTTTAAAGCTAATGGGCGTATGCCAGATGACCTGCGTGTGCATCGCTATTTATTGGCTTATGCTTCTGACTTCAATTTTTTACCTACCGCTCTACAACCACACGGTGTTTCTTTCTTCACTGAAGGCATGCAAGTGGTCACTATTGACCATTCTATGTGGTTCCATCATGATTTCCGTTTAGATGAGTGGTTACTGTATTCTGTAGAAAGTTCAGTTGCATCCGATGGCCGTGGTTTAGTGTCAGGCAAGTTTTTTACGCGAGATGGTAAATTGGTTGCATCCTCTATTCAAGAAGGGTTGATTCGTCAGCGTCGTAAAGCAAAAATAGAAGCAAAGCCAGAAACGAGTGAGAAATAGTATTTTTGTGAAAAATTTGCTATGAGAAAAAGGGCACGACGAGAAAAAGTATGACGACGAGAAGAATGGTTATTGTGGATCGTTATTTATCAATAACTGTTTTGAATCTCAACTAGAAAGTCACTTTGATATGGTTGTTTTGAAAGGGAATCTCTTTCGAATATAGCCAAATTGGGAGTGGTTGCTTTGAATCAAAATGACCAATATGCCGGAGCAATATTGAAAAAATTGGTGGAGCTATGCGGGATCGAACCGCAGACCTCCTGCGTGCAAGGCAGGCGCTCTCCCAGCTGAGCTATAGCCCCACTATAGTGCGTTATCAATCACGCAGTGGATGTTTTAGTAGGTTGGGAACTCTATTTACTAAATCAGAGCGGATTGTATTCGTCCTGATTTTAGTTGTCAATTTCAAATAAGCGAAAAGTACTGATTAGGTTCAATTATTTACTCGCTGATCCATATTCATCTTCTCATTTTAATATATACCCGTTACCAATCGAGATGCTTGATGTAGATTGCTTAAAGCTAACCGAACTTTAATTTTTATTAAGTTGAGTACGCTTAACGAGTACTCAATGAGCTGTAGCGAGCCTTTTTAGCTTACTGACTCGCTTTATATTCTTTTACTTCAGAGTTTAATAAGTAAATTCAGCGCTGAATAATAAAAGATCAGCTTGAATAATCTCAGATGCTTTAACACAGAAGTTTATAAAGGCAGCAATGCCGTCTCTATTGGTTTGTCATTACTCGATAAAAACGAGTGCTGCCACTGACTTCATTACCGACTATCAAAATCGGTGTACCACTTGGGCTATCTTCAGCGCTAACAAATTTAAATCCTTCGGGTCCTAAATCACCGGCATCAACTTGATAGGTTGTAACACCCTGTGCATTTTTTTGTTTATTGTCTTTTGGGTTTACTGTCATATCGCGATTATTCAGATATTGTACAAAGCGTGCTTGTTTAGGTTGGCTAATATCATAAACCATAATACCGCCCATACGCTCTAAGCCAATAAATGCATAGGTTTTACCGTTAATGGTGCCGGTAGTTAATGCTTCCGGCTCGGGTCCTTTTTTAGCACTACGGTTTTCTGCTTTCAATTTATTGTGTGTTTGATTAAAGTTGTTACCGTATTTTTGTGCTGTTATACGTTCAAAATCACTGCCGGAATCAAATATCATTTTACTGTTATCGATATCCCAAATAGAAAAAGATCGGCCACCAAAGGTTAATAAACGATCGATTTTTCCATCACCATCTAGGTCACCATGTTGAGCTGTTAATGAGTGTGAGAATTTAATGTGTTTAACTGTTGACTGTTGCGAGCCGCCTTTTTTGAAATTAGATAAGTCTAGTGTTGCTGCTGTTAATTGCGGTTGATAAACTTTAGCTGAAAAGGCGTCCTTTAACTTAATATCATCGCTACAGTTTTTATCTTTTAAGTGATAATAGAAATGACCAGCTTCACATTCGGCTTGTGATAAATCACTTATCCAGTCACTGCGATCATCACCTTCATTTGCGCTGATTAAGTAATCAATATTATTCAATTTCACCGTGGCTATCGTGTCTGGTTGGTACATACCTAGTAAAGCTTCTTTGTTAAGTAATGCCTTTTTATCTTTATCATTTCCATCGATTTCATTACCTGCCGCTAAATGATCTTTAAAGCCTAATGGCATGATCCGCTGAATGGATTTAGTGGCTAAATCAACTATTGCGATGGCATTATTTTCTTGTAAAGCGACATAGGCTTTGCTGCTATCTTGATTGATTGCAATATATTCAGGCTCGATATCTTGTGCGATGCTGGCTTGGTAACCATTTAAAAGTAAGTTTGGTGGTAATTCATGATGGCGGGCAGCACCTTGATTAAAGTCTGTGAATGTTAAGCGGGTTAGTTTGCTCGACAAGGTTTGGTTTTCCCACTTTATATCTATAATGGCAATTTCACCCTCTGGATCGATGGCATAATTCCCTTCGCTAGGTTCAGCTTCAATCGCGACAACAAGTTGTTTGCCGTTAGGCGTGAACGTGAGCATGTCTGGTAATGCGCCAACATAATGTGCAGAAATAAAACTTAAATCTTGGGTATTGTAAAAAGCGACCCAACCCGCATCGGTTTTTGTCTTTGCTTCAATGGCCACAGCTAATAAACCGTTATAAACATCAACACTGTTCGCCGCACCGGCTTGAGCATTAAAGTGTTGCTTAATATCTGCTTTTATATCAAGGTGTTTAACTAGGGTAGGAGCATCAATATTGTGACTATCTATAACATCTATTTGTCCAGATTGAGCATTAACTACAAATGTTTGTTGGGTTAGCTTATCAAAAGTAACAATTTCAGCGGCACTTTGGTCAAATATATTTGACTGGTATCGACCTGCTTCTTGCAATTTAATGCTGTGCTGATTGTTGGTTAGTTGTGAAGGTGTATTTGCGCAGCCAATTAAGGTAGAAGAAAGAATAATGCTGGTGAGTAAATTAAGTTTCATTGATAATCTTCCATAAAATAATAAATAAAGTGCGCATATTTGTACCGTTAAAAGATGACATTTTTATTAAAATACTTAATTTAACCTCAGTTCTGGATAAGCAAAGCGATACAACACCGCTATTTCCGCGGATTTCTTCGTTAAATTATTTATCAATAACCAGTTATGCTTCAATAATTCGCCTTGAAGTACGCAAAACTAACGCTTCTGTATAGCCAAACAATATAATCTTATGATTTTAAATTTAATTCCGCTTTCATTAACCAGAATTGAGGGTAAATTTAATAAAAATGAAGTACCAACATTATGTTACCTACCATTTTTCAAATTCAATTTACTTTAATGTCATTTAATTGAAATTGATTGGTGTTTTAGTGAGTGTGCTTTAAACAAAAATTGTTTGTTAAATATCAATATGTTGAAATAATCAGCAGTCAGTCAATAAATTGTCTTTTATTGCTGTTTAGGGGTTGTGACTAACATTAATTTCTCTATAATGCCCCTCATTGCTTAAGCACGCTTTAAAGCAATCGCCCGGGTGGTGAAATCGGTAGACACAAGGGATTTAAAATCCCTCGACTTATGGTCGTGACGGTTCAAGTCCGTCTCCGGGCACCAATTATAAAAAAAAGCCTCAACAGATGTTGAGGCTTTTTTTTGCTTAAAATTCGAGTGATTTTTATAATAGAAGAAAGCTATTTAATTTTTACATTAGACCTAACAGCGCTTTATCTCTGGTCTAATACTTTTCTATATCAAATCTACCTCGCTTTATATTAGACCTAGCACCTTTTATACTCGCACCTATTATAGTAGTCCTAACACTTCCCTAAGCAATTTTTGACGTTAATTGTTCGCGTTACATGTTAACAATTGCTGTGCCTAGTTTTTCAGCCTCACTTAAAGAGTGCGTGACCATCACGAAGGTGGTATCGGTCTGTTGATGAATGCTCTTGACTAAATCTTGTAAACTTTCACGAGTTTCTGGATCTAATGCTGAAAAGGGTTCATCCATCAATACAATGGCAGGATGATGAGCAATACCCCTGATTATACCGACTCGCTGACGCTGGCCTCCACTGAGTTGATCTGGAAATTGTTGCAACAGGTCATGGCTCAAATTGACTAAGGGTAACAATTCATCGATGCGTTGTTGACAGGCTTGTGGAGACATATTTAACAGCGTAAGACAATAAATCATGTTTTGATAAACGGTTAAATGAGGGAACAAAGCACCTTCTTGCAAGATATACCCAATGCTACGTCGCTTATCAATCGCATTAGCTAACGTTAATCGTTCACCATTTATATTGATATCACCTTGTTGTGGTATCAATAACCCGTTCATCAATCGTAATAATGTCGATTTTCCACAGCCGCTTTCTCCGGTTAAACAAACAAAACTGCCAGTATCAATATTAAGAGAAAAATCCTTAAGCACTACTTTATCATCATAGGAAAAAGTCACATTATTAACGGTAAGCACTGTTTTTTTATTATTCATCTTTATGCCCTAGTGTTGCTAAAAACGCTTGCGCGATTTCCTTAGGCGTCTCTTTTAACACCTCAAGTTGATAGTTCATTTTACGCATTGATTCGGTAGAAATTTTGCCTTCTAATTGCATCAGCACTGTTTTTAACTCTGGGTATTGTTGCAACACTGCTTCTCTTATTACGATACCTGCCTCATAGTCAGGGAAAAAATGTTTATCATCAACCAGTACTTGTAAGTCGAGTGCTTCAATTTGTGCATCGGTAGTAAAGGCATCAATGGCATTAACCTTGCCTTCTTCAATGGCTTTATAACGCAAACTAATATCCATTTCATGGAGTTTGGCAAAGTTAAAAGGGTAAACCTTGATCAAACTAGGGTAAGCATCTGCGCGCTCAAAAAACTCAAACTCAGCACCAAAGTCAAAAGCAACACTGTGGCGGACTAAGTCCGAATAGGTTTTTATCTGTTTTTGTGTTGCGATGGATTGAGGGATAGCAATAGCATAGGTATTGTTCATGCCTAATAAACCTAGCCACTGTAGTTGATAGTTATCTTGGTATTGTTGTTGTAATTGCTCAAAATTTAACTGTGATTGTTGGTTTAATACATTCATCCAAGCGGTGCCTGTATATTCAACATACATATCTAGATCGCCAGACAGTAAAGCAGGGTGGATATTGGTCGTGCCTCCACCAATACCAAATTGTCGAATGACATTAATATCGGTTTGATTCTCAATCAGCTGCGACATAATTTCGCCCAATATATATTGTTCAGACATGGGCTTTGAAGCGACTGTAATTACCCTATCTTTTATCTTAGAGAAAGGATTAATATATACCAATGACATCAATACCAACGCGGCTAAGATACCAAGATTAAGATAGATAAAGTGCTTTTGTGAAGGTTGCGCATTGCGGTTAATAATGCGTTGCAGGTTATTGTTTTTCTCTAATGTACCAACAAATTTATCACCTAAAATAGCAAATAATGAAATACCTAAAGAACCGGTCACAATTAATGGCGTATTCATTGTATTCAGCCCACGGAAAATTGCTTGCCCGAGACCACCTGCTCCGATTAATGCCGCTAGTCCGGTTAAAGCAATCACCATCACCGTGGTAATGCGTAATCCAGATAAAATACTCGGTAATGCTAAAGGAAAGTAAACATGGCGAAACAATTGTTGTGGTGTTGAGCCTAACCCCTTGGCGGCGTCCACCAAATGATAAGGGACTTCTTTCATACCACTATAGGTGTTGTGCACAATCGGCAATAGACCGTATAACACCAATACAATTAATGCATTTTGTAACCCAATGCCAACTAGTGGAATAAGTAAACCAAACATTGCAATGGAAGGAATGGTGTATAAAAAATTCACTGTGGGCATAATAATGCGCCGTGCTTTGGGTTTGTAAAATACCCAAATACCAATCGCAACACCAAATACCGTCACAATCAGCATTGCTAAAAATGAAATAAGTAAATGCTCACTAAATAACGTTAAAAAATAACTGATTCTATCAATAAAATTCATTTAACAGTCTTCTCTTTTAAGTGAGTGAAAAACTCATCCCAACGTTGATGTTCACGGCCAGATGCTTGTAAAAAGTGACTTGGGTTATTGATTTTACCTTCACGAATGCCTTGGTAAATGCCAGCGATGATTGAACCTAGAAAATCACCTAATTGAGCACACCGCGATTGACGGTACTCTTCTACGCTCATTGATTGATAGGTTAGCTGCGCATCAAAGGTTGTATTTAAATAGTCCGTCAGTTTTTGTTGTGAAATTGGTTCACCGTGTAGATTATAAATTTTTCCATGATGTTTATCTTCGCTAAGCATACGCGCGTAAGCATACGCTAACTCTTGGTGTGTTGTGTAACCACATAAACCTTTATCGGCACAGTTTGAAACGTACCCAACTTCTTTATAATTTTCGATATACTCAATATCGGGTTCAATATAAATACCATTTCGACCGATCACCCATTCTAATCCACTGGTTATTATATCTTTTTCAGTTTGACGATTACTCTGCACTACTGGTGAGAAAGCGTTACCTTCCTCTGCACCTTGAATACTGGTGTAAACGATTTTTTTAACACCCGCTTGTTTGGCTGCATTGATGACATTACGGTGTTGGCCAATTCGTTTACTTGGTTCGTCCATACCAGATACAAGTAATAATGTATCCACCCCCTGTAAAGATTGCAGTAATTGAGCCATGTTTTCATAATCGCCACTACGTACTTCAACACCTAAATGTGCTGCTTTCTCTGGTGTACGAGCAAGTGCAATAACGTTTTTTTTGCAGGTAAATGCTAATAAAGCATTAACAATGTTAGCGCCTAAGTGACCGCTCGCGGCTGTAACTGCAATTTTCATAGTGCTCCCTTTCGTGTTAAATGTATTTATACTCGTAGATCTTTACCTATAACCCTAGAATATTTTCACCTTACAACTTACTGATTTTTTATCTTGAGTGTAACGGTTATATGACTGGGTTAGATTATTTTAAATACTGACTTTGTTATTACAACTAATCCTGATAAGTTTATGAAAAAATATCAGTAAAGGTATAATAAATGTGAATAATTTAACAGGAAAGGTTAATAATGTCTTATTAATGGTAAATGGTTAACTTTTTCAGCTGATTCGATTTTTAACGTTGATTCTTATTTGAGTGCATGTGTCATTGAATAGATGCGTAATTAAGTGAGAATAAAAACAGAATAATTTAATACTAAAAGGTTCCTATGCATATTAAGCAGACTAAATTATCACCTTCACTTTGTATCGATGCTGTTTTTGGCAATTTATCTTTTGATCAAGCTTGTCAAGCAACGGCGCACGCGAACATCTCAACCATAGAGTTCTGGTCTTGGTGGGATAAAGATTTAACTGCACTGCAAGCCGCTGTTGAACGCTATGACTTATCGATTTCCTGTTGTTGTACTAAATTTATTAGCTTAGTAAACGCTGAACAGCGTAGTGCTTATTTACAAGCATTAAGTGATTCAATTGCGGTGGCTAAACATTTAAAAATTAAAACCATTATTTCCCAAGTGGGCGATTTTATTGAAGGGGTGCCACGCGAACAGCAAAAACAGTCGTTAATTGATGGCTTAACTGCTGCGGCGTTATTGTTAGAGGCTGCGGATATGACATTAGTCGTTGAGCCTTTAAATGAACGAATTGATCACCCCGGTTATTATTTAATAAAAAGTGCTGAAGCTTTTGATATTATTAAACAAGTTTCCAGTCCTAACGTTAAAGTGTTATTTGATATTTATCATCAGCAAATTAGTGAAGGCAATATTATTAATAATATAAGAGAAAATATCGATTATATTGGTCATTTTCATGCAGCAGGGCATCCTGGTCGTCATGAGCTACAACGTGGAGAAATTAATTATCCTGAAATTTTTTCTGCCATTAAGCAAACTAATTTCAGCGGATATATTGGTTTAGAGTATTGGCCGTTAACTGACAATACTATTGAGCCATTACAGGAAATGGTGAGTTGGCTAAAGTAGAAGTTACCGCAGTTTATTTTAAGGTGATGTTCTTGGGACACTTAGATTAAAATATTAAACAATGTTAAATCTGCCAAGGGTGGCATTGTTGTTTAGCCATTGCAAAACTAGAGCAAGTGAATGGGTGTTGCTTTATTTTTCATCAATTAACTGATTTTATTTGGTTATTTTACTATTACATCTTGTACTTAATAAAAAGTACTATATAATTCGCGCCACTTATCTAGAAACTTAGATAATCGCCCGGGTGGTGAAATCGGTAGACACAAGGGATTTAAAATCCCTCGACTTATGGTCGTGACGGTTCAAGTCCGTCTCCGGGCACCAATTTTAAGAAAAAGCTTCGCATTTGCGAAGCTTTTTTTTTGTCTATTTTTTATGTTCCTCGTCTCTTCATTTCTTCATCTTTCAATCACAGGGTATGCACCCATTTCACCTCTCTTAGATTAATCGCTCAACTCAGTATATATACTCGTTACCATTCAAGGCGCAAAGTTCAGTAAGTTGTGAGGTGAGTAGTTTCTAGGCAAAAAGTTGAAGATCTAACTAGTTCAATCAATTCTTTCTAACAACAAAGATGCTTGCCTTACTGTACGAGCTAACGACTGAATAAAGCATCTCAATTTGTAACAGGTATAGAAACATAACGATAAAAAAGAAAACAAAATCATAAACTCAACTCTAAAGTAGTGGTTTACATCATAGATATATTTATTTAATTAAGTTAAATTTGACTTAATCATTTGCTTGTCATTTTAGTGTTCTTTTGACATGTTGCTGAAAATAGTGACTCTTAATAAAATTATTTAATCATAAATACAGAAAAATAGAGAATGTGACCACTTTTTATCGCTAGTGAAGATGAATTATTAAAGATTAATCAGAAAGCAACCTAGCAGGTGAAACTTAAGCTGAATAGGGTGTGAATCATGAAGTTGTAACTGTAATCTTATTTGTCATTTTGTGGGTTTTCTCTTTATTTTTTTTTGTTATTTTATTTGGTGAGTTCTTTTTATATTAATGCAGTCATTGTGTTATGTTAAATAAGGTAATAAAGAAATGCTCACTTTTCTTCATTCGTTAAAATCTCGATTATTATTTTTAATTTTTATGATTATATTGCCGGGATTTATTGCTGTTTTTTTTCAAGCAACCGAAGAGCGTAGCAGTGCTATCGAAACTGCTAGGTTACGCGCGATTGATGCTGTTGATTATATGGCTGCTGAACAAATAAAAATTATTGATGAAACTGAAAAATTCTTAAAACGACTATCTAAATATCCTCAGTTATTAACTCCTGACTCAGCACAGTGCAGTGCGTTTTTATCTGATATCAAAGAGCTATCAGAGACTTATGTCAATCTGGGCGCACCTAATATAAAAGGTCAATTACTCTGTAATGCGAACCCTTTAACGACTTCTGTAAACGTCGCTGACAGACCTTATATTCAAAAGGCGATATCTAAACGATCCTTTGCCATCGGTGAATTTCAATTGGGTGTAGATCTTTTGAATCGACGGAAGATCTATTTGATTTCAGGTGGTTATAGAATTTTATAGAAGAAAGAAGAACCTTTTTGTGTTAGTTATGTAGTTACTACGCAACACAAAGAGCACCAAAAGGCCTTCTATGAATCTAGCTTACTTGAATACCCCTGATTTTTCATTCTTTTCTGATGCAACTAAACAGATTGATCACATGATTGAGCAGCTACAATCTGATAATTTCCGAGATAATGAGCATGGCGACATTGAGCAGTATATTCAAAATGAAGGATTTGAAATTTTACGCTGCTTGTTTCAAGGTTATCTCGATCTAAAAGCGGCAAATGAAAAATCACTTTCTGACGCTCATACAGATG
>NZ_KI519480.1:0-1616 GCF_000482725.1 Psychromonas arctica DSM 14288
TTCTGGTCTTAATGACAGAATATTCAGGTGGTGACGCTTAAAAGGCTATTAGTACTCAAAAAGTAGTAATAATTATTCACATAATACACTTATCAATATAATATAAGTAAACTCAATAACTTATGAGAAAAATGCTGATCGATATTATTTACAAGGAATGATGAATATGAAAAAAACTTTACTTAGCTCTGCTATCTGCCTTTCGTTTGCAGTCGCACCATCAATCGCTACGGCTGTTAATCTTGAAGTGGCTTTCCAATACCCTGCCTCTTTTGAAGAAACACAAGGCAATGAAATGTCTCGTTACGTGGTAGGCTTTTATCGTCAACTCGAAACCGCGAATGCTATCTATGCAAACAACGGTGTTGATATTACTCTAGTGCCTGCTTACATTCAGCCGCTCACGTTTACCTACACAAACGAGTTTGATATTAGCGGTGACTATGACGATTCAAGCAGTAATACAGAAGCCGTAACCATTCTAAGAGAGCATTACGACCAAGAGACAGAATTCATGCCTCAAGTTGATATTCATGTGGGCTTAACAAAAAGTACGCTTACATTAGGGAATGCAGGATCATACTCGCAAGCTGATTATGATAATGGTGGGAATACAATCCCTGAGTTCCGTATGTCACTGGGGTTGTCTGACGTTAACTTGTTATCACCCGAAAACCTAGATATCCATGATGGATTGCTTGCTCACGAAGTCGGTCACACTATCGGCTTAGAACACTATGAATCTCAAGTGGTTGGTGATTGGACAGACGTAAATGATGAAATTGGTTATTCAACGCTATGTGACAACAACGTACATTCATTGATCTATCAATATGCGATAGACGCACCGTATCAAGAGGTTCAAATCTCTGGTGCTACGGGTTGTGTTGGCGATAATGGCGCTGATTCGGTCACGTTCCTTAATAAATATGCCCCACTAATGGCTAACTTTGTTGACGATAGTAATGTAAATACTTTATCGCTTGATGTGGTTGAAAATGTAACTGACGAATTATTTACTTTTACCGTAACTCGTACTAAAAATATCGCAACGGCTGATACAGGTAAATTATACATTGCAGGGGGAAGCAATGACGATGAACAAAATGAAACGGTCGCCCCTATTTCGTTAGTATTCGAAGCAGGAAGCGCAACTTCTTCACCAGTTACCGTAGACTTTTCTGTTATTCACCCAATGTTTGATATTGCTAATGATAGTAAAGCCAGTACCTATGCGGTCGCAGTGCTAAATGATGAAGTAATGCCTCAAAATATCGACTTGCTAACGCTTAATACAGCGTGGGTTGCACCCGTTGATGAAACAACTGATACAGGCTCTAATACTGGAACAGCTTCTAGTGGTGGTAGCGGTGGTGGCGGTAGCTCAAGCTTTGCATTCTTAATGCTAATGTTTACTGCATTAGTGTTGCGTAAGAAAGTAGCTTAAAAAAAACATCTAATAAGGGGGGATATAGATTTTGGTTTATATTCCTCTTATGTTATTAAAAAAGAAAAAGATCAGGACATATATGGTCACTCCTTGTAAATCAAGGTTAAACTGTTTTTTCTTTATTTTTTAATAATTGATATCGTGCAAAAGTACGTCGCCACTTAAA
>NZ_KI519480.1:1986-7517 GCF_000482725.1 Psychromonas arctica DSM 14288
GTTAAACTGTTTTTTCTTTATTTTTTAATAATTGATATCGTGCAAAAGTACGTCGCCACTTAAATATAAAGGGCTAACTTTTCTGGTTAAACGTGTTTTGCTCTTTATCGTTTTATTCGATAATTCACCTTTCCTGAACTGCTTTTAATAAAAAGCAGGATAAAAGATCAGGATCCATATCTTTTTGACGGATAAAAGATCAGGACATCCATATCTTTTTGACTGAATAGTGATATTGACCTATGGTTAAATAACCAGTTGTTTTTGTGCTTTGGAGGTTACATGACTCAATCACGAGATTCTTTAATATCACTTTCAGATACTCCTTATTACCACTGTATTTCTCGTTGTGTTCGACGTGCTTTCCTGTGTGGTAATGATCGATATACAGGGCAGAGCTTTGAACATCGTAGGAAGTGGATGATTGACAGGGTACGTTATTTAACCGATGTTTTTTCAATTGAGGTTGGTGCTTATGCCATCATGTCGAATCATTATCATCTTGTTTTATATGTCAATGAAAGTGAATTAGCTAATCTCACCAATAATGAAATTTGTGAACGTTGGTCGACGATATATTCATTATCGCCTATCGTTGCGCGTTGGCAAAAAGGTGAATTAAGTTCTGATGCGCAAAAAGAGATGGCGCTTTCTATCATTGCAGAGTGGCGAAGACGTTTATCAAGCATTTCGTGGTTTATGCGTTGTTTAAATGAGTTTATTGCGCGTAAAGCCAACAAAGAAGATAACTGCAAAGGGCGATTCTGGGAGGGACGTTTCAAATCTCAAGCCTTACTTGATGAAAAAGCACTATTGACGTGTATGGCCTATGTCGATTTGAATCCCATTCGTGCGAAGATGTCAGCAAGTGTTGAAGAATCAGAATACACCTCAATATTTGAACGGATACATTGCAAGTCACATCATGCTGAAAATAAACAGGAACATTGTAGTAAACCCCTGGTTAAATTCATTGGTGCAGAGCACCAACAGAATCCATTCGGCATTTGTTTTTCATTGATTGATTATCTTGAATTGGTTGATTGGACTGGTCGTGTTATTCGAGAAGATAAGCGCGGGGCTGTCTCTGGAAAGGTACCTGCCTTACTCACAACACTAGGTCTAGATACTGAAACATGGTTTACCCTAGCTAACGACTTTGGCAAAGATTACCACGGAGCCATTGGCTCATTAGAGGAATTAGCCCTTTTTGCAGAGCATACAGGTAAGCAATGGATTTCAGGGAAAAACAAATTAAGACGAATATACAACTGACTACTCACTCTACTTACTTCATATCATTTAATTAGTGCCTCACTAAATTTTTTCACGCTTTAAAATCAATAAACTCCCCTTTATTTAAAGTGAGACTTCATTTCTGTCTCTGTTTGTGAGATTAAACTGGGAGTTTAATTGCGAATGTCTATGTGCATATATTTTTTCTATGTAAATTACAGTTATAAAGTTTGGATGTCCTGATCTTTGTGATCTTTTGCTGATCTTTTCTGATCTTTATCTTTGATCTTCTGCAATCTCATAGCTGTCGCCTAATTAATTTTTATTATTATCATGGGTGGCATGATAAACCATTCATGATAAACCAATGCAATATGTAAATAAGCGTAATACTTAGTCGTTAAATAAGTTTAATAGCAGATGACAATTCCAGACAATTCCAGACAACTGCTGAGCGTTTTCTAACAAATATAATGATAGCCTTTCGTATATAAATTTCGCGGCTAAAAATAATACTATTTAGTTAGCAATATTTTAAACGTTAATAAACTTGAAATGTTACGGAGGTTGTTATGAACATTAATAATAAAAAAATGGGTATTCCCCTAATGCTAAGTTTTTCTATTGCTTTGGGCGGTTGTGGTGAAAGTTCTGATGAATTAGATGAAAAGTTGACTAGCAACGCGAAAGTATCTTTTATTAATTCTTTGAATTATATGGCTGACTTTCATTTTCAAAAAAGAAATATTAGCACTGGGTATGGTGGTTTATTTGATAGTGATGAATTAGCTGTATCAGAGCTACCTGCATATGAAATTGGCGATATTTATAATTATAGTTATAAGCTGATCAACAATATGATCAATATTGGAGTCAAAAATAGCGTCACTGCTAGCAACAAGACGCGTATGACAACAACATTAGACGACAATGACAACCTTTGGGTCATTGCCTGGGAAGCATCTAATGAACAGTTCCTTTCTGTGATTGATAAGAGAAAAGGCAATAATGCTAATAAATTTAATGTTCGTTTATTCGCAAATGGAAACTACAATGTTTATCTTTCTGAACAGCAAATTTTTACGACTGAAAAAGGAAAGGTAACCGATTATATAACAGTAGATAATTGTAATAATGAGTTAAAAATTGACGAACAAAATATAGATTTATGCATGGCTAACATCGGCTTTTCGTATTTACTCGTAGTTGATAATACCGGTAAACTTGTTATGGCTGAAGAATAATTGTAATTATTATTCAAATTTAACCCTATGATAAAGATAATAAACTCATATTGAAGTTATGCTCAAGATGAGTTTTTTATTAAACAATAAAACTAGCATATTTAAAAAAATTTGCTGCTGTAGTCAACCTGATAATTATAGTAAAATTTCTTTATGGGAATAAAAGGGGAATTGGCCGTATTCTCAAAACTACAGTTGACTGAGGAAAAAAGTAGTAATTCGAGTCCATTTCAGCCACTGAAGATTAGCAATGATAGAAACTCAAAAAGCATTATTAGATAGGTAACAAAGCTTAGTTACCAACCACTAGCAACAAACAAATAACCTTTTGAACGAATGGTTTTAATTCTAAATGAGTTTCGAGCATTATCACCAAGCTTTTTTCTTAGTTGGCTAATATGGTTATCAACACCACGTTCAATACCATCATAATGATAGCCTTTTATTTGTTCTACAATATCGTTACGTGACAGAATTTCTCCCGCATTTTTAGCAAGTAATATTAATAAATCATACTCACCGTCGGTCAATTGAATGATTAATTCATTTAAAATAACACTTCTTTTTTGCAAATCAATGGTAAGTTTTCCAAAAGTGATAGATTCATTTATCGGTAGATTTTTTGATAGCGTACCAATTGTTCGATCTCGTCGTAAAAATGCTTTAATTTTTGCCAACATTAAACGTGGTTTAACTGGTTTTAGTAAATAATCATCTGCGCCAATTTCAAGCCCAACAATTTGGTCTATCTCTTCTTCACGTGCGGTAAACATCAAAATATAGCCGTTATATAATGGCCTTACTTCTCTGCATACGGTTAAACCATCCTTTTTAGGTAGCATTACATCTAACAGTACTAATGCCGGATGCCATTCTAATATGCTTGATATCGCTTGCTCTCCATTAGAAACAACTTTTATTTGATAGCCTTGATATGTGAGGTATTCATTTATAGATTCAGCAAGCGGTATATCATCTTCTACAATTAAAATTTTTATGCTCATTATTTATTCCAAATTAATCTTTAGCTATTATCTAGATTTCAGGTTATGTAACTTTGTGGGCCAACTTAAGATAAAGCATGCTCCTCCAAGCGAGGAGTTGTCGGCACTTGCAGAGCCGCCATGCCAATCTAAAATTTGCTGCACAATTGCTAGACCTAAACCTGTTCCGCCTGTTTGTAAATTACGACTTTGATCGACTCGATAAAAAGGTTCAAATATATAATCTAAAGATGAAGGGGGAATACCTGAACCATTATCATCAACTTGAATTAACCAACCTGTCGATGTTTTGTTATAACTAACATGAATTTGATTTTCCCCATAGGCAATAGCATTACGAATTAAATTACTTAACGCGCGGCTCATATAAAAACGGTCGATCATTGCATGACAAGCAATGCCTTCTAGTAGAATGATATCTAATATCGGGTTGGTTTCTTGCCAAGGTTTCAATTCCTGCCTGATCCATTCATTTAGTTCAACAGGCTCAAATGTAAGTTCAGGAATTTCTCTATCAAATCGAGCATGTGTAAGCATCTCTGTAACCAATGAATTTAATTCATTTAAAGAGGACTCAATACGGTCGAGTTGCCCCAATTGATAATTATTTTCGGTACTATTTCTAAGTAATTCTATATTAAATTCAATACGCGCAATAGGTGTTCTTAACTCATGAGATACAGCGTTAACTAAATGTTTATGTGACGAAATTAAACGCTGTATTTTTCCCGCCATGGTATTAAATGTTTTTGATAAATGATTTAAATTACTGAAACGAACTAAATTAGCACGAGCATCAAATTTACCTTGTCCAAGTAACAAAGCGACTTTATTTAAACTGAGCATTGAACGCCATGTCGGCAATAGCCAAAGAATTATAGGCACCAATAAGAACATGCCAAAAATAAGATAAAGAATCGTAAGCATGTAAACGACCTTATCTTTTAACTCTGAACTAAAAGGACCCAGAATAAGAACTTTATCGCTACTACCTATACGCTGTATGGCAATATCAGCAGGGTAACCAATAAAATTCGAATCTGCAGAAGAAATAGTTACTATATTCCCTTTTTTCAAGGAGGCCATATCCTCGATCTTATAGTTTAATTCGTCTAATGACTGTAGTGAAACATCATACTTAAAATCACTACGCACTGAATCGATAATAGATGGCCACATGTCTTCTGGTTGTTGCTTTAATTTATTATTAAGCTGATAAAACGATCCCATTGTCCAACGTTGAGCTTCATTGATTAAATATTTTGGTACTGAATTAGGCTTTACAATAACCAGAAGTTGTTCATCATCTACGCTTAAATAAGCCAAATCATCGAGAGGCTCTCCCCATATTTCATTGCGCTCTAACCATTGATTTTGTTCATTTGAAAAATCACTTTTTTTCCACTTTTGTAAAGCCAATTCAAACCCAAAGTTAGCTTGTACCGATTGTAAATATACTTTTCTTTGCTGTTTTGGTAAGTTTTGTAATTCTTTCGAGAGCATATTGGTTGAGCCAGAAGTTAAAAATTCGAGGGCCCATTTTTCAGTCGGGTGTCTAAAATTACTTTCAAAATATGGCATGACGAGTAGTTGAATACTTACCAATGAAAAAATGATAATAAGGAAGAGAGATACTAATGATTTTTTCATAAAGCCTGTAAATCAATAAATAATAAAGAGATAAATAAACTTTATCATATTATTGCCAGAAAATTATTATTGATATGTCAGCGATTGTCAGCAACTGTAGATAAAGTTATTGAATAATAAAAAGATCAGAAAAAGATCAGGACATCCATATCTTTTTGGCTGAATAGTGATATTGACCTATGGTTAATTAAAAGATCAGTAAAAGATCATAAAAGTTATAAAAGTTCAGGACATCCATATCTTTTTGACTGAATAGTGATATTGACCTATGGTTAAATAACCAGTTGTTTTTGTGCTTGTAAATAAAGAGCTGGACATATATGGTCACTCCTTGTAAATCAAGGTTAAACTGTTTTTTCTTTATTTTTTAATAATTGATATCGTGCAAAAGTACGTC
>NZ_KI519480.1:7527-11786 GCF_000482725.1 Psychromonas arctica DSM 14288
TGGGTGGCGTACCGGAACTAATCATTCCAGATAACCTGAAAAGTGGTGTAACACGGGCTTGTCGTTACGAACCAGATCTTAATCCTACATACCAACAGCTTGCCGCGCATTACAACACCGTCATTGTCCCTGCAAGGCCCTATAAACCTAAGGATAAGTCTAAAGCTGAAGTCGGTGTGCAAATTGTTGAACGCTGGATAATGGCGCGATTACGTCATGAGCCTTTCTTCAGCTTACGTCAATTAAATACGCGCATTGCAGAATTATTGATTGATTTAAATACGCGTCAAATGAAGAAGAAACCAGGATCCCGCTTATCTCAATTTGAATTACTCGATAAACCAGTCTTAAAACCGTTACCCGACAAGGCTTACATATTTACCCAAATCAAGCAGGTGAAAGTGCATATTGATTACCATATTGAAGTAGAAAAGCATTACTACTCTGTCCCTCATTGCTTGATAAAACAAAAGCTTGAAGCGCATGTCACCGGTCAGCTGGTCACGCTTTATCATCATGGAAAACAGGTTGCGGTTCATTCTCGCAATCATCGGCTCGGCGGGCACACCACAAACGAACAGCACATGCCGGTAGCTCATCAAAAACAGCAACAATGGTCTCCCCAGCGGTTTGAAAGTTGGGCAAGAGATATCGGTAAATCAACAGAGAAGCTGGTGATTGAATTTTTACAAGCTAAAAAGCACCCAGAGCAAAGTTACCGTGTCTGTTTAGGATTACTGAGCCTTGCCAAAAAATACAGCCCTGCACGGTTAGAAGCCGCTTGTCATCGCGGTCTGTGGATGGGGGCAACCCGTTTAAAGCAAATCACCAACATCCTTGAAAAAGGATTAGATAAGCAACCATTACCCGAAGTTCAACTTGATTTATTGAATGAAATTGAACATGAAAACATTCGCGGAAATAGCTATTACCATTAAGGAAATACAATGAAAACAGTCTATCAACAACTCAACAATCTAAAATTAAGTGGCATGCGTGATGCGCTTAAACAGCAAACTGAACAACCGAACGCTTATGTTGAACTTGCTTTCGAAGAGCGGCTGGCGCTACTACTCGATAATGAAATAACACAACGAGACAACCGGAGGATTGAACGCTTAACACGGCAAGCAAAGTTCCGAGTAAGTGCGCAATTAGCACAGTTAGATTATCAATCGAGTCGTCAGATTAACAAAGTTCAAATACGCTCACTTGGGCAAGGCGAGTGGTTACGACTACATCAAAACATACTTATTACTGGGGCTACGGGGTGCGGTAAAACGTATCTCGCTTGCGCGCTTGGATACAATCACTGTCAGCAAGGCGAAAGCGTTTATTATTTTAGACTCAAAGAGCTACTTGAAAAAATGTATCTTGCACAAGCAGATGGTAGCTACCGAAAACTTATTAACAAACTCAGTTCAGCAAGTTTATTAATATTAGATGACTGGGGACTAGAACCGTTAACAGTACAACAGCGTAGTGATTTATTAGAGCTAATTGATGCAAGATACGATACTAAATCGACCATGATTAGTAGTCAGTTACCGATAGAAAATTGGTATGAAATGATTGGAGAATCAACGCATGCCGATGCGATATTAGATCGTCTAGTACATGGCTCAATTAAACTAGAATTAAAGGGTGAATCGATGCGTAAAAAACTAAATACCTTGACGTCACCCGATCACCTAAGTTAGATTTTACTGAGGTCTACAGACAAACAAAAAAGCGATCGCGATGAATGTTATTGAGCGATCGGCATCATGTTAATACGCAAACTCTCCGGTCAAAACTCATCAGTAGTATATTACTTAAAGCAGGACTTGTTGAAGCTCCTTGAGGAAGTCCATCATCCAAGCAGCAAATAGAAGCTAAAGCATGGGAAACATTATTTGAATATCCGAGATTAGAAAAAAAATTTACAACCCAATTAATCGAAATAGATGGAAAGAAATCTTTCATATCCATTTTAAGTAAGGCTTTAGCTCCCAAGTGTTGTACAGCATTAGTGACAATTGATTTGTTAGTTGTATATGCATGCGCACTATAGTGCACAGAACAAGATTTTAAAATACTTTCATAAATCCAACTTTGACATAACAACAAAGAAGGATAGGGGGCTGAAATAATTCTTTCACCTCCACTTCGCTTCGGTATTTTAAATTCTCTATAAAAATCATTTGTCCCGTAAACCATTTTGTTTAGTGCACGGTATTCAATACCAATAAGTTTGGCTAAATGTTCGACTTCAAATATAACGGGGATATTTTGGCTTGTTAATTTTTCAATATAAGACATATATTGGGGTACTAAATGACTAGAAATCCCTCTGTCTAATAGATATAAATTCCATTCATCACTTAATTTCATTTTTTCAATCTTTATTGAATAGCTGCAGAAGCTACCTTCTATACTTTGCAAAATACATCAAGTTATCTGATATTGCGCTTGCGTGATATCCGATAACTTGATGTCCGAATGAATAGCGAAGCTATTCACGGAATCTTACTAGCAATTTTTATCTTTTCGAAAATTTCTAGTAAGATCGGACTAACTAATTTTTATCTTTTCGAAAATTATTAGTCATGGTTAACGTTCACCTTAACCTGAGAGCGACTACACTCCAACATACTAGCTTCTGCAAGCTAAGAGTCTAATATAATTCATCTTTATCTATTTTAAAAGTCTTTTTATCTAACAGTTTGATACTTGGTATATATAGTGAATTTTTAGTCAGCTTTTCACCTAAAAAATGAGTTGGGACTTTCCTCCAGGGCTTATCTGATATGACTTTGTTTTGCTGAGTTATATACTTTTTCCCAATAAGAGTGATTTTCAAAAAATCTTCCTGATGTTCATTAATCATACCTTTTCCAGAAAGAATACGAATAATTTTAGAATATTCAGAAAACGAAAAATTTAACCTACGAAAAAGAGTAAAGGTATCTAAACCTTTAGACGATTTCATTAAAACATTTAATGTTGCTAACTCACTTTTATTAAGTTTCATAATTTATGCATCTGCCATTGCTCTAACCAATAAAGTATCTCTTTCTGATTCATCTTTCAAAAATGGCCACCAAAAAATAGGAAATACACTATTTGGTGTATTTCCATCATCTCTTGTATACAAGCATTCGGTTTCACCATATCCCAAATTAGGAAGTTCCCTACCGTTATATGAAGTTGAAAGTAGCCCCTCTAATTTAGCCATCAAGTTTAATTTATCACTCACCATTTCAGAAGGGTAATAATCAGAGATCCCTCTATCTAAATACACAAGACTTTCTATATCAATACCAGAACTTCTAGCTATATCTATGCCTACTTGAGATGAAATTAAAGTCTTAACTCGGATCGTAACATCATTATAACCAGCATCTTTGAACATTCTATTTAACTTGTTAACCCTCCCAATAACAGTCTTTCCACTTCCAATAAATTCATCTACCAGAACTATATCCTTATGAACAAATCCACTCGCTTTATACGTTTTAAATGCACGTTGAAATTGAGTAATGGACACGTGATTTCGCCATCCTGCTTTTTCTAATCGGGGTTTCAATCCATAAGAAACAAATTGGGCGCTATCTGTATTGTAATCGCCTGTCATAGCAACAATTTGAGTTGAACTAGACTCTAAACTATCAGTCACAATAGCTTCGGCGAGTTCTTTTATTAATAAGCTATAATATTGGTGTGAGATATGAACAAATCGTTCTAGTAATTCTAAAATCAATTTACGTTCATCTTCGGTTTTACAGTCCGTAAACAAGAGCTTAGTTAGCTCACTTTCTTTATCTTCAAGCCAAGGTTGTTTTTTGCACAAACCCAAAATAATCTTAAATTGTTTTACTGTCATTTCAATTTCTTTCACTTTTATATCAAATTATTATAGATACTTATAGGCACATATCATTCTAAATAATTTATCAACAAATAGCTACAAATAGCAATTTCAATAAAAAAGGCAGGACATACATTGGATTCTTTAAAATCATAATGTTACACAATAAAAACTTCCAAAATTTTTATCATGTATCATTACTTACCCACATTAAATTTTCCCTCAATCAATGCGTACTCATGGATTCCATCTGCGTGCCCTTTGTCGCGAATAGGCTCACTCAGGATGCACTGTCTGAACCGCTGCGTTAGTACATAAAGAGCTGGACATATATGGTCACTCCTTGTAAATCAAGGTTAAACTGTTTTTTCTTTATTTTTTAATAATTGATATCGTGCAAAAGTACGTC
>NZ_KI519480.1:12026-16956 GCF_000482725.1 Psychromonas arctica DSM 14288
ACCACTGCTTTGCATCCATGCATGCGTTCTTTGAGTTTTTTTAGCCAGCAACTTAAGACATCATCTTTTTTGTCACACCAATTTAATACGGTGCGGGCGCCATGGATTAGATACTTTCTGAGCGTGCTATTTCCTCGTTTGGTAATTTTACCCATTCGATTGATTTCTCCACTAGCGTATTGAGAAGGCGTAAGTCCAATCCAAGCAGCAAGTTGTCTGCCATTTTTAAAGGCGTTTGCATCACCGACTGCGGCCATTAATGCAGCGGCAATGACGGGTCCAACACCAGGCACGGTTAATAGTAATTTGTACTCATCCTTATCTTTCACTAGCGCGTTTAGCTGCGTTTTTATTTCATCAATCTGTATGGTAGTTCTTTGTATATTACGATATAAACGACGAACAAAAGTACGTGCAATGGCGGTTAACTCATTGCTTGCATCTTCAATAATATCGGGAATTGCTTTCATTAACGTAGGAACACCAAGCCCCACAACCGTGCCATATTCAGATAATAATCCTCTTAGTTGGTTAACGTCACCCGTTCTGACTTTTATCATACGTTCGGCAATGCGTTGCAATGATTGAATATCTTGTTGCTCATTTGATTTCACTGCAACAAAACGCACTTTAGGCCTTAATGACGCTTCTGCAATCGCCAGTGCATCGTTGGCATCATTTTTATTACCAATCACAAATGGCTTCACAACAAAGGGCGGAATAAGCCTCACTTCATGGCCTAATTTTTCGATTCGTCTACCCCATGGATTAGAGCTGTAACAAGCTTCCATCACCACTAGAGAAGGTTCAAACTGTCTTAATTCATGAATTAGCTCTGAACGCTTAACTTTCTTGTTAAAGAGTACTTGGCGCATTTCATCTAATGCACAAATTTGGAAAATATTCTTTGCTAGGTCGATGCTAATTACGCTACATTTCATATTGGTCACTCCATTTGTTAGATTGATTTGCTGAACACTTATCCAATCTTGGCACATTTTGATGCCTTCGTGGAGTGACCATCTCAGCAGCCATAAACTTTGACGTGCGATAAGTAACATTTTCAGTTCTATCTTTTAATATAAAGTTTGGATGTCCTGATCTTTTTGTGTTTGTTGTCTGCATGCGTTATAAAAAATGCAGTTCGCAACATTAGCTCTTGTTTGTTTATGCGGGCTTCATTGCAGTTTTGTAGTTGGCATTCAGCGTATAATTTGGTTTGTAGTATTCGGCTTGACGTTTTACTAAAGCACTCAAAGCAAGTTGCAACTAACAAGGCAAATCACCGGACGCATTACGGTTGTCGTGGTTTTTGCTAAAACCCAAAAGCAGCAAAAATAGCGCCAACCTACGCGCCAGTGTTTGCTGCGTTAGATTGAGGCTATTTATTATCGGAGAGCCTATGAAAAATGCCACAGCACTTCTATCAATAGTAATAACAATGTTTTCCCTTCCTGTTTACGCAGGGACTTTTTCTGGAAATTTGGTACTTTTTCCTGAAGGGTGCCAGCAAACACAGTCGAGAATTTGCAAGCTTAAAGGAATGCTAACTTACAAATCATCAAACAATGGTTTGGTATGGCAAACTGACGAGTGGAAAGATGGCAACGGAGAATCAGGAACTACCGATGGGGCTTCTATTCCGAAATGGGCACAGCCGATCATCGGTGATCAATATGATGAGTCGTACTTAAAGGCAGCGATTGTTCATGATCACTACTGTTACAATGAAAATCAGGTTCGGACATGGAGAGATACGCATCGTATGTTCTATGACGCACTCATTGACCTTGGGATAAACAAGGTCAAAGCGAAGGTTATGTATTTTGCAGTTTATTGGAAGGGGCCCAAATGGGTGAATTTGGTTCCAGGGGAGTATTGTGGATTCAATTGTATAAAGCAGAATTTACCTAGCGCTATGCGTTGGGAGGGAGATAGTTACGGTAGCGATGGATTTGATGAGCAACTTTCTAGAATCCGTAGCATTATTGAAAAAAATCCAGAAGTTGCTTTAGAAGAGCTTGAGACAATAGCCCGAACGCTTGATCCTCACAGTTTCTTCTATCAGCACGGTAATGCATACAGTCCCTCTGGGCCAAAAAATTCTAAAGAAAGAGCTGGACAAGAAAGAGCTGGACAGCCATAAACTTTGACGTGCGATAAGTAACATTTTCAGTTCTATCTTTTAATGATGTCGTTTTACATACTAAGAGGTCGTTGTTATGACTCAGTCTCGCCAATCTCAAGTGTCGTTATCAGATACACCTTATTCTCACTGAAATAATGGGTAACCCTAATTTTCGGTCTTAATGAGGCGTTTTTTCATAGAGCACGGTTAACATCCATGCTTTTATGTAAAATGCGAACAATTAGTATTTTATCTGCTTTATGCTCTTTGTAGTAAATTACATGGCTAGATTGAGGGTACTTACTATAACCTTCTCTAATGTAATTACATTTAACTCCTAGCTTGGGCTCATCTGCTAATAATTGAAATGAGTTATCTAGTAATTTTAAATAGTTATTTCGCTGTGCTTGTCCCCATGTTAACTGGGTGTACTTTGCTATTTTAATTAAATCTGACTTCGCTTTAGCTGATAATACGAATTTGTTCATCAGTTACTATCTTTATCAAGTTCAGCGAGTAACGAGTCATAGCTATAGTCAACGGTGCCACTTTGCTCACCTTGAATTAGCATATTACGTAAATTCTGTAACTTGTTCTCTTGATCTTCTAATGCTCGCAAGCCGGCTCTTAGTACTTCGCTTGCTGAACCATAGCGACCAGAGTGAAGTTGTTGGCTTATGAACTGATCAAAATGATCACCTAAAGTCACGCTAGTATTTTTAGCCATTGTTAAAACCCTTTTAGTTAATACCAATATATATTAGATTATGGTATAAAAAATATAACAAGGCAATTAAGTCGGACATTGACGTACGATAAGTGACATTTTCAGTTCTATCTTTTAATGATGTCGCTTTTACATGCAAAGCGGTCGTTGTTATGACTCAGTCTCGCCAATCCACTAACCAGTCGTTCGGAAAGGATTATCAGGGTGCTGTAGCCTCTTTGGAGGAGTTAGCTTGGTTCGCTGAACATACCGCTAAATGTGGGATAGCCAGTAAAAACCAATTACGACGACCAACTCATTAATTTATTACTATCATAATTTTTAAATTTTCAACATATCCTCATTAGCACTCGCTAATATTAAGCATATATAACACTCAGCCTAACGCATCAAATATGAAAATATTAAGGTTTTAAAACAATGTAAATATCATTAATCAATCGCTTTATTATCATGTACTCGTTATTGATTAAGGGTATTTTTTCTATAAAAGTTTTTGCCTGACCGGTCTGTTGTGCGCAGTTTGTTTATTATTTATCTCTTAATTTGTAAGTTATCTAAAGACAGTAAAGGTTACTAAAACAAATTAATAATTTATAGAGTCAGTTTAAGTAACATAGAGCGTGTAAAAATTATAATAATTCAGGTAAAGCTTACACATAAAGCTATTTTACCAATGCAGTAACACAACAAAAATCTTGATTTTTAATAATAAAGTTACTGGGTTAAGTTGTTGATAATTAATGTTTATTTTAATTTTTGAAGCATAAGTATTCATGCTGGCACAGTGATTGCTCATACCCCTGTAGCTAAGATAATAAATTAGCTAGTTTTTTAACTAACAAGAGGTTTCATTATGAGCAAAGTAATTACTGGATTATTCGAAAATTCATCAAAAGCAAGTGCTGCAATTCATAGATTAGAAGCAATTGGTGTTAAACAAAATGACATAAGCGTAATAGCTAATGACTCATATTCTAAAGACGATTTTGCTGTAGATGAGGGTACAAAAGCTGCTGAAGGTGGCATGGCAGGTGCTGCATCTACAGGTATATTAGCAGCAGTTATCACAGGATTTACAGCTGTTGGTACAGTTGCAACAGGCGGTGCAGGTTTACTCGTTGCAGGCCCATTAGTTGCAGCATTTGCAGCGGGTGGTGTTGGCGCAGCAGTAGGCGGTAGTTTAGGTGCTGTTATCGGTGCATTTATTCCTGAGCACGAGGTTAAGTTTTACGAAAATGCTATCGAGAAAGGCTCTATACTTATCGGTGTGCAATACAACAGCGATAACAAAGATAAAATTAAAGATATCCTAGAAGGTATTAATGCTGAAAAAGTAGCTACAGCATAAAAGTAGCTATAGCGTAATTGGTACCATTAAGTGTCAAATGACGTTGTGTAATATGTAATAAAGATTGAATAACTATTATAGAAACGTTGATTGACATTTAACTGAAGGGGCAAGAATGCTATTGCCCCTTCACAAACCAAATTTACTAAAAAGAAACCATTCATTTACATACAATTACAATACTTTATGCCTGTTTTTTGTAAAAGAGTATTTCTAAAAAACATCGTAAATAAGATACTAATTTTTAAACGATATTCAGCTAATACGTATTCATTAATGCGTAAAAGGGATGCTTAATGTCAACATCTCTGACTGCCAATCTTTTATTAACTTCTTTACTATTCTTCTTTAGGTTGTTTTTTTTGTTAATGTAACTTTTATTTATTTGTAACTACTCAGCACCTAATTCACATTTTTGATAGTTTATAGAAGATCAAAAAGGATCAACTTGATTGATCCTTTTTAGTCGTTACTCTAACTACTTTCTTCCTATTCCTATGATGAGGCAAAATGAAAGTAAGTGGTCTCGATATTGAGAGTAATGTCGAAAAGATAAAACAACAGATAGAAGCCGATAAAACATTATCGCCTTCTATGCGCACAACGTTAGATTTATTACTGCTTATCGTTAATTTGCTTTGTCAGCGTCTCGGCCTCAACAGTCGTAATAGTAGTAAGCCACCATCAAGTGACCCTAATAGAGAAAAGTCCCCAAAAAATAATA
>NZ_KI519480.1:16966-189234 GCF_000482725.1 Psychromonas arctica DSM 14288
CAGCAAGTTGTCTGCCATTTTTAAAGGCGTTTGCATCACCGACTGCGGCCATTAATGCAGCGGCAATGACGGGTCCAACACCTGGTACGGTTAATTAGCGGCCGTTAAAATCAGTCATATCTGAAAAAGCTATTATTTACTTCAATTGCGATTAATTATAATTTTTTATTATCAACCAGTATTTTTTTGTTAGCGATTCAATTTATTGCCATTAATTAGCAACGTTATTTGTAAATTTTAAATTATTGGATGTCGACGTTTACTCCACCTAAAAGTATCCCCTAGGTGACAGAGCTGTTGGTTGGTTTGATGACGATATATATGATTGGATGCTTAAGCGTATAGCCGAACGCGATGAGAGTTAAATTAGGTTGATTAAAATATGATGTAATCTCCTCAATGAACACATGTTTGTGATATTTTAAATGTTTTCACATTAATTCAGGGTTCTATTACGACTTAAACAGAGTTGTTTTTGCAGGTATTTACCCAAGTGCTACGGACTTTTACAAACTGTTCTGTTTGTTACCAAACAATGACACTAATACCTTCAGTAACTATCACAGAATAAAAACGTAATAATGGAGATCTAATGTCTGGAGAAAACAGAATTGAAAGTAATGCAGTTTTTGAATTACTTGAAGATAATAAACAAACAGCTGTTATTAAAGTTGTTGGGGTAGGTGGAGGGGGAGGTAATGCCATTCAACATATGATTTCAGCAGGGCTTGGTGGAGTAGAGTTTATCGTCATGAATACAGATTTACAGGCATTAACGCCCTCTGGAGCTGATATTCGTGTCCAACTTGGAGTTGAATTAACAAAAGGACTTGGCGCAGGATCTAATCCAGAAATAGGATATCAGTCAGCATTAGAGAATATTGAACAGATACGAGAAGCAATTATAGGGGCTGATATTGTATTTATTGCCGTAGGTATGGGAGGAGGGACTGGAACAGGGGCTTCACCCGTTGTTGCTGAGATTGCAAAGGAATGTGGCGCATTAACTATTGCTGTGGTTACCAAACCTTCTTCTTTTGAAGGAAATAAACGCATGAGTTATGCCAAGCAAGGTATCAAACAGATTGGGAAACATGTTGATTCTTTAATAACCCTACCTAATGACAAATTGCAAAAAATCTTGCCTAAAGGCATCTCATTTCTTGATGCATTAAGCGCATCAAACAGTATTTTACATGAAGCTGTTGCAGGGTTTTCTGCCATTATCAATGAAGAAGAAGGGTTAATAAACCTCGATTATGCTGATTTAAGAACGATTAATACGGGTAAGGGAATTACTTGTGTGATGGGCGTAGGCAAGGCAACAGGTGCGGATCGAGTTGTTGTTGCCGTTCAAGAGGCTATATCTTGCCCACTGCTGGAAAACGTCGCGTTAAATAATATTAGTAGAATGCTCGTTCATATTGTGGCTGGTGATGATTTTAGTTTGGAAGAGTTTAATCTGGCGGGAGAGACTCTGAAAACCTATACAGCAGAAGAGTCAGAAATAATTATTGGCGTCACCATTCGAAGCAATATTAAAAAAGATGTCCATATAACCGTCATTGCGACAGGGTTAGAAGATAAAAAACCAATAGGTGAAGTGTTAGTTAGCGTAGACCTAGTGGCTAATAAGTCTGAATATCTTAAAAAGACGGAGTTAAAAAAAGAGTTTAATCATCACATGTCAGAGCAAATTAGTGAGCTAAATCGTCCTGCATATTTACACCAACCAAAATACACCGATCTCGCTCATTTTATTAAGAAGAGAGCAAAATGAAGAATAAAAAAAACATAAAATCACCACTGAAGTTCCAACAAAAACTAGATGAAGTGCTCGATGGTATATATGATTTAATGGAGCTTACTAAAGAGAGTAACTTGCCCGCTGTCAGCGAAGATGATGTACGTTGTTTTTATGAGGAAGATGGGAAAACAGGTTTTCAAGTTGCAGGGCAATATGACCGTCCATCTGAATTTCTTCAAGCATTGTTAGATATTATTCGAGTGCAGTATGAACCATGCCCATTGGGCACATTTTTTTTGAATTCAAATCTCGGATTTTTATTCGAAAGAATATCTGAAAATCCATTTCAATTAGGTTATCTCTCACTAACCAGTAATAGCAATAAACCGTTTGAGCAGTTTTGGGATGAAGATGTGCTCACTTATATCAAAGAGTGCGGTTATAAGCTGAGTGAAACATCTGCTGTATATGCAGTTGCTTCAACAGGTTGGCAGCAATACGGATACGATTTTTCTAGTAGGGTATCCAATAAATTAAATTCAGGCTTTTCATTATCAGAAGGTCTAACGCTAATATCGTCAGTAATAAATGATAAAACTCAAGAGCCAAGTAAGCATATTTATGCGGGTTTTTGTCCCGATGAAGCATTAGGCACTAAAATAAGATTATCACTTTGGTTGTTTATTAATCATCAAAGCCATTACTTACAATAATCACTCTATTGCTACTGTAGCTGCACTGTGAATTAGGTCTGTTAACTGTTCTTTTGGCTCACAAATGGGCAAAGGCAGTATTGTTATAATAAAAGTTTTCAACTTTCCATTCATTTAGTTTGCTTTATATCACTGTTTCGACCCATGTATCTATCGCTATAAATAGAAATTTATGAGGAAAAGCTAATTTTAAAAATAAGGTTAATTGGATTACTTTAATTAACCTATCCACTAATGTAGATTAATATATAAATATCTGATGGTATTAAGGTAACTATTTGATATTATGAATATTAAATATTCCACTTTGTGGGCTAATATTAAGAAGTATTACATTAAGTCAGTCTGAGAAAAAGACATCTGATTTTTATTTCTTTAAATAAAGCGTTCAAGTAAAAGCCCAATTGATTGGCTAGCTGAAGAATCAAATCAACGGAATGATGGTTTTGGTGGTATAAGTTTTATTAATGGCTTAATTCTCAAAGTGATGATGTTAAACAAGATGCTGGTTTCTTATTGAGCAGAAAAATATCAAGTAAATAATAATGACGATGAACAGACTTTTGGAATAAGAAAGTTTAAAAGTATGGTCCGCAATATACTCGTTTTCTATCGAATTAATCAACCACTAGGATAATTTTTAGAATGGCCTCTATTAATGAAACATCATCAACTAATGATGTGTCTGTTGAAAAAGTTAACCTTAAAGGCTTGCTGAGCAAAGTGTTAACTTTACCCGCTTACCAGCGTCGGTATTGCTGGGGTAAAGAACAAGTTAGTGAATTGTTGGCAGATATCGGAAAAATAATTTTTCCCATATCAAATGATAACGATGTTAAACCTTTTCTTCCCTTGTTTTTAGGCACGGTTATTTTACACCAACAAGTTAATACCACAGAGTCGTTAACACATTATAATTTAGTGGATGGACAACAGCGCTCATTAACCTTGTGTTTATTAGTAATGGCATTAAAGGAAAAAAATCAGAACTCAAGCAATAGAATTGACCAATTATTGTCGAAAAAACCATTAAGCTTACTACAAGCAAAATTCACTCATCGTGAAGCACAACACCAACTTGCTAGTAATTTTGCATTGATAAAATCAATATTAAGCTCTAACCAATGGCAACTCGAACCATCTCAGCTAGATCTATTGTTTACTCATTGTGAATTTGTGGTAATCACTATTAATTCTGTAGATCAGGCTTTTGCCTTTTTTGATAGCCAAAATAGTGCAGGTAAACGACTCTCCGATTTCGATTTATTAAAAGCCCGGCATTTACGTGGTGTTGTCTCTGATCCCTCTGTAGGTATTGGTTGTTCGCGTATTTGGGAAGAGTATGAAAACCTTAAACTAAATAGTTGTTATAACCAGCGAGTTGCTTATTACCTCACCGAACAATTGATAGGCCGAGCAAGAAAAAGGTTACATGGACAGCATGGCGAGCATTTACAGCTTACATCTGAATTTGGGGTACGAATACAAAAAAGTACCGAGACAGAAACAAGTTCAACTTCAAATAAAGTACAACTTTCAATGCCAAGTAACTCTCAGTTATATCAGAATTGGCTTATCCATTATCATCCAGATAAAAAAGACGTATTTCCATTTACATTCGAGACTGAGCTCCCATTAAACGACGGTAATAGATTTATCTATTCATTAGATGATGTCACAGAATTACCATTACAGTTAGATCAACCTTTAATTGGTGGTGAGCAGTTCTTTATGTTTATCGCTAAATACGCGGAATTATATAAACAGTTGTTTGCTTCTGATATTGATAAAGAAAGTGAAACTTCAGAAAGTTCTGATAAAGCTGAAGTAGTAGTCTCAATACAAGAATGTTTGCTTAAAATACATAGAAAGCAAGAATCTGTGCAAGGACGTGGATACCCAAGGTTGATTCAATCTTGGCAGGCTTTAATTCTATTTTATGTCGACCGTTATGGTCAAGATAAATGCTTTAATGAGTTTGTTCAATTAAGTGATCAATATATTTTCAGTTTTAGGATTCTATTATCTCAATTACGACGCTCTTCAATTGAAAAAAAATTAAACGATGAAAAGATATTCTCTCGGTTGTTATTGTTACCAACTTCAAGAGAAACAGTTGATTATATTAAACGATTAATAAATAAAAGTGCTTTAGAACTAGAGGTGAGTAAACAAAAAAAAGACAAAATAAAAGGTGTACGTAAAAGGTATTTGGAAAGTTTTTATTGGCATCAAGAGGATATAGAGTTTTCACATAAAAAATCATCTAACCGTTTATCTACATTTTTGATAAAGATGGCTAGTAGCGTAACGGAGTCAACAGATGAATAGGTCGATAGCTGAAGCGCTAACAACGTATAAATACACACCTGCACTTATTGTTGGAGGCAGTGAAGACAAAGTAATACCCGCTTTAAAATATCCTTTTTTAATTCCAATATATCAACGCTTATATACTTGGGAAGCTGAACATGTTGAGCGTTTATTACATGATCTATTTGATACATGCGATAGCAATCCATCGGAAGAGTATTTTATTGGTGCATTAGTTACTTCAGTTGAGAATCCTGTCGATCTTACTGATAGCTTAGAATTAATTGACGGGCAACAGCGTTTAACAACGTTATGGTTAATAGCTTCGGTTTTAGTGAAAATATCAACTTTAAAAGTAACTCATCAATGGGATAAATTTTTAACAATTAATAGTAAACCTAGACTTAATTTCTCAGGTAGAAATGCTGACATTAAGGCGTTAACTCACTTTGTGGAAAGCTTAGCGACAGAGAAATATGGTATTGATGACCATAGTTGGTTAAAAAATCCAGCCATGATTAAAGCGCGTGAAACTATTAGCGCATTTTTTAATAACAATAAAAAATTTAAATCAAAAGTCTCACTACAGGACTTTAATGATTACCTTTGGTCTAAAGCGAGTTTTGTTATTACTCAATTACACCCTAATGCTGATAAGGAGCGTTTCTTTGATACGATGAATAGCCGCGGTGTTCAGTTAGAAAAACATGAAATATTAAAAGCATTTATGCTAAATGGTTTATCAAATGAACAGTTAGAGGCATACGGGAAAGCTTGGGATTTATGTGCTGATATTGATGGGTATATTCCGGGGAGTTTTCAAACAAAATTTAACTATGGGTTATCTCCTTTCGATAATGAAATAGTAACGATATTGGAAACTGTAGAAAAGCCAGTAAAAGAGGGAACGACAGAAACAAAAGAAGTTGGTATTACTTTAGAAGCTATTTTGAAACCAACTTTTTCGTTCGAAAGTGTTGAACAAAATATAAACTCAAAGCCTATAAAATATAGAAGTCCTGTTTCTTTCCCTGTATTTTTATTACATGTATTAAGAATTTTTATTGCAAGTGAAAATAAGGAAACTGATGTAAGCGAAGCCATAACAAATATTTCACTAGATGATAAAAAATTAATTGAGTCTTTTGAAAAGGTAATTAAAAGTGCTTGTAGCAACCGAAAAATGCAGTTTATCGATTGTTTATTAGCGTGTCGCTTATTACTCGATAATTTTGTAATAAAAGGGCAAATAGAGGAATCCAGTGAATATGCAAACTGGCAAATAACTTCTCGCTTGGCAGACTCTGGTTATAAATCACTTAGTCGTACTCCATTCTCAGGGCAAACATGGAAGTCGATTACCATGTTACAGTCAATGATGTACTTTAGCCCTGTGAATGGAGGGCAACGTGCAACATGGTTAACTCAAGCCCTTTGGGATTTAAAAGAAAACTCATCACCTAAAGACAATACTGAAACTTTCTTAACAAATTTAAAAAAACAAGATAAACACTATGAGAGTTTCTTATTAAAGGAACAGACTCTTAAAGGTGTATTACTCGAAGCAGATAAAAGTGAATTAGGTACAAATGTTCATCGTTATTGGTTTTATAAACTGGAATATTGCTTATGGGAGTTATGGTTTAACGATCATGCTCTAAAAAATAATTTTTGCAATAAACCTGTAATACTAAATGGAAGTGCTGTATACCGGATGCGTTCTGTAAATTCAATTGAACATGTGAGTCCACAAAGTACAGGAACGATTTCTTCTGAATTACGAGATAGTTTTGGTAACTTAGCATTGATTTCTGTTAGTGAAAATTCATCCTATAGCAACAAAGATCCCATAGAAAAAAAAGCGTCATTTTCTGTCAGTTATAGTAAGGGATTAATTCAGTCGTTAAAGTTGGCGCATATATTTAATGGAATTAATGATGATATTTCTAGCTGGAATAATAAGGCAATGAATGAACATGGGGAACTAATGGTAAATATATTAGAAGCTTTTCAACAGTGACTTTAAGGCTAATCTACCAGTATATTCTAGCCTATTATGGGAGCAATATCTGCACTTAAAAATTGAGTTTACTAAGCTAGAGAAAGTAAAGAATGCCTTAGTGAGACAGTTAAATCCTTGTAAAAATTTGATGGATTTAGAAGGTGTTGCTGAAATCTTCTCTGGTATGCTTTATTCAACTATTGCTGATGGAAAGCAATTTACAAGCGCTCGACAGGTTGCTGCTTTTGTTGGTGTTACCCCCAAACAACATAGCTCCGGTGGTAAAACCAATATGACAGGTATTATTAAAAATGGAGGCGTTAAAGAATTAAGGTGTGCGTTATATCAAGGAGCACTTTCATTTATTCAAGGTTACCTGATGAGCGCACAAAATTAAAACAAGCGTGGTTAATACAATTAAAAGAGCGCTTAGGTATTAAGAGGACGACCTGTATTGCATTAGCCAATAAAATGGTCAGAACAGCCTGGGTCATCTTAAGATATGAAACTAAATATCTACAGCAATTATTAATAACAGAATAAATAGTGACGGCATAAAAATTAAAACACGTTAACTCAAAAAAACAGCTTTACACAATTTTACAACAATGATGTAGCATAAACGGTAAGACCAACCTATTAAAACCTGTCTAAGGCGGAAGCGTATGGAAAGTAACGGACATCCATAAACTTTGATCAATATTCATAATCAACCTATCTTTTAGTGATGCAGTTTTACATGCTCGAAGGTAGTTTATTATGACTCAATCTCGCCAATCTCAAGTGTGGCTTGCTGAAGATAAGGCTGCACACCCAAACCTTTAAGCAATTTTAAATGCGCTCTAAAAATATAACTATCTAGATTTCAGGACGGGATCAGGGCATATAGTCGTAATTACACTTACGACTATATTTTGCCTAGATTCTTATTAACTTTATTTTGCTTCTTCTTTTTTAACTTCATTTACAGTTGTTTCAGTTTCTTCAGATTCAACTTCTTCTTTTTTAACTTCATTTGCAGTAGCTTCATCTTGTTCAGATTTAACTTCAGTTACCGTTGCTTCAGCTTGTTCTGATTTAACTTCATTTATAGTTGTTTCAGCTTCTTCAGATTCAACTTCTTCTTTTTTAACTTCATTTGCAGTAGCTTCATCTTGTTCAGATTTAACTTCAGTTACCGTTGCTTCATCTTGTTCAGATTTAACTTCATTCACAGCTGTTTCTGCTATTTCAACTTCTTCCGATTCACTACTTTCTGGCTTGACAACTTTTTCTTGATCAGTGTCATCTACTGTTTTTAATAACGGAAAATGAGTTGTTGCAGTGTCACCTAATAATGACTCTGATTGGTCTGCCATATGATTGTAAAGAGCTTGGTAGCTACTCGCCACTTGCCCCATTAATTCAGCGCTATCATTAAAGTGAGCATTTACTTGTGCTTTGTATTTTTCTAATTCTATTTTGTTTTTATCAAGCTCTTTTTGTTGTTCAGAAGTTTTGCTTTTTCCAAGTGTTATATGATAAATAATAAAGCCAATAAGACCACCGGCAATAAGTGTGAAGAATAAAGGTAACAATTCATTTGATTCGTTCATATTTATTTTCCTATATTGATATTGTTGTAGGTTATAAGCATCAAGGCTAATTAATGATGAAAGTTATTCTGTAATTATTGATTAACTATACTATAAATAGTTTCCATATAAGGTGATAAAAATACATTAACTTTGACCAATAAATGAGTTTTGGCTAAAATTTTTTACTCTTGGAGTTTTAAAAAGTAGGTGTGATTTGTTAGGTACATATCAAATTTCATGTGTTCGGTAATTTTTAAACTAAATTGAGCTTAAAAAGCAAAAGTAAGTTTGTTATTTATCAATATCTTGCTGTAAAATGTAATTTAATTACAGTTTGCCTATTTGTTAATAATACAGGACAGTCATGCGTATATGTGAATTTTGCAAAGAAGAACTCCCCCTTATGAAAACTCGCCGAACTTGGAAAGAAAAATATTTAAGCCATAGAAATGAATCTAAATATCAATGCCTTCATTGCAATAAAATAACATTTATAAAAACAATATTGTAGATATGGAAAAGTGTAGATCTGGACATTCACTCACTTTGTAGCTAAAAATAGTGAAGACTAAAGAGGCAGTGCTCACTGCCTCTTTTAAATATATTAACGTTCACTCGACGCGTTTATAGTTTACATAAACACATGCCATTTAAGCGACTTTATCTTTACTGTTATCATTAATTACCTTTTCTTCTTTATGGTATGTTAACGATTTATCTATTTGATTAATGGAAATCTTCTTCGGCTTCATGGTTTCTGGGATCTCTTTGACTAAGTTTATATTCAATAAGCCATTGGAGAGATCTGCACCTGTTACTTCAACATAATCTGCTAAGTTAAATTTACGTTCGAACGCTTGATTTGGAATGCCTTGGTGCAAGTATTTACGATCATTGTCAGTGTTTTGTCTATTACCAGAAACACTTAAAACTCCTTTTTCAACTTGAATATCCAGTTCCTCTTGTGTAAATCCAGGTACAGTGAGTGAAATTGTGTATTTATTTTCACCGAGTATTTCGATGTTGTAAGGAGGATAACCAGTTGCTTTTGTTTCTGAAGTTAATGCGTTATCAAGCAATGATGCTAAACGGTCAAAGCCAACACTGTTGCGATAAAGGGGAGTTAGATCAATTGTATTCATAATAAGTTCTCCTTATAGTAAATAACTTCAGTTCTGGATAAGCAAAGCGATACAACACGGTTATTTCCGCGGATTTCTTCGTTAAATTATCTCTCAATAACCAGTTATTGCTTCAATAATTCGCCTTGAACTCCACGCCTTGAACTACGCAAAACTAGCGGCACTGCATAGCCAAAAAATATAGTCTTATGATTTTAAATATAATTCCACTTTCATTAACCAGAATTGAGGTTAAATAAAATAAAACAATAAGCGATGAGGTGTTTTAACGTGTCATCGCATCACATTTATATATTTAGGGACACTAAAAATTATTTTCAATAGTAGAAGTGAAATTTTTTAAAAAATTGTTTTTACCCTTCAAACCTCTTTATTTCTAAAATGATCCTAGTATAGTTAATCGTTAATCGACGATTAGCTATTATAGAGGGTTTATGAATACAAAATGTATGGTTATAGATAAACAATTTTTACAGGTCAGCGAGCAACAGTTAACTAATGAACAACTGCTGGCTGCTCAAGCAAAAGCATTAGCACATCCTGCACGGTTACGAATACTGAGTATCTTAGTCGCGGTTGATAAGTCAGGAGGATGCTTAAATAGTGACTTAGTCTCTGAACTTGGTCTAGCGCAATCAACGGTTTCAGAGCATTTGCGGATCCTAAAGCAAGCTGAATTTATTATTGCGGAGGCGATGCCACCCAAAATGTGTTACCGCATTAATAAAAAACAATTCGAGCTTTTTTCAACTCTATTTGCTGAACTATATAGCTAAATTAATAGCTAAAGTAGGTCACAGCTAAAGTAAGGCGGATAGTTGTGATTAATTTTAAACGAAATTTGATCAATTACTTTTAACAAGGCCATCACCATGAGTAATAATATAAGCACCGATACTCCCATTGCAAAACTGAGTTTTTTAGATCGATTTTTAACACTATGGATATTTGTTGCTATGGCAGTTGGTGTTGCTATCGGTTTTTTATTTCCACAGGTAGCCGCATTAAATGAAAGAATGACCGTTGGCAGCACTAATATTCCATTAGCGATTGGGCTTATTTTAATGATGTACCCGCCATTGGCGAAGGTAAATTATCGTTTGTTAGGTAAGGTTACAAAAGACAAACGAGCGATTACTTTATCATTAATAATGAATTGGTTAGTTGGGCCTATTTTAATGTTTGTTTTAGCATTAACATTTTTGGGCGATCACCCAGGTTACATGGTTGGTATTATCTTAATCGGTATTGCACGTTGTATTGCCATGGTCTTGGTATGGAACGATATTGGGGGTGGAAATAAAGAGTACGGTGCCGCATTGGTTGCATTAAATAGTGTATTTCAAATTGTGACTTATAGCTTTATGGCATGGTTATTCATTACCGTGTTACCACCAGTGTTTGGTTACACCGGTATGATGGTTGATATATCGATGTTGGATATTGCCCATAGCGTATTAATTTATCTCGGTGTGCCTTTTTTAGCAGGGTTCCTTGGCCGAGAAATATTAGTAAAAGTGAAAGGGGAAGATTGGTACAACAATACGTACATTCCTCGTATTTCACCTATTACTCTAATTGCTTTGCTGTGTACCATTGTGCTGATGTTTAGCTTAAAAGGTGAAATGATTATTGAGTTACCGATAGATGTATTGCGCATTGCCATTCCGTTAACTATCTATTTTGTCTTGATGTTTTTTATTAGCTTTTTTATCGGTAAAAAGATGGGGCTCGAATACGATAAAAATGCCTCTATCGCTTATACCGCAACGGGTAATAACTTTGAATTAGCGATTGCTGTTTCCATTGCTGTATTTGGGATCAGTTCTGATCAAGCCTTTGCAGGTGTCATTGGTCCTTTAATTGAAGTACCAGTGTTAATTGCATTAGTTAATGTGGCATTACGAATGAAGAAGAATTACTAACGATTTAAAATGACCAAACTCCGCCTGTGTCAGATTAGTTGTCACCCTTAGTTTTTACTTAATAATAAAGACAGGGAGCGGTAATTTAGATGAAAAAAGTAACTAGTAATTAACTGCTCGACAGGTATAAACTTTGTAACTACTCAGGCCGTCGCTATTTAAGCCTATTTCTTCGTTGAAAAATGCTCATTTAAACCACTAAACTGCGCTTTTTCGCCTTGAACTAAGCATAAATAGCTTAGCCCTGAGCATTTACGTTTTTATTTTGGTAAAAAGCACTCAGTTTTAATGAGTGCTGAGTAGTTACTAAACTTTAATCAATATCCAAATATAAACTATCTTTTAGTGATCTAGTTTTAAACGCTAAGAGGCAGTTTGTTATCACGCAATATCAACAACCCTGAGCTTGCTAATACACCTTATGGTTTTGCTAAATCTTATCGATGCTAAATAGGAGGCAAGCGTTAAGCGTATGTGTTGAACATGCTTAATGATCGCTAGCCAGTAAAATCAATGACGACTTGGCTTTCTAATATGGAGTTAGCGTTTAAAAGTATTCTTTTTTATCTTGGTAAGCTTGTTTAATGTGCGCAATAAGTAACCTTAGTTTTTCTGGTAAGTGCTTGGTGAAAGGGTAGATCGCATAAACGCCAAGTTGTCGGGGTTTATAGTCTGGCAAAATACTGATCAATGTGCCTTTTTGTAAATCTTCATAAACACAACAACGGGGCACGTAAACAATACCAAACCCTGCTAAGGCGGCTTTACGTAATGCTTGTGCATTGTTGGTCGCTAAACTGCCACTAATACGAACCGTTTCTTCTATTCCTTCTTTCGTGAACCGCCAATCAAATGAACCTTGAGCTTGATAAGTATAAGCAAGGCAGTTGTGTTTTTTGAGCGCATCAATGGTAGTGACTTCACCATATTTATCAGTGTAGCTTGGTGAACAGCATATTACCCAGTTAGATTGGATCAATGGTTTCGCGATTAAACTAGAGTCTTCCAACTTACCGGTTCGTACGGCTAGGTCTAAGCCTTCTTCAACAAGATTAACGAAGTTATTTTCAAGGCGCATATCCACGCTGATATTAGGGTATTTCTGACAAAAATCAGCAATAGCCTCGGAGAGTAACAATTCTCCTGAGATAGTAGGGACGGATATTTTTATATGCCCGTTTAAACCTTGGCTAAAAGCTGAAACAGAAGCAATGGCATCACTGACTTGGCCTTCTATATTTTTAGCGTGAATATAAAGATTTTCTCCTGCTTCGGTTAAGCTTAAGCGACGTGTAGTACGGTGAATAAGCTGTACTCCCAGAGAGCGCTCTAATTTCGTAATTCTTTTACTTAAGGCGGGGGTCGATAAGTCTGCTTGCTGTGCTGCTTTACTGAATGATCCGGTATCTGCAACATAGGCAAAAAGCGTTAAATCTGCTGAATTCAATTTATTAGGCCGTTTTAGGAAAGAGTTTATTATTTTATGTTGTATTTATTAGAAATCAATCAAGGACTATAGTGGGTCACAAGATCCTATTCACAAAAAATTAAAAAGATAAGGAAGATCGTAATGAGATTAAAGGATTGCCATAACTTTCAAGATTTTCGTACCTTGGCGAAAAAACGTTTACCTAGTCCTATTTTTAATTATATCGACGGTGGGGCCGATGATGAAACGACCTATCGACGCAATACTGCAGCGTTTGAAGGTTGTGATTTGATACCGAGTGTATTGGCCGGCGTTAAAGATGTCGACTTATCGGTCACTGTGATGGGACAAAAGCTAGCGATGCCTGTTTATTGTTCTCCAACGGCATTGCAGCGTTTATTTCATCATCAAGGTGAGCGAGCCGTTGCTGCTGCTGCAGAAAAGTATGGCACTATGTTTGGCGTCTCCTCCCTGGGGACGGTGAGCATGGAAGAAATTGCGCAACAAACGAATACTCCTCAAGTCTATCAATTTTATTTTCATAAAGATCGAGCATTAAATAAAGCAATGATGGAACGTGCAAAAACGGCGGGAGTACAAGTGATGATGCTAACGGTTGATTCAATTACTGGCGGTAATCGTGAGCGTGATTTACGTACGGGATTTTCAATTCCATTTAAATTGAATCTAAGTGGCATGTTGCAGTTTGTGCTTAAACCCATGTGGGGCATTAATTATGTGACCCATGAACCTTTTAGTTTACCGCAACTGGAACAGCATGTTGATATGGGCTCTGGCGCGACGTCGATCGGTGATTACTTTACGAATATGTTGGATCCATCAATGAACTGGGACGATGTCGCGGAGATGGTGAAATTTTGGGACGGACAGTTTTGTTTAAAAGGCATTATGAGCCGAGAAGATGCTCGAAAAGCCGTTGAGATTGGTTGTACTGGTATTGTTATCTCTAATCATGGTGGACGCCAATTAGACGGCTCACGTAGCTCTTTTGATCAGCTCGCAGAGATAGTGGCAGAGGTGGGTGATGAAATAGATGTTATTTTTGATAGTGGCGTACAGCGGGGAACACATGTCTTAAAAGCATTGTCACTCGGAGCCAAAGCAGTGGGTATTGGAAGAATGTATTTATATCCGCTTGCTGCCGCAGGGCAACCTGGAGTTGAAAGGGCGTTAGGATTAATGCGGGCAGAGCTAGAGCGTGATATGAAGCTAATGGGCAAAACTGCAATTGATCAGTTATCCAGTGATAATTTACGTTTTCGTACTTAAGCTTAGTATTATATAAAGAGAGCTATAAAAAAAGCCAGTTTATGAACTGGCTTGTTTTTATTTGACGGTTTTATAGCAAATTAAAAGGCGTTACGGTTTGCTAAATAGTTTTCAGCGAACGCGGTAATTGAATCATGGTCGTAGGGTTTTAATCCGCCAACAACCACTGTTTTAACACCTCGTCCAATGACTTTATCACCGTCATAAATATCAAAGTGTAAGAACTCATTGGCACGTTTGGATTCAACTTCAAGCTTACTTTCTGCTAATTCAACATGCAGGGGATTAGTAAATGTTAAACAATCTAATTCAAAGTTCATGCTGTTATACATTACAAGCGGGCGCGCTGGATTGAACATCACTTGGTGTTTTTCCATCAATGGCATTAATAATGTCGGAAAATTTTGTCCCGAAAAAACCACATAGTTTTTAATTAATGATTCAAGTAATTCTAGATCGTAGCTTGTGGCACCACTTTTTGTTATTTCTAATACACTTTTACCTTGTCCATTAGTCACAACAATATTGTCACCTTCGGCAGCTGGAAAGTTAAGAGGAATACTATCGCCAACCATATTGGTAAAAGTAAAACTCATTGATTCACTGACACCGTACTCTTTTAAAGCCAATGAGAATAATAAATCACCAGGAACACAAAAACGTTTTGAATCAGGGTCATGAATAGGATTGAAATCTTGGCATTCTTTTTTAGCAAAATGACTTGCTTGCTCTGCGCTAATCGTAATGGTGTCGTTTTGCTGGGTATAATACGGATTTAATAACATTTCAGCTCTCTAATATAAAACGATAAAAGTTTATCAAGGAAAGAAAATAAGTGCCAAATACAGGCGTAACATCACATTTTATAAAAAAAAAGCCTTTTAGGGAATAGTAAATGTTAATAAATATCATGCAGGAAATTGCAAGAAGGGAGTTCGTCTATAAAAAACAATATGATATTGTTGAATATTAATCATTAAATTATTTTTATTGTCGTTGAATTGTCTTATCTTGATCGTGTATTTTAAATTTAACAAAGCTAATTCTCACAAGGTGAACACTTCAGTAGGCCACTTAACTGATTTAGCTAATTAAGTGACCTAACTAAATTACTTCAATAGATAGGTTATCCAAATAACTTAGCTAAAGCAGCTAATTTAACCTCCTCACTAAAGTCTTTAGATAAGCGACTCAAAGAAACAACCTAAGCAAAAGGTAAGTGGCCAGTTTTAACTAAGATAATTGTATCTTGTTCAACAAAAGGTTGATGTTGACTCATGTGCGGGCTACGTATCCATGTGTGTCTAGGATAACTTGCAAATTCATCTTTAAACTCGCCTGAAAGCACTAATATTTCTTCTCCGCCAAAGTGCTTATGAGGTTGAAAATGTTCTCCGGCTGGCCATTTGACCAAAGCGGTGTGCTGCGTTTCAAAGCTATGTAAAGGCATTACCTGCAAATTGCCTATTCCTGGTAACCATTGTGCTTGAGTTGTATTAATATTGACTGGTGTAAGGTCTGTGCTCGCAAACTGATTAAGTTTTACAAAGATAAGGCAACCCTGTTCACTAAAGGGTTTATGTCGACTATTAGGGGGATTACGAAGATAAGAGCCGGCGGGATAATCTCCATCTTGATCTGAGAATACGCCCTCTAATACAAAAATCTCTTCACCTTGCGGGTGAACGTGTTCACTAAAATATGAGCCCGCTGCATATTCCACAATGCTAGTGATGTGAACTTCATCATCGGCGCGTGCTAAGGGTTTACGTCGAACACCTGCCATTGGACTATTGATCCAAGGTTGTTGTTCTGTATCGATAATAACTTTTTTTGCAAAGTCGAGGTTTATATTTGCCATGTCATGCCTATTTGTTTGAAAATATCTATTGTTCGCGGAGGAGGTTGAGTTTTCTAACAACCATTATACTCAGTAATCGCGGTGAGGGATCAATTTAACTACTGAGCTATGCTGTTACATTTTTACAATCTTGTATCTCTTTTTAAGTTTATAACGCGTTAATAAATAGCGCCCCATGGTCTCAGGGCTACTTTGAGGCTAATGCTTTTTTGTAGGTTAAACGTTATTTATAATTTATTCACTGCTGCTGAGTCGTTACACAACTTATTCTTTCGCCATACATCTATTGATAGGTCGCAGTGGTTATTTCATTGGATAAAGCAGTCAGTAAATCAACTACTTTGAAACTTGCATTTTCCATCAAGGTTAGTTTTTTAATAGCTTCTTTTTCATTACCGTCTGCAAAGGCTAATAGTGCCGCTAGCCCATTTTGATGGACTTCTGAATGCGGCCCTTCTATTTTTTTGAATGCATCATGGCTTGTGTATTTTTGACTGCCTTCACCTTCATAATACCATTTACCTAATCGACACATAGTATGGTCTGCAAAGTCCTGTGCGGATTTACTCGACATACCGAGTATCACTTGGTAAACCTCAAACTTCCAAACTACATGATCCATTTTAACGGTTTGAATAAATGAATCGGCTGTGGAGTGTGTGATCACTGAATACATATGTTGCGATAAGTTTACAATTTCATTCGCGGTGTCTTCGATTGATGCTGTGCTTGCTGAAATATCACTGCTTTTCTCGCCCACATTATTAATGCCGGAGATAACGTCAGTCATATTTTGGTTCACTTTTTCTATCAAGCTAGATATCTCGTTAGAAGCGGTCGAAGAACGTTGTGCCAATGTTCTGACTTCATCGGCCACCACTGCAAAGCCTCTGCCTTGTTCGCCAGCACGAGCAGCCTCTATTGCTGCATTTAAAGCTAATAAGTTTGTTTGATCTGAGATGCCTTTAATGATGTTTACAAAATTATTAATATCGCTGATCACGGTATTTAATTGGCCAACAGCAACTGATGAGGTTTCCGTGTCGGTGGCTATGTGGGAGGTAGAGTTAATGGTTTCGGTAAGCATCGACATGATTTGTTCAAAGAGTGCTTGCGAAGAGTGGAAACCATCTCGATGGTCAATTAACTCAGAGGTCGAGTGTGCCAAACTTTCTCTAATTTGGTTTACTAAATCCGATGATTGTAACCACAGATGATTTAACTCTTCTTGATTTTGGTAGCTACTCACTGTGTTCGATAATTCTGCTGACAGTGCTTGGTTAGACTGTGTTGCTTGGTCGAGTGCATCTTGCATAGTACTATTTTGTGTCTTCAAGCTGTCTATTTCTGCTTTTAATTGTTCTATTTCTCTTTTTTTGTTGAGATTAAATATCATGCATACCTCTAGAAGCGCCGCTTCACCTTATTATATTATTATACAATCTTGATCTTAGGCAGGTTTAACTTAAACAACAACTACCTATAAAGGATTGTTTTGGTTTGATGGAAAAGATTTGATATTGCTCAACAAAAGACTGGTCTATTATTGAATAGAAAGGAGATCAAGGAGAGGGGGGCTGAGAAGGCATCATTAAACAAAGGGTGTACAACAAAGTAAAGATAAGTAAAGATAAGGTAAAGAAAGATGCAATATCATTTGAATAAAGTGCTTTTCATCAAAGCACTTGATCGTCATGCTTTAAACAATTTATATCGCTGTATTACACTGGATTCTATTGCGTAAAAAGTTGCTCGTCTATTTTTGAATAAGTATTTTTCACAAGCCTTTTTATGTGCAACCATTCTTATGAGGAACAACTTTTTACATCACTTATTACATCATTTTTGTATCGCTGTTTAGCCTAGTAAGCGGGTTAGCGCTTCATTGGTTGTTCATAGTCAATTGGGTCTATGATGTTGTTTTTTTCAAATGCTTGTAAACGCTCAACACAACTACCACATTCGCCACAGGCTTTTTCTCTACCGTTATAACAAGTCCAGGTTTTGCTGTAATCTAGCCCCATTCTTAGGCCATCTTTTAAAATGCCGATTTTATCTGTTTTTAAATAAGGCGCATGAATCTCTGTCTTTTCATAATTCGCAACAGCAGCAACATCATTCATTTTTTCAAGAAAAATAGGGCGACAATCTGGGTAAATATCATGGTCTCCGGAATGAGCGCCATAATAAACTTGCTCAGCCTTTAATGACACGGCATAACCAATCGCTAATGATAATAAAATCATATTGCGATTAGGCACCACGGTATTGAGCATGTTGCTTTCTTCGTAATCACCTTGTGCAACGTCTATTGTGTTATCTGTTAATGATGACCCGCCTATGATTTGATTAATTGAAGTAATATCAATCACCTTGTGCTGCACACCCAACTCCTGGCAGACTTGTCGAGCTACTTCTACTTCTTTTACATGACGCTGACCATAATCAAAGGTCAATGCGAAGGGGGTTAACCCTTCTTCAATGGCTTTGTGTAAAACAGTGTATGAGTCCATTCCACCTGAATATATAACCACGACTTTTTTGCTCATAGCACTTATTTTTCCTATTGGTATTGTTTGATAGCGTGCCGACTTTTTTAAAACTGAAACACGATAGCGGCATAATACGCTATTTATGTTGCTGGCTTTACATCTTGCGATATCACGAGTATAAAAACAGCCCACTAAAAGAGTGAGCAAGATCAAATAAGGTATTTTACGTCAATGACACAAAACTATAAAGTAAATGAACTGTTTCAAACCATCCAAGGGGAAGGTTTTTACACCGGCGCCCCTGCAATTTTTGTTCGTTTACAAGGTTGTGATATAGGTTGTGCTTGGTGTGATACTAAACACACTTGGGATATTGACCCGGCAAAACAATCAGAGTTAATTCTATTAACTGACAAAAGTACCGAGTCTGATCGCTGGGCAGATGTTTCAGCAAAAGAGATTGTTGATGAAATTAAACGTTTAGGTTACACCGCTAACCTGATCGTGATCACCGGTGGTGAGCCTTGCATGTTTGATTTGCGAGAGTTAACTCAAGTATTGCATGAGTTTGGGTTTCAAATACAATTAGAAACGAGCGGTACATATCCCGTATTAGTCGATGATCAAACATGGGTTACGCTGTCTCCTAAAATTAATATGCGTGGTAAAAAAGAAGTGCTAAAAACAGCATTAGTCAGAGCCAATGAAATTAAACATCCAGTCGGAACGGAAAAGGATATTGAACAATTAGATTCCTTATTACAGCAACTTAAATCTGTAAATGATAAAACTATCTGCTTACAACCGATCTCTCAAAAGCCTAAAGCAACTGCTTTATGTATGAAAACATGCATTGAACGAAACTGGCGCTTATCAATACAAATGCATAAATATTTAGATATTGATTAAGCCTTTTAAGTCATTGTAATGGCTTTACTGCTTGGCTATTGATACGTTTTAAATTGTATTTGCAGCATCATATAAATAAACGCCTATTTTCTGAATTGGTTGCTTTGAAAGTGACATGATTAATCATCAGCAATAACTATCGCTGCATGGTGAGTTTTAATGTAATGTGAATGTTTGATCCTTGTTCATTTTCGCGAAATATTAACTAAAAATAGCTTATTATTTGCAGATCCTTGATCCGCTATTGTCATCTATTGATAGGCATCACTAATTCGAGAGCGTTATATGTTTTTTGAGTCACTACAATTTTCATTTTCTATTATTGGTCCCATTTGCTTATTACTCTTTTTAGGCTGGTTGCTAAGAAAAACCGGTACTATTAACGATGCGTTTATCGAAACAGGATCGAAGGTTGTATTTAAAGTCACGCTACCGACTTTGTTATTTCTTGGCATTATTAATACAAACCGTGATGCAGAGATCGACTTCCCTTTAATTGTTTACTCTATTATTGCAAATTTTACTTTTTTTCTGTTCAGCATCTTAGTAACCAAGTATTGGGTCAAAGATAGGCAGGATCATGGTGTGATCATTCAAGGCGCGTTCCGCAGTAATACGGCGATCATCGGTTTAGCCTACGTAGCAAATGTTTATGGTGATGCGGGTATTGCATTAGCGGCTGTTTATGTGGCTTTTCATACCATGCTATACAATATTTTATCAGTGATTATATTATCGCCTAAAAAAGAGGGCGTTAATCCTGTGATGTTAATCAGTGTGTTTAAATCAATTGTTAAAAATCCCCTTATTATTGGTATTATGCTCGGTTTGGTGTTCTTTGTTCTTGCCATTCCAGTACCGGACATTGTGATTAATACCGGACAGTACTTTTCAGATATGACCTTACCGTTAGCATTGTTATGCACCGGAGGGAGCTTAAATATTCAAGCATTAAAAGATAATAGTTTTAATTGCCGATTTTCGACGCTATTAAAAATAGTAGTGGGACCGATATTTATAACGGGAGGTGCCTACTTGTTTGGTTTTACTGGCGTCGAGTTGGGGATTGTTTTCTTTATGTCTGCTGCACCAACTGCAGCCGCAAGTTATGTGATGGCGCGAGCAATGGGCCATAATGCAGATTTAGCGGCAAATGTGATTGCAATGACGACAATAGGTTCACTGCTTACTTGTAGTCTTGGCGTGTCATTGTTGTATTGGTTGCAGTTGATGTAAAGCAACAGGGCTGGTCATACTATGTTGAGGCTTAACAATCGTTTTAATGCTATGCCTCAATACTTATTTCAATGCTAAGCGCTAATCTTAACCACTTTTTTGCCGGTAAAGCTACCATCAAGTTGCCCTTGTAGCGCTGCTGAAACAGCATCAGCTGTAAAATCAACCGTGCTTATTTGTGGCACTTTAATTTCTCCGCTAGCAACACCTTCAAGTAATACATTACTCATAAAGCTCATTTTTTGTTGTGCACATAAGCTCTTTGCAAGCCAAGCGCCAGCAAGCGACACAATGCAGATGGTTGGACCTTTACGGAACATTTGCTCACGTTCAAAGGTTGGGAGTGCTTTTAAACAAGCAATACGACCACAAAAACGCATCAACTCTATATTACGTACGGTGTTTTCACCGCCAATGGTGTCGATCACTGCATCAAATCCCTGTGGACCTAATTCACGACGAATTTTTTCACAGAACTTTTTGTCGTGATAATCAAATACTGCATCGGCACCTAATTTTTTAAGTAATTTGTGATTATGTGGCGAAGCTGTAGCAAAAACCGTAGCACCACGTTGTTTTGCAAATTGAATCGCAAATTGTCCAACGGCACCTGCACCTCCGTCTATAAAGATCGCTTCACCATCTGTAACATCAAGCTTTTCTAATGCAATTAATGCCGTCATACCAGCGCAAGGTAAGGCTGCTGCGGTAATAGCAGGTATGCTGTTTGGCACAACGGAAACTGCACAATTAGTCACTTTTGCATAACCACTTAATACGCCTTGATCAGCAAGGCTAGCATGCCACATAACTCGATCACCGATATTGGGATAAACTCCTTTTTTGGCATCGACCACCACACCAACAGCGTCTAACCCTAAGACATGAGGGTATTGCCACTGAGCAAAGCCCGTTGTTGCGAAGAGTGCATCGACTGAGTTTAATCCTGCATACTCTACTTTAATCAATAATTCGTTATCAGCACATTCAGGTATCGGTAAGGTCACTTTTGATAAAGTGATCTGTTGTTTAGGTTCATCTAGTACAATGCCGGACATTGTTGATGGGGTGTTTATTGTAGTATTTGCTATTGTCATGGTTAAACTCTATCTCTTAAGGCCTATAAGGAAAGCACCTATATAAGCAATGTTAAAATGTACGATTTGTAATTTCGTACGGTGACAACATCCTGTTTTATATTCAAAAAAATGCTTTAAATTAGGTTATAACGACGTTAGGAGTCATCCTCTCGAGTCATTTATTTATCGACTTACTCAACCTTACCTTTACTGATATTTTGATCAGCTTTGAGGCAGGTATAACCTGTATATATAATCTAATTAATGCTAGTTTGAACTAATTTATATTAATATGTCAGCTCTTTACTAAGAACTAACATATTGATTTAAAATAATTTTATCTAATAAATTGATGTGCAACATTGATGTGAATAACAAAAGCACAATATTTATGTTTTTCTTTAAAAACTTTTAATACAACAAAATAGTATATTGATGAAAACAGTCTGAATGTTGATATGTTTCAAGCTGCTGAGTTGACTATGCATAACTGATGCATAATGACTTTATCACCAGGTAAAAAAACATCAGGCAAAGCATTATCATTAGGTAAAGCACTATCATCAAAATACAATAGTAAGCTAGGTATATATCCCTAGCTTACCAATTTGTTTTTACTGTATTTGTTTTTGTTTCTGCTTAGTTTTACTCATTAGCATATAAAATACTGGCGTAAATAATAAACCAAACACTGTCACTCCGATCATTCCTGCAAACACTGCATTACCCATGGCATGACGCATTTCTGAACCCGCGCCAGTGGCTAATACTAATGGAATAACACCCGCAGTAAATGCGATAGAGGTCATTAAAATAGGGCGTAAACGCATGCGACACGCTTCAATCATGGCATCTAAATGAGAGAGTCCTTGATCATTTCTATCTTTAGCAAACTCGACCATTAATATTGCATTTTTGGATGCTAATGCAACTAATACAATCAAAGCAATCTGAGTAAAGATATTATTATCTGAGTCAACCAACCACACTCCTAATAGTGCTGAGAAGATGGTCATTGGTACAATCAAAATAATTGCTAGCGGTAAACGCAGGCTTTCATATTGTGCAGCCAGTACCATAAACACTAACAACACAACTAACGGGAATACATAAACCATGGTATTACCTGCTAATATTTGTTGGAAGGTAACATCTGTCCATTCGTATGTGATACCTGACGGTAACGTATCCGCTAGAATCTTTTCAATCGCTTGTTGCGCTTGGCCTGAGCTGTAACCAGGCGCTGGGCTACCATTTAGTTCAGCACTTGGGTAACCGTTGTAATGCATTACACGGTCTGGACCAATTGCTGGTGTAACGGTTAACACTGAACCTAGTGGCACCATATCACCGCGTCGATTACGCACTTTCAAATTAAGAATTTGTGATGGATCTTCACGGAATTCAGCTTCTGCCTGTGCATTTACTTTATAGGTACGGCCAAATAAATTGAAATCGTTAACATATACCGAGCCTAAGTAGACTTGTAATGCATTAAACACTTCATCTAATGGAATACCTTGAATTAATGCCTGCTCACGGTCGACGTCAATATCCATTTGTGGAACTTGAATGCGGAAGCTTGAAAAGAGTCCTGTCAGAGCTGGATCTTGACGTGCTTTGCCTATTACTGCTTGTAAGCTATCAAATAAAGCTTCAAAACCTTTGTTGTTACGGTCTTCAATCTGTAATTTGAAACCACCTGTTGTTCCTAAACCTTGGATTGGCGGTGGTGGGAATACGGCAACAAAAGCTTCATCGATAGCAGTAAACTGTTGGTTTAATTTTCCAGCAATAGCCATCGCAGATCGACTTGGATCAGTACGTTCAGAAAATGCATCTAATGTGGTAAATATAATGGCGCTGTTGGGGCTATTAGTAAAACCATTCACCGATAAACCAGGGAAAGCAACGGTATGCGCTACACCGGGCACTTTCAGTGCAATTTTTTCCATCTCTTTCACTACTGCTTCAGTACGATCTAAACTTGCAGCATCCGGTAATTGCGCAATCGCCACTAGGTATTGTTTATCCTGTGGTGGAATAAACCCACCCGGTACAGAGTTGAATAAGCTAATCGTTCCACCTAATAAAGCAACATAAGCGACCATTACAACCACTGCCATGCGTATTAGTTTTTTAACTAGTTTTTGGTAACCCTGTGCACCACGGTCAAACAATTTATTAAATGGTTTAAATAACCAACGTCCAAATAGTGCATTTAAAAAGCGAGTGAGTCGATCCGGTTCGCTATCGTGAGACTTAAGCAGTAATGCAGATAAAGCCGGAGATAGCGTCAATGAGTTAAATGCCGAGATCACTGTCGAAATAGTAATCGTCAGTGCAAACTGCTTGTAGAATTGACCCGATAAACCGCTGATGAATGCTGTTGGAATAAATACCGCACATAACACCAATGCAATCGCAATAATGGGGCCGGTTACTTCACTCATTGCAACACGCGTTGCCTCTATTGGTGATAAGCCTTTTTCAATGTTTCGTTCAACATTTTCTACCACCACAATCGCATCATCCACCACAATACCGATCGCCAGTACTAAGCCAAATAATGACAGTGTATTAATAGAAATACCCAACCAGTTCATAACTGCAAAGGTACCAATTAAAGAAACAGGTACAGCAATAAGTGGAATAATAGATGCACGCCATGTTTGTAAAAACAGGATAACAACAATCACCACGAGTGCGATAGCTTCAAGTAATGTCTCAATAACGGCATCAATAGAATCACGAACAAAAATAGTTGGATCGTAAACGATATCGTATTCTACCCCAGCCGGAAAGGCTTTAGATAGTTGCTTCATTGTCTCACGCACTTGATCTGATAAGTCGATGGCATTGGCATCAGGGCGCTGGAAGATTGGAATAGCCAGTGCAGGTTGGCTGTCTAACATCGACCTAAGAGAATAATTATCTTGTCCTAACTCAATGCGAGCAACATCATTCAGACGGGTTAATTGGCCATTTTTACCGACTTTAATAATAACTTGTTCAAATTCTTCAACACTTTCAAGACGACCTTTTACATTCAATAAAATTTGAAATTGACTGTCCGTTACCGCGGGTTGAGCACCTAAACTACCAGCTGCAACCTGTTGGTTTTGCTCACGTAATGCAAGTATAACGTCCATTGCTGTTATTTCACGAGCGGCTAATGCATCGGGATTTAGCCAAACGCGCATTGAATATTGACCACCACCAAATAAGCGTACATCACCCACACCCCCTAAGCGCGCTAACTGGTCTTTTACATATAAGTCAGCATAGTTAGATAAGTAGGTTGAATCGTGTGTTTTTTCAGGTGAAAAAAGATGCACTACCATGGTTAAATCTGGCGAAGATTTTTCTGCTACCACACCTAATCGTTGCACTTCTTCTGGTAAACGTGGCAATGCACTATTGACGCGATTTTGTACTTGCGTTTGTGCACGGTCAAGGTCAGTACCCAGAGCAAAAGTAACGGTTAGTGTCATGCGTCCATCACTGGTTGCTTGAGAAAACATATACAGCATGTTTTCTGTGCCGTTGATCTCTTGTTCGAGCGGTGTTGCTACCGTTTGTGCAATAACCGTTGGATTAGCACCAGGGTAATTAGCAGTCACCACCACAGTTGGAGGCACAACTTCAGGGTATTCACTGATTGGTAATTGAAATAACGAGATGCTACCCGCAATTAAAATTACCAATGACAGCATAGCCGCAAAAATAGGGCGCTGAATAAAAAAGTGTGAAAATTTCATTATGGTTCCTTACGGCTTGCTGCTAATTGTTGTTCTGGTTCACTTAACGTAAAGGAAGCATTGCTACTATCAATCATGGTGACATTTGGAGAAATCGGCATACCCGGACCGACACGTGCTGGGCCGTTAACCGCAATAACATCACCTTTCTTTAAGCCTGATGAAATTGCGCGTAGATTGCCGTAACGCTCGCCAACTTCTACTAATTTGTATTGTAAAATATCGCCTTCACCGACGGTTAAAACAAAGCGATTTTTTAAATCGGTACCAATGGCACGATCCGGTATTATTATCTGTTTAGTTACTTCATTTGCCGCTAATCGAATACGTGCAAATGAGCCTGAACGTAACTCATCGCTTGCTTCATGGAAAATAGCACGGATACGTAATGTACCTGTTGCAGAGTTAATGCGGTTATCAATGAAGTTGATATAACCTGAATACGGAAAGTTCTCTTGACCTACTTTTTGCATCACAACTTGTTGCTTACTTGATGCAGTTACATCATTAAATGAACGGTTCCAAGTACGTTCATCAACATCAAAGTAAGCGTACATTGCTTTGTTTGATACAATTGACGTCAATACGCTTTGCCCTGCAATAACATTATTTCCTTTGGTGATATTAGCGCGAGAGATCACGCCATCAATAGGGGAGCGGATTGCTGTAAATTCCAAATCTAATTGTGCAGCTGTCAGCTGTGCCTGTAATGCTGCAAGTTGTGCTTGGCGTTGACGCAATGTTGATGTGCGCGATTCAGCTTCTTCTGTTGAAATAGCTTTACGTTGACTCAAGCTAACAGCACGCTTTGCTTCACTTTTTGCTTGGCTTAATGCCGCTTGTGCGCTCATCACTTGCGCTTTTAAGCTAGCCACTACCGCAGCAAAAGGGCGGCTATCTAATTTAAATAATAAATCGCCTTGCTTAACATGGTCGCCTTCTTTAAAGCTAATTTCTTCTATTAATCCTGAAATACGCGGCATTAATGCGACTTCTTCAGGTGACTCTAAGCGAGACGTGTAGGTGTGCCAGCTTTGAGTTGGTTTAATTAAAACCTCAGCAACATCAATCGATTGTAAAGGTGCTTGGCTTACTGCCGGTACTGGTTCTTCAGCACAGCTGATTAATGTAAAGCTTGCCGCTGCAATAGACGCGGCGATTAGGTGTTTCTTCATGACGAGGCTCCAATAAAATATTGCGAGCATAATACGAAACTAAGTCGTGATAAAAAAGAATGGTTTTTTAATTTCATTAATGCCAATATCGCATCAATGTTTTAATAATTAACTATTTTGGATGAAAAAATGGATACGACGAGTCGCCTTTTGATGTTACTTGAAGTGGTTGAGCAAGGATCTTTTGCTAAAGCCGCTGAAGCTCGCAATGTAGATCGCTCTGTTATGTCAAAACAGATAGGCCGTTTAGAAGATGAATTAGGCGTGAGATTATTGAATCGTTCCACACGATCATTTTCATTGACCGCCGCCGGTGCTGAAATGATTAAACAAGCCACTGAGTTGCGGAAGGTATTATCAGAAACATTGCGGATGGCAGAAAATTACCATCAAGAACCCCGTGGCTTATTAAAAATTACCGCCTCCGCTATTATTGGGCAACGTTATTTACAACCTGTGATTAATGATTTTCAAAAACGTTTTCCACAGGTTGAGGTAGAAATGCGCTTAGATGATCGTTTGGTTGATATTGTTTCTGAAGGATTTGATTTAGCATTTAGAGTGGGTAAACCAAAAGATTCTTCATTGATTGCTAGACCCATTGCGCGTAATCGTTGGTTAATTTTAGCAACTTCAGAATTCATTGAAACCTATGGGCTTCCAAAAAACATTGAAGATCTAAGTGACTTTCCCGCTGCCAGCTATGCTAACTCGCAGGTCAGAATAGATCGAATCTCCTATATAGATGAAGATGGCAGAGATTGTGAGCAAAAGATGCGTAGTATTTTTAGGGCCAACGACGGTGAAGTATTAAAAATGAAAATACTCTCGGGCACCGCTTATGGTTTATTACCTTCTTTTCTAATTAAAGATGAAGTAAAAGATGGCACCTTAGTCCCTTTGTTAACGGATCTTAAAATGGTTGAATATAACCCAATGTATGCCGTTTACCCACATCGTGATTTACCGGTTAGAACGCGTTTATTTTTAGATGCGGTACGCGAGTTTATTGGTAAGGATAAGCCTATTTGGGAAGAGGCTATCCCAAATTTTGATAACCTTTATAAGGGATAAAATAATACTGCTTATCTCGGCATATTCTTGGCCTATGGGCCCTGAAATATTTAGGCTCTAATAGATTTAGAAGCTCTGACACTTTTCGTCGTTAAGTTTATATTCGCATGTATTTTTTAGAATTGTAGGCGTAAAGCTATTGTTTGCTCGCATGTTTTGAAAAGCTGGCGGCTTTTTCAACAATGGCTATATCTTCCTCCACATCAAGGGCTCGTCGAGCTCGCTTTAATGCTAAACGGGCATGATATAATGCCGCTTCATTCATTTCAGTATCTCCGATTGCAGACAGCGTATTTAATGCTTTTTGCAAACGCACAGACACTTCTATCGCCCCTGCTCCATCTCGAGCAATCGCTGTGAATGCATCATCAAACATATCTTGCATGGAAAGAGTCGGGACTGCTATTCGGTCATATTTGTATTGCTCTTCCTCACTTTCTGTTTCTTGGCCTGGCTGAACATTCGCCCCATTCCACAGAGTTAACAATCGTAATAGAGAGCTGATAACGGTGATCGCCGTGCCTGAGTCATTGACTGCTGGCGACAGGGCGCGCGCGGCTATTTCAGATAAAACCACCAGACCAAAACGAGGATCGTCTTCAAACAGTCGATTATTTCCAATCTGAAACGCTTTAATCACACTGCTGCAGTCTATGGCTGGTTTATCATGAGATGATTTATTCTGTACAGCGCTATTGACGAGGTGATCAGAACTACTGATGTAAGCTAATGCTTGGTCTGGAGCGGCTAGCGTTCCGGGTAGTGCTGCAATTAAAACCTGTGAGTGAGTTTCTTCTGCCCAGCTTTGAATTGCGGCCATATCAATATGTTGAACATATCCGACGCTAGAGGTAAATATTGGTTGTCCTTGTAATTCGGTACTTGTTTCTGGCATTGCACACAAAGTGGGGAATTTTTTGCGCTGTTGTAAAGCGCGTGCAGTGGCTTTTTCGACTTTGTCGATGGTTGAGCCAAGCCTCCCTAAGCGAGCAATATTATCTACCCAACGTACAAAAGTGACAATAACGATAGCGAAAACCATTGCCGTGAGAATAAATAATATGAATAAACCAGGCTTTTCAAAGTAAGCATTTTTAACGGCCATTAATGCTACTACGCTAAAAATAAAAGCACCTACAAAGGTCGATAATGCATTTTGTGATACATCATCTGCGACCACTAAACTAAAGGAGCGTGGTGTTGCTGTATTACTGGTTGATGCATAGGCTGATACCATCGAGGATACAGAAAAAGTGGCGATCATTAACATGCTGCTTGCCATGATCGCTAACAGCGTTTCGATTGAGTCTAGCGTGACTTCGGGAACAAAGTCTGCTAACCCACTATCATCAGCCAGTTTTGCGGTAAAAACTGCTGCAATCGATATTAAACAAACGGCTAATGGTCTGACCCAAAGGCGCTCCCGTAACCTATTGAGTAAAAAGCGTAAACGATCTGTTGAAATAGGAGATTGCATGGTGATTTCCTTTACGCAGTCTAATGAAAGTGGAGAGTGTGAGCCATTATGTCCATGACTATGTTGATAACAGTGATCATGGCTATGTTGATGGCAATACTCATAATACAAAAAAATACAGTAATTTACATTTACTTGATCTTCAATGATTTATTCTATTTTCAGGCATTGTTTGATTAAACTGTGTCGTGGGTAGAGATTTGCTAATTCAACTCTCTATTGTCGTGAGTGTATTGAAGCTTTCGTTTGCTGATTTTTGTGCAGGCTAATTTTGCTACTGCTTTCAATACCACTCTCAAGGTCACCTTTATGAGGAGGGGGAGTTTCGTTACCGGAAATGTGCGCGGCTTTTTTATCGGCTTCACGTTTCATTAATAGAATGGTTAAAAATATTTTAGTGGGTAAGGAAAATATTAATCCTATTGCGATACAGGTTGCACTGATAATAATGCCTGTGGCACCAAGTTGATGCATTTTTTCACTGAAAAAATGTAAGTAAATACCCAATGCGATTAAACATAAGCCGATGGTGATTGATATTTTTAGCATATTTAATAACGTATTTTGGGTCATTGATAGATTAACTTTCATTGCCAACGAGTATTAAGCAACATATCTTTTTTAACAGTAAAAGAAGTTAAGCTACATCAATGCGAGCTTCATAATATTTAGACTTTTGATTGTTTTTTACACATTTCTGTTTTTAGTCACTTAATCTATTTAGACTTTGGTTACTATTACTATGTTTATTTCCATTCTTATGTTTATTTCCATTATTATTCCTGTTGCTATAAAAAAACCAATCGCTTGGATTGGTTTTTTGTTGAGTGGCGCAGTCTGGCATTATTGCCTTATGTGTTTTACTTATCTTCAAGTACCTATTGGTAATTACTTATGAACAAGCATTTATAGACCTCTGCTTATGAAAATTGACTCATAGTATTATTGACACCGGATGCTTTCAGCGCTTGATCTCCTGAGAAGTACTCTTTGTGATCATCACCAATGTTAGAACCAGACATGTCTTGATGTTTCACAGAAGCTAATCCTTCTCTGATCTCTTTGCGCTGAACATTATCAACATAAGCTAGCATGCCTCGCTCACCAAAGTACTCTTTGGCCAAGTTATCCGTAGACAGTGCCGCCGTATGATAAGTCGGTAGGGTGATCAAGTGATGGAAAATCCCTGCCTGCTGTGACGATTCCTTTTGGAAGCTTTGGATTTTAAAATCCGCTTCTATTGCTAATTCGGTAGTATCGTACAACTGACTCATTAAATCTCCACGTTGGTATGAGGATAAGTCTTTACCAGCGGCTTGCCATGCATCAAATACTTGCTGGCGGAAGTTAAGCGTCCAGTTAAATGATGGGCTATTGTTGTAAACTAATTTAGCATTTGGCACCACTTCTCTAATACGGTTTACCATGCCGGCAATTTGTTGCACGTTAGGAGCTTCTGTTTCAATCCATAATAGGTCTGCACCGTGCTGTAATGAGGTAATACAATCTAATACCACTCTGTCTTCGCCAGTATTTGCTTTGAAGCGCACTAAACCATTTGCTAAACGGTTTGGTTTAATCAGTTCTCCACCTCGACTTAATACCATATCGCCTGACTGTAATTGATCTAACGACGTTAACGATTCACCATCAATGAAATCGTTATATTGTTCAGCTAAATCACCAGGATATTGCGAAACAGGAATTTTTTGAGTTAAGCCTGCACCTAATGAATCAGTCCGCGCAACAATAATTCCATCTTCTACTCCCAACTCCATAAACGCGTAGCGTACGGCATTGATTTTTGCCAAGAAGTCTTCGTGTGGTACCGTTACTTTACCATCTTGATGACCACATTGTTTTGCATCAGAAACTTGGTTTTCGATTTGAATACAACATGCACCTGCTTCAATCATCTTTTTCGCTAATAGGTAAGTTGCTTCTTCGTTACCAAAGCCGGCGTCAATATCGGCAATGATTGGCACAATATGTGTTTCAAATTCATTGATGCGTTTATGAATGGCTTGTTGTGCTAATTGATCGCCACTCTCGACGGCACTGTCTAACTCCTGAAAAATATGGTTTAACTCGCGCGCATCTGCCTGCTTGAGGAAGGTATATAACTCCTCGATAAGCATAGGTACAGTAGTTTTTTCATGCATTGATTGGTCGGGTAGTGGACCAAACTCAGAGCGCATCGCTGCCACCATCCAACCTGATAAATACAAATAAGTACCTTTAGTGGTTTGAAAATGCTTTTTAATGGAGATCATCTTCTGTTGACCTATAAAACCATGCCAACAACCTAATGACTGCGTATAGTTGCTGCTGTCAGCATCATATGCATCCATGTCTTCACGCATTATTTTTGCAGTATACTTGGCAATATCTAAGCCCGTTTTAAAACGGTTTTGTAAGCGCATACGTGCAATATATTCCGGATTAATGGCATTCCACGTTTGTCCTTGTTGTTCAGTAAACTGGCGAGCATTATTTGTTTCAGTTCTATAGTTCATGATATTTCTCCATTTGATGTCATTAAGTTATGTAAGCACTTTAAGGGTGTTATAAACGCTAGCGAAAATTAGAAAGAGCAATAGGCGCTAGTGATTTTTGGCAAATAATCGATATTCATGTAATAAAGGTTCGGTATATCCGTTAGGTTGTTGTGCGCCTTTAAAGATTAAATCTCGGGCTGCTTTGAATGCCATATTGTTAGAAAAATTCGGCATCATATTTTGGTAACCCGCAACGCCTTGGTTTTGTGTATCCACTATGCTGGCCATATTCTTCAAAACTTGTTCAACCTGCTGGGCACTACATACTTTGTGGTGTAACCAGTTGCAGATATGTTGACTAGAAATACGTAATGTTGCGCGGTCTTCCATTAAGCCAGTGTTGCTAATATCTGGTACTTTTGAACAACCCACGCCTAACTCAACCCAGCGCACCACGTAACCTAAAATCCCTTGAATATTATTTTCTAATTCGTTGATAATTTGATCTTCAGTTAGGACCATAGATGCAGGCATCACTGGCATGCACAACAAATCGCGTAATTTTGCTGCGGGCTGTTGCTGAATTACTTTCTGCTGCTTAAAGACGTCAACACTGTGATAATGCAATGCGTGCAAAGTAGCTGCAGTAGGGGAAGGTACCCAAGCTGTATTAGCGCCCGATTGCGGGTGTGCGATTTTTTGTTGCATCATTTGTTGCATTTCATCGGGCATTGCCCACATGCCTTTGCCTATCTGTGCTCGGCCACTAAAACCACAACGTAATCCAACTTGTACATTATTGTCCTCGTATGCTTGGATCCAAGGTTGTTGCTTGATTTGTGCTTTTGGGTAAAACGGACCCGCTTCATTACTGGTATGGATTTCATCACCTGTGCGGTCTAAAAAGCCGGTGTTAATAAATACCACACGTGATTTTGCGGCTTTGATGCAGGCTTTTAAATTAAGCGTGGTTCTTCGCTCTTCATCCATAATGCCCATTTTGATGGTGTTTTCTGGCAGGTTTAACATCTGCTCGACACGATCGAAAAGTAGGTTAGTAAAAGCAACTTCATCGGGGCCATGCATTTTGGGCTTAACGATATAGATACTGCCAGTGCGTGAATTACGCAGCCCAGATGTTTTTTGCAAATCGATACTTGCAATCAATGAGGTCACTACTGCATCAACAATGCCTTCCGGCGCATTATTACCAGCACTGTCTTTAATCAACTCAGTACCCATTAAGTGTCCAACATTGCGTACTAATAACAATGAACGGCCATGTACGTTATACGGGGTGCCACATTTACCAGTGTAACTGCGGTCAGGGTTCATATTGCGAGTGATTAACTGATCTTGCTTTTTAAAGGTCGCGCTTAAATCTCCGTTAATTAACCCTAGCCAGTTTTTATATGCATCGACTTTATCTTCTGCATCAACCGCTGCAATAGAGTCCTCAAAGTCAACAATCGTGGTTAAGGCAGATTCGACTTCAATATCGTCAATATTTGCAATATCGTTTGCGCCTATTTTTCCGTATTTATCAATGGTGATGCCGACGTGTAAATCATTGTTTTTAAGCAATAAATATTTTGGTTCATGCTTTGAACCATCAAAGGCCACAAATTGACAAGGACTACGTAAACCACTTTCTGAACCATCGGGGAAAAAAGCTAACAGATGTTGAAAATAAACTAAGTAGCTAGACACATCTTTGTGCGAACCTTTATTCAATGGGAAAGCTTCATCTAAAAATGTTTTAGCTGCATCAATAACAGTTGCACCACGTTGAGCATCAAAACCTAGCTCTGTAGAAAGTGGCGCAATTGCATCGGTACCGTAATAGGCATCGTACAAACTACCCCATCTTGCATTGGCTGCATTTAGTGTAAAGCGTGCGTTTTGAACGGGTACTACTAATTGCGGTCCAGCCATCGTTGCAATCTCTGCATCAACATTTTCTGTTTCAATACAAAAATCTTCTACTTCTGGTTGTAAGTAACCAATTTCGCGTAAAAAAGCTTCGTATTCAGTCGGGTCATTTGCAGGGTTGTTACGATGCCATTGATTAATTTGTTGTTGCATGCTTTTGCGAATGCTAAGTAAGCTGACATTCTGTGGTGTTAAATCAGTAATTAAACTATTAAAGTCATACCAAAAGTTAGTTGGATTAATCTCTGTTTGGGGTAGCACTTGGTTATTGATGAAATCGTAAAAACCAAGGTCTATTTGATTCTGTTGCTGTTGTAGTAGGCTCATCATTTAATTCCTTATATGGGGTAGTTAATGCGTTGTTGGTGATTGTTGAAAACCGACACTTGAAACGGGCCATTCGCTCTCATTGATCACAAACTTGCTTTTCATCGCGTTAACCGTTCACTACTGATTGTTTGCTTTGTGACCGATGTGAGAGATATTAGATTATTTTTTTATATAATTTCACAAAGAAAATTACACAGTGTGAATTTTACAAATGAAATCAAATAAAAGTTTAACTAGGCAGTCGCATTTTCTCGGTACAAAAATCCGTAACTTACGGAAACGTAACCATTTAACTTTGGATGATTTATCGTCTAGGTGTGTAAAATTAGCACCTGAGAATGCACCATCCGTTTCTTACCTTTCCATGATAGAGCGCGGAAAACGTATCCCTAGTGAAGAAATGTTAGAGGTGATTGCACAGGTTTTTCAAAAAAATGTGCAATGGTTCTTAGATGATGCACCAGCGCCCGATGAATTAACGCCTGAAAAAGGTAGCCGAGGCGGCATTAGTGGCATGGCGCTTGAGCCTAGTTTTTTGTTTTCTCAAGATATTTTGCAAATAGCAATTCCTGAAATGCTATCTCAAACGGGGACCACCGGACGCCAATTTGCGCACCTATTAATACGTGCATACCAAGAGCACCATCAAAATCATTTTCCTGACCTAGAGCGTGCAGCAGAGGAGGTTGGGCAAAAAAGAATGCCGTTATATGTGGAAGATTTACAAGAAATTGCTGAGCAAAAAGGATTAAGTATTCGTTGGTTTAGTGACCTTGAAAATCAAAAAAACTTATCCGAGGACGAGCAATCTCAAAGTATGAAAAGTATGGTGACCTCTTATCTACAACCTCCATCTACAGTGTATTTAAATAAAAAATTGAAAAAAAATTCGGCACGTTTGAAATATGAATTAGCGGTACATATTGCACACTGTGTTTTACATAACAATGATGGTGAAAAAAGTATTATGGTCGCGGGGGATAGAGCACAATATGACGTTCAAAAGAAGCGACCAAACAATTCGATCCCATCTACCCAGTTAGAATCTCAAGATATTTTACATGCCTGGCGTGACTTTGAATGCAGCTTTTTTGCCGCTGCCTTGTTATGTCCTAAAGTTGCTTTTAGACAATTATTGGATAGGCACGGTTATGAAATTAATATCGGTAAAGTGATTGATGTTTCTTCATCGGTGGTGATGCGCAGAATGACAGCGGTCTCCGCTTATCCTCATTGGCATTATTTTGATGCCTATAGTCCCGGTAAACTCAAAGCGGTCTATCGCGGAAATGGTATTCCACTGCCTTGGGGAAATATGCGTATTGTCAATGACCCTTGTCAGCATTGGTCTGTGTTTCGTATGTTGGCGGCTAATCAGGAAGGCACGGCAGCACAACTGTCTATTTTGAATGATGGTGACATTCCAAAAATATATTGTTGTGAGTCGATTAAAGTCCAAGATTTAACCGATGCATCGCATGTGTTGTGTGCAGGTATTGAGTTAAGTCCAGCGATTACTGCGCAAGGTTATGACGCTTTAGCTTTAGTTAACGAATTAAAAAAATTGTGTATTGAGAATGGTGGCGAGGCAGTGATCCCCGCGCATATAAAAAAGGTGTTAATTGCCGTTGCTCGTATTCTTAATATTAATTGGATAGAGCGAGGAATCGAAGAAAAAGCGCGTTTAATTTGCTCGCGTGGTGCTGTCTGTCCACGTAAACCTGGCTGTTACTCAATACCAAAAATGTAATATTACTTGCATCAAATTTTTGGCACTTTAGAGACGATGCTATTTTAACTAGTTTTTATGATTTAGATTTAAACTACGAGGGTTGTAAGAAAAGGGCTGCAAGAAGAGGGGATGAGATTAATAGTATGGCCATCGATAAAAACAGATACACGACGACTAAAAATAGTCTGTGTTTGTTTCGGTTATAGGGAACTGGTCTGCCTGTTAGTAAGTCTGTTTGATAGTAGTATTTAGCCGTCAACATTCCCACTAAACAGATTAAATAAGTACTTAATAAAACCAATGCCCAATAATCATCTGTTTTCACTAAAAAACCTGCTAATACGGGTAATAAGACAGCTGCTCCCATGCACATAAACCAGAGGGTTAATATAGAGAAATTGCTTAACCATTTAAACTGGCGAGCTAATAATTTAGGGAGGTATTCCATCTTATTTCCTTTTTATACGTTAACGGTTTGAAAAGCGTTATGATATTTTTGTACATGCAGATAGTTTTTGTAACCGAGTTGATATTTCTTACCTAATTTCTGGTGTTATTAAAAACAGTTTTCCTAGGCGCTTGCCGTAGGATCGTTTATGCTATTTATACCCTACAAAGCAACTTTTTAAAAAGGAAAAGACTATGCGTATCACTGCTAATTTCGATGCAGGCAATATTGAAGTTATTAATTTAGATGATAAAAAAGATATTCAGCTGGCTATTCGTCCTGATGTTGGAAACGAGTTCTTCCAGTGGTTTAACTTTCGTATAGAGGGTGAGGTTGGCGAACAATATATTCTTAATATTCTCAATGCTGGTCAAGCCTCTTACCTTGAAGGTTGGGAAAACTACCAAGCGGTCGCTTCCTATGACCGTCAACATTGGTTTAGATTGCCAACATTTTATAAAGATGGAAAGCTCACTATTGTCGCCGATATGGATTGTGAAAACATTCAGATTGCTTACTTTGCACCGTACAGCTATGAACGTCATCAAGACTTATTAGCTGCCGTACAAATGCACCCCTTAGTCAGCTTAGAGCATCTTGGTGAAACTATTGACCAACGTGATTTAACCTTAGTTAAAATCGGAGACGGAGATACTAACAAACGTAATATCTGGATCACTGCTCGTCAGCATCCCGGTGAAACAATGGCTGAGTGGCTGGTGGATGGGCTCTTACATAGTTTGTTAGATAGCGATAATTCAACTGCTAAACTATTGTTAGATAAAGCGAATTTCTATGTAGTGCCAAATATGAATCCTGATGGCAGTGTGCGTGGTCACCTACGTACTAATGCTCTTGGCGTGAATTTAAACCGTGAGTGGTTAAACCCAAGTTTAGAAAAAAGCCCTGAAGTATTTCATGTTGTGAATAAGATGCAAGAGACTGGTGTGGATCTTTTTTATGATGTGCACGGTGATGAAGCACTACCGTTTGTTTTCTTAGCGGGCTCTGAAGGAACACCGAGTTATAACGATCGCCTTGCTCGTCTACGTGAACGTTTTTCTGACGTATTCAAACTAGCCAGTGCTGATTTCCAATCTCAATTTGGTTATGACGTAGATGCGCCTGGTGAAGCAAATATGACCGTTGCAACTAACTGGGTTGCAGAACGATTTGACTGTCTTGCAAATACTTTAGAAATGCCATTTAAAGATAACGATAACTTACCCGATCCAACTATGGGATGGTCACCTGAGCGTTCAATAAAACTAGGTGAAGCATCATTAGTGGCGATGTTAGCCGTCGTTGATGATTTACGTTAATCTACGCTATTTAAAGCGTTGAATATAATGTATCAAATGAGTCGTTTACAAAGGCGACTCATTTGATTGCTATTATTAAGAAACTCGTCGTATTCTAACTTTTAAGAATACAACCCTTTAAAGTGTAATAATCCTCTGTGTGCCTATCTTTGGTAACACAAATACTGAGTAAATCTGCAATGAAATGTATTAATGCACGATGCTCTATCTCTCTAATCACAGTTTGAATTTCAGGCGTTAGCATGTGGTACATACTGGCAGCTCCAAAGTCTCCAAAAATAATATTAGCTTGCTGATCAAATAAAGTATTGTGTGCGTACAAGTCACCATGACAGACTTGATTATCATGTAAGTGCTCAAAAACTTGTTGCATTTGCTCCACTATTTTTTTAATCGCTGTTATCGATAAGCTAAACTCGGGATCAAAGGTATCGCGAGTACAAGTATTAAAATCCGGTGGCAACCCTAAGTTTTTAAAGTGTGTTGGGATCAATGCCATGATCAAGGCAAGGTAGCCTTTTTCATTAACCTGCGCGATAGACTGAATAAGGTTGTTATGACCACCTACTTTTAAACAAGCTTGTAATTCATCTTGAGGGTAACCATCACTAGTAACTTCGCCTTTGAATACCTTCACTGCTACCTGTTCTGGAAAGTCAGAGAGACTGGTTTCAGCTGTTTCATGCCACTGTGCTTTATAGATAACGCCCGATGCGCCCTGGCCAAGCACTTCTAATAATGTGTAATGATCCGATGATACTTCGGGCACGGTTTGAATATGCAAATCGGTTTGGCAAAAAGGGTTGCCAGCAAAAGCAAACCAAGCCAGCTTAGGCAGAGTTAATAACTGTTTTGGAAATGTGCTTAGTTGGTTGGCTGAAATGCGTAATAAGGCTAAATTCTCTAATCGACTTACACTTTCCGGTAGGTGAGTTAAACGATTGCCTGCTAATGCGAGTTTTTGCAAACGAGGGCGTTCACCTAATGTTTCTGGCAAGGTAACTATCTGATTATCTGTTAAAATTAACCAACGTAATAACAAGGGCAATGAATTTGCTGGGACCTCTTTTATTTGGTTCGCTTTAAAACCGACCATTTCTAATAATGGGCATGCCCCTAATGCAAGGGGTAATACTTCAAAACAGTTGTTAGAGGCAAAAATAATCTTCAGTTTAGTGAGTTGAGATATTTGCTCGGGCAGTGTGCTTAGTTGATTATTGGATAGATCTAATATCTCCAAAGTATCTGCGAGTGTTAAAATTTCCATTGGAAATTCAGTTAATTTTTCAGAAATTTGCAGGCGCTTAATACCTATTAATTGACCTGCTTTAAGTTGTGCAATAGTGTGCAAATTGTTTCCTCATGAGCATAACTGATTATTTTATTAGTACATAATATAATAAATAAGCAGCTAATACCCACATCAGAATAGCAATCACAATATCAATGATCTGTTGGCTTTTAGGTTTGGATAAAATAGGTGCTAGTTTTTGACCTAATAAAGCCAGAGAAAAAAACCATATAAACGAAGCACTCACTCCTCCTAATACAAACCATGGACGTTGATCGGCTGTTAAATTAGCAGCAAAACCACCTAAAATGGCAATAGTATCAATGTAAACATGCGGGTTTAAAATGGTGAATGCACAACAAGCAATTAAAATGGCTTTAAAGCTGCGATTTTTATTATCCGTGGTGAGGTTGTTTTTTCCTTTAAATGCGCTTCTAAAACATAAAAAACCGTAATACCCCATAAAGAGGGAGCCGATCACTCCAATACTGGTTAATAACCAAGGGTAAGCATTAAATACTTTTGCCCCGCCCCATACACCAGCGGACATAAATACAGCATCGGCAATGGAGCAGAAACTGGCAACAAACAGGTGAAATTGACGCTTAATACCTTGGTTTAATACAAACGCATTCTGCATTCCAATGGGCATTATCAAGGTTGCCATCAAAGTGAGGCCAGTAAAATAAGTGCTTAACATAATTGCTCATTAATAGTGTTTACCTGAAATAGGGCATTACTATAAATATTTTCTCCATGTTAGTATAATTAATGTATTTAATGTTAAATTAGTTTTGCTAATAAATTAACCATGTGATCAAGTCATTTAATGATTAGATAATGAGTCGTTTACGTAAGATAAGTGCTAATGAGCTTGGTTTAGTAATAGTATGTTTTGAATAAGGCCATCCATATCGGCTTAGGTGATAGGATTAAGCTTAGTGCTTAAGCTCAATATTTAAGTTCTGAGCTTAAATTATAGTGTTAAGTGAAAGGTTTAAATGAAAGGTTTAAATGATGGATTTAAGTAATATCGATTATAAGCTACTAAAAGCACTCGATGCAGTAGTGACCGAGCAAAGTTTTGAGCGAGCAGCCCAGCGCCTTTTTATTACCCAGTCTGCAGTATCGCAGCGAATTAAATTATTAGAAAAGCACTTTGGCGAGCCATTATTAATTCGCTCTACACCACCACAGTCATCCAATCTCGGGCGCTTGTTATTGGGACATTATCAGCGTGTTTTACAATTAGAAGTTGAGTTAAATCAACAACTAGATCTGCAAAGTAATAAAGCACAAACCTTACCCTTAGCGGTCAATGCAGACAGCTTAGCCAGCTGGTTAATTACCGCATTAAGTCCATTGTTACAGAAAAAAAATGTACAGCTTAATTTATTTGTGCAAGATGAGTCGACTACCTGGGAAAGAATGCGCAGTGGTGAAGCCTTAGCTTGCTTGAGTAGTAAAGCTAAGGCGATTAGTGGTAGTGATAGCCACTTTTTGGGGTATATGGAATATGTTTGTGTTGCTAGCCCTGATTTTATTAAGCGATTTTTTAAACAGGGAGTCAACAAACAAAGTTTACAGCTTGCTCCTGCTATGTCTTTTGACCAAAGCGATGATATTCATTTAGCTTTTTTACGTGAACATTTTCAATTACAAATGGGCCAATATCCTTGTCATACAGTACGTTCATCTGAAGCTTTTGTAGACATAACATTAGCCAGTGGAGCTTATAGTTTCAACAGTATATTTAGCGTTCAAACCCACTTACAAACCGGTCGTTTGGTTGATATTTTACCTGACTATAAGTTACGAGTTCCCTTGTACTGGCATTGTTGGCAGTTAGCAGGAGAGATGATGCAACAACTAAGCGATCAAGTAATAAGCTATGCTAGGCAAGTATTAAAGCAGTAATAAATAGCCCTTAGCGCTGGCTATAAATAGAGCTATTGTGGCTGCAAATTGTTATTATTTATGATAGTTTTAACTGCCACACATCATTATTTTCATTGATACAAATATCTGCAAGTGTATATTTTTTTAATTCTTCAATAAATGCATTCATTGCGTTATCTAATATAGGTTTTACTAAGCAAGCACTTCTTAATCGACAGGGAGGTTCGGCACAGTTGACTGGGTCCAATGACTTTTCCATCACTTGTACGACTTCACCTAAGTTAATTAAGTGAGCAGCTCTGGCCAATTTTACGCCACCACTTTTGCCTCTAACCGTATCAATAAAACCTGCTTGCCCTAAGTGTTGTACGACCTTAGTCAGGTGATTAAAGGAAATATTAAATACCGATGCAATATCCGTTGCTGTCGATAATGTACCTTTTCCATCCTGCGTTTCAATATATCGCTTTTCTAAATAAATCAAAACGCGAATCGCATAGTCCGTATGTTTAGTTAACTGCATTTTAATCCTTTACACGCACATAGGTATCGGGTGTGTTTATTATTTCAAGCGACTCATTCAAAATGAGCGACTTTTTAGTGAAACTTATTATGCATTTAGTTTGCATGTTTTAAAAGAAGCATTTAAAATGCGTATTATGAATTTTGAACAAGTATTTAAAATGCAACTTATGGAGTAGGTCATGTTAACTGATAACGAGATAAAAATAATTAAAGCAAGTGCACCAGCATTAGCGGAATATGGTGAGCAGATCACTGGACGTTTTTACCAAATTTTATTGCAAAATAATCCTGAACTATGCAATATTTTTAACATGACCAATCAAAAAACGGGTAATCAAAAACAAGCGTTAGCAATGGCGGTATATGCGTTTGCAAAGTACGTTGATAATTTATCGGTTATTTTAGGCGATGTTGAGCGTATTGCTCAAAAGCATGCGAGTTTAGGTATTAAAGCTGAACATTACCCATTAGTTGGCAGTGCCTTATTAGCCGCTATTAAAGAGATATTAAACCCAGGTGATGAAGTGCTCGCTGCTTGGGCGAGTGGCTATGGTCTGTTAGCCAATGTGTTTATTGAGCGAGAAAAAGAGCTGTATCAAGAAAGTGCAGAAAAAGAAGGTGGTTGGGTAGCAACACGCGAATTCACTGTCGTTTCAAAGCAACAAGAAACGCCTCTAATAACATCATTTTATTTACAACCTACAGACCAAGGTGCAGTGAGCCAATATCAAGCTGGGCAATATATTGCACTGCATTTACATCCCGTTGGTCATCAGCATCATCAAATTCGCCAGTACAGTCTTTCGGGCGCTTTTGATGCTAAAGGTTATAGAATTTCTGTTAAAAAAGAAGCAAGTGAGCAAGGTGAAGGCGTTATTTCTAATTACCTACATAACCAACTCAATGAAGGGAATGTTGTTCAAGTGTCTAATCCCTATGGTGAGTTTGTATTAACAGCTTCGCAAAAACCAGTAGTATTGATCAGTGGTGGTGTAGGTATTACGCCAATGCAAGCAATGTTAGAAACAATAGCAGTTGATTACCCGACTCGAGAAGTGCATTTTGTACATGGAGCGTTAGATCAAGAACATCATGCGTTTAAACCTTATTTAGATAAGTTAATCGCAGATAATAAAGCCAACGCACATATTTTTTATCAACAAGCAGAAACCGTTAACCAAGGGCATCATCAAGGCATGATCAATATGGATACTATTAAAGCAGCCTTGCCAATAGCGGAAGCTGAATTTTATCTGTGTGGTCCATTAGCGATGATGAAAGCTGTTTATCAACAGCTTAAAACCTTACAAGTAGCAGATTCACAAATTTTCTATGAAGTGTTTGGTCCAGCTAAAACATTAGCTGATTAATGAGGTTGATGGCCTGCTTTATCCTGCACAAGATAAGGTCGGCTGTACAAACTACTACTTTTTAAGTGTTAACTATGCAACAACTAAGCACGAATTAAGTGTTAATTAAGCTACTTAACCTTTGCTCTAATCTCTGCTAATTCTTGCTGTAACGCTTTTAAACGTTTTGCATACTGCTCAGGTAAGTGCGTATTATTAAGTAATGTAAAACTACTTTGACATTGATTAATTAGCGCTTGATGATCTTTTCGTTGTGGCATTTCTTGCAGCATTTTAATAAATACCTGTGAGCGATTTAATAATGCACCGGTATTCACTGGCTCTAATGCTAATGCTTGATCAAAGCTTTCAATTGCTTGTGAGAATTGCTTTTCTCTAAAAAACTTAATCCCTGATTTATTATAATTAGTGAAACTGTTAATACGGTTATCCAGTAACTCTCCAGTATGTTTTTTAATACTAAGCTGAGTGCTTTGATCTACAATATTACGTTGCTCAAGCTCAGCTAAAAAAGGGCTAGCCTCTTCAAATTCGCCTATATCTAGTAATGAAAATAAACTTTCGGTCAAAAAAGTGGTATCAAAATCTACGATCTCTCCATTAGTATTTTTTAAAGTATTAAATATACGACGCTTTGCTTTTAATGGTTCATTAAGCGCAAGGTGAACATTTGCTTGGTATATTTGGTCAAAACCATCAAAATTAAAATCTCTATTTTTACCCTCTTCAAAACGGCTTTGGTAAAGTGTTGAAGCAACTTTTTTCAGTATTTCTTTGCGTTTTTTCATATCATCTTCTGTTTTTGCAAAAGCAACAATGCTACGCAAATAATTAGCAAGATGACAGGGATCTGGATAAAACGAGTTACAACTTAAGTGCAAGATAGAGGCATAACTACTTAACATTAAAATGTATTCTTCCATCTCTGTGGCTAATAATGCGACTTCCTGATGGCGTTCAATACTATGATGTGTTGTTGTGGCCGCATGACTCAATATATTCAAGGCATTTTGCAATTGCCCATCATTTTTGTAAGCACGGGCTAACCATTGATAAGCTTCCATTTGCATCGGTGCATAGGAAATTAAGCGCGTTAATACTTCAATAGACTTTGTATACTCCTTCTGCAAAAAGTATAACCTGCCTAAACTGATGCTCGAGTGTACTAATGGTCTTAGGTCCACCATTGGTTTTAAAATTCTTTCCGCATTACTAAACTGTCCCATTTGAATATAAATGTCAGCTAGTACATTTTTACATAGGCCGCGAAATCTAGGTTCTGCATCAATTTTTTGTTGGCAAAGTGAAATTGCCACCTCAAACTCATCATTGTTGATTGCTTCATTTATTTCTTGCAATACTTGTTTTCGTTGCATTGCCGCAGTGAGACGATTACTCAACTGTATTGGTGAAAATGGTTTCATTAGGTAGTCATCGGGCGATTTTTCCATCGCGGTCAAGACCATTTTTTTATTACTATCTCCGGTGATAATAAAGCACAGAGCATGCTCAGGGATTAAATTATTTCGCTTTAGGTAATCAAATAATTGCACACCATTCTTACCGCCACCTAAGTTGTAGTCCAACAGGTAGATATCAAATTGGTCAAGATTAGCGATGCGTGCTGCTTGCTCAGCTGATTCCGCAAATGCAATGCATTCTGCCCCTTGATTCATCAGCATTGCTTTAAGCATTACATGGAATGCTTTTTGGTCATCGACGATGAGTATTTTTTTATTACGATAGCTATACATTGTGAGGGTCTTTAATTAACAGAAAAAAGTAATAACAAAGCATTCAATATTGCACGATTTATACCCGTTAAAGAACTACCACCTGCTAAACATAGTTTAACGTTGATAATTATTAGATATAAAGCACTTAATTTAATTAGGAATGTAACAATAATTAATACCATTGATTTTATCAAATCATTAATTAACATTCAGTAAAGCAGATCAAAGACTAAAGGCAAGGCAATAATAAAAATAGATGAATTTTAAGTGAATGAATAAACACTAATCGGGAGAAAAATAAGAAAAATAAGAAAAATAAGAAAGTGTTATATATTTGCAATGTATTGCATGAGGAGTGAAATGGTGGAGGGAGGTGGATTCGAACCACCGAAGCTTTCGCGACAGATTTACAATCTGTTCCCTTTGGCCACTCGGGAACCCCTCCGTTATTTCGAGTGAGATAATATCAGAAAAATTTCGCTTGTGAAGAAGAAACTTTAAAAAAACATTAAATAAAATCAATTTCTTGCCGATAAAGAGAATACTTCAACAAGGAATCTTTCTTTTAGTATGAATATTGAGCAACTTAATCAACAGATAGTAATCAACGAGTGGCAATTAGGTCAGCAGCTTAATACTGCTGTGCATAATGGTACTCGTGAAAAATTTAATTTGTTATTAAGTTTGTTATCAGATGATGCGCGTGATTTTGCGCAATTCTCTGGGCGAGTTGAGCAAACCGAAGTAGAAAAGAAGGTTGATCTACGCGCTTATTTTGATTTACCAAACGCGCAACCGCTAGTTAATACTGGGCCAAGTGCGAATATTTTAGCCGAGTTGAACAATGATTTACATAATAATAAGCTCACTGATATTCGTTTGAAACAGCTGCTGGCTAATGAAGCATTATTATCAAAGCAAGTAAGCGGCGAGTTCCCAGATGATATTTTAGACAACTTACCTCTTTTGAAAAAACAACGCGTGAATGCAGCTTATCAATCAACACTCTTAGGCTCTGAAAGTGATAAAGAGGCGAACGCCTTCACTACAGCAGGTGTGACATCTTCTCCTAACGGCATGAATGTGAGTTTGCTAGATGAATATAAAAACTTAGACTTAGAAAGTAAACCGTTACGCGTACATTATTCCTAAGCTGTGTTTAGGTTTAAGCTCACTAAATATCAAACTACAGACATCATTAAGTACTTTACTGTTTAAATAGCTCCATTTTTGTCCATGACCCTCTCAATAATGTTACTTACTACCTTCTTATTATTTGAATATTTGAATATTTTATTAGTCAAAGATAAAATCTGCCGACTCTGAACTTGATGTTCAATACGCGGTCATAATTTCAAGTTTTCATTTTAAAGTATAATTAATACCTTAAAATATCTTATTAATTATAATGTTATAAATCAGGGTAAACGTGTTTATGGGAAGTAAAGTAGCTAAATTCGCAACTAAAAGAGCCACTAAAACTACGGCGATGATAGTGATTGTTGGTTCTCTAACCACCTCATTGTCGGCCTGTGTGGGCAGCAATGCGGTGACTGACAAGGTGATGCAGTTCAACTTGGAAGTGGTAGATAACCGCTACGGTCGTGGTGGTATTAATATTCTATTGATTCCTGTGTATGCATTAACACTGGCTGTTGATGTCGTTATTTTTAATGCACTTGAGTTTTGGACGGGTGAAAATCCTTTGAATGGCGAACCACATATCTTTGATTCTAAAGTTAAAACTATGTACAAAGTGAATGAGAAAGTGGATCCTGCATTTACTAAACCACCTTTAAAACCATTACAAAAAACACAAGTAGATCATCACTTGACTGAAAAAGCAGTGTATTCGATGCAAGTTAATCCAGTTAATAGCAAAACGATAGATTACAATATTGTTTATACAAATGGGGAAAAAGCGGTATTACGAGGAGAAAAGGTAGGAGAATTAGTGACTTTTTCCTTAAATGGTGAGTTTGTCACAATGGCTTCGCTTGATGAATTAAGCGACTTTATGACACCAAAGTCTTAATATCAATGACGCTAAAGAGTTGATCCCATGCTTAATGGTATTAATATTCAATTTTGTTAAATGACTAATTACAAAAAATAAAACCTTAACAATTGTTAAGGTTTTTTATTATCTAAAGCTATTCTTTAGCTGATATTATCTAAAAACAACAGTGCGGTTAGCATATACAAAGACTTTATCGTCTAACACTCGTTGTAATGCGCGGCTTAATACTGATTTCTCTACATCTCTACCTGCTTTTGCTAATGCTTCGGCATTATAAGCATGGTCAATATGTGCCACATCTTGAGTAATAATTGGACCTTCATCTAGGTCATTATTCACAAAATGCGCCGTTGCACCAATGATTTTAACACCACGGTCGAACGCTTGCTGATAAGGTTTTGCACCAATAAAAGCTGGTAAGAAAGAGTGGTGTATATTAATTAATTTATTGGCATAGGCTTCAACAAAATTAGGCGTTAAAATACGCATATATTTAGCTAAAATCACATAATCCGGTGTGTACGGTGCAATCGTTTCCAATACCTTTTGTTCGTGCTCCTCACGTGTAAGGCCTTCATGGCTTACTGTGTGGTAAGGAATATCAAATTTAGTCACTAAATCTTCTAAGATATCATAATTACCAATTACCGCAGCAATCTCTACATCAATACCACCATAGGTACTTTTCATTAAAATATCACCAATACAATGCGCTTCCTTGGTGACTAAAATAACAATGCGTTTACGGTGGCTTGCACTGATCAAAGAGCGTGTAGAACCTTTTGGCAAATTCAAATCTAAATCCGCTAATAGCGTATGGTCGTTAAAAATACCTTCAATCTCTGTACGCATAAAAAAACGATTATATTGATGGTCAACAAATTCATCATTCTTAACGACATTTAATTGGTGTTTTTGACAGATATTAGTAATTTGTGCGATTAACCCTTTTGAGTCGGGGCAATTTGTTAGTAATGTTTTCTTTTCCATTATTTTCTCGATTGGTTCAATTTTGCTATTAAGCACAGCACTTTTTATATTTTTTGCCACTACCGCAAGGGCATGTGTCGTTGCGCCGTATCTTACCTGATTTTTCACTAGGATAAAAAGTTCCGTCGCAATAAAGCCATTGTTGATGATCTTTCACAAAGTTAGAAAGTTCGTGATGGCAATTTAATTGCCCTTGAGCGACATACCAAGCTTTAAATTCTACGGTCCCCGTATCTGCAAGCATTGTTGTATTGATAATATCGAGGCGTTTCCAATCTAATGATTTTTCAGATAATTTTTCCACGGTTAAATCACCTCGATAATCAGGGTGATAGGTCGAGAATAAGTATTCGCCAAGTTGTAAACAGAATGCGCTAAAACGAGATCGCATTAATTGTTCACAGGTAGCAGGCTTTTGTTGTAGGTCATGAAAGGGTTGACAACAGTCTTGATAGATTTTTCCGCTGCAACAAACACAAAGTGTATTTTTCATATTCTCGCTTTCCTATATAAAGTCCATAAAAATCAATAAAAAAAGCTCATAAAAAAAGCGCTCATTGAGCGCTTTATTGTACAGTCAATAATAATACTTATTTTTGTGCGTAAGCGTCATTATGAATGCCTGCAGCACGACCCGAAGGATCGGCATTATTTTGGAAACTTGCGTCCCACGCTAATGCTTCAACAGTTGAACAAGCAACAGATTTACCATGAGGAACACATTCTGCCGCACTGTCTAGTGGGAAATGGCCTTCAAAAATACTACGGTAGAAGTAAGCTTCTTTAGTATCTGGTGTATTAATTGGGAATTTGAACTCTGCAGCAGCAAGCTGTTGATCTGTTACTAGGGTCGCAACATGCTCTTTTAGTGTATCAATCCAGTTGTAACCAACGCCGTCAGAGAACTGCTCTTTTTGACGCCATAATACTTCAGGTAATAACTGACCATCAAACGCTTCGCGTAGGATATTTTTCTCGATTTTACCATCTTTGATCATTTTAAGTTCTGGGTTAGTGCGCATTGCTACGTCTAAGAACTCTTTATCTAAGAAAGGTACACGCGCTTCAACACCCCAAGCTGCCATTGATTTATTAGCACGCAAACAGTCAAACATATGAAGTTTGCTTAGTTTACGGTTTAACTCTTCATGGAACTCTTTTGCGTTTGGTGCTTTATGGAAGTATAAGTAACCGCCAAATATTTCATCAGCACCTTCACCAGAAAGTACCATTTTGATACCCATTGCTTTAATCTTACGTGCCATTAAGTACATTGGCGTTGATGCACGGATAGTCGTTACGTCGTAAGTTTCTAAGTGATAGATAACTTCTTTAAGTGCATCAATACCATTTTGTACGGTAAAGATAATAGGGTGGTGAATAGTACCTAATTCATCAGCAACTTTTTGAGCCGCTGCTAAATCTGGTGAACCTTCAAGACCTACAGAGAACGAGTGAAGTTGTGGCCACCAAGCGCCAGTCTCATCATTGTCTTCGATACGCTGTTTAGCAAATTTTTGCGTGATTGCAGAAATAACAGATGAATCTAAACCACCAGATAATAAAACACCGTAGGGTACATCACACATCAATTGACGTTTTACAGAGTCTTCTAGTGCTTTACCGATTTCAGCAGCGCTGCCGCCGTTATCTTTAACTGCATCATATTCCATCCAATCACGAACGTAATATTTAGTTAATTCACCGATTTCGCTGTCTAAGTAATGCCCTGGTGGGAACTCAGATACTTTTGAACAAATTGGTGTTAACGCTTTCATTTCAGATGCAACATAGTAGTTACCATGTTCATCCCAACCTTGATACAAAGGAATAATTCCCATGTGGTCACGGCCGATTAAGTATTTATCTTTTTCTTCGTCATATAAACAAAAAGCAAAGATACCGTTTAGATCATCTAAAAACGCATTACCTTTCTCTTCGTATAAACCAAGAATGATTTCACAGTCTGATTTAGTTTTAAATTGGTAACCACAAGTTAATTCAGCTTCTAATTCTTTGTGATTGTAGATTTCACCATTTACCGCAAGTATGTGTGTATTATTTTGATTGTATAAAGGCTGTGCACCATTATCCACGTCAACGATAGAAAGACGTTCATGAACAAGGATCGCTTTATCAGAAGAATAAACACCAGACCAATCTGGGCCACGATGACGAAGCAGTTTTGACATTTCAATTGCTTGTTGGCGCAATGCGATAGGATCGCTTTTAATGTCGAGCACACCAAAAATAGAACACATAAGGTTACCTTTTTTATTGTAAACGGGTATCAAAGTAGCCCGTTACTTCTTGAATTACTTCTAAGCGTAAGATTATTAACCAATTCGCTTAGTGATCAAACTAGATCAACATATTGAGGTTTATGATTTTTGCAGAATAAACATCAAAAGTCACATGAAATCAGTACAATTTAGTAACAAAAAAAACTGATTCCATAATATTTCCTTCTATAAGTCGAGTTTATAGGGGCTATTCGGTAAAACGTTCTCCAAATCTGACCAAACATGGCGAGCAAAACCTGCTCCGGCTTCTTCGTACATGTTAAAAACTAAGTGCACGCCTAATTCGTTTAATTCAACTTCGTCGGTTTTATAATGAGCTAATGCGGCGACTTTGAAGGTATGCCCGTCAATTTTATTCAATTGTTCGGCGGCATAACGGTTACCATTATGATCGGGCATCGCTAATAAAATTAACTTAACATTCTCAGTGAGTTGTAATTTGCTCCAAAAATCTGAATCCAAAGCATCGCCGGTGATCACGCGACGACCTGCTTCGCGATGTTGCAAGGTGGTATGATGGTTGTAATCAATACCCATTACTTTTTCACCGTAAGTATCTTTGAGCGCATCGTATGCACCCACCCCAATTCGGCCCATACCCATTACTAAGATTTGAGCATCACCAACACGAACTGGTCGATCATCTTGATGTAAGCGAGTTGATTGGTAACGTTTTAAGGCTAAGCTATAGCGCATATAAATAGTGTCAGCATATTTATTCAATAAAGCAGAAATGATAAAACTCAGGGAGACGGCAATGGCAATAATAATTAACCAGTCCTGACTTAACCAACCTTTATGAGTTGCTAATGACGCGACAATTAAGCCAAACTCACTGTAGTTGGCTAAACTGAAAGCGGCAAATAATGAGGTACGTGAACGTAGTTTAAATTTACTTAAAGTTAAGAAGTAAAAGATGATTTTACCGGCTAATAAGAGGGATAAAATGCCAGCCACCATAAGGTGGTCAACATTAGGTAAACCAGATAACCCTATATTTAAAAAGAAACACACCAAAAACAGCTCTTTTAAATTAAACAATGATCTCGCCATCTCTTTAGCACTAGGATGTCCTGCTAGCAGCATACCTGCAATTAAAGCACCTAAGTCCGCTTTCATGCCGACACTTTCAAATAACCCAGCACCGACCACTAAAGCTAAAAAGAAACCATATAAGATCAACAATTCGCCATGTCCAGCTTTGTCTAATAGTTTATATAAAATAGGTCTAATTAAAGGTAAAGCCAATAACCCTAGCGCCCACAGAGAGGGGATTTTACCGACTGATATAGTTAAAAATAGCACAGCAAAAATATCCTGCATGATCAGTATACCAATGGCGATACGACCATAAAGCGAGTTACTTTCACTCTTTTCTTCTAATATTTTCACCGCAAATACGGTACTGGAAAAGCTTAATGCAAAGGCAATTAGGACAATGCCTGCAATATCTAACTCAGAAAAAAGTGAGACACCAATTTGTTTGATTGCAAATAGCAATAAGGTATAAAAAATAATGCTGGAAACAAGGTGGATAGTCGTTCCTGCCCATACTTCGGATTTAAATAAAGTGCGAATATTGAGTTTTAAGCCAATAGAAAAAAGCAACAAGGTTACCCCTAAATCAGCAAACGTCACTAAAGCATCGGTGGATTCAAAACCAACGAAGTTAAGGCTAAAACCGGCTAATAAAAAACCAACCATAGGCGGTAGTCCGGTTAAGTTAATTAACATTCCAAAGATAAAGGCAACGCTTATAAAGAGTAATATTGTGCTATCCATGAGTTCTCTTATTGTAAATGGGTGATTTTTTATCTGAATTTAAGTTTTTAAATCATTTTCAGTCTTGTGATTCAATTTCTTTAATATTTTAAATATTGTTTTGTCGAAATATGTATCGAAATAGTTGTGTCTAAATTTTAGTGTCGCAATTATTGTATTTGTATCTTTTCATAAGCGTGAAGAAAAAGGCATTACTTTATTTAAATAAATTTAAGGCCTTATCACGACCGAGTTGATGAGATTGGTGTCGCTAAGACAAAGACTCATTGTTTAAGAGGCCTGAACTTTTTAACTACAAATTAGAGTTAAAACGGTATTTAAAACGATACTTAGAACGATATTTAAAACAATGTTATTGGAGCCGATGCTGTTGATTCGGCTTGTTGTTCTGATTCAGGCCTGAATGCATGTTCCATTGATTGTTGCTGTTGTGCTTTTTGTAATTGTAGGTTTTGTGGCTGAATGTATTCAACAAAAGTAGTGGTATCTGGCCAAAAACGATATATGTTCAGGGTTATGCTATCTTTTAATGTCCATTGATAACTTGTTTCGCCTTGAAGTGCTTCGCCAATAGATAGGTGAGGTTCTCCATAACGTTCAGTTAATTGTTGTTTTATTTTACCAATTAATGCTGGATTATTGCGACCAACAAAAGTATAGGTGGCTTTTACGAATTGATTTTCTCGCGTGTAGTCAATGGTCAACTCACTAGAGCCTTTGATCATGGCTCCGGTGAAATAACGATCTGACCATTGAGTATTATCTTCTGACAACACTTTAATCGATTGCTGCTTTATTTTATCACGTAATAAAGTGCGGTCTGCACAACTGATTAACTCTGAGAATAATAAAGTGGTTGCTGTATCTAAGCATTGTTCATGACTTACGAGTTTTTCTAACTTTGTTTTCGCCCAAGTCTGCGATGCTTTTTTATATAAGGCAATTGCTTCAGCTTTATTAACCTTAGTGAAAATACCATGCTCATAAAAGTAAGCTAATTTCGCATGCGCTAACTTAAAATCTAATGTGGAAGCATATTGATAGTTTTTAAATGCTTTCTGTAAGTTTCTACTTATATCGTTCGGAAAACCTGAAGTACCATATTCATATATTTGTGCCAGTTGATAATAAGCTTGTGCATGGTCACGGCGTGATGCTTGCGTATACCATTCGATAGCTACCTGAATATTTTTAGCCGTGCCTTTACCCATTTGTGATAAATAACCGAGCCGGTATTGAGCATCGGTATTACCTTGCAATGCCGCTTGACGATACCATACTAAAGCTTGTGAAAAATTAGTGGTAGTACCATCTCCTAGCTCGAGTAATTGACCTAATTTGAAGGCTGAGGGAGCATAACCATTGGTGGCTGATTTTGTATAAAGTTGAATGGCTCTAGGGTAGCTTTGCTTTTCACCCAACCCTTTTTCATAAATCATCGCCAGCTCGTACTGTGCGGCTAAATTATTTTGAGTGGCCGCTTTTTGGTACCAATAAATAGACTTTTTATAATCTTGTTTTATACCTAATTCATTATTTTGAGCAGATTGGTATAACTTACCTAGGCTAATTTGTGCATTCACATGACCTTGTTCAGCGGATTTTTGATACCAATAAATGCTTTGTGTAGTGTTTTGTTTGGTGCCAATACCCTGTAAATAATAATTACCTACCTGGAATTGTGAAATAGGGTCACCCTGATTTGCAGCTAGTAAAAAATAACTTAATGCTTTGCTTGAATCCTGTTCAGTACCGACGCCTTTTGCATACATAGTCGCGGTGACATATTGCGCGGCAGGGTTGCCTTGTTGTGCAGCTTTTTGGTACCAATAAATTGCTTTTTTAAAGTCTTTTGCGACCCCTTGACCACTTTCATACATCCAGCCTACAGTGTACTGAGCGGCAGGATCTCCTTGTGTTGCGAGTGGAAGCCAGATTTGTACTGCTTTTTTATAATTCCCAGACTGTGCTGCTTCATAACCATCGGTGAATTTAGCTTGTGCGAATAGCGGCCCTGAAAAACAGAACAGTAAAATAGATGAAATAAGTAAGTGAGGTACTTTCAGCATCATGCCGATGATAAATTCCATGTATAAAAAATTGATATTATTTGATTATAACACTACCTATTTAGTTAGGCTTAGTTATATTTAATTTAATGAGAGGTAATGTCACTCGTATTTAGTCAAAATAATTAAAAAAATTGATAAGTGCGTCTCCATTAAATACTTTAAACTTTAACTTGTTGATATTTATGATGTTATTTTTTATTTTAATGGATGGATTGCTGTTAATCTTACTAAAAGAAGATCAAAGTTGGTTTGATTAAAACCAACTTATTTACATTGATTGAATAATGTACTGCAATAAATCAGCCAACAAAATATAGCTGTATTTATTGGCTCTTGATACTGATATTTGTTTCACTTTTGCTACAGCAAAGTAATATTTCGTCATCTTTAAGGTAAGCCAACGGAAAGCTACTGTAGTCTGGTTTTCCTTCAAGTAAAATTGAACGGCAAGCGCCACAGTGTCCATCTCGACAATGAAACTCAACGGACACCGCTTGAGACTCTAAATTCTCAAGCAATGTCTTGTTCGGGTCAAGCGTGTAGGGTTTGCCGTTGTAAGTCAGTGTTGATGACATTTTTTAAACTTGTTTACAGTTCAAACGTACTAAGATCTGCACTATCCACTGAGCTGTTAATTTGTCCTACTAAGTAAGAACTAATCTCTGCTTCCTGTGGGGCAACTTGTACATTGTCACTAACTAACCAATGGTTGATCCAAGGGATCGGGTTACTTTTAACTTCAAAATGTGGTTCATAACCAATCGCTTGCATACGTTGGTTAGCAATGTATTCAACGTATTGACATAAAATTTGTTCATTTAAACCGATCATTGAACCATCTTTAAACAGGTATTGCGCCCATTCTTTTTCTTGTTCCGCTGCTTTCAAGAAAATAGCGCGACCTTCAGCAAAACACTCTAACGCTATCTCTGCCATTTCAGGGTCATCTTTACCATCTGCCCATAGGTTTAATATTTGTTGCGTTGAATTTAAATGTAATGCTTCATCACGTGCAATTAGCTTGATGATTTTAGCGTTACCTTCCAATAAATCACGTTCAGCAAAAGCAAATGAACAAGCAAATGAAACGTAAAAACGGATCGCTTCTAAGGCATTTGTCGAACAGATACATAGATATAATTTTTTCTTAATATCACGTAAAGTTAATGCTTCTGTTTTGCCTTGAATATTAACGTATTTAACTTCAGTTTGCTCAAACCCGTGTAACTGCATGAATTGCACCGCATGGATCAGTTCATCGTAATAAAAAGAGATATCAATGGCACGTTTTTGAATTTCATTGTTATTAACAATATCTTCAAACACTTCATTTGGGTCAGTAAATAAATTACGTAAAATATGCGTGTAACTACGGCTGTGAATAGTTTCAGAAAACGCCCATGTTTCAATCCATGTCTCTAGCTCCGGCAATGAAACGATAGGTAACAATGCAACGTTTGGGCTACGGCCTTGAATTGAATCTAATAAGGTCTGATATTTTAAGTTAGAGATAAAAATATGTTGTTCATGGTCCGGCAGATTTAAAAAATCGATACGATCGCGGCTAACGTCAATTTCTTCTGGACGCCAAAAGAAAGACAGCTGCTTTTCGATAAGCTTCTCAAATACCTCAAATTTTTGTTGATCGTAACGAGCCACGTTAACAGGGTTACCAAAGAACATAGGTTCTTTCATAGCATCGTTGGAAAGGGTAGAGAAAGTTGTGTAAGCCATGTGACTCTCCGTCAGAATTATAATGTTGCGTATACTAACAAGATAGTACGCTTGAATCACTTTTTTGTATCACTTTAACTTCTTTTTTATGGTAAAAAAAAACTGGCTTAGTTTATTTTTTACGTGTAAAAGGCATCATCAATAATCCCCACAAATTGGCATTGTCTTTTGCATCAGGGTATTCGGCTAATCCAATATCAATTTTTGAGTCTGGCTTAGTTGCACTCGCCGCATAACTTCCAAATAGTCTATCCCACCAGATAACACTAAAACCAAAGTTACAGTTACTTTCTTTGTATAATTGACTGTGATGGATACGATGCAATATTTGAGTCATTAAAATTAAACGGGTTACTTTTTCTACTTTTCTTGGCAAACGAATGTTGGCGTGATTAAACAAAGCAAAACCATTCAATAACACCTCAAACAAGATCACCGCAACCGCAGGGACTCCTAATACAAATACCGCAATCCCTTTTATGGCAATGCTTGCTACAATTTCTAATGGATGAAATCGCAATCCGGTGCTGGTATCTACGTGCGCGTCAGCATGATGTACTTGATGTAGTTTCCACAACAGAGGAACTTTGTGAAATAAACGATGTTGCCAGTAAATCAACATATCTAATAATAAAAGACTCAGAGCGATATTTAACCAAACCGGTAGTTGTAACAGGTTAAATAGTCCCCATTGCTGGTCTGCGCAATAGAGTGCAAAGCCTGCTAATCCAATCGGTAATATTAATCGAGAAGTGAATCCTGAAATAACGATTAACCCAAAATTACCGAGTAATCGGGTTGATTGGGTCGGGGAGTGTTGTTTATTAGGCAGTTGTCGTGCAGGGAAACAAAGCTCGATCAGCATCATAGTGGCTAGAATGGTAAAAAATATCCCAACACGAATAAATGTATCATCGATCATCATTATTTTTCCTGCTTAACATCTTGCTCATTGGTTGTTTCATTGTTGTTCATATTGCTGTTTGAGTCGTTACTTTTATCACTGTTTTTCACATTACTTTTAACATTAGTTTCAATATTACTTTCAATGTCGCTTCCTACGTTACTTTTATTATCTGTATTTTCATTATCGTCAGTCGTTTCGTTAGCATCAGACTTTTCAGTATGACTCTTTAAAGTACGGTAACCACCGTGGATACGGGTGAAGATAGTAATAGCGCCTAAAAAAGCAAAGCTATAAGCAAGCTCAGGGAAGTAAGCAGGCCACAAACAAAAAGCCACAAAAAAGGCAATGGTTTCTGTGCCCTCGGTTAAACCATTTAAAAAATAAAAGCTCTTATTGGCAAACTGTGGACGTGCTAGGTTTAATTTTTCAGCGGGAATCGCAAAGGCTAAAAAACTTGAACCGGTGCCAACAAATACGGTTAATAATACCGATGCGGCTAAGGCATTCTGAACCGGATCTGCTAAAGCAAACCCTAAGGGAATAGCTGCATAGAATAAAAAATCGACACAAATATCTAAGAAACCACCCGCGCTACTACTACGTTGTTGATAGCGAGCGAGTGCACCATCTAAACCATCAAAGACACGATTAAGGATGATCATCACTAAAGCCGCTGTCCAAAGTTGTGCCGCTAATAAAGGAACCGCTAATAAACCAATAACAAAACCAACTATAGTGATTTGATCTGCATGCACACCACGCTTATCTAACTGCGTTACTAGCGGCATTAATAGTGGTTTGATATAAGGCGTGACAAATTTATCTAGCATCTCTTTTCCTGTTATTTGGTTCTATGAAGCGACTTCATTTAAAGATAGCGTGTCTAATGTGATCACTTTACCCTGTGCTGCAATTGCGTCACTTTGGTCATGTGTCACCATCACCGCAGGTAAGCTATAACGCTGTATTTGCTCAAACACTAATTGACGTGTTTCTTGGCGCAATTGGCTATCTAATTTACTAAAAGGTTCATCTAATAAAATTGCTTTGGGTTTGCTTAATAATACACGTAACAAAGCCACCCGCGCTTGTTGACCACCCGATAGATGTTGTGGGCAACGTTTTTCCATTCCAGCAAGACCTACTTGATTTAATGCTTCGCTAATTTCATCTCGACGCGTTTGTTTATCACCTTTCGGCATAGCAAAGGCAATATTGCCAGCTACGGTGAGATGTGGAAACAATAAAGGATCTTGATATAACAAACCAATATGACGAAGGTGGCTTGCGGTATTGGTAATATCTTGACCATTTAAATACAGTTCACCAGTGGCAGTAAAATCACTGGGTAACATACCCACTAACCAATTTAACAAGGTTGATTTACCGCTACCAGAAGGGCCCATAATGGTCAGTACTTCACCGCCTTTAACTTCTTCGTTAAGAGATAATAAAGGCGTTCCTTGTTGCTTTAACTGCAAGTGACTAATGTTCAGTGATGGTGTTTTCTGAGTCAGTGTTGATTTCATTTGATTTCCTAACCTCTCTTACGAAAGAAGAATTTTGGTACAGCCCAAGCTAATATAAAAAATAGTGCAGGTAATAACATCTGCATTAATGCGTAAACCGCACTGGTTCTTCTACTTGCACCATTAGCAAGGGTGACCGCTTCCGTTGTGATGGTATTGATTCGGCCTGCACCCGATAACAGAGTAGGTAAATATTGGCTAAAGCTAATCGCCAAACCTAATGCGCTGGCAATTAAAATAGGTGAGATTAATAGCGGCAATTTTAACTGCCAAAATATTTTTGATGGTGGCACGCCAAGGCTTGCAGCTACTGAGCTAAAGCGAGGATCTAAACGACGATAGCTGTTGGCTAGCGATAAAAATACATAGGGTAAAACAAACAATAAATGTGAAAAAACCACATTAACATAAGCATGTTGGCTGTTTACTTGCTCAAATAACCAGACGATGCCAAATAGAAAAGCGATACTTGGAATAAGCAATGGTAAATAAATAATAAACCCACTAATCGCAGAGATGGTTTTGGTATTTTGTTGTTCAGCTTCAAGGACCAGCAGTGTTAATGCAATAGCAATTAAAGTGGTGCTGATGGCGATCACCAGTGTGTTAAATAAGGGCGTTTGCATCTGTAATAATGCCGACGTCCAATGCAAGCTAACCAGTTGTTGCGGCAGAATATCAGGGTAAGACCAAAAGCCAGCAAAAGACCATAACACCATTGCAACCAATGCTAAGCCAATAACGGTGAGCATAGCGATTGTTATCATATCTGTTAATCGTTTGATTAACATACCGCCGTATTCCCGTTCGCCATTAATTAAAAATGCTGCGCTGCACTGTTTAACGAATAATTCTAATAACCACCAACTACCTAATAGCGAGAGAGTAATTACAATTTGTAAAATTGCCCCTGATGACGCTTTAATACGTAGGCTTAAATCAACATCATTAAACCACTGCATTATTGCAACGGCTAGAGTTGGAGGAGTGTTTGGTCCTAAAATTAGGGGAATTTCCACACTCGCACTTGAATAAGCTAATACTGCGAGAAGCGGTAAACGCATATAACCGTAAAGACTAGGCAAAATAACTTTTAAAAAGCCGGTCATCGGGCAATAACCTAAACTTGATGCCACTTTATGTTGTGCTCTTAGGGTTTTACCAATTTCAGGTTGTGCTAATACGCCTAGGGCGATTAACAGTAAAAAGGGCAGTTCTTTAAGAGTCAGTCCGAAGATGATACTTAAGCCATAGGGATCATGTGGCAAAAGCCAATCTGGTGGTGTGTCCCAACCTGTTAACCAAGGTGAAACAAGTCGTGATAAAAAGCCAGAAGGTGTAATTAAAAAACCAATTGCTATCGCGGCTGCTGCATGAGGAATAACTAATATTGGGCCTAATAAACGCTGGATCCGTTTTAACCAAGGGCTATTAAAATAACTTGCAAGTATTAAAATAGTGATTATAAAAGCTAATAATGTACTGGCTAAGCTAGTTCCAAAACTGAGCAATACCATGCGCTCAATGCCTGGCGTTTGAAAAAGTTGAACAAACCCAAACAAACCAAACTCATGCGCCCCAAGCGCGGGAAACCAACCAAAAGCAGGTAACAACACGCCTAATAAACCACCCAAGACAGGCACCACTAACAAGGCAATTAACAGATATGGGCTATTGCGTACTACACGCGTAAACAGGGTATTAGCAACAATCATTATTGTACTCCATAGCGGGTAAGCCACTGTTCTGTAATGACCTTAACCCAACTAGGATGTAATTCACCTAATAAACGGGTGTTATCTATATTGATGATATTTGCACTTAAATGCTGTTTTTTAGGAGCAGCAAAGAGCGTTTTTTGTGTTGCAGTTAATTGTGATAAATCGAGCACGCTACTATCGCCCCAGACTGCTGTTTTTTGTTTTCTAGATTGTGCTTCTGGGCTTAATAAAAAGTTAGCAACTAATTTAGCGCCCTCAATATGAGGTGAGTTATAAGGTATTGCTACAAAGTGGATATTACTTAAACTACCGTCTTTCATTCTATAGCTGCGCGTACTATCTGGTAAGTCATAGCGAGAAATCGCAGAAGGGATTTCAGCGGCTGAAAAGGTAAATGAGACTTGTAACTCTGTATCACCCATTAGACGACGTAATGCTAGCCCATTGGATACAAAGTGTTTACCTTGACGCCATAAAGTAGGGTGTAATTTATCTAAGAATTGCCATAACGACGGTAATAATTGTGCTTGGCTTTCTACTGTTGCATCTTGGTAGAGCTTTTCCTTAATATTGGCTGGTTGCTGTTCATTTAAAATGATCAGTGCGTACTTTAAGAAGCTCATGCCTAAGAAGTCGGGTGGTTTAGGGTAAGTGAAATGACCTGGGTGATTTTCACTCCAAGTTAATAATTCGGGTAATGTTTGTGGCACATCATTTACTTTTAAACTATCAAAGTAAAAAGTCAGGGCAGCTTGTCCCCATGGTGCTTCCATCCCCTGTGTTGGCACACCAAAATCGCGTGTCATCGCCGGGTTATTAGTGGGGTTCGTTAATTCAAAATTAGGTAACTCTCCAGCCCAGTCTGCTGCGAGTAATTGATATTTGGCCATCGATGCGAAGTTTGCTCCATTGATCCAAACTAAATCAACTTGGCCATTACGATGATTGTCTGCTGCTTTTTCTGCTAAAACACGGCTGACTGCTTCACTGGTATCAGTGAGTTTTACATGGTGTAAATTTATCGCATATTTTTGCTTAACTTGATCAGCAACCCATTGAATATAATTATTAATTTGTTGATCGCCTCCCCACGCATGAAAATATACGTTTTGTTTTGTGCCACGTTTTTCAACATTATGCCAAGCACGGGAAGTCGATTTAGCTTCAATACTTGCTTCATTTGCAAATATATTGCTGCTAAGCGGAATAACGCTTAGCAGACAAAGGCTAATGATCAATTGACGGTAATAGTTATTTAAACATTTACTTAGTCGCATTAAGTTTCCAATTGTAATCTAAAAATTTAACATTAAAATCTTGGTTTTTTAATGTTAATGCTTGCTGCACATTCAATGTCAATGCATCTGCATAAAGCCCTATAAAGCTTTGTATTGATTGTGTACCACGAAAGCCTTTCTCAAAGTCTTCACCATACCATTTAAAAATTGATGACATGTAATAAGTATCACCCTTGATATAGTTGCGGCTTGTGTCGGTTAAGAAACGCTCAGTTTGTTGCGTTAATTGCTGTTCAAGCTTATCGGCGGTGTAAGCCTCTTCTCGAAGTGCAGGGCAACCAATACTGGCACAGTTTACGGCAAAATGAATACGCGGATCGTTATAGCGATCACTGCCACGAATAAGATCATGTTCGATATCGTTTAAACTTATTTTTTTACCCAACAGCGGAATAAACTCTTTATCCCACGGAGAGCTAAATAAACTGCCCAAATCTTTGATCGACTCTAGGTCAGGGTATTCAGTTAAAATAAACTCAACAGTCCATGCATTATAAGCATTGATTAAAAAGGCTAATTGTTTCTCTTTCGACCAAGCATCAAAATCTGCACGGGAGACTTCACTTAATTTATCAAGGTAAACTTGTAATTCGTTTTCTTGACTTTTAAAAGCTTTGTAGTCAACAGCTGTGCTGTGCCCTTTATTAATTGGCGAAATATTTTGCTCAAGTAACTCAGTCCAACTGGCATGTAAACTATTGCTTGTATCAGCATAAACATTGCTGATCATTGAACTGCTCAGTATTGCCGCGCCTAAGGTGAAGCGCACCAGGGCGCTTACCTTATTAGTTGTATTTGCTATCACTGATATCATTAACCGCGTCTCCAAGTATGGTATTTTTCTAACCAGTTTAATACCGTTTGTGGTGCGTGATTGCGTTTCCATTCACCGGCTGCATACTTATTGCCTTCAGCCCATGTTGGGTAGCTGTGAATCGTACCTAGAATTTTATTAAGCCCTAAGCCGTGCTTCATGGCTAACACAAATTCTGCGATTAAATCACCTGCATGTTCAGAAACAATCGTCACACCTAAGATTTTGTCTTTGCCCTTAGGCGTAATGACTTTAATGAAACCTTTGGTTGCGCTGTCGGTAATCGCGCGGTCTAACTCTTCAAAGTCAAAGCGTGTTATTTCATAATCAATGCCTTTTTCTTTGGCTTCAGCTTCATTAATACCAACACGAGCAACTTCAGGATCAATAAAGGTTGTCCATGGGATCACTCGGTAATCCACTTTAAATTTCTTCAAGTGTCCGAATAAACCATTTACTGCAGCGTACCAGCCTTGATGCGCTGCAACATGCGTAAATTGATAAGGGCCCACAATGTCGCCTGCAGCAAAGATGTTAGGGTAAAGAGTTTCTAAGTACTCGTTAGTTAAGATCGTACGGTTTGTTTCAATACCTAACTCTTCTAAACCATAACCCGTTAAACGTGCACTACGCCCTACAGCACATAATAATTGGTCGTATTCAATCGCAATTTCTTTCTCATTATGTTTAACGATGATGAATTTTTTACCGTCTTGAGTCTCACAACGTAATGCTTGGTGCGATGTTAAGATGTTCACGCCACTTTCTTTTAGCGATTCAGTTGCAAATTCAGACACTTCAAGATCTTCTTTGATCATGATGCGTTCAGCCATTTCAATTTGCGTTACCTTTGAACCAAGACGTGCAAAACTTTGCGCTAATTCTGAACCGATTGGACCACCACCGAGTACCACTAATTTTTTTGGTGCTTCTTCTAATTTTGCAAACTCATTCCACAGCGTATCACTAGTTACGTAACCTGTTTCTTCAATACCTGGTAGTGGCGGCACAAATGGGCGTGCACCGGTTGCGATAACAATGCTACGCGTTGTTAGTTTCTTTGTTGTTCCATCTTCATAGCTAATTTGTACTGTCCAAGGGTCAAGGATTTTTGCATAACCTTTTTCTACTTCAACCCCTAAGTTAGTGTAACGTTCGACACTATCGTGCGGCGCGACATCGGCAACCACTTGATGAACACGCTCCATTACTTTTTTGAATGAAAATTGTGGGGTTGTATCTTCTAAACCGTAGTGGTGTGCATTACGAATTTGTTCAGCAATCTTTGCACTTTTAATAATGGCTTTACTTGGTACACAGCCATAGTTAAGACAGTCACCACCCATTTCACCGGCTTCAATTAAAGTTACTTTTGCTTTTACAGCAGCAGCGATATAACTGGTAACAAGTCCACCTGCGCCAGCACCAATAACAACCATATTACGGTCGAATTTAGCTGGTTTAGTCCATTTACCATAAACACGGCGTTTTTTGATCATATTGACAATTCCTTTTGCGATAAGTGGAAATAGACCTAACAAAACAAAAGAGATAATTAGGTTAAACGATAAAATATTCGATAGGCTCTCTATTTGAGCAAGTTGAGTACCCGCATTTACGTAGATAAATGTACCGGCTAACATACCTAACTGGCTAACCCAGTAGAATGTCCACGATTTAAGTGCCGTTACACCCATTAATAGGTTGATCAAGAAGAAAGGGAAAATAGGCACAAGGCGCAAAGTAAATAGATAAAAAGCCCCTTCTTTTTTGATCCCTTCATCAATGGCAGCTAGTCGTTCAGGAAAACGATTTTTAAGTGAATCGCGTAATAAATAACGCGACACTAAAAACGAACACAAAGCACCTAAACTAGAAGCAAAAGAAGCAATCACGAAGCCTTCAAATAAACCAAATAAAGCGCCGGCTGCGAGTGTTAAAATAGCCGCCCCAGGTAATGCTAATGCGGTGACTAAAACATACAGAACAAAGAAACCACCAATAACTAAAAGCGGGGATTTTTCTCTCAACTCACTGAATTGATCCATTGATCCTTTCAACCCATCTAAGGTTAAGAGTTGGTGCAAGTTGAAATGAAAAAACAATCCTATTAATACGATTGCTAGTAACAGTAGTACGATCTTCTTTAACATAGTTTATAACCTTTATAGGGATGCGATAGGGCGGTCTTTAGTTGCGTTACAACTATTTAAGCACCCACGTCGAATTTTCATAGCCATTACGTTTATTATTATTTTGAAATCACTGCGTTGTTAGCGCACAGTTTTTTGTCTTGTAATGGATAGCTCAAACATAAAGACCTTAGAATGCTTATTTTAATTTCCTAATAATCTAAAAAAAGTGAAAAAAGTTAATCGAGATGTTTTTTGAACCAAAGTATAGATGAGATAGTTGAAATAAAGCGGTTATTTTATTCTTTACAAGAAAAATGCGGGGTGTGTCTGTAAACACATGCAACATGAATTTTAGGCAAAAAAAAAGAATGTACTCAGTACATTCTTTTTTATAACAATTAATTGTAATGTTGGTTATATCTTACAAGCGCCACCGGCACAGCCATCGTCTTCAATTACTTTTTCATCATCTGCACCATCACGAGTGTTATGGTAATAAAGTGTTTTAAGACCCATTTTGTATGCCATTAATAAATCTTTAAGCAATGTCGTCATCGGCACTTTACCATCATCAAAACGTTTAGGATCATAGTTGGTATTCGCTGAAATCGCTTGATCAACGAACTTTTGCATAATACCCACCAACTCTAAGTAACCTTGGTTATTAGGAATACTCCATAACAGTTCATAGTTTGCTTTGTATTTTTCAAACTCAGGAACGACCTGTTTTAAAATGCCATCTTTACTGGCTTTGATACTGATGAAACCACGTGGTGGTTCAATACCGTTGGTTGCATTAGATATCTGGCTTGATGTTTCAGAAGGCATTAATGCTGATAATGTTGAGTTACGTAAACCATCTTTAACGATATCTGCACGTAACGTTTCCCAATCTAGGTGATAGGCTTCATCACAAATTGAATCTAGCGATTTTTTATAAGTATCTAATGGCAAAATACCTTTTGCGTAATTAGTTTCATTAAACAATGGGCAAGCGCCACGCTCTTTGGCTAACTTATTTGATGCTTTCAATAGGTAGAACTGAATCGCTTCAAAAGTTTTATGTGTTAGGTTGTTTGCACTGCCATCTGAATATCTAACACCATTTTTTGCTAGGTAGTAAGCATAGTTAATCACGCCTATACCTAACGTACGGCGGTTCATGCTGCTTTTCTCTGCTGCTAAAATTGGGTAGTCTTGATAATCTAATAAGTTATCTAAAGCGCGTACTGCTAGCTCTGATAGCTCTTCAATTTCATCTAATGACTCAATCGCGCCTAAGTTGATAGCAGACAACGTACATAACGCAATTTCTCCTTCTTCATCTTTAATATGACTTAACGGTTTAGTCGGCAACGCGATTTCTAAACATAAGTTACTCTGACGAACTGGTGCTACTTTACTATCAAACGGACTGTGTGTATTACAATGGTCGACATTTTGAATGTAAATACGACCTGTACTTGCACGCTCTTGCATCAGTAGTGAAAATAATTGCACTGACGGAATCGAAGTTTGACGAATTGACTCATCACTTTCATAGAGATGATACAAACGTTCAAACTCATCTTGGTCTTCAAAGAAAGCATCGTATAGTCCCGGTGTATCAGACGGGCTAAATAAAGTGATATCTTTTTTATCGATTAAGCGTTGATAGAATAAACGACCCAGTTGTACACCATAATCAAGGTGACGAACACGGTTTGAATCGATGCCGCGGTTATTTTTAAGTACTAATAATGATTCAACTTCTAAATGCCAAATAGGGTAGAAGACAGTTGCTGCACCACCACGAACGCCACCTTGAGAACAAGATTTAACCGCCGTTTGGAAGTGTTTGTAAAATGGAATACACCCTGTGTGGAAAGCTTCACCACCGCGAATGGTACTCCCCATTGCACGAATACGACCTGCATTGATACCAATACCCGCACGTTGCGATACATATTTTACAATGGCGCTTGAGGTCGCGTTGATAGAGTCTAAGCTGTCATCAGCTTCAATAAGCACACATGAGCTAAATTGACGTGTTGGTGTTCGCACACCAGACATAATAGGTGTCGGTAATGATATTTTAAATTGAGATGTTGCATCGTAAAAACGTTTTACATAGTCTAAACGTACATCTTTATCGTAATCAGCAAATAAACAAGCAGATACCATCAGGTATAAAAACTGTGCACTCTCATAAATTTCACCGGTAACACGGTTTTGAATGAGGTATTTACCTTCTAGCTGCTTTACGGCTGCATAAGAGAAGTTCAAGTCACGATCATGGTCGATAAACTTGTCCATTTCTTCAAATTCTTGTTTGGTGTAATCGGCTAATAGATGCTCATCGTATTTGCCTTTTGATACCATTTTACTGACATGTTCAAACACACTTGGTGGTGTGAAACGACGGTAAGCACGTTTACGTAAATGAAATACCGCTAAATGAGCTGCTAAGTATTGGTAGTCTGGCGACTCTTCAGAGATTAAGTCTGCTGCGGCTTTGATAATAGTTTCATGGATATCATCGGTGCGAATACCATCGTAAAACTGGATATGTGAATTTAACTCTACCTGTGAAACAGAAACATTACTTAGCCCTTCAGCCGCCCAGGTGATCACGCGGTGAATTTTTTCAAGATCAATGCTTTCTCTCTTTCCGTTTCGTTTGGTCACAGATAGGTTTTTATTCATTTTTTTACCTTTTGTCGAAGAACAAAATAATTACTTTAGCGATTACAAGCAGTTATTTCTTATAGTGTTGATTGTTCATTTAAAACACAAGATGTAGTGTTGGTTCTAAGGAAGAGGCACAAGATAAAGCTTTTTGAAAAATTTTCAAGGGATAACTATCATTAAATTAGTGGATAAAATTGTGGACAAATTGGCATGATTTATATCTGTTAGTAGTTACTAACAAAATGCTGTAAGTGAGGTCTGTTTTATGCAAATTGCAATAACTATTTTGCTTTTTTTTTATATGTAAAATTGTGTTTTATACGAGCAATAATTTTTTAAAATTTATTTTTTAATGTCTCAAATTTACAATTTAATGCCATATCGTACTATTGATACAGCCTATCAATGTAACGCTGAGATGTTGCAATTCCGATAGCTTTAATGCCTCCTCTTATTTCATCACGATATTAATGAGCGTATCTATGGCTAATCTTCGTCAATCTTGCTTCTTCTGAGTACAATATTATTGCTGATTTCGACGCAGCATATATTTTAGAGCAAAAAGGTGAAGTGATCTTTACTAAAGGCTTTTGTGTGAGAGATGAAACCGACTACGAGAAAGGAGATTATGATTCTTTTAATAGTTTAAATGAATGCACCTCTCAAGTATTAGAGAAGCATTTAATCTTAACGTTACATGAGTTTTTCAAAGACGCAACGATGCATGTAAAAGGTTAAGCCCTAAAGCGATATAATGAATACTGATATTGGCTTTTATTTCAACTTACCTATTGATAAAAGAGTGCTTATCACTCTTTTATCAATGCTCTACATAAACCTTACCTGATAGCATGCGGCTTAACCATTAATTGCGCTTATTGTTGTTTAGCAAAGATGATCCTCTGGCATTTTAATTCCCTCTGCCGATTCTATAAACTTTCCCTTAGATGCTAGAAACTCAATCAATTGATCTGCGCTTAAGTCGCTCCCCATGCAAGTATGAAAAAGCGCATTCTCACCAAAAATATTAGCAATTTCTGCTTTTAACGTTTGTTTAGTATAAGTTTTTTTTGATTCTGCCATCATTTCCATGACCTGATGACCGTGTATAGATTGGTTCATGTTTAATCTTCGCTCCGATTTTTTGCCAAATATCCGCTGAGAGTTTAAGTTTTCTACTTAAAACTAATCAATTTAGCCGCTGTAGTGGATGAGTTAACTTCGACACACTATATCCAAACCAAATACTTAGGTATTGATACAAAACAAGTTGTGTCTATAAGTAAAATGTCAGTAATAGATTTAGATATTTTGAAGGTTTTACGAGCACATATCAGTTGATAAACAGTGGATGTGGCTTTCTTCGCTGGGGCTTGGATATTAGTAGAGTTTGCTTGAAGATTTTTTAGCGGGATTATTCTTGAAGATAAGATCAAGTAATATTTAAAAAACGCCACTTACAGCAAGTGGCGTTTGATATTGTTAAAGGTAAATCTTATACAGTTTCTTTAAATGCTTTATTGCCATTAAAGATCTCTTTATCAAGCTCACCTTCACTTTTAGCAACTAATAATGAAACCATCATATCGCCACAAATATTAACAGTAGTACGCGCCATATCAAGAATACGGTCGATACCTGCAACAATCGCTAACCCTTCCAGTGGAAGGCCAACAGTTGTTAATACTAATGAAAGCATGATCAGACCTGCACCAGGGACACCTGCAGTACCTACTGACGCTAATGTAGCCGTTAGTATGATCGTAATGTAGTCAGAAGCTGCAAGGTCAATGCCAAATGCTTGTGCGATAAATAGAGCACAAACCCCTTGATATAAAGCAGTTCCATCCATGTTGATGGTTGCACCAAGTGGTAGCACAAAGCTTGCTACACCCTTAGAAACGCCTAGCTCTTCACGCGACGCTTTAATAGTGGCTGGCAGAGTGCCTGAGCTACTTGTAGTCGTAAATGCAACAGCAGCAGGGTTCATTAAACTTTTTAAATAACGAACAGGGTTTAAGCGACCCAAAATAGCGATTACACCGCTGTAAAATATAACTACGTGAATTAATGCACCTAAATAAACCACAGCAATTACTTTGACTAAAGGTAGCAACACGTCCGCGCCGTATTTACCTGAAACCCAAGCCATTAGGCCAAATACACCATAAGGTGCAAGCTTCATCACTAACTCAGTTAGTTTATACATAGCTTCTGCAAGGCTTTCAAAAAGCTTAATAGCAGGGTCTGCTTTTTCACCAATCAATGCCAAAGAAATACCTAGGCCAATTGCAAACACGATAATTTGTAAAATGTTACCGGCTGCAAGTGCACCGACTGGGTTTTTAGGAATCATATTAAGCAATGTTTGCACTAGAGTTGGTGCATTAGGTATTGCTGTGTCTGCAGATACTGCAATCATTTCTAATCCTGCACCGGGTGTAAAAATGGTAGCAAGCCCAAGACCAATAGTAATTGCAAAAGCTGTGGTTCCTAAATAAAGCACAATTGCTTTAAGTCCAATTCTGCCCATTTTTTTGGTATCTTGCATTGATGTGATGCCGACAATAAGCGAGAAAAAAACCAATGGGACAATAAGCATTTTAATAGCATTAATGAAGAGTGTACCTAATGGTTTAAGAATTTCAGCACTAGGCCCCATTAAAGTACCAACCATCACACCAAGAAGCATTCCTATCAGGATTTTTTTCCATAGTTCCAGGCGTGACCATACTCCACCTGATTGAGCTGAGTTATTTTTGTTGTTCATAACAAGTCCATAAAGTCGTTAAAAGTGATAAAAAATGAATTTTTAATAATATAAATTGCTGAGGGAGCACATCATAATCACTTGATTAGTTAATTGATATAGATTGGTTTTTATTTTATTTGTGAAATTAATATCTGTTTTTAAGGCCATCGGAGCAGAAAGCCTTGCTATTTTAAGTATTTATTATTTTTTCAAAGAGGTGAGAGGTGCTTAGTTTTATTCGACTTTGATTGAGCGAGATCAAAACTGTAGATCTTAAAAACGTTGGTGTAAAAGAAGAAAAAACCGCCAACGTTCATTGAATGGGTTACCTATATAGCGTCATTATTTTAATATTAATTGACGAACTTGGTCTGCGCTTAATGGCCTTACTAAGCGGTCAACTTCTTTACCATCGCGAAGTAATATTAATGTTGGCCAAAGCTTTACCTTGAACGCTCGTCCCAACTTCTTACCTTTACCGTCATATACTTTGATATGAGGCAGCACTGACTGTGCAGTTAAGGAATGCTCTGTTAGAGCCTGTTGTATTGCCCCTGCTGCTGCTTGGCAGTGAGCACACCAAGGCGCACCAAATTCTATAATTGCATCTCCCGTTAACTCGCTAATTTCTTCAAATGTAACGGTTTCTTCTTGGTAATCAGGGGCAAAGCCCGTTTCATTAATGTTCATGTCATTTATTCCTTTTTACAGTACAAACCTGTTAGAACTAACTTAATAAAGATTATGACTCTGGTAGGGAAGGGCTGATATCCGTTACCAATCAATGTTGAATGATAACGGGTATATAAGGCGTACTAGGTAGAAAAATCGCCTTGTATTTGTGCGTTGCCCATTTTATTTGTGAGCAATAGGCTTATCAGTGAAAAGGTAGTCTTTTAATTCTTTGTCAAAGGTGGGATCTTGTCGTCTTATCCACTCAAGCACCATCGCTGCGTGCTCTTTTTCTTCATCTCTATTATGTGCAAGTATTGCCTTTAATTCTTCATTTTTACAGGCATCGACTCGCTGGTTATACCAATCCACAGCTTCAAGTTCTTCCATCAGAGAAGTAATAGCTCGGTGCATATCTCTGGTTTCATTTGATAGTTCATCTATTGGTTCGTGATAGCCTTCATTTGACATTTTTATCTCCTCAATAATTGATGTGATGATTGTAATGTATACCCAGGTTGTAATATTTTTAAATTTCAGCCTGCTTGTTACAATAAAAATACAATAAATTACATTGAGTTGAGGTTCAATAGATTCTTGTATTTTCAATGCAATAAGTGGTGCTGTAGCAAACTTTATTGAGAGTGATTGAACATTCCACTTTTTTTGTTCGAAAGATCAGTCTTTTTAAAAAGATAAATTCAGTCTTGATGTGCTTTACCTGTTTTAGTCTTGAATAATCGGCACTAAATAGTTTGACCCAAGTTGACGCATTTGTCGTTCAATCCAAGTCACTCTCTGACTAAGTTCGGCACTTAAATATCGAGGATCTCGTGTTTGTGGGCTAGGTAGTAACACTGCTAATTGTGCCGCTTGATTATTGGTGAGGTAACGAGCTGATTTTTTAAAATAATGTTGGCTGGCAGCTTCAACACCATAAATCCCTTTACCAAATTCAGCGATGTTCAAATACACTTCTAAAATACGTTTTTTACCCCAAATTGCCTCGAGGCTAATCGCTAAACCTGCCTCTAACCCTTTACGGATAAAGCTTCGACCCGACCATAGGAAAATGTTCTTTGCCGTTTGTTGTGTGATAGTACTTGCACCACGCAGCCCATCACCATCACCGTATTGTTCAACGGCTTTAATTATCGCATTAAAATCAACACCATAATGCAGCGGAAAGCGTTGGTCTTCAGACGCGACCACGGCCAAAGAGATCGATGGAGGCAGTTTATCAATACTTATCCATGTTTTTGCCACCGGGTAAGGGCTTTGCATCATAAACGCAGTCGTTGGCAAAGGCACAAAACGAAATGCTAATAAGATCAAAGTCATAACCAATAATAAACGCCATAGAACGAACCATACTTTTTTCAAAAAACTCAATTTACGCTTTGCCATGGAGTATCTCTAATTGGGGTCAACGAGGCCGTTAAGATAATTACCTCGAAAAAATATTGATGATTAATCTCAATTCGCTCGTTTGTAATGACAACAAACAGAGCCATATAATGCCATATTTTAAGTTTTTTATCTGTAACATAAAATACTTAAGAAACCGCAATACACTTCATTACAGACACTTTTATTATCGAGCCTTTGTGGTTCATCGTCTTTGCTCTTCAAAGACGAAAGCAACCACGAAGCGCTGCGCTTCACGAAGGACACGAAGAAAAATCTAAAAGCTAAGCAGTTTATCTTTTGACCTAACCTTCTTTTAACTTCGTGCCTTCGTGGTTAATCGCTTTTGACCTGTTCTTTTATCAACGTAGTCACTTTGTGGTTAATGGTTTTGCTTTTAAAAGATCAAAGCAACCACGAAGCGCTACGCTTCAGCAAGGACACGAAGAAAAATTTAAAAGCTAAGCAGTTTATCTTTTGACCTAACCTTCTGTTAACTTCGTGCCTTCGTGGTTAATCGCTTTTGACCTTATCTTTTATCAACTTAGTGACTTCATGGTTAATCACTTTGATTTTATCTTTTTTCAACTCAGTGACTTCGTGGTTAATCGCTTTTGAACTGATCTTTTCTCAACTCGGTAACTTATTGTTTTAAAAGACTAGTTAATAAAAAAAGGCCTTGGTTTTAATACCAAGGCCTTTCCTAAATTATTTAAAACTTCACATCTCAATTACTCATTAAGATTTTTTATTCTTTTGTGAAACGCTGTCTAAATATCCCATCACAAAAGCAGAAAGTACAAATGTTAAGTGGATGATCACAAACCACATCAACTTATCATTGGCAATGTTTTGCGCATCCATAAACACACGCAATAGGTGAATTGATGAAATAGCAACAATCGCTGCTGCAACTTTATTTTTCAGAGAGCCTGAATCGATAGTCCCTAACCAAGCAAGTTTCTCTTTATTTTCATCAATATCTAATTTAGAAACGAAGTTTTCATAGCCTGCAAACATTACCATCACAAGTAATCCGCCTACTAATGTCATATCAATGAGTGATAACAATAATAAAATAAGGTCATTTTCAGTGACACTCAAAATATTAGGCAATAAATGAAATAATTCCTGAAAAAACTTGATTGTTAAAGCCAATAAGCCCAATGATAATCCCGCATATATAGGGGCCAATAGCCAGCGAGAAGAGTAGATAAGGTTTTCAATAAAACGTTCCATAAAGCTCAACTTAGTAAAGTAAAAAAGATGACAATATATACACCTATTGAAAAGATGCAATCATAAAAGTAGTTAGATATAGCAATAATTGAATAGGAAAAAAGCTTCTTTGAATCGTCAATGATAAGTGATTTGTTGTTGATTAAACCGTGAAAATTTAATGGGTGATATTGTTACTTTAGTCCTGAGCGGGTGAGGAGATAGTTGTAAAGTAGAGAAGCCAGGGTAAAATTTAATATCGAGGATTGCTTTCATGACTTTTAATTCTACAGCGGCGCTTATGACGCTTTATTAATGTTTATAAAGCGTCATTATTCTGTGTTGAATAACCCCTAGATCACTGACGGAAGCTTGATATTAAAGCTGGAATACCTGGTAACATTCCTACTGCGGCCATCACCGTTGTTAACACCACAAACATAACGCCCGGTATAATCCAGCGATTCATCTTACTCAATTCAGAACTACGTTCTTTACAGCCAATTAAACCAAGGTTATCCAGTAACATTGTAATTGACCAACCAAAAGCAGGGTTCACTAATGCAGAAGCAAATACAACAATGGCTGCTGATTGAGTTGTTTTGCCTTCGCGTGTCATCTCCATTCCAGCTTCAAGTAATGGAATAAAAACCCCTACGATTAATGCAACACATAATACCGGCTGCCATATGGCTAAATCCATTGGATACCCCCATATTGCTGCTATCACACAGAACAGTGCAGTTAATAAAGCGCCAGCAGGAATAGGGCGCTTAGCAATAGCGGCTGGTATTAAATAAGTCCCCCATGATGAAGTGAAGTTGGCGCCTCCTAAAAGAGAACCAAACACTTGACGAATTGACGCTGTTGACATCGTATCATCTATATTCATTTGTACTTTTTCAGTGCGTTCAGGGTAACTGATTTTCTGAAATACTTGATGACCTAGGAAATCTGGTGACCACATCGCCACCGCTAAAATAGCAAAAGGCAAAACAACAACAAAACTTTCTATTGTAGGCATACCTAACATCCACCCAGTATTTTCACCCCACCAATACATTGGATTCAGGTTAGGTAAACCAGGACTTGTCATAAATTCAAAAGGTGCGCCCATAGCAAAAGCCAGCGAACCACCTAACAAACAACTCAATGGGACGGCTAACCAACGTTTTCGCCAATGTTCAAGTAACGCGTACAATATAATTGTGCTAATAATGACCACAAAAGGGATGTGCGACATGCCAATGTCGTCTCCCCAGGAAAGCAATTTTTTAACTTGTGAAATAGTGCCTACAAAACCGAGATACAGTAGTAACCCACCACAAACCCCTTTACTGGTCAGGTTAGCTAATCGACTTCCTCCTTTACTAATGGCCAAAATCAAACCAAACGCACCAATCAATAACCCAAATGCCATTGGGTGGCCACCTGCGGCAACGACGATAGGAATAAGCGGAATGAGCGGACCATGAGTGCCCGCTAAGTTAGCTGTGGGGAGCAAAAAACCGGGAAAAAGAACAATAAAAATGGAAACAATTAATAGCTCATAGCGTACGTTTTCTAAAATAAAGCCTTCATCAAGACCCAATGGTCCTGCAAAAGTGGCTGCTATTGCCCCGACCATCACTATTTTACCAATTGTTGCTGCCATCGCAGGTATGGTGTCTTCTATCTCAAATCGGTAGTCTTTGAAGGGAAAATTGGGTCGCCAACGTTTAGGCGCCATTATTTGTAACTCGTGTTCTAAGTATTCTTCTCGTGTATCAAAATCTGAACTTGGCTTATGCTTTTGCGCATAACTCAGTTGCTCTATATTTTTTTGTGATGTTGGATCTTGTTCAGGTGTGGCGTTAGAAGCATTGTGCATTATCAGTCCCTATGGTCACTATTAAAAAATAACTAAGAATTTCAATGGCGTAAACTAACTCAAGGTGATACTTATTACTAACAACGATATACAAGCATTAGCACTAGCTCATGTTTTTAATTAATTTATCATTATCTTTTTAATACTATTTTTTGATTAGATAGCTTGTAAAGTTAATTACTTAGAGGGATGAATTTTAATTTAGAGCCAGTTATTTCAGGGAAATAACAACAGAGGAGGTGACTTACAATGAATAAATTTCTAATGAATAAACTTATTTACAAAGAATGATTAGATTAACAGCGTATGTTTGTTTATCTAATCATACAAGTTTATAGATGCGCATACTTTTTTGCTTTTATTTATTTAATATTTGTTCATCTTAAATATTAAATTCTTTTTAACCGCTGCCCACTCAATGTTGATGATGGAAAACACAACCGTATCTCTGTATGCGCCATCGGGCATTTTTTGATGATTCCTTAATATACCGTCCTGCTTTGCGCCCAAACGAGCAATCGCTGCACGTGATTGTTGATTGTGCCAATGCGTTCTAAACTCTACGGCAATGACATCAAGGACTTCGAATGCATGCTGTAATAACATGAGTTTACACTCGCTATTTATTGATGAACGTTGGTCGCTTTTTGAATACCAAGTGTAACCTATCTCGAGACGACGATTTACAGGATCTGCATTGCAAAAGCGCGTTGAACCGATGATTTTTCCACTATGCTTAGCAACGATAACAAAGGGTAACGCGATCCCTTTCTCCTGTTGCTCTAAGGCTGTGGAAATATAATCATCAATAGTTGCTGAAGAGGGAACTGAAGTAAACCAGAGTTCCCAAAGGTTGCCATCTGATGCTGCCTCGACCAAAGCACAAGCATGCTCACGACGTAATGGAATTAACGTTACGGAGTGAGATGCCAACTCGATTTCTTTTAAAAACATGTTTTATCCTTATGTTTTACCCTTGGTGCTTAGTGAAATGAGTAAGATTATTTGTAACTACTCAGGCCGTCGCTATTTAAGCCTATTTCTTCGTTGAAAAATGCTCATTTAAACCACTAAACTGCGCTTTTTCGCCTTGAACTAAGCATAAATAGCTTAGCCCTGAGCATTTACGTTTTTATTTTGGTAAAAAGCACTCAGTTTTAATGAGTGCTGAGTAGTTACGATTATTTAACGTCTATATTAAGTGGTTTTACCTTCTTTCACCTGTGGCAACCAAATTAGATCCGTTACACCACAATCCTTACCACATTGATTTAATAATGTGCTTAGTTGACCTCGATGGTGTGTTTGATGGTTGAAAAAATGTGTAACTGCAAACCAATATTCGTATTGTCTAGGTTCGGGGTTAACAATACTTGTGTAAAGCAATTGTCCCGATAATACCTCATCGGTGAGTGAGTTTATCCACGCTAAAATTGTTTCGTCGGTTTCTTTTCGTGCAAGCGCTAACTGGTTGAAATCTTGATAGAGCTCCTGATCAAGTCCATCTATTGAGAAGGGGGTGCCTAAGAATCGACCAAGCCAAAGTTTATCAGTCAGTAATAGATGATTAAGCGTGCCATGGATTGATTTAAAAAATGCACCTTTATCACTGCGCCTCTCGGCATCAGTTAGCTCTGCACAAACTGAATAAATTCGTTCATTCATCCATTGGTTATATCGCGCCATATCTTTAGCTTGTTTCAGATGCATCTTCGTTCCTGTTATAAAATGGGGATAAAATGTCGATTTAACACGTTATATTTTCGTCTTTACACCTAGAGAGAAAGTAGACAAAAAGAGCTAGCCCATGACGAGTTATAAGCTGTTTTAAGGTATTAATCTTAGGATCCCTTTTCCATCAATACCCACATAAATATACCCATCACTACCTTGAATCACATTTCTGACTCTACCAATACCATCTAGCAACTTAGTTTGTTTGACAATGCTTTTGTTGTTTATTTCTAGTAACACTAAATGTCCAAACTTCATTGAACCAAGTAATATTTTACCTTGCCATTGAGGGTATTTATTACTGCTAATATAAGCCATACCAGACGGTGCAATTGAAGGATCCCAGTACAGCTTAGGTTGCTCCATCCCTTTTTTTTCAGTGATGTCAGTATAATTAGTACCAATATAATTAACGCCATAACCGATAACGGGCCAACCATAATTTTTACCAGACTCAATCAAGTTAACTTCATCGCCGCCTCTTGGGCCATGTTCATGTGACCACACTTGGTTGCGTGAAGGCAGCGTAATTAACCCCTGTGGATTTCTATGTCCATAGGAAAAAATTGCTTTTATAACATTAGCTTGTTGATAAAAAGGGTTGGAGGTTGGGATACTACCATCAAGATTTAATCGATAAATTTTACCGCCATCCAATGATAAGTTTTGAGGATTTTTATCACGTTGCCCACGGTCACCCATTGAAAAGTAAATAAACTCATCAGTAATAGCAATGCGGCTACCGTAATGCTGGCGCTTATTTGAATCACCTGTACCAAGGTATAAATTTTTTTGCTCAATTAACTGATTATTTTTAGTATCTAACTTAGCACGCATTAAAGCTGTATTGCTTCCTGTCGCATTTTTACTGGAATAGGTGAAAAAGATAAGCTGATTTTTTGCAAAGTCAGGATGTAATGCAATATCAAGTAAACCACCTTGCCCATTGTTATGTATTTTCGGCAAGCCCGTTATTTTAATTGAAGGTTCTCCTTCAGTTAATAACCATAATGTTCCTGAACGTTCCGTTGCTAATATTTTTCCATTAGGCAACTGAACCATTCCCCAAGGAATTTTAATATCAGACCATATTGTTTCTGTTTTGTACGGGGTTTTATCTTCAATGAGGGGAAGTGGTTGCATAGCCTGTGTTGAAGTGGCTATCAGGCTGAGATAAATGAACAGTAGTTGATGCCAATATTTCATATTTGCTCCTTTGTAGATGGGAGTAAGCGGTCGTTCAAATTTAGCTGTATGCTGGTGGTTGAATTTTAGTCACTTTACTATACGAATCTAAGAAGAAGTTTACAAGATTGGTTTTAAAAGTCCGAAAGGTTTGTGCGTCTCGCACTTTTACTGGTATTTACTCAATGTGATTGACTTGGCTTATTTATAGAGTGTAAAACAATCATAAAGTTACTACAAAATAACTACAAAACATTCCCAGTTGAATCAAATTAATCCTTAAAAATTTATAAGATGAAACTAAACATGTAATGCTAAATGGAGTCGGTATGAGCAGATTATTTACCAATAATAAAGAAACCTTAGTCCACGATGCAATTGATGGCATATTGTATAGCAACAAACATAATAACCTAGCTCGTCTAGATGTTGACCCAAGGATCCGTATTGTCACTCGAAGTGACTGGCAGCAAGATAGAGTGGCAATTATCAGCGGTGGTGGATCTGGACATGAGCCAGCACATGCAGGTTTTATCGGTAAAGGAATGTTGACTGCTGCGGTATGTGGCGATGTATTTGCTTCACCAAGCGTGGATGCCGTACTCAATGCCATTGTGCACGTGACCGGAGAAAAGGGATGTTTAGTCATTGTTAAAAACTACACCGGCGATCGCCTAAACTTTGGCCTAGCATGTGAAAAAGCCAAGAAAATGGGGCTGAATGTAGAAATGGTGATTGTTGCGGATGATATATCTATTCCAGATAATCTCAGGCCTCGTGGTATCGCTGGTACTATATTTGTTCATAAAGTGGCTGGTTATTTTGCCGAGCAGGGGAATGACTTATCTGCAGTAAAAGAGGCTGCACAAGCCGCTATTGATGGCACTGCCAGTATAGGTGTGGCTTTAAGCAGTTGCTCACTGATTGGTGAAGAAAGTAGCCAACGTATTACTGAAGGTAAAGCTGAATTAGGCTTAGGCATTCACGGTGAGCCAGGAATAACGACGATTAATATGACATCTTGCTCTGATGTTGTTGCCATCATGGTCAAAAAATTAAAAGCTACGCTATCTTCGAGTAATACTAAAATTGCTCTGATGATAAACAACCTTGGCGGTGTTTCACCATTAGAAATGAGCTTGATCACAAAAGATATCCTCGAATCAGCGCTAAAGGATAATATCCAATTAATCTTAGGCCCAGCAGCAATGATGACTGCGATTGATATGAAAGGCTTTTCAATCTCCTATTTGGAATTAAATAAACGCCATTCAGAAGCGCTATTAGCACCAGTACAAACAGATGCTTGGATACAACCCGTCGAATTACGTCAATTACAAGTAATAAAAAAAGACAAAGCATCTATTAATGTCGCTTTCACTGCATCAGAAAATGCGCAAGTCGCTGAGGTAATAAGCAAAATAACATCAACCTTACTGGCAGCAGAGAAAGAATTAAATCATCTTGACTCATTAGTGGGAGATGGTGATACCGGCTCAACATTTGCCGCGGGTGCAGCTCAAATAAAAGCCGAACTGCAAGCAAATAACCTTCCCTTGAATGATATCGGGGCTTTATTAAATGTGATTAGTGAACAACTTTCGACGGCTATGGGAGGATCTTCTGGTGTACTGCTTTCCATTTTCTTCTCCGCGGCAGGTAACGACTACACTAAAAATAGAAACCTAGTGAGCGCGTTACAAGCGGGTTTAAAACAGATGATGGAATACGGCGGTGCCAAACAGGGCGATTGCACCATGATTGATGCTATGTATCCTGCTTTTGAAGCATGGGCAAAAGACGGGCTTATTGAAGCAATTGAAGCTGCAAGGCTTGGTGCTGAAAGCACTTCGACTATGATTGAAGCGAAAGCGGGGCGTTCATCTTATTTAAACAGTGATAGTTTGAAAGGCGTTAAAGACCCAGGTTCTCTGGCGATTGAGCGAGTATTTTCTGTATTTAAAGAATAAGCCTAACTTATCTTTAATCACACATAGTTAAGGATAGCTGTGGCCTGTGCGGCGCTATCCTTATTTATAAAATCACCTCGTTTCAACCAATACCAACTCCGCTAATTAACTGATTAATCTTACTGGTTAAAAGAAACTATTTTCGCGTTAAAAGTTTTGTAAAGGGAATGAACATTTACAGCAACTTTTATCATAAACTCGCCCCTTTTTTCCTGCGTAATTTTTAATTTAAGATAAGCATGAGCGGATTAAATGAGCCTAAGGAGTTACCTTTAGCGGCATAATCATTTTCTCTTTATTTCGGAGTAAGAGCCAATATACAAAAATGAATGCAGGTATATTCATTAAAAGTCCATACATCAAAGGGATCGTTGCTAGTGCAGGTTGATGCATGATGGTAAATGCAATCATCATCGCGGTGCCTGCATTTTGAACACCCACTTCTATTGCAATAGTTTTTCTATCGGTTTCATTAACATTAAACTTGCCAGCAATAAAATAGGCAATGATTAACGCTAAACCACACATGGTAACAACAGCTGCGCCATGCAAAGAAAGCATCGCAGGAATGATATTTAAGTTAGTCAAAACAAGCGCGCTAACCACTAATAACATAGCAATAGTTGACCCTTTTTTAATTAAAGGGAGCACAGACTGCGACCATTGATCGGCAAAATAACGAATACACATACCAATAATAGTCGGTAATAAGGTGACTAAGGCGAGCTGTTTCATTGCTGGTAATAAAGGCAAGTTAAAATGTTGGCTATCTAGGCTACCGCTGTAATGGATAAAACCAATAAAGGCGATCGGGAGAATAAATGGCGATAACATACTGACGACACTGGTTAAGCAAACACTTAAGGCAAGGTTACCTTTAGCAATAAATGAAAATAAGTTTGATGTCGCCCCACCGGGGCATAATGCTAATAAAAAAAGTCCGGCAGCCGCTGTCTGATTAAGGGCAAAAGCTTTAATAATAAATAGCGCTAATATCGGTAGTAAAAGTAATTGTAATAAAAAACCAATAATGGCGACTTTAGGAGACCTTAATACCGCTTTAAAATCTTTTATTTGTAAGCTTAATCCCATCCCTAACATTACAATACCCAATACAATAGGTAACATCACTTGAGTAACAGCTTGCGCGATAATTGGTGCCATAAATACCCTTAGTTTAGGATCGACTTGATGGCATTAATATTACTGGGTGTTATGGTTTATCGTTTTGATATGGCGCATTCTTTATCGTTTTTCTAAAGTGTATCTGCACACTTTAACTCATGTTCTGAGTATCTTATTAAGCACGTATAGGTTGTTCAATACTAAATTTTGTATTTTTCTTTTTGAAACCCCAGGCTTTTTCATGAAAGAAATAAGCAAAAGAGTTGATCGTTGGTTCAATAGTTGCCATTAGTCCGCCTAAGAAAGCGTCGCCGGTTAAAAGGTAAGTGACAATGAATGCAACGTTAAAGTGAATAACTGCAAAACTCACTGTTTTGACCTTTGTCATCGATTCTCTCTTTTTAAGGAACGGTGTATGTAGCCAGATTTTTTCATGGAAATAAAAGGCGACAGTATTAACTGCTGGTTCGATAATCGCGATCAAACTTCCTAATAAAAAATCGCCTGTTAAAGCAAAAGCAACTAAGGTTGCGATGCTGAAATGGATCACTGCAAAAGTCATTGTTTTAATCATTGTGTATCCCTCATAGTATGCTTTCTTTTTCTTTGTTGATATTATTGATAATCATTATCATTTAGTCAAGGTGGAAATGCCTATTTTATTGATAGGTATTATTTATAGGTGCTATTGATAGGTTTTATTGTGGCTTCATTTTTTAATAGGAGTGTTGTTATATTTTGGATTAACTAGCTGAATTTTTTACATGATTTATGTTGGCTGGTTAGATGATAAGTTACGTTTGTTGACTGTATAAATAGTCGTATACGGCTACTTGCAAAGAGTTGATATTGTTAGTCTTAATTAATGGATGTTCAGCACTTGCTGTATATACAAATCAAACAGACCCAAGCAACGTAGAAGAGCTAAGCAAAAAAATAAACTATCAATGATCGTTTAACGAGACAGTTGTAATTAACACTGAACTCTCCAAAATAACGCGGTAAGATAGTAAGCATTAATATTTATCTCTATGAACCTTGGTATAAAACACTATGACAAATCGACTGCCTGAGAAAAACAACTCGACTATACCTCCCGCATCAACGCCTACTATCGCTACGTTAGGCGAGCTTGCTAAGTTGGCAAACTATTCGCTTATGGATACGCTGAACTGTGATCCTGATGCGACGGAAAACGGCGTTGACTATGCGCCACGACAAGTCTTCTCGGGTCATTATGTTCCGGTTAACCCAACACCGATTAAAGACCCTGAGTATGTTGCGCACAGTAACACTTTTTTTAGCGAACTTGGCCTAGCTGACACGATGGCTGAATCTGCTGATTTCATTAGCATGTTCTCCGGTGATATTTCTCAGGTTCCTGAACCGATGCGCAAGGTCGGTTGGGCGACGGGATATGCACTTTCTATTTATGGTGTTGAATACACTCATCAATGCCCGTTCCAAACGGGCAACGGGTATGGGGATGGTCGCGCCATTTCTGTGCTTGAGGCGGTTATTAATGGTCAACGTTGGGAAATGCAGTTAAAAGGCGGTGGTCGCACTCCTTATTGTCGTGGTGCCGACGGACGTGCCGTTTTACGATCGAGCATTCGTGAGTTCTTGGCTCAAGAGCATATGCATGCACTTGGCGTATCTACATCACGGTCGTTGAGTTTGTACGTTTCCAAAACAGAAACGGTCAAGCGTGCTTGGTATTCAGAAGGCTCTCGCTCGGAAAACCCTGACATGATGTTCTCTGAAGCCGTGGCTATTTCGACACGCGTTGCACCGTCATTTATTCGCATCGGTCAACTTGAACTATTCGCTCGCCGTACCCGTGAAGATGGTCAATATTATGAACAGTTGGATGATCAGCTTCATGCGATGCAGGAACTCGAAAAAATGGTGTTGCATTTGATCGATCGTGAGTACGCAGAGGTTGTCGATAGCCAGCTCTCCATGCCAGAAAAAGTATTGCTGTTGGCGCGTGAGTTTCGTGAACGCCTGACGTCACTGATAGCAAATTGGATCCGTGTTGGCTTCTGCCAAGGTAACTTTAACAGTGATAACTGCGCCGCTGGTGGTTTTACACTTGATTATGGCCCCTTTGGATTTTGCGATGTGTTTAACCCGTACTATCAACCTTGGACAGGGGGCGGTAATCACTATTCGTTCATGAACCAACCCAAAGCAGCGCAAAGTAACTTCGAGATGTTTTGTTCGGCGTTACGACCTTTACTGGCATCAGATCAAAGCTATTTGCTAGCACTGGATGAGATTCAGCGTGAATTCTCGACAATCATGCACTCAAAAATGCAAGCCATGTGGGCTGCCAAGTTGGGACTTAGCACGTTAAACACCGCTTCACACAAGGCATTACTTAACGAGCTACACATGCTGATGATGCAAACGCCTGTCGATTATACTATTTTCTTTCGAGAGTTATCGTCGATACCCAAGGACATTCGTCCACTGAAAAAAAGCTTTTATAATACCGCAAGTAATGCAAGCGAGTCAGACACCCAGCAGACAGATACGCGTTGGGTAGAGTGGTTCGTAAAATGGAAAACACTGCTCAATAGTGACTGTGATGCAAATGCGATTGCGCCTAGAACCCTTGAACAGGTATCTAGTCAGATGAGATTGGTTAACCCCAAATATATTTTACGAGAGTGGTTAGTTAAGCCTGCTTATCAGCAAGCAACAGTTGGTGATTACGCTTTAATTCGAGAGTTGCAAGAGGTGATGAATCAGCCATATGCAGAGCAGTCGCAGCAAGTGGAAGATAAATACTACCGATTGAAACCGCTTGAGTTCTTTAAAGTAGGGGGTATATCGCATCTTAGTTGTTCGTCGTAAACCTTGGGTTTATAGTAAAATCTGACCTGCAAACCTTGTTGTAGGTTGGGGGATTTAGGGGTGGGGCGAGCTACTGCGCTAACTCGTCTGCGCTTGTCTAGTCACTTGGATGTTAATTAGTTTTGGGTTTCGCCCTGTCGGCGACCAAGCCCGGTTTATTAACGAATCATTGCTCAAATATCTTTTTTATTTCGTGCGAGTTGGCAATTAATCATAAATTACTTTAAGTAATAATCATTTCTAACTTACACTAAGTAGGTATTTAGGTATTTAGGTATTTAGGTATTTAGTTATTTAGCCACTAATAAAATGAGAATGATATGCCTATTTCAAATGATGTACTCACGCGTAATAACGTCAAAGTGATTGGCACTGGGTCTAAAACTTTAATGCTGGCACATGGTTTTGGTTGCGATCAAAATATGTGGCGCTTTATCACGCCAGTGCTGGAAAAAAAGTTTAAAATCGTGCTCTTTGATTATGTGGGGTCTGGTAGTTCTGATCTCTCTCAATATGATAAAGAACGCTATAGCGGCCTTGAGGGTTACGCAAAGGACATCATCGAAATAGGTGAAGCATTACAACTCTCAGATGCTATTTTTATTGGGCACTCCGTTAGCAGTATTATTGGCACCCTTGCGAGTATAGAAGTACCCACACTTTTTTCAAAAATGATCATGATTTGTCCATCTCCCTGTTTTTTAAACTTTCCTCCTGATTATTTAGGTGGGTTTGAAAAACAAGATTTGCTCGAGTTATTGAATTTGATGGATAAAAACTATATTGGATGGGCGAATTATTTAGCGCCGTTAGTCATGGGTGATAATAATCCAAGTGAACTTACTGGCGAGCTTTCTAGTAGTTTCTGCTCCACAGACCCTGTTGTTGCAAAAGGGTTTGCTAAAGCGACTTTCCTATCTGATTATCGACATATATTAAAAGACATTAAACAACCCACATTAATATTTCAAAGTAAAAACGATTCATTAGCTTCCCCTGAAATAGGGAGGTTTATCAATGAAAATATAACCGGCAGTGAACTTGAAGTTGTAGAAGCTGATGGGCATTGTTTACATATGACTCACCCCGAGCAAATCACAAATTCTATCTTTGAATATTTAAATAAATAATGAAAGATAAGCAAACCACTTTAGACTCAGCTATCTCGACCTATACCTTAAATAACTTGCCCAACGGTGTTTTTATAACCGATGTTTCAAAAGAGATTGTTTATTGTAATGATTATTTTTCGACAGAATTGGAGTGGGAACCCAATGCGCTGATTGGAAAAAGTGCAGACATTATTTTTACGCTGGCTTCTAAGGTTTTTTACCAAACTTATTTAATTCCAACACTCTTACACGAAAAAATTTGTGAAGAGATGCAGTTAACCATGATCAATGGAAAAGGTATTCGTATTCCAATTACGGTTAACGTAAAAAGTGATAACGCCGGCCTTATCTACTGGAGTTTCTTTAACGCAACAAAACGAGATAAGTTGTACGAAGAGTTAATTCAAGCAAGAGAAACACTCGAGCAACAAGCGGAGCAATTAAAACTACTTGCATCAACAGATGAATTAACGACTTTATTAAATAGAAGAGAAATGAAGTACAGAAGTACTCTAGCAATTGAACTTGCTGTAAGGTCTCACCATTCCGTTGCGTTAATACAACTTGATATTGACCATTTTAAGAAAGTAAATGATGTATACGGACATCCCGAAGGTGATCGTGTGCTAAAGGAACTAGGGATTCGATTAAAAGAATTTTCACGAAAAACAGATTTAGTTTCTCGCTTTGGTGGTGAAGAGTTTTTGATTCTATTGAACGATACAAATCAACAAGATGCGATACTGTTTTGCCAGCGCTTACACCAATTAATAGGAGAAGTTAAAGCTGGTGAAAATTATATTAAAGCCAGTATAGGGCTCACGATCAGTACTCCGGATAGCATATTCAAAACACTATATGCTGAAGTTGATGCTGCATTATATAAAGCCAAAGAATCCGGTCGAAACAAAACAGAACTTTACAACAGAACTGGTATAAAAAATCTTAATAGCATGCTGTAACTCGCTAATAAGGCATACCTCATCGTTTTCTTAAAATTAATCGTTTATAGGTGTTTAGCTCTTGTAATTTTTCAGAAAAACACAACGGTGAAATGGATGCTGCCACATTGAGCATCGACTTTATTTATTAGTAAATCGCTTTGCTTAGGCAATGCATAGGCAAAAGGCATGACCAGGCCTCATTGGTTTTTGAGTAAGGTTCTATTTTTTAGCTTAAAGGCAAAAGACAAGGCTTTGCTTCATTGGTTTTTTCTCGAGATTCTTATATATTAATAAATAAAATTAACAAGCAAGACTCAAGGATTAATAGTGAAATTAACGTGTCCAAGTTGTAAAGAAAAAATTAACCCTAAAGATATTAAAAATATAAATAAAAATAGTATCTATGTAGAAAAACAATGCCCCGGTTGTAACACTTGGTTTAGCTTAAATAAGCGATTAACCATAATAAAAACACTTGGAATATCATTATTGTTAATAACCAGTTTATTAAATATTTTTGGTATTAAGAGTGAATATAGTGTTGTATTTTCAGGCATCGGTTTTGTAGGCGTTTTGGTAGCACTGTTGATTACCTTTTTAGGTAAAAATGAAAAAGTAGATAAACCAAGTAATTAAAAGAAACAGAAAATTAAATTGAGTAAAAATTTATTGTAACTACTTGATGTTGCTTGTTTCAATGATTGGGTGTCCAGCACTTTTACTTTTTGCACAGCTCTTTTTGCAGCACTTTTTGAGGTTGGAAAACGAAGCTGGAAATATCAAACTGACCCGACGAGCTACTACCAAAAAACACCAATGCAAGCGATGCATTCCCACGGGGACCATGGGAACGAGAAATACTAAGCCCCAAAAAATGAAAACTTCAACTACCTACTAATCAAGATCAAATCGCGATTTATAAAGCGCTTGAAGCGTATCAGAGCGATCTTTGTAATCAATAACATCACCAACAATAATGCTTGCTGTTAGATCTCTATCAGTATTTTGTAATGAAGATTCTAAGGCTTCATTGGCGTTCGTTTCTATATAAACAGGTAATATGGGTAACCTGTTTTTCATTGCAATAATTTGTGCGCCTTCTTTGAACTCTGCTAAGGTCTCCGCTGTTTTGTTACGCGTGCCTTCTGCAAATACGCAAATAGAATAACCACTCTTGACTCTTTTCTTTATTTCTGTGAAAAAGCCATTCATTGTTTTAGCTTCTCTATCCAGTAATACAGTCCCTGCATTTCTGGTAAACATGCCAAAAAAGAATGAGTTATAAAGCTCTTTTTTAGCTACCCATAAACCGTTAATACCCGTTTTTTTTAGCGCCATTTCGACAATCAAAGGGTCAATAATACTGCGGTGATTTGAGACTATAAGGTAGGGTTGTCCCTTATTGATTTTATCTGCGCCTTCAACGTTGATGCTTATTTTTAAGTGCGATAATAGTGTTTCTGCATACTCTAAACGTAGTTTTGTGACGTCATTGGCACTGTGCTCACCTCTTAATTTAAAACCAAATTTATTAGTTAAATAAAGTGCGTAGAGAGCTGTTTTGATACGGTGTAGTGTCAATTGAATTCCTATTGCTTAATCGTATTAAAATGGTGGCATCATACATGAGATGAGGATCTAATGTTTAATTGAGGTGTTTAATGAAAGATGGAGCGAAATGAGCTCTATTTGGCACTTTTAATTAACTCACTTTTAATTAACTCACTTTTAATTAACTAACTTTTAAACTGACTCGACGAGCGCAGATGAGCGAATAAAAAGATTAACAATAAAGTGCTGGATGGATCGTAATGTAAAATTGCGGAAATGAAAATTGCGGACACCCATCCATTTGAATAATTACAATGCTTAAACTATCTTTTAGAAATGCTCATTTCTGCATCTAGGAGGTAGTTTGTTATGACTCAATCTCGCCAATCCCAAGTGTCGTTATCTGATACCCCTTATTACCATTGTATTTCTCGCTGTGTTCGACGAGCTTATCTGTGTGGAGAAGATAAATACACGGAAAAGTCATTTGAACATAGACGGCAGTGGGTTGTTGAACGCATGCATTATCTAGCCTTTCTGTTTAATATCGATATTTGCGCCTACGCTATCATGTCTAACCACTATCACCTTGTGTTACATATCGACGAAGCGCTTAACGAAAGCTTAAGTCATGAAGAAGTTTGTGAGCGCTGGTGTCAGCTTTATTCAAAACCTATACTCGTTGAGCGTTGGCAATCCAAACAAACAACCTCTGAGGCTGAAAACAAAGCTGCATTAGCTATTATCGAAGGATGGAGAGGAAGATTAGTGGATATTTCATGGTTTATGCGCTGTTTAAATGAATTCATTGCGCGTAAAGCCAATAAAGAAGATGACTGTACAGGCCGGTTTTGGGAAGGACGATTTAAATCCCAAGCATTATTAGATGAAGATGCATTGTTAACTTGCATGGCTTATGTTGATTTGAATCCAGTGCGAGCAAAAATGACTATCAGTGTAGAAACGTCAGAATACACATCTGTTTACGAACGCCTGTTACCTTGCAAAAAAGTTGGTGTTGCCCAACAGCAAGAAAAGCCACTAGAATATACTTTTACTAAAAAGCCCTTATTTGGCTTTGTGGGTGATGAGAGCCAACATAATAATGAAAACAACATTCCAGGTATCCCATTTTCATTATTAGATTATATTGAGTTAGTTGATTGGAGTGGGCGAATAATAAGGGAAGATAAACGAGGTGCTATTTCAAATCAACGACCTAGGTTATTATCAATGCTTGGTTTAGATGATGATACTTGGTTATCACTAGCGAGTAATTTTGGTAAAGATTATCACGGAGCAGTGGGGTCGTTAGAAGCATTAGCAGCTTATGCAAGCAACACTGGTAAACGCTGGATAGCGAGTAAGAATCAATTACGACTGCATTAACCAGTACATTTTTCTATTCACAACATAATAAACTCGTCTATTAGCTACCGCTAAAGTTTTTCATATTTGAAAAAGCCATTATTTGTCTCAAACGCCCTCAAATTTATATATTTCACGATTAAAGAAACTATTTTCGTAATTACTTTTATTTTTGACTAATGAAAATAGCTTTGTTTTTGGTTGTTTAAATTAATGGATGTCCGCGTTTTTTTATCCGCGTTTTTTTCGCGTTTTTATTTTATTATAACTATCTGATATTGCTTGTTTCAATGTATGTTCAGCGCTTTACTTTTCCGTATTTTCTATTCTATAGAGTACATTGACTAACTAATATTTAGATTGTAGTATCAGTTGAATAGATATTCTTTAAACATCATATCAAGTCATATTTTGAAAAATATACTAATTAATTTTTATAATTTCTAACGTGTTTACTTTTAAATCAAGCTATAAGTGAAATGAGATGATACATAAAGGTCCGGCATCAGACGAAACATTCGCTATTGTTGTTATTGGGGACGATTTTTTTAGTGGCGATCTAAGCTTTAAAAGAATAGTCGAAGAGAAAGTCTTCCCTGATGAATTTATTGAGACTATAAATATAGAGTTATTAACTCCTTTACAAATTGTTGTTTCTACCTCTGGGATGCTACTTGATATAAATCCAGAAAGAATAACAATTACAACTTCTGATGCTTCTCAGAAGTACCCACTAAGAGATTATTGCTTTAATTTATTAAGTGCATTTTCTCTAGAAAATAAAATACAACAGATTGGATTTAATTTTACTCGTCGAATTTATTGTCATGATCAAAAAGAATGGCATAGAGTGGGGCACAAAGTGATGCCAAAAACGATATGGGAAAAAATTTATGAAGGTGGATCCGATAAAGTTAATTTTGGTTTACATGGCTATGCAGTTAAAATAGATGATCCAAAAAGAAAATACTCTGGGTATTGTCAAATAAGAGTTTCTCCAATGAAGGATAATTCATTGGAGGTTTTAGTTAATGAGCACTTAGAATATAAAAAAATACTCGATGAAGATAAGTTTGATAGCATATTTAATACTGAATGGGACTTTACTTTACGAGCGTCAATTGCATTAATGGACAAATTTGAAGGAGAGGTATAATGCTCCAAATAAATTCAAAAGTTGAAAGTAATCAAACCGTAAGTTCTACGGGTAGCCTTTATGGTGACTTAGATGATCTTTCAATACAAAGAAAAACTAACTACCACAATAGGATGGGTGATTTAAACTTATATGAGCGTGATGATAATTTACCCTTTAAAGAAAAAAATAGAACGAATTTCAGAGGTGCTAATTCACCTTTTAAAAATACAGATTTAACCAAAAATACAGATTTAACTAAAAATATAGTCGTAGGTAATGCTGCAGATAAGTTCAAAGTTATTGCTGAATGGAATGGGTTTGTATCAGAAATTCATGATTCTTATTTTATTACTGTAGTAAAAGATATGAATAATGATTCTTTACAAGAAGAAATAGCAGAATTTGAAATGGAAGACCTTTCTAACGAGCAAACCGAAAAACTATCAGTAGGATTGTCATTCTATTGGACTATTGGTTATAAGACGATTAATAAAACAAAGTATAAAACATCAAAAATCGCATTTAGACATTTGATGCCGCTATCTAAGCCGATGTTTAAACTAGCTGAAAAAGAAGCTAGTGAGTTAGATGATTTTTTTGCGCAATTTGATAAGTGAATATCTAGATGGAAGTGTCACTATTTGGTCCAGGGGTTGGAGAATGTGTACTTGTTAAATTGCCGAATGATAAGTGGATTATTGTAGACTCTTTTATCGACAAGGAGTCAGGGAAGCCGATCGCCTTACAATACTTAAAAGAACAAAATTTAAATCCAGAAGAAGTTGTTGAGTTAATAATTGTTACACATTGGCATAGTGATCACATTGCTGGGATGTCAGAGGTCATTTTCAATTGTACAAATGCAAGCGTTGTAATTCCTTCAGCATTCACAAAAAAAGAATTTACTATTTTTATTACATCTCTAGCCAAAGACCAATCTTTAGGTGAATTAAATAGTGCTAAAGAAATGAAAAGAGTTATGTTTGGGTTGGGAGAACATTATAGAAACAATAAAATACCACCTATCTACGCATCTGAAGGTAAATGTCTTTACAGAGATGATGTTAATCACATAAATGTCGTAGCTCTTTCTCCATCTAGCCATTCAGAGACTAATTCCTTAATGGAATTAAATGACTTATACAATAAATTCAAAGTTCAAAATCCTAGGGTACATATATTAAAACAAGCGCCGAATAATAACTCTATTGCCTTAGCAATCACAGTTAAAGATGTCTCCATATTACTAGGAGGAGATCTTGAAGAACCTAAGTATAATCCTGATAAGCTTTATGGATGGTCGGCTATATTAAAGTCTAAACAAGTATCTAAGAGAAAGTCTGTATTATTCAAAGTCCCGCATCATGGTTCGAGAACAGGACATCATGATGAAGTGTGGAGTGAAATGCTTCAAAAACCATGCTCCATACTAACCACATACAACTCTTCATCTTTACCTCGTTCTGAAGATATAGAAAGAATCAAAGGAGAATCTAATTCTGTTTATATTACTTCACCACCAAAAATACCTAAAAAACTGCTAAGAGATAAAAGATTGCAGAAAGATATTGATAATTTTTGTAAAAATTTAAAGCCTAAAGAATCAGTAACAGGCCATGTGAAAGCTCTTGTAGACACAATGTCTGGTTCGGTAGAGGTAGCTGAATCAAAAAGAAGTATGGTAGAACTCTAACAAGAACACATCAAAAATATTTGCAACTTGTAAATTTAACATTATTATATCAATAGGTTAGTGAATTAATTTCATGATCAACGCGGCTACAACTCTCCACCGTCAAGCTTCCCCAAACAATTAACGCATTTTAAGTAAAACCAAACAGGATGTTTGGGATAGTCGAGGCTAGTGCATGGATGCACGTCCGAAACGGTACGTTTAAAATGCGTTAGTTGGTTGGATCAGAAAGCGAGTCGGTGTGCCTTTTTCTTTGGTTACTTTCTTTTGGGCACGCAAAAGAAAGTAACACGCCGTTAGGGCGGAACACAAAGCTGGAAATACCAATTCAACTCGATGAGCGAAGCCGAACCAATACCCACATCAATACAAATCAAACAACCTTCATACACTTCAACATATAATTCACATCCACATTTTGCGTGATCTTAAACCCATTCATCAACGGACTATATTCCACACCACACAAGTCATCACAATGTAACTGCGTTGTATCAATCGCACTCAACAACTGCGAAGGGCGAATAAACTTCTCATATTCATGCGTCCCTTTTGGCACCCAACGTAACACATGCTCTGCGCCTAAAATCATCATTAGGTACGCTTTCCATGTTTTATTGATTGTTGAGAAGTAAACAGTGCCACCGGGTTTTACTAAATCACAACACGCTTGAATAACAGAAGCCGGATCCGGCACGTGCTCTAACATTTCCATGCAAGTCACGACATCGAAGGCTTGTGGATGAGTTTGGGCAAATTGCTCTGCAGTGGTTTTTTGGTAATCGACCTTAGTTTCAGTCTCTAATGCATGTAAACGGGCAATTTGTAATGACGCGTGTGCCATATCAATGCCCGTTACGTCTGCACCTTTAATCGCCATGCTTTCTGCTAAAATGCCGCCGCCACAACCTACATCGACTACTTTCTTGCCAAATAGCCCATCAACACCTTGCTCTATGTATTCCAGACGCGTTGGGTTGAGCATATGTAAAGGCTTGAAATCACCTTCTAAATCCCACCATTGCTCCGCCATCGCAGAAAACTTTTCAATTTCTTGCTGATCGACATTCGCTTCCAGCGCATTATCTTGTAATGAGGTCGTTTGTGCTGCGTTATTCTGTGATGGGGTGTTTTCAGCCACGCTATTGTCATCCTATTTAGTTGCGGTTTTTGTACCCATGATACTGCAAGATACAAAATCAACAAACCAAATTGTGCTTAGCGGCTAGGTATAAAATTGAGCTTTCGAGCGATTAACTTGGTTAATCTTGCATCGCGAGAATGATTAAAAGGCATGATTTTTGATAGTTATTGAGCATTAATAGTTTATAACAGAGTTTTTAACATAGAAGATGATTACAATTTGGCTTGCTCTGTGGTCGCGAATTGTTGATAGTTTTACTTGTTTTTTGCCAGAGCCAATTGTGAGAAACGAATAAAACCTGATGACAATAATACGAGAGAATGTATTTTGCGATTCTAAGGGGCTTAAAATGCCACAAGTGGTTGTGTGAAAAATGAGCAGTTAGTTAATAAATGCCCCATATTGCGCCATAAAACGATTCTCAGGCGATTTTGCACATTAAAACGCTTCTGCCAAGGTGCATTTGTGCTACTATCGGCCTCTTACTAAATTCAGTCTATTTCCACTAAATTAAGGATTTAAGTTTCTATGAGCGAATTTGCCTCTGACGTTTCTCCAATTAATATTGAAGATGAATTAAAAAATTCTTATCTTGAATACGCAATGAGCGTGATCGTAGGTCGTGCTTTGCCCGATGTACGTGATGGCCTAAAACCCGTTCACCGTCGTGTTCTGTTTGCCATGAATGTACTACGTAATGATTGGAACAAACCTTATAAAAAATCAGCACGTGTTGTTGGTGATGTGATCGGTAAATATCACCCACATGGTGATACCGCTGTTTACGATACCATCGTTCGTATGGCGCAAGACTTCTCTCTTCGTTACATGTTAGTTGATGGTCAAGGTAACTTTGGTTCTGTTGATGGCGACAGCGCCGCAGCGATGCGTTATACGGAAATCCGTATGCAGAAATTAGCGCATGAATTGTTAGCCGATTTAGAAAAAGAAACCGTTGATTACGTACCTAACTATGACGGAACTGAATTCATTCCTGAAGTGTTACCGACTAAAATCCCTAACTTATTAATTAATGGTTCATCGGGTATTGCGGTTGGTATGGCGACGAACATTCCACCTCATAACTTAGGTGAAGTGATCAGTGCTTGTTTAGCGCTAATTAAAGATGAAGATATTACGATCAATGAGTTGATTGAACATATCCCAGGTCCTGACTTCCCAACAGCGGGCATCATTAATGGTCGTAAAGGTATTGTTGAAGCTTACCATACGGGGCGCGGTAAAATTAAAGTACGCGCTAAAGCGGATATTGAAGTTAATGAAAAAACCGGTCGCGAAACGATCGTGGTTCATGAATTACCGTACCAAGTTAACAAAGCGCGTTTGATTGAAAAAATCGCGGAATTTGTTAAAGATAAAAAAATTGAAGGTATCAGCGCACTACGTGACGAGTCAGATAAAGACGGTATGCGTATGGTGGTTGAAGTTAAACGTGGCGAAGTGGGTGAAGTGGTTTTAAACAACCTTTATGCACAAACGCAAATGCAAGTAACATTCGGTATTAATGCCGTTGCACTTGACCACGGTCAACCAAAACTATTCAACCTAAAAGAGATGTTAGAAGCGTTTATTCTACATCGTCGTGAAGTAGTTACTCGTCGTACGGTATTTGAATTACGTAAAGCGCGTGACCGTGCACATATCCTTGAAGGGTTAGCTATTTCATTGGTTAACATTGAAGCTATCATTGAAATGATCCGTAAGTCTCCAACACCAGCTGAAGCAAAATTAGCGCTACAGTCTCGTGGTTGGGATTTAGGTGCTGTTGCTTCTATGTTAGAAGCAAGCGGTGTTGATGCTGCTCGTCCTGATGGCTTAGCGATTGAGTTTGGTATTCGTGATAACCAATATTTCATGACTGAAATTCAAGCACAGGCAATTCTAGATTTACGTCTACACAAGTTAACGGGCCTTGAGCACGAGAAAATTTTAGGCGAGTACAAAGAGCTATTAGAAATCATTGCTGCTTTATTATTCATTCTTGAGAGTCCTGCGCGTTTGATGGAAGTGATTGAAGAAGAATTAGAAGAAGTGCGTGATAACTTTGATGATGAACGTCGTACTGAAATCACTGAAAGCGAATCTGATTTATGTATGGAAGATTTAATCGTTGAAGAAGATGTGGTTGTGACACTTTCTCACGAAGGTTACGTTAAGTACCAACCGTTATCAGATTACGAAGCACAGCGTCGTGGTGGTAAAGGTAAAGCTGCAACTAAGATGAAAGATGAAGATTTCATTGAGAAACTGTTAGTAGCAAGTACGCATGATACGATTTTATGTTTCTCTACCCGTGGTCGTTTGTACTGGCTGAAAACATTCCAACTACCATTAGCGTCTCGTCAAGCACGTGGTCGTCCGATTGTGAATATTCTGCCGCTTGAAGAAGGCGAACGTATTACTGCCATCTTACCAGTACGTGAATATGAAGATGATAAATATGTGTTCATGGCAACCGCTAACGGTACGGTTAAGAAAACCGCATTGAGTGCTTACAGTCGTCCTCGTTCAAGTGGTTTGATTGCGATTAACCTAAACGATGATAACGAGTTGATCGGTGTGGCGTTAACTGATGGTACAAACGAAATCATGTTGTTCTCGGACGCAGGTAAAGTGGTTCGCTTTAAAGAAGCGGAAGAAAGCGAAGTAACCGATGAAGAAGGTAATGTTGTACTGGATGAAAACGGTAACCCTGAGATTAAGTTCAAAGGTGTTCGTCCAATGGGTCGTACGGCAACGGGTGTTCGTGGTATTAAATTAAATGAAGGCGGTAAAGTCGTTTCATTAATTGTACCTAATGCAACGGGTCATATATTAACAACCACAGAAAATGGTTACGGTAAACGTACGCCATTAGACGATTACTCATCTAAGAGTCGTGCTACGCAAGGTGTTATCTCAATCAAGGTGAGTGAGCGTAACGGTAAAGTGGTTGGTGCGGTTCAAGTCGATGATAATGATGAAATCATGTTGATCTCTAACCGTGGTACGTTAGTACGTACTCGTGTTTCTGAGGTTTCTGTGGTCGGTCGTAATACACAAGGTGTTACCTTAATACGCACCGCTGAAGATGAAAAAATCGTTGCATTACAACGTATTGAAGAAATCAAAGATGTGCCTGTTTACGATGAAAATGGTGACTTAGTATTACAAGCACCAGCGGTCGTTGAGGGTGAAGTACAAGAAGGTGAATCAGAGGCATTAGAAAATGTCGATGAGCAACCAACAGACGCACCTGAATAACGGTTAATGACAATTTAATAAGCGGCAATAGCCGCTTATTTTGTTTTAAAAGAGTCAACTTTTTAAGAGAGTTAGCAATGACAAAAATATATAACTTTTGTGCGGGTCCCGCGATGTTACCTGAAGCAGTAATGCAACAGGCGCAAAGCGAGTTTTGTAATTGGCAAGGTTTAGGCGTTTCGGCGATGGAAGTGAGTCACCGTAGTCCTGAATATGTTGCTATGGCAAAACAATCTGAACTGGATTTACGTGAATTAATGGCTATTCCTGATAATTATAAAGTGCTGTTTTGTCATGGTGGTGGACGTGGCCAATTTGCTGCTGTACCGCTTAATTTGTTAGGTGATAAATTAGACGCTGATTATATTGTCACAGGGCAGTGGTCTAAGTCTGCCGTGGCGGAAGCTAAAAAACATGCTCGTATTCATGAGACCGATATCATGTTAACCACAGAGCAAGGTAAAATTGCTGTTAAACCGAGTGCGGATTGGAATGTTAACGCCGGTGCGGCTTATGTACATTATTGCCCTAATGAAACCATTGAAGGGATCGAAATATTTGATGTGCCTGAAACAGGTGTAGTACCGTTAGTGGCTGATATGAGCTCAACCATTTTGTCACGCACCATTGATGTTTCAAAATTTGGTGTTATTTATGCCAGCGCACAGAAAAACATTGGCCCATCTGGTTTGGCGATTGTGATTGTACGTGAAGATTTGATCGGCCATGCACGTACAGCTATTCCGTCTATTTTTGATTATCAAATTCAAAGCGACTTCGACTCAATGTACAATACACCGCCTACTTACTCATGGTATTTAGCCGGTCTTGTGTTTAAATGGTTATTAGCGGAAGGTGGCATAGCAGCCATTGAGCAGAAAAATATTGCTAAAGCAGAGTTGCTTTATAACGCAATTGATAAGTCTGATTTTTATACTAATAATGTAGATGCAAGTGTACGTAGCCGTATGAATATTCCTTTCACATTAGCTGATGATAGTTTAAATGAAACCTTCTTAAGTGAAGCTAAAGCTGCGGGCCTATTAACTTTAAAAGGGCATAAATTAGTTGGCGGAATGCGTGCTAGCATTTATAACGCAATGCCGATTGAAGGTGTACAAGCTTTAGTTGATTTTATGGCTGTTTTCGAGAATAAATACGCCTAAGTAAACCTCTAAAAATCATCTGTTTTAAAGTGTTATGTTTGAATAACCTAAACTAACACTTTTTAAATGGTTTTTTTGAGTGGTGTTTTTAAGTTGTTTTTTAAATGGTCTTTATAAGTAATACGCCACGCATTTTAAACAATTGCTTTTAACAATACCTATAAAGAACACATATAAAAACACCTATAAAGAATGCCCATAAAGAGCAGATTCAAAGAAAAATAAAGCATTGTAAGGAACTGGAATGAGTAATGATTTTTTAAGCTTGGCCAATGTTGGAGTACAAAAATTACGCCCGTACCAAGCAGGTAAACCAACCGATGAGTTAGAACGTGAATTAGGTATTACTGATATTGTAAAGCTTGCCTCAAATGAAAACCCGCTCGGGTTAAGCGAGTCAGTTAAATTAGCATTACAAAAAGAGTTAACGGAATTAACGCGTTATCCAGATGCTAATGGTTTTTATCTAAAGCAAGCACTTGCCACTAAATATTCGGTTAATAACGATCAAATTACTTTGGGCAATGGTTCAAATGATCTGTTAGAACTTATTGCGCGTGCTTTTGTTGATAGCAGTCACGAAGTGATGTTTGCAGAGCATGCATTTGTGGTTTATCCATTAGTGACACAGGCGATTGGCGCGACAGCGGTCGTGGTTAAAGCGAAAGACTATGGTCATGATTTAAGCGCGATGGTAGCCGCTATCACCGATAAAACTAAGCTTATCTTCATTGCTAACCCAAATAATCCAACGGGTACGTTTTTAGAGCAAGCAGAAATCAAAGACTTTTTAGCAAAAGTACCGGCGCGAGTATTAGTGGTATTAGACGAAGCCTATTTTGAATATGCAGACAATACACGTCGTGGCAATGCCATTGCTTGGATTAAAGAGTTCCCTAACTTAATCGTTTCTCGTACTTTCTCAAAAGCTTATGGTTTAGCGGGATTACGTGTTGGATACAGTATTTCACACCCTGACATTGCTGATATTTTAAATCGTGTTCGTCAGCCGTTTAATTGTAATGCACTCGCGTTAAAAGCCGCTGAAACTGTTTTGCAAGACGAGCAATACCTTGCACAAAGTGTTGCGTTAAATAATGCGGGAATGAAAGACTTAAGTGCCTTTTTTGATGCCAATAATTTACAGTATATTCCTTCAATGGGTAACTTTATTACCGTGAATGTCGGTAACCCTGCCGATAAGAAGATGGTTGATAACAAGACGGGCGATCAGGTTTACCAAGCGTTATTACAAGAAGGTGTCATTGTACGTCCGATCACGGGTTACGGTTTACCTAACCATTTGCGTATCAGTATTGGTACTGAAGCGGAAAATCAACGCTTCAAGCAAGCACTTACTAAAGTTTTAAATTTGCAATAAGAGAAACGAATACTATGGAACAGTTATTATTAAACCCGATTAAGAAAGTCGATGGTGAGATTAATTTACCGGGCTCAAAAAGCTTGTCAAATCGTGCCTTATTGTTAGCTGCATTGGCAAAGGGGACAACCACGTTAACAAACTTATTAGACAGTGACGATATTCGTCACATGTTAAATGCGTTAACCAAGTTGGGCGTTAATTACCAATTGTCAGCGGATAAAAAGCAATGTGTGGTGGAAGGGTTAGGACATGCGTTTAATACCCAATCTCTAGGTGATATCGAACTATTTTTAGGTAATGCAGGTACCGCGATGCGCCCATTATGTGCTGCATTATGTTTAGGCCAAGGTGAATATACTTTGACCGGTGAGCCACGTATGTTTGAGCGCCCAATTGGCTCTTTAGTGGATTCATTAAAGCAAGCTGGGGCAGATGTTACTTACTTAAAGAATGAAAATTACCCGCCATTAAAAATCAAAGGTACTGGCCTGAAGGGCGGTGTTATTTCTATTGATGGTAGCGTTTCAAGCCAATTTTTAACGGCATTTTTAATGTCAGCACCGATGGCTTCTGAAGATACAACGATTAATATTGTGGGTGAACTAGTATCAAAACCTTACATCAAAATCACGCTGCAAATTATGCAAGACTTTGGTGTTGAAGTAGATAATGTTAATGGCGAGTACCAAAGCTTTGTGATTAAAGGCGGACAAACTTACCAAGCACCTGGCAACTATTTAGTAGAAGGTGATGCTTCATCGGCTTCTTACTTTTTAGCGGCAGCGGCGATTGGCGGCGGCAGTATTAAAGTGACCGGAATTGGTAAAAAATCAGTTCAGGGTGATATTCAATTTGCTGATGCATTGGAAGCAATGGGCGCTAATATTGAATGGGGTGATGATTACATTAAAGCCAGCAAAGGTGAGCTTAAAGCCATTGATATGGATATGAATCATATTCCTGATGCGGCGATGACCATTGCGGTTGCGGCTTTGTTTGCTGAAGGAACCACTAAAATCACTAATGTTTATAACTGGCGTGTGAAAGAAACCGATCGCTTATACGCGATGGCGACTGAATTACGTAAAGTGGGTGCAGAAGTGGTTGAAGGCCATGACTTTATTGAAGTGACGGCACCTGCACAAATCAAACATGCTGAAATTGATACTTACGACGACCACCGTATCGCGATGTGTTTTTCATTGGTGGCATTAAGTGGTACACCTGTGACTATTAACGATCCAAAATGTACGTCTAAAACTTTTCCTGATTACTTTGAAAAATTAGCGTCTGTTAGTTTTTAATTGTGTTTATTTGACGCGATAAAAAGCGTTTATAGCACGATCATTAACGGTCTAATAAAAACCTACTTCGGTAGGTTTTTTTATTTCTTTAACATCTATAGCCGTTACCATTCAAGGTGCAAAGTTCAGCAAGTTTCATTAGGCATTATTTTAAATTTGATCAGACATTATTGTGAATTTCATAAGTACTAATGATTAGTGCTATAAAAATGAATCATTAATGTTATAAGCGCTAATTGTTCAATGAAGCACTCACTTACCTTAATATTTTGCCATTACTTTTTTAAAAGCCAGATGTCTAAATTGTCAATATTTTGTCAGTTATTTTTATATCTTTGTTAACATCTTTTAAATATCCAACAGGTAACAGCAAAATATATCACTTTAGGGCGTTGTATCGCTCTTTAAACAAGCTTTTCACTTTCTTTTCTTGCTGTATTTTGGGTGGGTTGGTAGAGTACGCGAATTACTTTTATTCGCTTCTTTTGGAAATCTTCATGTTTAAAATGTTCCGTGGTATGTTCTCTAACGATTTATCAATCGATTTAGGAACTGCAAATACCCTTATTTATGTAAAAGACCAAGGTATTGTATTGGATGAGCCTTCAGTGGTTGCAATCCGTATGGATAAAAATGGCAAAAGAGTTGCTGCTGTTGGTAGTGCTGCAAAGCAAATGTTAGGTAAAACACCTGGAAATATTCAAGCAATTCGTCCTATGAAAGATGGGGTAATTGCCGACTTCTATATTACTGAAAAAATGTTGCAACATTTTATCAAACAAGTACATAACAACAGTTGGATGCGTCCTAGTCCACGCGTTTTAGTGTGTGTGCCTTGTGGCTCAACACAAGTTGAACGTCGTGCGATTCGTGAATCTGCAATGGGCGCTGGTGCGCGAGATGTATTTTTAATCGATGAGCCAATGGCCGCTGCAATCGGTGCTGGTATGCCTGTGTCTGAAGCAAAAGGTTCAATGGTTGTTGATATTGGTGGCGGTACGACAGAAGTTGCTGTTATCTCATTAAACGGTATTGTTTACTCTGCTTCTGTACGTATTGGTGGCGATAAGTTTGACGAAGCAATCATCAATTATGTTCGTCGTAATTATGGCTGTACTATCGGTGAAATTACTGCTGAACGTATCAAACATAGCATTGCAATTGCTTACCCAATTGACGAAATTAAAGAAATTGAAGTACGTGGTGTTAATGTTGCTGAAGGTGTACCTCGTAGCTTTACATTAAACAGCAACGAGATACTAGAAGCATTACAAGAGCCATTAAGTGGTATTGTAGCTGCTGTGATGGTTGCATTAGAGAAAACACCACCAGAACTGGCTGCTGACATAGCAGAGCAGGGCATGGTACTTACAGGTGGTGGAGCATTGTTATGCGAAATAGACCGCTTGTTGTCAGAAGAGTCTGGCATTCCCGTTATTATTGCTGATGATCCCCTTACCTGTGTTGCACGTGGCGGCGGTATGGCATTAGAGATGATCGATACGCATGGCGGCGATGTCTTTAACGGAGATTGATATTTCTAGCGCAGGCTAAATCCTGCGCTCTGATTCAATAGAAATACCCATGAAAACAATTTTTACCCGCGGTCCTTCTTTTACGTTAAGGCTATTCGTTGTAATAGCCTGTTGCGTAGGTTTGCTGATCGCCGATAGTCAGTTTAACCTTTTCTCCTCCGTACGTGTTTACCTCAACTCCATTGTTTCTCCTATTCAGTATGTTGCTGATGCGCCACAAAAATTGTTTAGTGCCTTTTCTGAAAATATTATGACTAGGCAGGCGTTAGTGGATCGTAACCAACAGCTTGAGAAAGATAATTTGCATTTAAAAGCGGATCGTTTGTTACTTGGGCAGTTACAAAGTGAAAACAAACAATTACGCGAATTATTAAACTCTAAAAAACAATTCAAATACAAACGTATGATCACCGAAGTGATGAGCTTACGTTCAGATCCGTTTACACATCAATTATTGATCGATAAAGGGGCCATTAATGGTGTCTATCTCGGGCAACCGGTGATTAATGAACAAGGTGTGGTTGGACAAGTCTCACAAGTGGGCAGCACCACCAGTCGGGTTGTATTAATTGTTGATGCCAGTCATGGTATTCCGGTGCGTGTACAGCGTAACGATGCTATTGCTGTGGTTCATGGTAGTGGCGCGTGGGATAAGTTGAATGTGCCTTTTGTACAAAGTAATGCCGATATTAAAGAAGGTGACTTACTGGTGACATCGGGGTTAGGCGGACGTTTTCCTGCTGGTTATCCTGTTGCTAAAATTAGCCGTTTTGAGTATCAAGAAGGTGAGTTATATGCAACGGTTACGGCGACGCCTGTGGCGGACTTAGATAGAAGCCGTTATTTATTGTTGTTGTGGAATAATGATCCGTTAGCGGGTGCAGATTTAACCTTAGACTCGCCGGAAACATTCGATGAACCTGTTCAATAGTTATAAAATAATTTATTTCACATTTTTTGTCTGTTTGGTTGCTGCTATTTTTCCGTTACCGATCATACTTAATGCGTTTCGTCCAGATTGGATGGTTTTAGTCCTGTGTTATTGGATCATTGCCTTACCGCACCGAGTGAATATTGGGCATGCTTTTATCCTAGGACTTTTTTTAGACCTGTTGCTCGGATCGATCCTGGGTATGCATGCCATGTTATTGTCGTTACTTGCCTATATCACCAGTATTAACTTTCAACGTTTTCGAAACTTCACCTTAGTACAAACAACATTACTGCTAGGTGTGTTTATTTTTATGTCCAAGCTTGCCTTGTATTGGATAGCATCGAGTATGCAAGAGATCGTTTTACACCGTCATTATTTTTGGTCAGTGTTTACTTCTATGCTAGTTTGGCCATGGTTTTTTCTGTTTATGCGTTTTTTACGTATTCGCTTTAAGGTCAGCTAACAATGCCTATCTTCCTTGCATCGAATTCCCCCCGTAGAGGTGAATTGTTATCGCAAATTAATATTCAATATGAACGAATTAAAGCAGATATTGACGAAGTTCAACAAGCTCATGAAAGTAGCTCAGAATACGTACAACGATTGGCATTAGAGAAAGCGTTAGCGGGTTTAGATAATAATAATCAGCAAGGTGTGGTGTTAGGGGCAGATACTATTGTAGTTTGTGGTAAAACTGTGATGGAGAAACCAAAAAATAAGCAACATGCTCGACAAATGATGACATTATTATCGGATAATACTCATCAAGTGTTAACTGTGGTTGCGGTTATTTCTGCACATCAACAGCGCGTTAAGTTAGTTACCACAGATGTCACGTTTAAAGCATTAACAGAACAAGAAATTTCGGACTATTGGGAAACAGGCGAGCCACAGGATAAAGCGGGTGGTTACGGTATTCAAGGTATTGCGGGTCAATTTGTGACTCATCTCTCCGGTAGCTATAGTGCTGTAGTAGGGCTTCCCCTCTACGAGACAGCTCAACTGATCAAAAGCGTTAAAGGATAACAGCATGTCTGTTGAATTATTAATGAACATTACCCCCACTGAAACGCGTGTTGCGTTAATCGAAGGGGGAGTTTTACAAGAGTTACATATTGAACGCCAAGCGAGTAAAGGCATTGCAGGTAATATTTATAAAGGGAAAGTGACACGTGTTCTCCCTGGTATGCAAGCCGCTTTCATTGATATCGGTTTAGAAAAAGCAGCTTTTTTACATGCCTCAGATATTGATCCTCGTACTGAATGTGTTGCGGATCCTGAAAAAGATAAATTCAAGGTGGCCGATATTTCGACCTTAGTTCGTCCGGGCCAAAATATTATTGTGCAAGTGGTGAAAGATCCACTCGGTACAAAAGGCGCGCGTTTGACCACAGATATTACGTTACCTTCTCGCTATTTAGTGTTTATGCCCGATACACAGCATGTAGGCGTGTCACAGCGTATTGAAAGCGCAGAGGAGAGAGAACGACTTAAGGATATTACTCAATCTTGTGTTAATGAATTAGGTGGTTTTATCATTCGTACGGCTGCAGAAGGTGCGCCTGAAGAAGAATTAAGAAATGATGCCGCTTTTCTGCAGCGTGTGTGGAATAAAGTGATCACGCGTAAACAGCGTACTCAATCTAAAAATAAGATGTTATATCAGGATCTGGGACTAGCATTTCGTATTTTGCGTGATTTTGTTGGCAATGAAATTGATCGCATTCGTATAGATTCAAAGTTGAGCTTTAAGCAACTTTCTAAATTTAGCGTGGAGTTTGTCCCTGAATTAGCGAAAAAAGTCGAATATTATGACGGTGAAAGTCCTATTTTCGACCTATTTGATGTTGAAAATGAAGTGCAGCGAGCATTAAATAGAAAGGTTGAATTAAAATCAGGTGGTTATTTAATTATCGACCAAACGGAAGCAATGACCACGGTCGATATCAATACCGGCGCGTTTGTGGGGCACCGTAACCTAGAAGAGACTATCTTTAATACTAACATTGAAGCAACGTTAGCAATTGCGCGTCAATTAAGGTTACGTAATTTAGGTGGGATCATTATACTCGACTTCATTGATATGAAGCTTTTAGAACATCGACGCCGTGTCTTTAATAGTCTAGAACAAGCGTTATCGAAAGACCGTGTGAAAACGCATATTAATGATTTCTCGCCACTTGGCTTGATTGAGATGACTCGTAAACGTACTCATGAAAGTTTAGAGCATATTTTTTGTGGTGAATGTAGTACCTGTAATGGCCGTGGTTACGTTAAAACTGTGGAAACAGTTTGTTATGAAATACTGCGAGAAATATTACGTGTTGACCGCGCCTTTACCGCTGAGCGTTTTGTTGTTTACAGCTCTGTTGCGGTTGCTGAAGCACTACAGGGCGATGAGTCCTATAATCTTGGCGAGTTAATCGTGTTTATGCAAAAACGCGTAGAAATACATGCTGAACCTTTATACGGTCCAGAGCAGTTTGATGTTGTTATGATGTAGTTCTGATGTAGCTATTATACGGCTATAGTACGGTTATAGTACCGTTAGTATGTGGCTATGAAGTAGGAGAAAGTAGGTTTAATGGGTTATCATTTTTGAAACATGTCACCTTTAAATGGTTAAAGCGACTCTGGGTCCTGCTCGCTGCCAAATTAATTATTATTGCAGTGTTGTTGACCATTGCACGCTTTGCTATCAATGGCGTTGATGATTATAAAGAGCAGCTAGTAGAGTGGGTCGCAGCGAAGCAGAATATCAATGTTAATGCTGAAAAAGTCTCGGCAGGCATCGACTTTTCTGGCTTAGTATTAACCTTAAAAGATGTGACATTGATTGATACTCAAGTATTACCCTTTGAGTTAAAAATTGAGCATCTATTTTTACATTTCGATTTTATTGATAGTTTAACTAAGCAAAAGCTTATCTTTAATGATATTTCATTAAAGGGAGCAAATTTATCATTAAAATCAACAAAAATGCAGAACCTTGCTGTTGCTACAAATCCTCAGCAATTAACTTCTCAGGCTATTGCTACTCAATCTGTCGCCAGTGCATCGGTTTCGTCTCAAGCGATTGCTAGCCAGTCTGTATTAACGAAATCTGAACAGGATCAAGCACAATCAGAGTTAACGCTTGATGCACTTAAAAATATATTTTTATTACATTTAAGTTCATTTTCTATCACTGATAGCCAAATTAATTTTATCGATCATCTAAATAATAAAAAGACTATTTTAATCCAAGATCTTAGTTGGGTTAATGATGACAAACGCCATCAAGGTGTTGGTAAAGCATCATTACCTAATACAATAGGTGAGAATACATTACAGTTTGTGATTGATATTACTGGTGAAGCAGAAGGCGCCAATGAGCAATTGATTGGTCGTTTTTACGCACAGGCAGAAAACCTAAATGCAACTGAATACTTACAACCTCAAGTAAATCCATTAGCAGAGCTTAAAAAAGCCATTGTTTCTTTTGAGCTTTGGAGTGACTTTGATTTTAATGGGCCTAAGAGCATGCAGTTACAATGGGGCAATTCAGAGATTGCCTGGTCGATGTTAAATCAATCCCATGACTGGCAAATTAATGACGGTTTATTACAGTTTACGGATCAGGATAAACATTGGTTATTTGATAGCTACGATTTAAATATTACCCATAATTACATTCCGCTTAATAATGCTAATTTTTCTGGGGCGGGTATTGATAATGAATTTGGTGAATTTGATCTATCAGGTGTTAATGTTAATTCAATCGTGCCCTTTGCCCTCTTATTTTCAACATTGCCCGAAGCGAATATTGAGCAGATACTGGCGCTTGAGCTTGGTGGAGATGTAAATAAAGTTGGATTATTAGTGGATCAATCTGGCGAGTATTCAATAAGTGCAAATGTCGATGCTTTTAACAATCAAGCGGTGGGGGCATTTCCTGGTATTAGTGATGCCAATATTTCATTGCTTAGCAATCAACGAACGGGTCGCGCTAGTATTAAACTGGGTCCTCAATCGATCCTTTTTGATAAACAGTTTAGTCGTAGTATGCCATTACAAAAAGGGCAATTTGAATTACGTTGGGAAAACCAACAAGATGGATTCAAACTGGTCAGTGATAAAAGTATATTAGTGACTGATGAGCTTGATAGCAGTAGTCAATTTACGCTATTTTTTCCTAATGATAGTGAGCTGAGTAGTCCATTTTTAAGCTTGTTTACTTATGCCTCTTTAAGTGACGTTGAAAAAGCACAGTACTATTTGCCGATGTTAGCAATGGGACAAGATGTGTTTGATTATTTGCAACCCACGCTTAAGAAAGGATCGGTAACGGGAGCCAAAATTGTATGGCATGGGCCGTTAACTGATTACCCTTACAAAGATAATGACGGTGTATTCCAAGCTTTTGTTCCCGTTAAAAATGGCCAATATAACTTTTATACAGGTTGGGAAGGGTTAAGTGATTTAGACTTAGACCTATTATTTGAAAATGACTCACTATTTATGAGCAGTGACAAAGCTAAATTAGGCGATATTCGTGTTGATTCGTTATCTGCGGTTATCGACCATTTAAGCCCTGATGGCGTATTAACCATCAACGCTAAAGTTGCTGAAACATCCTCATCGATTGCTGACTATTTGATTGGGTCACCACTTAAAGACAGTGTCGGTAAAGTGGTACAAATGATCCGTATCGGCGGTCAAGTGACTGGCGGATTAACCTTAGAAATCCCGCTCGATTCCAGCAACGCAGAAACCGTTGCAAAAGGTAAGTTAGATTTAGTCGACAATGATATCGATATTGAGTTAACCAGCGATGTGATCTTGCCCTTTAAAAAAGTAAATGGTTCCTTTAGCTTTGTGAATGGTGACCTGACAGCAAACGACCTGACTGCGACCTTATTCGAACAGCCTGTTAACTTATCTTTTGCGAGTAAAGAGTCGCCTGAGCAATATCGGCTGACGGCAGACCTTTCAGGGCTTTGGAATGTTGCTAAGTTAAGCCGTTATGAAAAACAATTAGCACCATTACAAGCAATTGGTAATTTAGATTGGCAGGGACAGCTCGATTTCACCCAAGGTTCGAACCAAGACTATCAGTTTTCGGTGAATTTATCATCGCAATTACAGGGGGTTAAGATAGGTCTGCCAGCACCATTTAATAAAAACTCCTTACAAGCATGGCCGACTTCTATTAATGTCAGTGGCAATCAGCGCAGTACGCAGTGGGATGCGCGTATTAATAATAAACTGAAGTCCGTGGGCGAGATTTTACACCCTGAAAACTCTAATAAAGAAAGAGTAGCGGTTCTTAAGTACCTCTATCTTGGATTGGGGAGTGGGCAAGCGATTGGCATTGATAAGCGTAAACAGATAGTACGTATTACTGGTGATAAAATTAATTTAACACCCTGGGCTGAGATTGTTAATGAATGGGTCTTCACTCAAAAAAATACAGCGGCTACCGATATAAGTGCGACTGCGTCGAATAATAAGAGCACATCATTATTTAATATTAATGAGTTTTATCTTGATATTAGACATGCGGAATTATTTGAACAACCCTTGGTAAACTTAGATTCACAAGCTATTTATCGTGATGATTTTTGGGCCATCAAGCTTAAAGCGGATAATTTACTTACAGATATAGAGTATCGTCAGGGCATTCCTGACCGTTATGACATTAGTATTAAAAAGATGAATTTCCAGTTATTAAATGTTGATGCAATACAGGAGCTATTCAGCAAAGAAGAAGGGCCTTCATTACCTCAACTGAGCAATAACTTACGAGAAGATTATCCTGAAGTCTTTTTAGAGTGTGTGCAATGTGATTATAAAAAAATGCAATTATCACCACTTAAAGCACATGTGTACCCGAGTAAATTAGGTCTTAATATTGATTATTTAAACTTAGGTGAAAAAGATCAAGCAACTAATATTTCAGGTGTATGGGATCAGCGTAGAACCAATATTATTGTTGATAGTAAAGGCAGCAGTGATAACAGTATTGTTGATCGTTTAGGTTATAGTAGCCCAATGGTTTATGAACAAGCATCGCTAAATGGCGCATTAAATTGGGTCGGTGCGCCTTGGCATTTTAATTTAGATTCGTTGAACGGCCAGCTGTCAGTAAAAGCTGAGAACGGCCAAATCACTGAAGTTGATGATAAAGGTGCTCGCCTATTAAGTTTCTTAAGCCTCGACGGAATTAGACGTAGTTTGAACTTAGAGTTTGGTAATATTTTCTCGAAAGGGCTAGGTTTTGACGATATGTCGCTTTCCGCCAATATTAGTAATGGTATTTTGAAAAATGATGATTACTTTTTAAATGGTTCGGCGGGGAAAATATCAGGTGAAGGGTTAATTGACTTACCCAACCTCAATGTTAACTATCGTTTTAGTTATAGCCCTGCTGTGACCTCTAGCTTACCCGTGTTGGCAGCCTTTGCTATTAACCCATTAACTGGCGCGGCGGTGTTAATGATGACTAAAATACTTGAACCGGTTGTGGATAGTATTATTCGTGTAGATTTTTCTGTTAAAGGTGCGTTAGATAATCCTGATGTTAAAATAGAAGACAGACAAAGAGGCGTGGTTAAACTGCAAAACAGCGAAGTGTTAGAAGAGATTGAGGGTAGTGTTGTTGATAATGGTAAGGTTGATAACGGTACTACCGTAAATGGCGTTAAAAAATAGACGTGTTGGGTGCTGAGCAATTTGAACTCTAATGTTAACGCGTAGTGTTATTACAAAATTCACCTTGGATGTTATCTTTTTTAAACTACTTGCTTTTAACTACATGCTTATTACTGTCAATTTTTTCCGTAAGCTATGCTTGTAAACGGTCATTATAAATGATCGCTGAAAACTGTCGTTGTAAATTCTCAGCTTAAAATGAGGTCAGGTAAAATGAGCACTAAAAATACTCACACTGCAACATGTCAACTGGTTGCGATTCAAATAATAAGCAATGATTGTATTGAAGATAATTTTCAACAGATTATTGATCAATTACAGGCACTACCTGAATCAAAAAAAGATCTAAATAGGCTAGTGTTGTTACCTGAAAATGCACTTTGTTTTTCCAGTAGAAAGCATTACTTAAGTGTAGCGGAAGTGTTAGGTGATGGACCTATTCAAAGCCGATTAGGTGAATTGGCTATTCAGTATCACTGTACCTTAGTCTGTGGCAGCTTCCCAATTCAAAGTGAGCAATCAGACAAAATATATACAAGTAGTTTGGTTTTTTCGCCGCAGGGGCAATTGACTGCACATTACAATAAAATACATCTGTTCGATGCCGATGTGGCAGACACTCAGGGCGCATATCGAGAGTCTGATACTTTTATCGCAGGAAAAGAAATTAAGGTCATTGATTGCGGTTTTGCAAAAGTTGGCCTCGCTATCTGTTATGATTTACGCTTTCCAGGATTATTCCAGCAGCTGAGAGAGCTTGAGGCTGATATTATCTTATTGCCAGCAGCTTTTACTAAGGTAACAGGGGAAGCACATTGGCAAGCGCTATTACAAGCTAGAGCCATCGAAACCCAGTGTTATTTTATTGCGGCTAATCAGGGTGGAGAGCATTTTCTTAATCATGCTCACTTCGAGCCGCGTTATACGTTCGGGCACTCCATGATCATAGATGCGTGGGGAAAAATAATGACGCAGTTGACCACTGGTAACGGTGTTATCTATGACGATTTTAATCAAGAAAAATTACTCGATATAAGAAAAATAATGCCTGTGCAGCAACATAACCAATTTAGCTGTACACAAAAACTTTAATAGAAATAAGGATCGTCAATGTCTTTTGAACAAGTAGTAGACAATTTTTTAGCGCCAGCTGATATGCAAATTAGTGATTTAGAATCACAACTGAGTCAAATTTCTGGAGCTCAAATTGACTATGCTGATTTTTATTTTCAAGCAAGCCGCCATGAATCTTGGTTATTAGAAGATGGGATTGTCAAAGAAGGCAGTTATAACATCGAAAAAGGCATTGGTATTCGTGCCGTGTCTGGTGAAAAAACTGGCTTTGCGTACTCTGATCATATTTCTAAAAAAGCCATTACTGAAGCTGCGAATGCTGCCAAAAGTATTGCTAATTCAGGGCAAGAAAAGTCAATCAAGCTGATCATGCCAACCGCACAACCTATTTACTATGGTTCAGCGGATCCTTTACAAAGCATGAGCCGCGATAAAAAAATTGAGCTATTAAAGCAAGTTGATACCTTCGCCCGTGCATTAGAGCCCTCTGTTAGTGAAGTTACCGTGTCATTAAACGCAGTTTATGAAGAAATATTAGTGGCGGCTAGTGACGGTACATTAGCGTCAGATATCCGCCCCTTGATCCGCTTTAGCTGTTCTGTGTTAATTGAAAAAAATGGTAAACGTGAACGAGGCAGTGCCGGTGGTGGTGGGCGTTTTGATTTAGATTATTTTACTGATACGCAGGAAGGTGAACTTAAAGCCTTCTCCTATGCACGCCAAGCAATTCGTCAGGCATTAGTTAATATTGATGCGATTGCCGCGCCTGCTGGTGCGATGCCAGTGATTGTTGGTGCAGGCTGGCCTGGTGTGTTATTACATGAAGCAGTGGGGCACGGTTTAGAAGGTGATTTCAACCGTAAAGGTTCATCTGCATTTTCAGGAAAAATAGGCCAACAAGTGGCTTCTAAGCATTGTACTATTATCGATGATGGCAGCATTGCTGACCGTCGTGGTTCGGTAAACATTGATGATGAGGGGACTAAAGGTCAGCGTAATGTACTGATAGAAAATGGCATTTTAAAAGGTTACATGCAAGATAAGCTGAATGCTCGTTTGATGGGCGTTGCGCCAACGGGTAATGGGCGTCGTGAATCTTATGCTCACTTGCCAATGCCACGTATGACCAATACCTTTATGCTAAACGGTGAATATGAGCATGAAGAGTTGATTGAAAGTGTTAAAAAAGGTATCTACGCGCCGAATTTTGGTGGCGGGCAAGTTGATATTACCTCGGGTAAATTTGTATTCTCTGCCTCTGAAGCTTATTTGATTGAAGATGGAAAAATCACTGCACCGATTAAAGGCGCGACATTAATTGGTAATGGCTTTGATACTATGCAACAAGTGTCTATGGTCGCTAATAATATGTGTTTAGACCCAGGCGTTGGTGTTTGTGGTAAAGAAGGGCAAAGTATACCCGTTGGAGTAGGACAGCCATCACTTAAAATTGACCAATTAACAGTGGGGGGCACTAACTAATACCGATCCTTTCCTGCTTTAGTATGCAAAGAGTATTAGCGATGCTGTAGATACACAAAAACATAGATACAAAAAACATAGATACAAAAAAACCAGAATAGATAGCTACTCTGGTTTTTTGCAATATAGGCGTTTATAAACAGTTAGTTTTTAAGTAGACAAATAACTCTTTAGCCGTTTTAGCTGGTTTTTCTAGTTTCTTTTCTTTATTTGCTTGGCGAATCATTTGGCGCAATTTTTGACGTTCAAGTTGTGGGTACATCTCTAGTGCATCATTCACTTTAGGGTCGCCCAATTCAATCAACTGATCCGTTAACAGCTCTAAATGCGAAATCGCATGAGTACGTTTACGGTTGTTATCATTGATAATATCTAACTTAGCAGTGATTTTTTCCATATCTTCAGTACGCAATACTTTTCCGATATATTGGAACTGTCTGCGCAGTGCTTCATGTTTAGTGGATATTTTATGCGCTACTTTAATCCCTTCCATCAAGGTATCACTGCCTGGGATTTGTGCTAATTGCTTTGCATTTAAGGCCACGAGTTGGCGACCGATATCTTTTAAAGCTTCAGCTTCACGTTTAATTTGCGACTTACTGATCTCGTCTTCTTCAAAGATCTCTTCAACTTTTTTATTCATAGCTTATGGTCTATCACGTTAGGGATTAAATAATTAAGCGCATCATACCATCATCACAAGATGCTTACCTTAATCCATGTTATTATTTCTTATCTTAAATTTAATTATACATTGTGGTGCTTAAACATGATTGAACAGAAACAGTTACTAGAAAATGCCGTTAATACGGCGCTTAATATTGCCAATGATTTAGGTGTAAGCCAAGCTGAAGTTGCGTTAGGGAAAAGTGCTGGGATTTCTGTGAATACCCGTTTAGGTGAAGTTGAAAACATTGAGTTTAACCACGATGGTGCGATGGGGATTAGTGTTTATGTTGATCACCGTAAAGGCAGCGCTTCTACCGCTGATTTAAGTGAAGAGGCGATTGCTGCGAGTGTAAGAGCGGCGGTTGATATTGCCAAATATACAAGCCAAGACCCCTATGCAGGGTTATTAGATAAACGCTTTTTAGAGCAGGATCCTATTGATTTAGATTTATACCATGCAAGTGATAAAAATACCGACCAACTGTTAGCATTAGCCAAGCAATGTGAAGATATTGCGCTGAACTTAGATAAACGCATTGTTAATTCAGATGGTGCAGGTGTTAATAGCCACAACAGTTTACAAGTGTACGGTAACAGTAATGGTTTCTTAGAAAGTTACGGCAGCAGTCGTCATAGTTTAAGCTGTGTCTTAATTGCACAAGAAAACGGTGAGATGCAACGTGATTATAGTTATACCAGTGCCCGCGATATGGATGATCTGTTTTCTGCACAATGGGTTGCGGAACAAGCTGTGAAGCGCTCGGTTGAACGTTTAGGAGCGCGTAAAATAGCCACCCAGGAAAGCCCTGTATTATTTTGTCCTGAAATGGCCAGTGGATTATTCGGTCATTTAGTGGGGGCGATCAGTGGCGCAAGCTTATATAAAAAATCTTCGTTCTTATTAGACTCAATCAATACCCAAATATTCCCTGACTGGCTGTCAATTTCTGAAGACCCACATATCGTTAAAGGTATTGCTAGTTCACCTTTCGATAGTGAAGGCGGACGTACTATAAAACGTAATATTATCGACAATGGCTTTTTACAAACCTATTTATTAACAGGCTATGCTGCACGTAAAATGGGCCTAGAGAGCACTGGCCATGCTGGCGGTATCCATAATTGGTTTGTAAAGGATGGTGGACTCGATTTAGCCGGTTTATTAAAAGAGATGGGCACTGGATTATTTGTTACTGAGTTAATGGGGCAAGGCGTTAATATGGTGACCGGTGATTACTCGCGTGGTGCGGCGGGTTTCTGGGTCGAAAATGGGGTGATTGCTTATCCTGTCCATGAGATTACTATTGCTGGTAACTTGAAAGAGATGTTCATGGATATTAGTGCGGTTGGTTGTGATACTGACCCAAGAAGTAGCTTACAAACTGGTTCTATCCTAATTAAAAAAATGAAGATCGCTGGCGCATAAATTACACATTTTAATTGCTTTGTATATTTTGATTTTATTAACAGCTGGCAGAAGAGTAACTGACAGCTGTTTTTATGTTTACGCCAACCATTGCTGATGTAATTTTTCACTATCCCCCAAATAGTTTAATAACCACTTTATTGCCGGTGGTAGAACACCATCACGCCAAGCTAAGCAACAAGGGCTATTATCTTGAGTACTAAAAGCTAACGTTTTCTTTACTAATAGTCCTTGTTTGATTAATGGCGTTGCACGATGTGTGGGCATTAACCCAATTCCCAATCCTGCGATAAAAATCTGTTCTGCACTATGCCAGTTAGGCACTACTAACCGACGTTGGTTATTGAGTAGCCAGGTGGTACGTTTTGGCAATATGCGCGCACTGTCTTCTAAACAGATACTTGGATAGATAATTAGCTGTTGCTCGGTCAACGCTTCGTTATGCTTTGCTAAGGGGTGATTTTTACTGACGACAAAGTCCCATGACAATTCACCCATACTCCGGTAAGCCACACCGCCATCAATCGGCACTGCAGACGTTGCGCCAATGGCGATATCAGCACGGCCATCAACTAATGCATCCCAAACACCATTAAACACTTCCATGGTGAGTAATAATTCAATATCTGGGAATTGCTGATAAAAATCTGCAACCAATTGATTTACCGAGGCTTCCCTTACAACATTATCTAGTGCTATAGAAACACTACTTTGCCAGCCATTAGCAATCCGCTGTGCTTGTACTTTCACCTCCGACATCTGTTTAAGTAGCAAACGTGTTTGTGAGACAAAGTACTCACCCGCGGGTGTGAGCTGTACTTTCCGGTGTAGGCGCTTAAACAGCAATACGTCTAATTTATTTTCAATCAATTTCACCGTGTAGCTGATTGCACTGGGCACTTTATGCAACTCTTCAGCGGCACCAGAGAAGCTTCCGCGGCGGGCAACCGTATCGATAACAATCAAATCATGGTGAGAAAACATACACGTCAACTTTTTTGATAGTAAAGGTTAAAATATACCGTTTTAATCTCGTTTTGTACAAGAATATACTGTCGGAAATTTATTATAAAGAGTACTGAAATGATTAAAAAACAAGCTAAAATTCCTTATATTTGGTTATCTGGATTGAGTATGCTGGGTTTTCTTGCAACGGATATGTACCTTCCCGCTTTTGATGTATTACGCCAAGATTTAACAACAACAAATCAGATGATCGGTTGGTCATTAAGTATTTTTCTGCTAGGTATGGCGATAGGTCAGCTTATTTATGGGCCATTAAGCGAACGACTTGGCCAAAAAAAAGTACTTATTTCTAGCTTAGCTATTTTTAGTATTGGTACCATTATCTGTGCAATGTCGGGTAATGTAGAACAATTATTAGTAGGGCGTTTTATACAATCTTTAGGTGCTGCGGGGGCGACAGTTATTTGGCAATCTTTTGTTATCGAAAAATATGATGATAAAACATCTCAGCACATATTTGCTACGGTTATGCCGTTAGTCGCATTATCTCCTGCATTAGCTCCATTATTAGGCGGTTTTCTTGAAGTACAATTAGGCTGGCAGAGCATTTTTTATTGTTTACTTTTCATTGGTGTTGTTTGGGCGATTCGAAGTAGTTTAATCGACTTTAGTAGTAATAACGTTATTCAACAAAAGGTCACTGTTCAACCTTCAATCTCGATTTTAAAACAGTATGTTAGTATTTTAAAATCAAAAAAATTCAGCGGTAATATGATCATTTATGCGGCTTGTTCAGCGGCCTTTTTTGCATGGTTAACCGGATCTCCTTTTGCAATGAGTGCAATGGGGTATTCAGGTACTGATATTGGTTTGAGTTATGTACCCCAAACTATCGCTTTTATCATTGGTGGATATACCTGCCGTACATTACTAAATCGCTATAATACTGAGCAAATACTGCCATTGTTACTGAAAACTTTCATTTTAAGTGTGATTTCAACTTTTGTAGTTGCGATGGTAGGCACTGGTAATAGTATTGTTCCCTTGCTAATTCCGATGTGTTTTATGGCAGCAGCTAACGGTGCAATTTATCCGATTGTAGCAAATAATGCATTGGTATCTTTCAAAAGTAACAGTGCATCAGCATCTGGCTTATTGAACTTTTTACAGATGATGTTGTGTGTACTAGCTAGCGCAATGGTGTCACTTTTCAGTGAGTATGGTGTAATAGCCATGAGCGCAGTTATGGCATGCCAAGGGGTATTTGTTATTGTTGGTTATAGTTTGATAGCAAAAGACCGTAAAGTGACAGAATTAGAGGCTAGTGCCGCTTAATTTAGAGATTGTTTTCTAGCGTTTTTTTGTCGTACAACAAAAGCGCTAGGGTATTCGTTCTTTAATTTTGCTAATAATGCCTGTGCCTCTTTTTCGCTGTGCACCTTACCAAGTTTGTTTGCTTTATTCGCTTGCGAATTTACTAGATATTAACGATAAAAAAATCCAGTCAAAAAGACAACCTATGTTAATGCAAGGTTGTCTTTATTTTAAGCTTCGTTTTATAGGATATATACCCGTTACATAGTACAAAGCGCGGTCTGTTATTATTTTAATTCTGTTAGCATTTCATCGCTATAAGTAAGGGTCTCTTCACCGCGAAGCATTTTGCTGATGTAATCTGGATTAGCAATAAACGGACGACCAATTGCAATTAAGTCAAACTTATCAGTATTGATAGCCTCTTTCGCACTTTCAAAGCTGTAACTTCCTACACCGACTAACGTACCTTTTGAGTAACCTGCACGTAAATACTCAGACGTTGTTTTACCCTGTAATGAGTCAAAACGTGTACTATCATCAAAAATGCCACCGTGTAAGTAAGCTAAGTTTCTGCTCTCAAGTTGCGGTAGTAAATAATCAAACACCGCTTTATCACGTTTATCTTCACTCATATTAAAATAAGCACCGGGTGTTAAACGTAATGCAGTACGTTCATTACCAATTGCTGCGATCACTGCGTCAACTACTTGTAATGCAAAGCGTGACATATTTTCAGGTGTTTGCCCGTATTCATCGTCACGTGTATTGGCTGCATAATGTAAAAATTGGTCGATCAAATAACCATTTGCACCGTGTATTTCTACACCATCAAAACCCGCTTCTATCGCATTCTCAGCCGCTTTTGCATAATCTGCTATTAAGCCTTGGATATCTTCAATCGTCGCTGCTTTAGGCGTGATATAAGTTAGCTCACGCATACGCGGAACAGAACCTTCAACTGCAATTGCAGAAGGGGCTAATACTTCACCATCGAAAAAATGTGGATGTGCCACTCGACCCACATGCCATAATTGCGCAAACATTTTACCGCCATTTTTATGCACGGCATCGGTTACTTTTTTCCAACCTTGAATTTGTTGCAGGGTAAATAATCCGGGTGTATTAGGGTAGCCTTGTGCATCGGGGCGAATAATAGTCGCTTCACTAATAATTAAGCCGGCATCAGCTCGACGCGCATAATAATCAACCATATCCTGTGTAGGGACTAAATCATCATCAGCCATACAACGGGTCAGTGGTGCCATTAATACTCTATTACTTAGCGTGATAGTGTCGTTTAATTTAAACGATGAAAGTAAATCAATAGCCATTATATGTTCCTTTGTTGTCAATCATTGCTGTAATTAGTTGTTGTAACTAATTGTTGTAAATAGTTGCGGTAAACCAAATTACTCTTTGCAAACATAGTTAAGTAATGGGGATGGTTTAATGCTTATCAAGGTTTGTTTGAATGATTGTTCAAATGAAGTTGTGTTTAAATAATCAGCGTAAAGTGCCAAATAACGTCAGATCTGGATAAGCAAAGCGATACAACACCGCTATTTCCGCGGATTTCTTTGTTAAATCATCTCTCAATAACCAGTTATTGCTTCAATAATTCTCCTTGAACTATGCAAAACTAACGGCGCTGTATAGTCAAAAAATATAATTTTATGATTTCAAATACAATTCCGCTTTCATTAATCAGGATTGAGGTTAAATAGCATTTATAAATGGTTGGTTTTTATTTGCTTAAAAGTCTGTGTATTTTTTTAATGTTTCAAAACAATGAGTAATATTTTTTGTGATCTACTCAGCATTTGTAGATGTTAATTAAATGTAACAAAAGCATTTAATTAAAAGCTCACTACACTCAATCGAGTCAGCAGTTGTGCATCCCCCTTACGAAACTCTCACTGAATGTGTTTGCGCTACGTTTAATAATAAATCCATTTATTTCAACTTATTTGTTTGCAACGGGTTTTGATGACATCCCAGCTAGGCTTTACAAGAAGAACTCTGATCATATTTATACAACTGAGTAAATAATTAAGCAATTAACTAAAAGCAAGCGAGTAATTACATGCAAAATAGTTTTAAGAAAATACCATTTAAAGCAAAAATATTAACATTGGTTATTGCCATCATTACGATATCAGTAATGATTTCCTTCTTAAGTGCAAATTATTATATTAAAGAGTACATTTATAAAAATGATACCCAGAATATTCAAGCTCAGCTTAATCTAGTTAAAGATCAGTTGATTAATGATTTTGAAAATAATGTAAAACTTGCTCGTAATAGTAATTTTAGTTTTTCTGAGATACAAAAGACAGTCGATTCCACTGGGTTTAGCAATATTATAAAATTTAAGTATGGGGCGGTATTTGATAAAAAAGGCAGTATTGATGCCCCGTCAAATAACGAGAAATATATAGCACAAATTGCTGCGGCAAAAGATCCATTATCAATCAGTAATGTCTATTTTGAAAATCAGATCCCTTACATCAATATTACTAAAAAAGAAGCTGATGATGCTGGTGATATTTTTGTCATTAACCTTACAAAAATACACCACCTTTTTGAAGTGTCTGCCGTGGAAGGTAGTTATGTTGTATTAAAAGATTCAGTGGGCACTGTTTTATTTTCTAATAAGATAGATGGTGATTTAACGCCTATTAGCAACACCTTTAGTATTGAGGGTAACGAATGGGTGCTGACCGGCTACATCGACAATAGTTATATTCAAGGTAATACCGATAACCTTAATAATTCCATTACTATCGCATTATTAATTGCTGCTGCTGTGATTATTCCGCTCAGTGTATTTGCCCTTAATATTGCCTTCCGTCCTGTTGTGGCATTAAGAAATGTGATCACAGATTTAGCTAATGGCAGTGGTGATTTAACACATCGGCTTAAGGTAGAAACAAGTGATGATTTAGGTAAGATTGCGGGTGGTATTAATAAATTTATTGAAAACCTACAACTTATGATGCTCGATGTTTCTCATTCGAGTGTCAATATTAACAATCAGATAAATACCTTAGAAGACCTGACCAAGTCTAGCCATCGCTTATTGCAGTCGCATAGCGAGGAGATGGAAATGGCGGTGACTTCTATTCATGAAATGAGTGCGACAGCTGATGCGGTGGCAGAAAGTGCAGCTAATGCCGCGAAACAGACAGAAGCGACCAATAGTGAAGCAGAGCAATCTAAAGTAGCGGTGCGACAAGCAGTTCAGAGTGTCACGGATTTAGTCGATGAGGTTGAAGATACCGGCAAGACGATTATATCAATGAGTGAAGACAGCGCTCAAATTAGCAGTGTCTTAAATGTGATTGGTGAAATTGCACAGCAAACTAATCTACTTGCATTAAATGCAGCGATAGAAGCCGCAAGAGCCGGAGAACATGGTCGTGGATTTGCTGTGGTAGCTGATGAAGTAAGGGCACTTGCTGCGAGAACAAGACAGAGCACGATAGAAATTAATACCATGTTGGAAAAGTTAAGTGTTGGTTCTGAAGCTGCCGTGGTTAGTATGGATTCAACCAAACAAAGTTGTCTCAGTACTGCAACTACAACATCTAAAGTATCTACTTCGCTTGATTTAATGACCGAAGCTGTACTTGATATTAATGACTTAGTAGGGCAGATAGCAACCTCTGCCGAAGAGCAGAGTTCTGTGAGTGAAGAAATTAATCGTAATATGACGGCGATTCAAGGTATGGTCGATACTCTCAGTATTAATGGTACAGAGACGGTCAATAGCACTCATCATTTAACCGAATCAAATCTTCAGTTAGTGGCTATTATCAATAAATTTAAACTTGAATAGCAGGCCAACAACGTTGCTGATGCCCATAGGGAGAGCTTGGAAATAAATGTGTTGGTAAGTACGCAGCATAAAAATCAGCAAACAGGGAGTGAATAGACTCTAGGAATAAAGGAATAAAGGAATAAAGCTAAAATGCCGCGTTGAATATAATTCATTCAACGCGGCATTTTCCTTCCTGAGCAAGCTTTCCTGATTTTAAAAAACTACGTCGTGTTAGAAAGCCATATTATTTTAAATCATGTTATGTAAAAAGCAGTTTATGAGTCGGTGTTGATATTAAGGCTCTTGATGAATAATGTAAGCTTTAGGGTATTCTTTTTTAATCGTTTTTAATAAAGCTTCTGTTTTTGCTTCACTATTTAAAGGGCCTATACGCAGATAATAAAGATTATTTTTTTGTTCAAAAAAGGTGGCAACGTTATGTTTATTAGTCAATTGATTAGATAGTTGTGTTGCCTTTGCCGCACTCGATGTCACTAAATATTGAATAGTAAAGGTGCCGTATATACTTTCATTTTGTTGTTTTTCTAATAAGCTAGTATTTTCATGTTCAGGAAAGTGGATTAATTTAATTTCAACTTGTCCTGTACCTGCTTGAATAATGTCTAGTTTTTTAGCGGCTGCGTAGGAAAGGTCAATAATACGTCCTTTATGGAAAGGGCCACGATCATTAACACGCACAATAATTTGTTTTTTATTCGCTAAGTTAGTGACTTGCACGTAACTTGGTAAGGGTAGATTTTTGTGCGCTGCACTCATCGCAAACATATTATAACGTTCACCATTGGAAGTAAGGTGACCATGAAACTTATTACCGTACCAAGAAGCGCCGCCAGTTTCCGTTAGCTCGGTAATATCACGCCACACTTTGTAGTTGATTCCACGTACGCGATAGTCTTTGTTACCACCTCTAGATTGTGGCTCATAGCGAGGGTTTACATCTTCTATATGTGCTAATGGTGGAATAGCCGTAGGGGCATGATCATCATGATATTGATAGCGTTCTCGATCATTACTACAGGCACTTAACAAAATACAAGTTAAGCTGAATAGAATTAAATTCTTCATTGTGGGGTCACCGTTTTATATTAAAGCGTTTATGAGTGTGAATAGACATTAGGATGCCAAATCCTGCTAATAGGGTAACAATCGACGTCCCGCCAAAGCTGATAACCGGAAGCGGAACACCTACCACAGGTAATAATCCGCTCACCATACCAATATTCACAAAGATATAAACAAAAAAGGTCAGGATGATACTGCCTGCGATCAGTTTGGTAAAGGCATCTTGCGCTTGATTAGCAATCCACAGACCACGACCAATAATTAAAATGTAAATACTCAATAATAACAATACCCCCATAAAGCCAAATTCTTCTGAAAATACTGAGAAAATAAAGTCGGTATGTCGTTCTGGTAAAAACTCTAGCTGCGATTGTGTGCCTTCTAACCAGCCTTTCCCCCATTGACCACCCGAGCCAATGGCTATTTTTGACTGGATAATATGGTAACCTGCACCAAGCGGGTCGGCTTCAGGATTAAGCAAGGTTAATACTCGCCCGCGTTGATAATCGAGCATCAAAAAATACCATAGAATAGGAATAAATCCGATCACACCAGCCAGAGCAATAGCAATGTATAACCAAGAAATGCCTGATAAAAACAGCACAAATAGCCCGGATGAGGCAACTAATATAGAGGTGCCTAAATCTGGTTGTTTAGCGATAATTAAGGTCGGTACAATAACAATAATAAGCGCAATAAAAGCTTGTTTGAGGCGAGTTGGTAGGGTGTGTTGGCTGACATAATAAGCAACCATTAAAGGCATGATCAGTTTCATTATTTCAGAAGGTTGGAACTTAGTAAAACCTAGATCTAACCAACGTTGTGCACCTTTACCGGTATGGCCTATCACTAATACTGCGATCAGTAGTAAAACACAAATGATAAAAATGCCCGGTGTCCAACGTTGGTACCATTCAGGGGGGATTTGAGCTATTACTAACATGACGGCCAAGGCAATGGCTAACCGAATTACTTGGCGATAAACCATTTCATAACCAGCCACTGAATATAATACCGTTAAACTAATACTCATTAATGCAAATAATCCAACCAATAAATACGGGTCGATATGTAAACGGTAAAAAATACTTTTTTGAGCCTGAGTGCTAACCATAATTAAGAGTCCGGTGCAGATTTAGAAGCGATGGGATGTCTACTTTTAAAGTACTCATCAAATAATGCGCGAGCGATAGGGGCTGCATTACTGCTGCCTCCACCTACATTTTCTAATATAACAGTGACCACAATCTCAGGTGATTCAAATGGGGCAAAGGCAACAAACATTGCGTTATCACGATGACGCTCACTAATTTTATCTGCATCATAAACTTCATCTTCTTTAATATTGATGACCTGCGCAGTACCTGATTTACCGGCTACAGTATACGGTGCATCACCAAAAGCGCGATAAGCAGTACCGCTACGTTTACTGGTTACACCTTGCATGGCTTTTAAAGCAACATCCCAATAACGGCTGCTGTGTAATGTGATCGCTGGTTTTGTTTCATACACTGGCGTTGAGGTTTCACCAGCAGAGGTAATTGAACGTAATACGTGTGGTTTAATATTCTCACCACGTCTTGCCAAGATAGCCGTCGCTTTTGTTAACTGAATAGGAGTGACTGTCCAATAACCTTGTCCAATACCAATCGAGATGGTATCACCATCGTACCAAGGTTGATTAAAGCGGCCTCGTTTCCAATCACGAGATGGCATAATTGCTTTTGTTTCTTCAGCAATATCTAAGCCACTGTATTCACCAAAGCCAAATAAACGCATAAAGGGCTCGATACGGTCAATACCTAACTTATAGGAGGTATCATAAAAGAAGGTATCGCAACTTTGTTCAATAGCATGGAATACATCCACTAAACCATGACCCCAACGTTTCCAGTCACGAAAACGGCGTTTGGAGTTAGGAACAATCCACCAACCTGGATCTTTTATTTTCGTTTCTTCGGTGATCACTTTTTCATCTAACGCTAATAATGCCATTTGCGGTTTAATGGTGGAAGCTGGTGGGTAGCGGCCTTGCGTAGCTCGATTGATTAAAGGACGATCTTTAGAAGATAATAATGATTGGTATTGTTTTTGACTGATCCCCGTTACAAACAAATTAGGATCGTAGCTTGGTGCAGAAACTAAACTTAATACTGCTCCGGTTTTTGCTTCCATTAACACAATACTGCCGCGCATATCAGCTAACAATTCTTGTGTTTTAAGTTGTAAGTTAATATCGATGTTAAGGGTAATATCTTTACCGGGTGTTGGTGCTGTAAATTGTAAGGTGCGGATCACTTTACCCCAGCTATCAACCTCTACTTGGCGTTGCCCCGGTTGACCGTGCAAAATATCTTCGTAATATCTTTCAATACCTAATTTACCGATGTAGCGGGTACCTTGATAACGAGCACGTTCGCCACGTTGTTCAATTTTTTCTAAGTCTCGACTATTAATTTTTGCGATATAACCTAAGACGTGTGTAAATGCATTACCAAAAGGATAATAACGTTTTAAGCTCGCTTGAATTGAAAAACCTTTAAAGAGGTGTTGGTTGACAGTAAATAGTGCGACCTCTTCAGGCGTTAACTGATCGCGAATAGTGATTGCTTTAAAAGATCGTGAATAACGATTTTGACTTTTAAATTTAGCCAATTCTCTGTCAGTTAACGATACAAGCTTGGTTAACCGTTCAATATCTTTTGTTAAGTTATTGGTTTTATTAGCAATGACTTGCAAACTATACACAGGTCTATTTTCAGCGAGAATGACGCCATTGCGATCGTAGATTAAACCACGATTAGGCGGCACTGTTTGTACACTGATCCGGTTGGCATTAGATCGTGTTTTGTAAGTATCGAAGGAGTTAATTTGTAGGTAATACAAATTGGAGATCAAAATACCCACTGCAAGCAGTATTGCTAAGAAAACAACTAGAGTTCTACGTAAAAAAAGGGCTGATTCAGCACTGTGGTTACGTATGCTATTACGCTTTCTCTTCAACTTTATTCCCTGTGATAAGGGTGGTTAATGGTTAGCGTGAAAGCTCGGTATAAGCTTTCAGCAACTAAGATTCTTACTAATGGATGCGGTAGGGTTAATGCAGAAAGAGACCAGCGCTGCTCTGACTGTTGAATGCATTCCGGTGCTAAACCTTCAGGCCCGCCAATTAATAGGCTAATATTTCGCCCATCGTGCTGCCACTTAGTCATTTCATTCGCTAATTGTTCCGTTGTCCACGATTTCCCTGTCACTTCTAACGTGACAATTTTATTACCTTTTGGAATCGCTTCTAAGGTTAATTCACCTTCTTTTTTCAAAATACGCTTAATGTCCGCGTTTTTTCCACGTTTACCTGCGTTAATTTCTAATAACTCAAGTTGCATCTCTTTTGGGAAACGCCGTGCATATTCAAGGTAACCTTTTTCAACCCAGTCAGGCATTTTAGTACCCACTGCAATTAGCTGAATTTTCATTACGCTGTTTCAGTCCATAGTTTTTCTAGTTGATAAAATTGACGTGTCTCATCTTGCATTACATGTGCAACCACAGTGCCCATATCAATTAATACCCACTCACTACCTTCAAGGCCTTCAACGCCCAGTGGCACTTCACCAGCATTTTTTGCTGCTAATGCAGTTTGTTCTGCAATTGAGCGTACGTGACGTTTTGAAGTACCAGTACAGATGATCAAAGTATCAGTGACATCAGAGATACCAGCAACATCAATAGTTACGATTTCTTTTGCTTTCATTTCTTCAAGTTGATTGATGATAAAAGCTTTTAATTGTTCGTCTTGCAAGGGAATTTCCTTCCGAGTTTATTAGTTAAATTGTATTAAGCGGCGGAGTATATCACGCAACTTATTAATTGGTCGCCTTTTGAGGATAATTTCACTTTTTTATTAACCGATATAACAAATAAATAAAATACCTAGCCGAGGAAACTGTGATTGTGATCCTCATTTAAAAGATCCATTGCTTGCAATAATATCGCAGAATATTAGACTGGGTGTCCAAAAGTGGGAAAAAGTGTCGTTTTGTGGATCTTTTTCTTATAAAATGGATCTTTCACCCATCTATCAATGGAACTGAACCGTCATGTTGCGTGGTGCAAATGCGATCAATCTCGACACAAAAGGACGTATTGCGATCCCTACACGGTATCGTGATTGGCTATCTGACACTTGTCAGGGGCAGTTTGTGTGCACGATTGATTTTCAAACACAGAATTGTTTGTTGCTTTACCCATTACATGAATGGTTATTGATTGAAAATAAATTACGTGGTTTATCAAGTACTAACCCACAGGAAAGACGTATACAGCGGTTAATTTTAGGCCATGCCAGTGAATGTGAGTTAGATAAAAATGGCCGTACCTTAATTGCGCCGACCTTACGCCAACATGCAAAGCTAGATAAAAAAATAATGTTAGTCGGACAATTAAACAAATTCGAAATTTGGGATGAGCAAGTGTGGCATCAACAAGTTCAGCAAGATCTACAAAGTGACATGTCGTTAGGCATGGAATTAAGTGATTCTCTCAAGGAGTTCTCGTTCTAGATGAGTGAGCATATAACCGTATTATTAAATGAAGCCGTTGATGGACTAGCCATTAAACCCGATGGGATTTATGTCGATGGGACATTTGGACGTGGTGGACATTCACGACATATCTTATCGAAACTAGGGCCAAATGGCCGTTTAATTGCGATCGATAGAGATCCGCGTGCAATTGCTACCGCAGAAGCTTTACAAAAAGAAGATAGTCGTTTTCAAATTGTTCATGGACCTTTTTCAGGTTTGGCTGAATATATTAAAGACCTTGGCTTGGCCGGTAAGATAGACGGTGTGTTATTGGATCTTGGTGTTTCTTCGCCACAGCTTGATGACGCAGAGCGCGGGTTTAGTTTTATGCGCGATGGACCATTAGATATGCGCATGGACCCGACATCGGGCATTAGCGCTGCTGATTGGTTAGCAAAAGCAGATGTTGATGATATTGGTTGGGCCTTAAAGACCTTCGGTGAAGAGAAGTTTGCCTACCGCATTGCACGCGCAATTGTCGCAGATCGAGTAGAAACTCCGTTTACGCGCACGCTGCAATTAGCACAGTTAATTGAACGTTTATGTCCTAAACGTGAAAAGAAAAAACACCCTGCAACGCGCAGCTTCCAAGGTATTCGTATTTATATCAATAGCGAATTAGAAGAGATCCACAAAGTATTAGATGGTGCGTTAGATATTTTAGCGATTGGTGGCCAACTTTCGGTGATCAGTTTTCATTCATTAGAAGATCGCATTGTAAAACGCTTTATTCGTAAGCAGGAAAAAGGGCCAGAGTACCCACCTGGTTTGCCTTTAACTGACGCACAAATGCAAGTGGGTAAAAACTTAAAAGCAGTGGGTAAAGCGATTAAACCAAGTGCTCAAGAAATTGCTGTCAATACACGCGCTCGAAGTTCGGTATTACGTATTGCTGTCAAATTGAGACAGCCAGAGGTTAACTAGATGGTGGCTTCTCGTGAAAATTTATTATTACTGATATTAGCGGACTTACGTCAAAACGCGATCCTAGTGATTCTAGGAATTGTGATATTAATCAGTGCTTTGTATAATATTTACATCACTCATGAAACACGAGAGTTAGTAACAAAAAAAGAGTTCTTATCTCAACAAAAAGATAACTTAATGATCGAGTGGAAAAACTTATTGATCGAAGAACATACCCTCGATGAACATAGTCGCATTCGTTCAGTTGCAACCAAACAGTTATCAATGTCGCAACCAACCAAACAAAATAGTGTATTAGTGGAAATTCGATGAATAAAAGACGGACGACATCAAGGGCAAAGGGAAGCTCACAAACAAGAAAGAAAAAAATCTACCTGAGTTATTCCTCGGGTAGATATGCTTTTGTTGCAGTGACTATTTCATTAATTGCATTAGCCTTAATCTCTCGCCTTGCCTTTATACAAATCTTAGAGCCTGAATATTTAACTAATGAAGCTGACAAACGTAGTTTGCGTGTCACTAAATCAGTGGTACATCGAGGCAATATTGAAGATCGTAATGGTGAAGAGTTAGCGATCAGTGTGCCTGCTTTTGCTATTTGGGTAGATCCTAAAGAGGTCAAAAAACATTTTGCTTTCACTCTTGAAGAGTGGGCTGATAGTGTCGTTGTCAATCCTAAAACAGGGTTAGAGCGACATACCAAAAAATATTTTTATGAATCAAAAAAATGGTCTGCATTAGCTGAGGTATTAGGCATTGAACGTGAAGCCATTGCAAAAATAATTCAACGACCTAATGCGCGCTTTGCTTACTTAAAACGTCAAGTTAACGATCCCATGGTGCAATATGTTAAACAGTTAAAACTGTCGGGTATTGCTAGCCAGCTAGAGTCACACCGTTTTTACCCTACCGGTGAAATTAATGCCAATATCTTAGGATTAACCGATCTAGATGCACAAGGTATTGAAGGTATTGAAAAAAGTTATAATGATTATCTGCAAGGGCAAACTGGCAAAAAACGTGTTCGTAAAGACCGTTTAGGTAATGTTATTGATAATATTGAAGTGCTTAAAGAGAAAAAATTAGCAGGCAATTTACAGTTAACCATTGATCAACGTATTCAAGCAGTTGCTTATACTGAATTGAAACGTTCAATTAAAATGAATAACGCAACTTCAGGCTCTATTGTAGTGCTAGATGTTCACTCGGGTGAAATCTATGCGATGGCCAATTATCCGTCATTTAATCCAAACGATCGTACTCAATACCAAGCTTACAAATTACGTAATCGAGCGATTACCGATACCTTTGAACCAGGTTCAACGGTTAAACCGCTAGTGGTTGCTAGTGCATTGATCCACCATAAAACCGATGTTGATGAAGTGATTGATACTTCCCCTGGTTGGATGACCATTGGTGGTCGTCGCGTTCGCGATGGTCGAAATTACGGAAAAATAGATTTGGCTAAAATTTTGAAAAAGTCCAGTAATATTGGGGTGAGTAAATTAGCTTTACGTTTAAAACCAGAGCAATTGCAGCAAACTTTTGCGGATTTTGGTTTTGGTAATGATACTGGTATTGCTTTGATTGGTGAAAGTGTTGGGCGTTTACCTATTCGCCATCGTTGGTCTGATTTTGAATTAGCCACTATGTCCTTTGGATATGGTATTACCTCGACAACGTTACAACTTGCTAAAGCTTATGCCATCTTAGGCAGTGGTGGCATGCAATATCCTTTATCCATTATCAAAGGTCCAGAACAGCCTGGCGAACAAGTTATTCCTAAAAATATTGCACTTGAAGTCGTCGCAATGATGGAAGGGGTTAGTAAACCTGGTGGCACTGCAAAAAAAGCCAAAGTTGAAGGTTACCGTATTGCAGGTAAAACGGGGACTTCTCGAAAAGCTGAAGCTGGCGGTTACGGTGATGATTATGTTGCTGTCTTTGCAGGAATAGCACCGGCGAGTCGTCCTCGCTTTGCTATTGCAGTGATGATTAATGAACCACAGGGAGATAGATACTATGCGGGCGATGTGGCTGCACCTGTATTTTCTGCTGTGATGAAAAGTACTTTATTGTTAACACATGTATTACCCGATGGTGGAGATCAAAGCTACACCTATTTGGAGGCTAAATAATGGTTAAAGAAACGCAACCGGTGCCAGCATTGGATGTAAAAAGTGTACTTAATCAGCGCCAATATAATGTCGACATTGCTTGGCTACTAGCACCTTGGTTAACTGTTTCATTAACTCAGTCTTTATCTGGCATGACCTTAGATAGTCGTGAAATTCAGCAAGGTGACTTGTTTGTTGCTTTGCAGGGATCAGTTAATGACGGCCGTCGGTTTATCAAAAATGCTATCAATGCTGGTGCTGCAGTGGTGCTTGCTGAAACCACAGATAAAACTACTGATGGCCAAATTCGCTTCGAAGCAACAACGCCTATCATAGAGATTTATCAACTAGGTCAACACCTTAGTGCATTAGCAATGCGTTTTTACTTTCCTCAAAAAAACCTACATAGCATCACAGCTATTACCGGTACCAACGGTAAAACAACCATTGCTAGTTTGCTAGCAAATAGCTATATGCTATTGAATCAGCAAAGTGCGCAAATGGGCACTATTGGTAATGGTTTATATGGGCAGTTAAAAAGCAGTTTAAATACCACCTTAGACGCCATTTCAGTTTGCCGTGAATTGCAACATTATCAATCCCAAGGTGCTAAACATACGATCATGGAAGTGTCTTCACATGGTTTGGTACAAGGCCGTGTTGCAGCGATCCCTTTTGAAACCGCTATTTTTACTAACTTAACGCGTGATCACCTTGATTATCACGGCACGTTAGAAGCATATGCGCTAGCTAAAAAGACATTATTTACTGAGTTTCCACTGCAGCATCGTATTATTAATGCCGATGATGCAGTCGGGCAAGCTTGGTTAAAAGCATTTCCAAATGCCATTGCTTATGGTGTGAATGCACAGCAATATTTTTCAAATCAACCTTTCTTCAGCATTAAAAAAGTACTGTACCTCGCGCAGGGAATTAGCTTCGAATTTACCTCTAGTTGGGGGGATGGAGTGATCAATGCGCCATTTTATGGTGACTTTAATGTTTCAAACATTGCCGCAGTCTGTTGTGCGTTACTTGCGGATGGCTTTTCGATTAAGCAAATTGCAGACGTAATAGCTAAGTTAACAGTTGTACCAGGAAGAATGGAACAGTACTTTTTTGCGCAACAACAGGTAACGTTCGTAGTTGATTACGCTCACACCCCCGATGCTTTGCTGAATGCTTTAAAAGCGTTGCAAAATCATAAACAAAAGGGGCGTATTATCGCTGTCTTTGGTTGTGGTGGTGATCGTGATAAAGGCAAACGACCTGAAATGGCTAAAATGGCCGAGCAAGGCGCAGACCAAGTGGTGATAGTTGATGACAACCCACGCAGTGAAAATGCGCAGCAGATTGTTGAAGATATAAAAAAAGGCTTAACTCAACCTGAATTAGCCTTAGTGATACATGATCGTAAACAAGCTATTCTGCATTTACTTCAATCAGCACAAGCTAACGATATTATTTTAATTGCTGGAAAAGGGCATGAAGATTATCAAATCTTTGGTGATAAGAAAATACATTACAGCGATCGAGAGTGTTTGAGCGACTTGATTGAGAACAAAAAGAAACAGCAGGAACAAAGCGTATGATACCGATCACCGTAGATCAGTTATGTGAAGCAACTGATGGTCAGCTTAATATAGATGATCAGAAATCAGATAATCTAACCTTAGCGGAAATTAATTCTGTCGTGATTAATAATGTCAGCACTGATACTCGAACGATCAATGAAAATGACCTCTTTATCGCATTAAAAGGTCCCTCCTTTGATGCTCATAATCTGTTACAAAGCGCCATTGATAAAGGTGCTGCAGTCCTATTAGTTGAAAAAAGCTGGGTGGAAAAAAATAGGGTTGAAAAGAATTGTAGTCAAAACAAAAACTTTACTTTTGCTAATGATTGCATTGTCGTGATGGTTGCCGATACAAGAATTGCATTAGGCTTATTAGGACGCTATATCAAACAGCAAATAAAAGGCATTAAATGTGCAGCGATCACGGGTAGTAACGGTAAAACCACCTGTAAAGAATTATTAAGTGCCATATTAAGCGTTCATAGTGGAGATAAAAATAAGGTATTAGCTACCGCTGGTAATTTTAACAACGATATCGGTTTGCCATTAACTTTATTACGATTACAAGCACAACATCAATTTGCCGTACTTGAACTAGGGGCAAATCATATTGGCGAGATTGCCTACACCTCAGCACTTGCACAACCCGATGTTGCATTAGTTAATAATGTCATGCCTGCGCATTTGGAAGGTTTTGGTTCGTTACAGGGTGTGGCGACAGCAAAGGCTGAAATTTGGTCTAATTTGACACCATCTGGCATCGCAGTAGTAAATTTAGAGGCTAATTTTGCCGTGGACTTTGTGCTGCAATTGGCTAATAAGGATCAACCATTACTTGGTTTTTCGACTAAAAGTGAGCAGCAAAACGGGGCGAAACCGGATCTATTTGCCAGTGATATTGTGCATAACGAACTGGGGCAAGCTAGCTTTACACTAAATCTTTCAGATACCTTAGTAAACAAGCTAAATACTTTGCAAAACATAAGCATACAATTGAACCTTCCTGGCTTGCATAATGTCAGTAATGCATTAGCAGCAAGTACCATGGCTGTCGCTTTTGGATGTTCGTTACAAGATATCAAAAAAGGCTTAGAAAGTGTCCAGCAAGTCGTAGGGCGGGTTAATTGTTCTGTTATTTCAGAAACCGTCACGGTGATTGATGATACCTATAATGCAAATTCCGCATCGGTTAAAGCGGGAATTGATTTGTTAGTTCAATATCAGGCGAATCAAGTATTAGTTTGTGGTGATATGGGGGAGTTGGGCGATTATGCTGAGCAAGAACATAAAACGGTGGGCGAATATGCTCAACAACAAGGCATACAGAAATTATTTACCGTAGGAAATTTGAGTCAACTTGTCAGCCATGCGTATAATGCGGCTGCTAAAAATACTGTGGCAGAACATTTCACAGATAAACAACAACTTAAGGAAGCACTTAATGCTTATTTAAGTGATAAAGAATCTAAAACAGTGATCCTTGTAAAAGGGTCTCGTAGTGCAAAAATGGAAGAGATCGTTGCTTTTATTAAACAAACATTCAGTGCGTAAGCCATCTTCATTAGCTGTGCAACAGCTTTATATAAATAGGATTTCAACATGGTAGTCTGGTTAGCGGAATTACTCTCAAGTCATTACACCTTCTTTAATGTATTGACATACTTATCCGTGAGAATGGTCTTAGCTGTGTTGACTGCACTGGCATTTTCTTTGTGGGCGGGACCTAAGTTGATCCGTTATTTACAGAGCCAGCAGATCGGTCAAATTGTACGTGATGATGGGCCGGAATCTCATTTCAGTAAAGCTGGAACACCAACCATGGGTGGTGTACTCATTTTAGCTGCGATTGTATTAAGTACGTTATTGTGGGCAAGATTAGATAATCTATATGTTTGGGTTGTATTGTTCACTACTGTTGCTTTCGGTGCGATCGGCTTTATGGATGATTACTTAAAAGTGGTACGCAAACATCCCGATGGATTAATTGCACGTTGGAAGTATTTCTGGCAATCAGTGGCCGCCCTAGCGTTAGGTATCGTGTTATATATGACAGCGCAAGGTGATGCACAGTTAACATTAGTGGTGCCTTTTTTCAAAGAATATATGCCTTACTTAGGTTTACTGTTTATTCCATTGGTTTATTTCACCGTGGTGGGGAGTAGTAATGCGGTCAATTTAACCGACGGCTTAGACGGCCTAGCGATTATGCCAACGGTAATGGTGGCGTCTGCTTTTGCATTGATAGCGTATTTAACCAGCCATGTTAACTACTCTCATTACCTATTTATTCCGTATATTCCGCAAGCGAGTGAATTAGTGATTATTTGCGGTACCATTGCCGGTGCTGGTTTAGGCTTTTTATGGTTTAACACTTACCCTGCACAAGTCTTTATGGGCGATGTGGGCTCACTCGCCCTAGGCGCTATTCTTGGTGTTATTGCGGTACTGGTCCGTCAAGAATTTTTATTAGTGATCATGGGCGGTATTTTTGTACTGGAAACCGTCTCAGTTATTTTACAAGTGGGCTCTTATAAAATGCGTAAGCAACGTATTTTCAGAATGGCGCCTATTCATCATCATTATGAGAAAAAAGGATGGCCGGAGCCACGTGTAATTGTTCGTTTCTGGATTATTACTATCGTATTAGTGTTGGTTGGCTTAGTTACGCTGAAGGTTCGCTAATATGATTGCTAAGCGTATTGCTATTATTGGCTTAGGAACTACGGGCCTATCCTGTATCAACTTTTTCCGTAAAAAAGACATCTCAGTTACCGTCTTCGATACGCGAGCAGTACCGCCTGGCAAAGATCAACTTGATGCTACAACAAAGCTGATCATTGGGCCTTTATCTGCACAACTTTTATGTCAATTTGATTGTTTAGTGGTTAGTCCGGGCATTGCGATTGCAACGCCCGCGATTGATGCTGCGATTAAAGCCGGTGTGGAAGTGATCGGTGATATTGAGTTATTTGCGCGTGAATTAAAAACCCCCCCTTATCAGCATGCAAAATTAGTCACTATCACGGGGTCTAACGGTAAAAGTACAGTAACCAGTTTACTTGGCGAAATGGCGATAGATGCGAAAGTGAATGTTGCTGTTGGTGGTAATATTGGTGTACCTGCTTTAGATTTATTAGCTCCTACTATAACTCTGTATATTCTAGAATTATCGAGTTTTCAGCTCGAAACCACAGAGTCCCTCAATGCCGATGTATCGACTATTTTAAATGTCAGCGAAGATCATTTAGATCGTTATAGCAGCTATCAAGATTACACGGCTGCAAAACATAAAATATATCAACAGAGCCAAGCAGTACTCATTAATCGAGATGATCCATTAACCTTTACTGACAAACAACCACAATTAAGTTTTGGTTTTGATCAACAACACTATGGGGTGGTTGTACAACATAACGAACATTACCTCAGTCTCGAACAACAGCCTTTATTAACCTGTTCAGCTTTAAAACTGAGCGGTAAACATAATTGGATGAATGCCTTAGCAGCGCTTGCATTAGGTCAAGTTGTCGATTTGTCAATGCCTTCTATGTTGTCTACATTACAAACCTATAGTGGGCTTAAACATCGTTGCGAATTTGTTAAAGAAGTCCAAGGTGTACGTTGGATAAACGACTCTAAAGCAACTAATGTAGGTGCAACGCAAGCTGCGCTATTAGGCTTGTCTGATACTATCCAAGGTAAAGTGCATGTTATTTTAGGCGGTGATGGTAAAGGTGCTGATTTTTCTGAATTAAAGCCAGTCTTACAAGAAGTAAAAGGGCAAATTGTTTGTTTTGGGCGCGACGCAACATTAATTGCAGAGCAAGATCTTCGAACCATAATTGTTGAAAATTTAGACCAAGCGGTTTCATATATTAATCAACAGGCTGAAGCTGGTGATTTAGCCATTTTGACACCTGCCTGTGCTAGTTTAGATATGTATAAAAACTTTATGGCACGCGGAGATCATTTTATTCGTTTAGTCAACGCGCTTACTGGAAAAATTTAGTCATGTTTAGGGCTATTAGTAATAAGTTAGCATCACTCTTTAGAACACTAACCTTTCAGTCGTCGCAGCAGTCGCAAGCTTATGATCGTTCTTTATTAGTGTTAGTATTTACGCTTATGGGCGTTGGTCTAGTTATTGTCGCCTCTGCTTCAATGCCTGAAGGAATAGCGCTTTCCGATGACCCATTTCGTTTCTTAAAACGACACCTTATTTATATTATTTTATGCTTATTTATATTAGCGGCTGTAGTGTCGATCCCAATCACACGCTGGCATAAATACACGCCTATTATTTTACTGCTCTCTTCATTAGCTTTATTTTCAGTGTTGATTATTGGTACCGAAGTAAATGGTTCCTTACGTTGGTTACGCTTTGGGCCCTTGAATATCCAACCCTCTGAGTTTGCAAAACTGTCTGTGGTGTTGTTTATTTCAAGTTACCTTTTACGTCGGCAAAAAGAGGTGATTGATACTATTAAAGGTTTTATAAAGCCTTTGGCAATATTAGCGCTATTAGCTTTATTATTATTATTACAACCAGATTTAGGTTCAACCGTGGTGATCGTGGTGATCATGATGGGTATGTTATTCATTGCTAATGCGCGCATGATCTCATTCGTGGGGATTGCAGTGGCGTTGTTATCGGTGATCATCCTATTGATTGTTACCTCACCCTATCGTATGGCAAGGGTTTTTGGTTTTTTAGATCCCTGGGCTGATCCATTTGGCCGAAGTTACCAGTTAACACAGTCTTTAATGGCTTTTGGCCGAGGCGGTTGGTTCGGTGAAGGATTAGGTAATTCAGTACAAAAACTTGAATATTTACCTGAAGCACATACTGACTTTATTATGGCTATTCTCGCAGAAGAGTTAGGTTTTATTGGGGTTAGTATTGTTATTATTCTAGAGTTTATTCTAGTTTATAAAGCTTTTTCGATCGGTAGAAAAGCGTTACAACAAAACTTTGTTTTTGCTGGTTACGTTGCTATCGGTATTGCAATTTGGTTCGCTTTTCAAACTGCGGTTAATATTGGTGCCGCTTCCGGTGTTGCACCTACAAAAGGTTTGACCTTACCCTTGATTAGTTATGGTGGTTCAAGTTTGATCACTATTGCTATTGCCGTGGGGTTAGTATTACGTATTGATTTTGAAACACGCTTAAGCTCAGCACAGGTACGTATTACAAAGAAAGTCAAAAAGAAAAAATCGAAACCAAAAAATGTACCTAGCGAGCCATCCGATAACATTTCCAGTAATGTTATCGATACTGAATCAGACAATGTATTCGACAACACATTCAGCAAGGTCTCCAATAAGATGACTGGCAATACATCAAGTAATGAACTAAAGGGTGAATAATATGAGCAAAACTAAAACCTTATTGGTGATGGCTGGTGGTACTGGTGGGCATGTCTTTCCGGGCTTAGCGGTCGCAGATAAATTAAAAAATGAAGGCTGGCAAGTGAGCTGGTTAGGGACAGCAGCAAGAATGGAAGCAAGGTTGGTACCTGAACATGGTTATGAAATAGATTTTATTGACGTGGCCGGAGTGAGAGGGAATGGCATCAAACGTTTGCTAGCCGCTCCCTTTCAAATTTTGAAATCAATTTTTCAAGCACGTAAAGTCTTAAAAAATAGACAAGTAGATTTAGTATTGGGTATGGGAGGTTTTGCCAGTGGACCGGGTGGTATCGCGGCATGGACTTTAGGTATTCCTGTTGTGTTACACGAACAGAATGCAACCGCGGGAATGACCAATCGCTTACTCTCTTATTTCTCAAAAAAGGTATTAATGGGCTTTAGCGGTGCATTTTTGAATGAAAAAGCTATTTTAGTCGGTAACCCAATACGTAAAGACCTTTTGGCTTTACCTGAAAAGCAATTTTCAGCATCCTCTTCTAGTTTAAAGGTACTGGTGATTGGGGGAAGTTTAGGCGCACAAGTTTTAAATGAAACAGTACCTCAAGCATTAATGAACTTTGATGCGACAAAAGTGTCTATTTTACATCAAACTGGAAAAGGCTTTTCTGAGTCTGTTTTAGCACGTTATCAAGACTCTCAAGTAGAGTATAAAGTACAAGATTTTATTACTGATATGGCTGCTGCTTATGATTGGGCGGACGTTATTATTTGTAGGGCAGGGGCGCTTACAGTTGCTGAAGTTGCTGTGGTAGGCTTACCTGCTATTTTTGTTCCTCTACCGCATGCGGTAGATGATCATCAAACAAAAAATGCACAAAGCTTAGTAAATGCAGAGGCCGCAATATTACTTCCTCAAAAAGATTTAAATGCAAAGAAATTAAGTGAATGTTTGGCGACATTAAGTCAAAATAGGCAGTTGCTTGTTGATATGAGTACAAACTGTAAAAATATAGCAATTAGAAATGCAACGGAGCAAGTGGCTGCCGTTTGTAATTCCTTAGTGAAAATATAGTGAAAGTGAATTCCGATGATAAAAATTGAATTAGCAGAAATCCGTACCATGATCCCTGAAATGCGCCGTGTAAAACAGATCCACTTTGTGGGGATAGGTGGAGCTGGTATGGGAGGAATTGCTGAAGTATTAGCCTATGAAGGCTATAAAATCACTGGTTCTGATATTGCTGAAAATACAGTCGTTAAACGTCTGCGTACCATTGGTGTGGAAATCTTTATTGGCCATGCACAAGAGAATATCTATGGTGCTTCAGTGGTGGTTGTTTCAACAGCCATTAATAAAGAAAACCCTGAGTTATTGGCGGCACAGCAAGCGCGTATTCCAGTGGTTCGTCGTGCGGAAATGTTAGCCGAGTTGATGCGTTATCGCCATGGTGTTGCCGTTGCGGGTACACATGGGAAAACCACCACAACGAGTTTGATTGCGAGTATTTATCGTGAAGCAGATTTAGATCCTACTTTTGTGATTGGTGGTTTGCTAAATAGTGCTGGTACTAATGCTAAATTAGGACAAAGTCGTTATTTAATTGCCGAAGCTGATGAAAGTGATGCTTCATTCTTACATCTACAACCCATGGTGTCAGTGGTAACCAACATCGAAGCTGATCACATGGACACCTATCAAGGTGACTTTGAAATTTTAAAAGATACGTTTGTGCAATTTATTCAAAACTTGCCTTTTTATGGGACCGCGGTTGTTTGTTTAGATGACCAAGTGGTAGAGAATTTGATCCCACGTTTTGCTCGCCAATGCGTGACCTATGGTTTCCATGAGCAAGCCGATGTACGTATTTCTAACTTTCAACAAACAGTTAGCAGAAGTGAATTTTTAGTGCACCGTAATAATCGCCCTGATTTAACGATCCAGTTAAATTTACCTGGTAAACATAACGCATTGAATGCGGCGGCGGCAATTGCTGTTGCAATGGAAGATGATATTGAAGATGCGGCTATTTTAGCAGCACTACAAAGTTTTGAAGGTATTGGCCGTCGCTTTGAGCAATATGGTGAATTCGAAACCGGTCGTGGTAAAGCGATGTTAGCGGATGATTATGGTCATCACCCAACCGAAGTACAAGCTACTATCAACGCAGCGCGAGAAGGTTGGCCTGAAAAACGTCTTGTTATGGCGTACCAACCACATCGTTATACACGTACCCGTGATTTATACGAAGATTTCGCACATGTTTTATCGCAGGTTGACCAACTATTATTATTAGATGTTTATTCCGCAGGTGAGACGCCAATCGCGGGGGCAGATAGCCGTTCGCTATGTCGCACAATTCGCCAACAAAGTGGTAAAGAGCCTATTTTTGTTGCCTCACCGGAAGCTTTGCCGGGTGCATTAGCAAAAGTGATTCAAGAGGGTGATTTGGTGCTTACTCAAGGCGCGGGTAATATTGGTGCTGTTGTTAAAACCTTAGCTGAATTAAAATTAAATATCGAAAAAATGACACAAGTGAGTGCAGGTTAATGGCGGTTGATTTTGGAAAAGTAGCAGTTTTGTTTGGTGGAGATAGTGCTGAGCGTGAAATCTCATTAAAATCGGGTAATGCTGTGTTAAATGCTTTACTTCGTCAAGGTGTTGATGCCCATGCGGTTGACCCTAAATTGGATGATATTTCACAAATTAAAGCGTTAGGTTTTGAGCGTGCCTTTATTGTGTTGCACGGTCGAGGTGGGGAAGATGGCACTATTCAAGGTTTTTTAAAAACATTGAATATTCCGTTTACTGGTAGTGATGTGTCGAGCTCAGCAATTGGTATGGATAAAGCCAAAACTAAGCAAATTTGGCAAAGTTGTCAGTTACCGACTGCAAGCTATCAAATTATTATCAAAGAAAACTTTGAACCATCAAGCGCTACCGATATACTAGCTGCCTTATCAGGTTCTGTAATGGTTAAACCTGTTCATGAAGGTTCAAGTATTGGTATGGCTAAAGCAGACAATGCAGAACAATTGGTGGCTGCTTTAGAAGAAGCGTTTAAGTTTGATAATAAAGTATTGTTAGAATCTTGGATAACTGGTGATGAATTTACTGTCTCAATGCTAAATGGTCGCGCATTACCGGCTATTAGCATGAAAACAACGAATCAATTTTATGATTATCAAGCAAAATATCAATCCACAGAAACACAATATTTGTGTCCCTGTGGACTGTCAGATAATGAACTAAACAAGTTAAACCATTTAGCTGAAGAAGCGTTTAAAACCATTGGCTGTAGTGGTTGGGGGCGTGTTGACTTTATGCGTGATGAAAACAAAAACTGGTTCCTATTAGAAGTGAATACAGTGCCGGGAATGACTGAAACCAGTTTAGTACCGAAAGCGGCGAAACAAGCGGGTATTAGCTTTGATCAATTAGTGTTATCTATTTTAGAGCAAACTTTATAATCTATGTGGCATAAGTTAAAACAAGTCAAAATAAGCAAATGGATTGGTTTCTTTGTTTTTGTACTTTTAATGTATGCCTTACAGGACAGCTTTTTTAAATTAAAATTTTGGTTAACGGACCACCAATCATCACCCTTAACGGCATTAGTCCTTACGGGCCACCGCGAGCATATTACTGAAGACGTGGTGAGAGAGGTATTAGCAGATCAAGAGGATAGGTTAAATTTCTTTACTTTAGAAATAGCTGAAATCCAAAAACAGTTAGAACAAAAACCTTGGGTTTATTCTGCATCGATTCGAAAAAATTGGCCGGATACGTTAAAGATTCATATTGTTGAGCAATCGATTGTTGCTTCATGGAACCAGAAGTCATTATTGAATAGGTTTGGTGAAATTATCGATGTGGTACCTGAACCTGAGAATGATTATATTGCTCTGTCTGGTGATGATAAACATGCTGAACAAGTGCTGAATACTTATTTGCAATTAAATCAGTTATTGTTGCCAAGTCAATACAGAATTGCTGCTTTACACAGTGACCAACGTAATGCCAGTGAATTGGTGTTAAGAAATGGCATTAGTTTGAAGTTAGGTAAAGAACAAAAATTAGAACGCATACAATTATTTTTAAATGCATTTCCAAGAATTGCACAAAAATATGAAATTAGCTCCATCGATTATGTTGACCTTCGTTATGATACAGGGTTGGCAATTGGATGGAAGAAAACAGAAAATAATAAAACCTAATATAACAATTTTGTGCTCATGTTGAGTTAATTCTTCTCTCTTAAAATAGAGAAAATGGTGATAGACGAATGGAAAGTAATTACACAGTTGGTTTAGACATTGGTAGTAATAAAGTGGTTGTCTTAATCGGTGAGTTATTAGCAAATGATGTAATTAATATCGTTGGAGTGGGCAGTGCCCCGTCCAAGGGAGTTGATAAAGGATCGGTAACTAACTTAGATGCAGTTGTTGAGTCGATTACAAGTGCGTTAAAGCAAGCAGAAGATATGGCTGACTGTCGAGTCTCGTCAGTTAACTTATCAGTTTCTGGTTCACACATTGAATCAATGAATGAATCAGGTACTTGGGCGATTGAAGCACATGAAGTGACTACCTATGACGTTGAAAGTGTGATCCATAACGCACGATCAGTGAAAATTCGTGACGAACAGCGCTTATTACATGTCATTCCTCAGGAATACTCTATTGATTCCCAAGGGCACATTAATAATCCTATTGGGTTATCGGGTGTTAAGCTAAAAGCAAATGTACATTTAATTACTTGTCATAATGACCTAGTTAAAAACTTAGAAAAAGCAGTTGAACGTAGTGGTCTTGTGATTGATCAGTTAACTTTTTCAGGTGTTGCATCAAGCGAAGCTATTCTCAGTGAAGATGAAAAAGAGCTGGGTGTCTGTATGATCGATATGGGGAGTGGTACAATGGACCTGTCTATCTATATTGCGGGTTCGTTACAGCATAGTATGGTACTTGATTACGCAGGTAACTCAGTAACTAATGACATTGCCATTGCATTTAGTGCTCCACCAACGTCAGCTGAAGCAATAAAAGTTAAATATGGGTGTCTAAATAAACGCTTAGTACTAGATGAAGAAACCATCGACTTACCGAGTGTTGGTGGTCGGCCTGCACGTAGTTTGCAGCGTTCAATATTAGTAGATGTTATTGAGCCACGATACAGTGAGCTATTAACTTTAGTTAAGAATGAAATCTTTAAATTGAATGATAAGTTTGCGCGTGAAGGTTTAAAGCAACAATTAGCGGCGGGTGTTGTCATAACAGGTGGTGCCGCTCAAATTGAAGGTTTGGTTGAAATTGCTGAAGAAGTCTTTGGTAATATTCAAGTTCGAATTGGTAAACCGGAGCATATTCAAGGATTAGCTGATGATGTAAACTCACCAGCTTATTCTACGGCAGTAGGTTTATTACGTTATAAAAATGACGAGTTTGCAGGTGAAGAGGATGCTGAGCCGGAAAATCGTTTTACAAGTTTATTCGGTAAAATAAAAAACTGGATAAAAAAAGAATATTAGTTATCAAGTTACATGGATTGGGTGGTAACAGACGATGTCACAAGAAGTTAATAGAGTGGAAGAGAGTCAAATGTTTGAAATAATCGATGATGAAGACCATTCAGCACAAGCCATAATTAAAGTTATTGGCATTGGTGGTGGTGGTGGTAACGCGATCAATTATATGATCGAAAAAGGCCTAACTGGCGCTGAATTTATTGCTATGAATACCGATGCGCAAGCATTACGTTCATCAAAAGCAGATATTCGCTTACAATTAGGATCTAATATCACTAATGGCTTAGGTGCCGGTGCAAACCCAGAAATTGGTTATAAATCAGCACTTGAAGATAAAGAGCGTATTCGAGAAATCGTCGCTGGTGCCGATGTTGTATTTATTGCTGCTGGTATGGGTGGTGGAACAGGTACTGGTGCTTGTCCAGTTGTTGCTGAAATCGCTAAAGAGGAAGGTGCATTAACGATCGGTGTCGTATCAAAACCTTCTTTGTTTGAAGGCCGTAAGCGAATGAATTACGCAACGCAGGGTATTGCTCGTTTATCTGAGAATATCGACTCTTTGTTGATTATTCCAAATGATAAATTACAAAAATCGTTACCGCGTGGTATCTCTTTCTTAGATGCATTACGTGCTGCGAATGGCGTACTTTATGATGCGGTTTCTGGCTTTTCTTCAATCATCAATAATGAAGAAAGTACTATCAATATCGATTTCGCGGATGTACGCACTGTCATGACAGAAGCGGGTACGACTGCGGTAATGGGAATTGGTGTTTCTTCTGGTGAGAACCGTGCTGAAGAAGCCGTTGAAGAAGCTATTTCATGCCCATTATTAGAAGATGTTGATCTATCAGATGCACGTGGTGTACTTGTACATATCGTTGCTGGTATCGATTTCAGTTGGGATGAGTACCACACTGTGGGTGATGCGTTAAAACAATTTGCTTCTGATGACTCTCAAAACATCATCGGTGTAACCGTTGACCCAACCCTAGAGACGGGCGAATTACACGTTACAGTTATTGTAACGGGTATTGGTGAGCGTAAATCTGAATTAAATGTAGTTAAAAACCCTACGCTTAATACTCAGAAAACAGCTGAGAACGTTGAGAAAGCGCCTGAAGTGGACGTTGCAAAAAGCACTGCAGAAACTGAAGATGTTAGTCAAACAGAGCCTGAAATAGTAGAGCCAATTGCTGAAGTTAAAGATAAAACTAGCGCCGAAAGTTACTTGGATATTCCTGCTTTTTTAAGACGTCAAGCAGATAACTAAATTAAAGCTAGCGATATAACAGTTTGTGATATTGATCTCAAACTGTTATCATTCGTCGCAGATATCATCGTAGTGGAGGTCATTTTATGATTAAGCAAAGAACATTAAAACAAAGTGTTAAATCAACAGGTGTTGGTTTACATTCAGGGAACAAGGTAACCATTGAGTTGCACCCTGCACCTGTTAACACGGGTATTGTTTACCGTCGTATTGACCTTGACCCGGTGGTTAGCTTTAAAGCACATGCACAAGCAGTACAAGAAACGCTTTTATGTACTTGTTTAGTGAACGATCAAGGACAGAAAATTTCTACTGTTGAGCATTTATCTGCTGCTTTGGCTGGTCTAGGTATTGATAATATTATTATCGACGTTGACGCACCAGAAATTCCAATTATGGATGGTAGTGCGAGTCCTTTTATTTTCTTGCTTCAATCTGCTGGTATCGAAGAGCAAAATGCAGCTAAAAAATTCATTCGTATTAAGAAAACAGTACGTGTGGAAGATGAAAAAGAAGGTAAGTGGGCTGAGTTGCAGCCTTCTGATAATGGCTTTAGCTTAGATTTTAAAATTGATTTTGATCATCCTGTATTTGAAGGTCAAAACCAACATGTTGAAATGCAGTTTTCAGGTGATTTATTTGTCAAAGAAATCAGTCGTGCACGTACTTTTGGTTTCATGAAAAGCGTTGAGTACCTACAATCTAATAATTTAGCACTAGGTGCTAGTTTAGATAATGCGATTGGTTTAGATGAATTCCGTGTATTAAACCCTGAAGGTTTACGTTATGAAGATGAATTTGTAAAACATAAAGTATTAGATGCTATCGGTGATTTATATTTATCTGGTTATAGTATTCTGGGTCATTTAAAAGCCTATAAAACTGGGCATGCCTTAAATAACAAACTTTTATGTGCATTACTTGCAGATCAAGAAGCATTTGAAATGGTGACCTTTGAAGAACCTGTGAGCGAATCACCTATACAATATATTGAGCCTGTGTTTGTTACTGCTTAAAACATTTAATTAAGATTTAATTAAATGTTTAGTTAAGCCAATATAGACTTCATTGAAAACCACTTTATTTGAAAGTGGTTTTTTTTTATGTTTTTTAGGGAAATTGTTTTGATAAATACTTGTGCAATTTAGAATCAGCAGCAAAGAGGTGGTCTACTTTAAGCAATACAACAGAGCAGAACAGAATTGAATAGCCTGATTAGTTAATCGCTATTATTCACTTTTATTGGTTGAGAATTTAGCTAATGATTGTAGTGCTTTTTTTAATTTAGGATCAGCATTTTCAGCTAATGCTAAAAAGGAGTCTGCAATATCTTTACTCATTTTTTGTGCGCGTTTTTTTACTGGTTTGTTGGTTTTTAGTTGTGATGGACTCACTTTTGCAAGGGCTGGGTTAACTTTGACCTTGATGTTAATCAAAGATGAATGATGCGTGCGCAATTCGCTGAGGATATCACTTCGTATAAATTGTAAACGCTGAAGCCAAAGTGAGGTCGGACTTTCTATAATCAAAGTCCCATTTTCAATATTTCCTATACGACATCCACTGATGTTGTGTTGTTTTAAAAGCCTTTGTAGTACCATATCCAACTTAGTTATCAAGGATGTACTTTTCTGATAACTATTTTTTTCTAATAATAGTGCAATGGGTTTAGGTTGTTTCTTGTAAGATTTCATAGCAGCCATCAATAGTGAATTAAGTTTATGAGTATAACGGTTATTTATAATAGGAAGGAGACTGAACATAACTTTTCTATAACAAGATCGACATTTATTTTCGTGTGCATATTGATTGTCGCGATCTTGATGACGAGTGCTTGGCTATTACAATCGCATTACCATCAACAATTGACTCAACATAAAATACAAGCTCTCGGCGAGCGAGACCTTATTAAACAACAATATTTAGACACCTTACAATCTCAAACTAATCAACAAGTGCAAGCACTGGCTGTTAAGATAGGTCAATTACAAGCACAGAGTATTCGTTTAAATAATTTGGGCGAACGTATTATCGATAAATCAAATTTTCCCAAAGAGGAATTTGAGTTTGATATTAACCAATATATCGATCAAGGGCTTATCCTTGATGCCAATGGCCTAGAACAAAGTCTAGATCAAAGCCTAGACCAAAATATAGAGTCTGATAACGAGCAAGTCGTAGAAGAGGCGATTGACCATGAGCCGATTGATAATACTTCCACAAATGCAGAGTCAGTGGATGAAGACATTGAGCAACCTGTACCGTTAAATGTTGTTTCGAATATAAATACGTTAGACACTTCAGACCTAGTAAAACTTCATAAAAATGTATCGCTCCTCGCATATCAGTACCAAAAGAATCAAAATTTACTGCAACAACTTGAAATTACATTAACTAATCTCCATCTTACAGATGAGTTATTCATTTCTGGTCGCCCTGTTCCAATTCAAGGCTCTTGGATCTCTTCACCCTTTGGTACGCGAACAGACCCATTTACGGGGCGTTTACGTCGCCACAAAGGCGTTGATATCGCTGGACATACAGGCATGTCAATTAATGCGACTGCCGCAGGCGTAGTTACGACATCAGAAGCGCGCACTGGTTATGGTTATGTGGTTGAGATTAATCACGGCAGTGGTTTGAGAACACGTTATGCACATGCTTCATCGTTACTTGTCGCGGTGGGGGCTATTGTTGAAAAAGGTCAACAAATAGCAGTGATGGGAACAACAGGTCGCTCTACAGGGCCACATGTGCACTATGAAGTCATCAAAGATGGCACCCAAATAGACCCAGTTTATTATATACAAAGATTACCAAGCTAAATTACAACTTTTATCCGACTTTTTACAATGAGAAAGCAAAATGATCACATCGCTAATAACAAAAATAATAGGCAGTCGAAATGACCGTTACCTTAAGAACCTACGTAAAGTAGTAAATGAAATTAATAAACTTGAACCGGAGATTAAAGCACTATCGGAAGAAGAGCTAAAAGCCAAAACATCTTACTTTAAAGAACGTCTCGCTAAAGGCGAAACCATAGATGATATTTTGGTTGAAGCTTTTGCAGTAGTCAGAAGTGCTTCTGAACGTGTATTTGGTATGCGTCATTTTGATGTGCAGTTGATTGGCGGTATTGTATTAAATGAGAATAAAATTGCAGAAATGCGTACTGGTGAGGGTAAAACGTTAACGGCAACATTACCTGCTTATTTAAATGCGTTAACCGGCAACGGTGTGCATGTTATTACTGTGAATGATTACCTAGCGCGTCGTGATGCGGAATGGAATGCAAAACTATTTGAATATCTCGGATTAACCGTTGGCATTAACTTGTCAGGTATGACCGGTGAAGAAAAACGTACTGCATACGCTGCAGATATCACCTACGGTACGAATAACGAGTTCGGTTTTGATTACCTGCGCGACAACATGGCTTTTGAAGCATCACAACGCGTTATGCGCGGTCTTCATTTTGCTATTGTCGATGAGGTTGACTCTATTTTAATCGATGAAGCAAGAACACCATTGATTATTTCAGGCCCTACCGATGGTGATGCAACGCTTTATACCAAACTTAATTCAATTATTCCTTTACTGACTCAACAAGATAAAGAAGATACTGAAGAATATGTGGGTGAAGGTGACTTCACTGTTGATGAGAAAAGTAAGCAAGTATTATTAACTGAACGCGGCCAAGAAAAAGTTGAGCGTATTCTACAAGAGCGCGGTTTATTAGAAGAAAACACGTCGTTATACGCGGCATCAAGCATTAGCCTATTACACCATGTTAACGCTGCATTACGAGCTCATACTCTGTTTGAAAAAGATGTTGAATACATTGTGACCGCGCAGGGTGAAGTGGTTATAGTCGATGAACATACTGGGCGTACTATGCCTGGTCGTCGTTGGTCTGAAGGTTTACATCAAGCTGTTGAAGCAAAAGAAGGGGTTAAAATTCAAAATGAAAACCAAACCCTTGCATCAATCACTTTCCAGAATTACTTCCGTTTATATGAAAAACTAGGTGGAATGACCGGAACGGCTGATACCGAAGCGTTTGAATTCCAATCTATTTATGGTTTAGAAACCATTGTTATCCCTACGAACCGTCCAATGGTACGTAAAGATGGCGGCGATTTAGTGTACTTAACTGAGCTTGAAAAATACCAAGCTATTATAGAAGATATTAAAACTCGTTTAGAGCGTCGCCAACCTGTGTTAGTCGGTACCGTTTCAATTGAAAACTCTGAATTACTTTCTGAGTTGATGACAAAAGCAAATATTAAGCACAATGTTTTAAATGCTAAATTCCATGAAAAAGAAGCTGATATTATCGCACAAGCAGGGGCGTTAGGATCAGTTACCATTGCGACTAACATGGCCGGCCGTGGTACAGATATTGTGCTAGGTGGTAATTTACAAAACCGTCTAGAAAAGTTAGGTGAACTGACTGAACAACAAATTGTTGCTGAAACTGCTGCATGGAAAGAAGATCAAGCGGCGGTATTAGCTGCTGGCGGTTTATATATTGTAGGTACTGAGCGACATGAATCGCGTCGTATCGATAACCAATTACGTGGCCGTGCGGGGCGTCAAGGTGACGCTGGTGAAAGCCGTTTCTACTTGTCGATGGAAGATTCGTTAATGCGTATCTTTGCTTCTGAAAAAGTGTCTAATATGATGAAAAAATTAGGCATGGAAAATGGAGAAGCGATTGAGCATCCTTGGGTAACTCGCGCGATTGAAAATGCACAACGTAAAGTGGAAGGCCGTAACTTTGACATGCGTAAATCATTGTTGGACTTTGATGATGTTGCTAATGATCAACGTAAAGTCGTTTACCAACAACGTAATGGCATTATGGACAGTGATAATATCACTGAAAATATTGAGCAAATGTGGGCAGACGTTTTCAATACCTGCATCGATGAATATGTACCACAACATTCGTTAACGGAGCAATGGGATTTAGCTGGATTAGAAGCGCGTCTGAAACAAGATTTCTTGATCGAGTTGCCAGTGCAACAATGGTTAACCGACGATGCTAATTTACAAGAAGAAACCATTCGTGAAAATATCGTCGAGCATGCTCGTAATACTTACCAAGATAAAAAAGAGCAAGTGGGCGAATCTATTATTGCTGGATTTGAAAAATCAGTGATGTTGCAAACTATTGATATGTTGTGGAAAGAGCATTTAGCGGCGATGGACCATCTTCGTCAGGGTATTCATCTACGTGGTTACGCTCAAAAAGATCCAAAACAAGAATATAAACGTGAGTCTTTTGAACTGTTTATTGCGATGTTAGAAAACTTGAAAATGGATGTGGTGGGCATTTTGTCTAAAGTGCAAATTCAAAGTAAAGAAGAAGCCGAAGCAATTGACCAACAACGCCGTGAAGCGGAAGAGAAAGCGAAAATTCAATATCAACATGCGCAAGTCAATAGTGATGGTGAAGCTGAAAAAGAAACAGCTGAAACAGCTGATACCTTTATTCGTGAAAACAAAAAGGTGGGGCGTAATGAGCCATGTCCTTGTGGATCAGGTAAAAAATTCAAGCAATGTCATGGTAAGTTAGGGTGATCTAATACCGGTATTATTTAGATAACATCGGTACAGCATGATATAAAAGGTGGTACTTCTTTGAAGACCACCTTTTTTTTAAAGCGTAAATAAGCTTAATCGATTCAAGTAAGTGTGAATATTATGATAGAACAACAAACCATCAGTATTGCCATTGTACAAAATGAACAGAAACAACTACTTATTAGCCGCCGCCAACAAGGTAAGCATCTTGCTGGAAAGTGGGAATTTCCAGGAGGAAAAGTTGAGCAGGGAGAAGCGCTCGAAACAGCGATGTTGCGTGAGTTGAAAGAAGAGGTCGGGTTAAGTGCAACCCAGTTCACTTTATTTGATTCACTGAATTTTCAATACGATCAACTAAATCTAAGTCTGCACTTTTATTTAGTCAGTGACTATGAAGGTGAGCCAGTGTCCTTAGAAGGGCAACAGATAAAATGGGTTGGTGTCTCCCAACTCTGTGAATATGAGTTCCCTAAAGCTAATTTAACAGTGATCAATAAATTACTCTAACACGCATGAATGAGGCAAATCGTGGCACATTGTTACGCGTTTTACCGGTAAAACGATAGCTGATGGTTGTGCCAATTGGCGGTGGGTTTTGGCGTTCTTTATCACTAAAACCAGTGCCTATTTTAAAGGTGATGCCATCTTCCGTTTTTACTAATAAAGAACCCAGTTGCCCTTTGTACTTACCTTTACCAGGTAGATGTTCCATCACTATCGCTTCTGCATCTTCAAATTTTTTCAGCTTCATCAAGTCTCTATTACGCTTATGTTGATATAAAGCTTGCTCGTGGTGCAACATTAAACCTTCTCCATTTTCATCAACAACCTTATCTAGCAATGCGTATAAAGCGGTAATAGAGGTTAATTTCTGTTGTTTTATGATCTGTAAATAGGGACTATTCGCTTGATCAACTAATTGTTGCATCTGCTGAATACGTTGTGAAAATGGTGCTGGGCTAAGTGGTAGATCAAATATCATAAACTTCACCTGTTGCCAGTGAGAATTATTTACATCTTGAGTGCGCACAATACCTGACACTTTTTCAAATTGTTGTCGTGATATCCATAGCTCACCATCCAGTGCAGTAGTAGGAAAGTCACGTGTAAACCAAACCGGGGCGGTGAAACGGTTACCCTGCTTGGATATAAGTTGTTTACCATCCCAGTAAGCACGTAATCCATCTAATTTTTCACTGACAAAATATTGTTCAATATTAATGTCTTGTCGAAAGGTGGTTGCAAGTTGGATAGCAGGTGTCTGCGCATAACAAAAAGTTGTACTAAAGAGGGTGAGTATTATCAGGAGTCCTGTTTTTCTCTGTCTTAAGCGGGTGAGGCAGTTGCATAATATATAATAGTGGTTTATTAATCTGTTTATCGTGACGAGCAACAGGTAGGGAGTGAAGCGAGCAAGCGTATCTATCATAAAAACCTCCAACACAGTTAAAAGAACAAAGACTTTTATAAGTGTAGGAAGTTTTTTAGCGTTAGGTTATTTTTATTCTTGAATAAAACGCATTGATAAATCGACAGCATGCACATGTTTGGTTAATGCACCTACTGAAATATAGTCAACACCGGTTTCGGCATAACTTAAAATAGTCGTGTTATCTACATTGCCCGATACTTCTAAATCTGCTTGTCGTGAATTACTTTTATTAATGGCTACAGCTTCTAACATCATTGCAATGCTGAAGTTATCTAACATAACACGTTGTGCACCCGCATCTAGTGCCTGTTTGAGTTCATCAATGCTTTCCACTTCAACTTCTACCCAACGTTCCGGGTGCTGTTGATTAGCCACGGTTATTGCTTGTTTAATACCACCACAGGCCATAATATGGTTTTCTTTAATTAAGTAGGCATCATAAAGTCCAATACGATGGTTAAAACCACCTCCACATACAACGGCATATTTAGAGGCATTGCGTAAACCGGGTAATGTTTTACGTGTATCTAATAATTTACATTGAGTCGACGCAATTAAGTCAGAGTAGTATTTGGTGGTGGTCGCGATACCTGATAACGTTTGAATAAAGTTTAATGCAGTACGTTCACCCGTTAATAATGTTCTTGCTGGACCTTGTAATGTAAATAAAGGGCTATTAGCGAGAACAAAATCTCCGTCCTTAACATGCCAAGTGATAACCACTTGATCACCCAATTGGCGAAATACTTCTTGAGTCCAAGCCTTACCACAGAAAACTGCATCATCACGTGTAATTACTGTCGCTTTTGAGTGTTTATCTTCAGGAATTAAATTAGCAGTAATGTCACCTTCTGCTGCTGATAATCCATTTAAATCTTCGTTTAACGCTAAGCTAACACTTTGTGCAATTTCTTGTTCAATCATGGTAAATTTCCAGACGGGGATAAAAAATGAAATATTACCCTAATGGCCTTTGAATACCAATGACCTTAATGCTTAACTCTTATAAAATAAGAGATACAGATCAATATAAAGAGAAGATATAATGCAAGTGATTATTGGCTTAACAGGCGGTATTGGTAGCGGAAAATCAACCGTAGCAAAAGAATTTACCGCTTTAGGAATAGATATTGTTGATGCAGATAAAGTTGCTCGGCAGGTAGTTGAACCTGGACAACAAGCATTAACTGAAATTGAACTTTATTTTGGCAGCGATGTCTTAAATGCTGCAGGCGAACTTGATAGGGCGAAGCTGAGGCAACTTATTTTTCAATCTGACGCTAAAAAAAAATGGTTAAATGCATTATTGCATCCCATCATTCGCGATACATTATTAGCGCAATTAAAGATGGCTAAGAGTGAATATGTGATTTTGGAAGCGCCATTATTACTGGAAAATAAACTGACCCAATATACTGACTATACGCTAGTCGTTGATGTGGATGAAAAATTGCAGATCGAGCGGGCAATGAAACGAGACGAAAATTCAAAATCTCAAATTCAAGCCATTATGGACGCGCAGATTAGCCGTTCGCTTCGCTTACAACAAGCTGATTATGTTATTGACAACAGTAGTATTGATCGCGTTGCTTTAAAACAACAAATTAAATCGTTACATTTGAAATTTTTATCCCTAAAAAAGAAGACATTTAACTCTTAGTTATGCCTTTTAATGTAACCTTACTTTTTATAAAACAAATAAATAGACTATTTTATGATCTCTTTTGAATACCCCCTTACAGAAAAAAGTCGTTGTTACTTACGCTTTGAATCACTTTTTTTACAAATTAAGCAAAGCATGGGTTTGGATCATGAAAGTGATGCCACTGCTTATTTCAAATCATTATTTGAATTAATAGAATTAAGTGATCGCAGTGATATTCGCCATGATTTAATTAAAGACTTACGCGCTTTATTAGAAGATATGCAATCATGGCTCGCTTGGGAGCAGGCAGATACAAAAGCTATTAAGGCATTAATGGTAGAAATAAGTGAATTAATTAGTACCTTGTTAGTTATGTCAAAACAATTAAAATTCTTCAAAGACAGTCGTTTTTTAACATCGTTAAAACAACGCTTTTTCATTCCGGGTGGTTGTTGTAACTTTGATTTGCCGCAGTTTCACTTCTGGCAAGCACAGCCTATTTCGGTACAAAAGGCAGATGCTCTAAAATGGTTTGAACACTTTGATGTATTAGAGCGTGCGTTAACATTATTTTTGAAAATGAAACGTCATCAAGGTATTAAGTCTAAACAGCGTGCTAAGAATGCTTTTTACCAAGGTGAAGTTGAACATGCCTTGTTTATTATCATTAATGTGGATCCTGCGTTACAGGTATATCCTATGATATCAGGGCACAAACATCGTTATTCGGTTCGTTTTATGAATGCCAATGCTGAAAATAGCCACGCTGATTATATAGAATTTGAACAGGTTTTTTGTTAATAACATAAGCGATTAATGTTAAAATAAAAGATTAAATATGTAAGGAAGAACGATGAAAGTTAATTGCCCAACTTGTCAAAAACAAGTTGTTTGGGATAAACAAAGTTTATACCGTCCATTTTGTTGTAAACGTTGTCAGCTTATTGATTTAGGTGAATGGGCCGACGAAGAAAAACGGATTAAAGGCGAGTCTGTTAGCCCTGAGAATTTGCCACAAAACAAAACTATTTATTTTGAAGAAGATTAAATAAAGCCATTTATTTTTAATAACCGAAACAAAAAATAATTTATACTGTATAAATCCAGAATGTTAGCCTAACTTAAAATACATTCTGGATATTTTCATTTATCCCTCTGTAAATATTCATTAGATACAAGACTCTATTAAAAGTAGGTACGTATGAACGAATATAGACGAAGTTTGCTATGTTGTATTTTATTTTGTGTGTTAATCCTGAGCTATGCTGTTTACGATACATATGCAAGTTATGCGAAGGAAAAAGAAGCGGTTCGCTCTCGCGTCGGTAATACAAGTTTCCTGATCGCTGAATGGCTGAAGGGAGAATTTCAAGCATCCGATTATGTCTTGTTAGACATAATGAGTCGTATTTCATCAGATGATTTGATTTACCCACATCCCAATCCAAGCCAACAACAAGCAACTATAAAATTTCTCACTTCTAAACTACAAACTTTACCTAATTATTACACTGGCATAGGCACTGCAGATGAAAACTGTATCATTTCTCATGCTTATAACTACCCACCCCGGTCATCTGCAATAGGCTTTAATGGCAGCAAACGAGATTGGTGTATTGAACATAGAAACGATGAAAACTCAGGACAATATGTGACGCCCTCCTTTAAGAGCACAACGGGAAATCTCAGTGTTGTGCAAAATCGAGCTTTTCGCGGTGGCTCAAAAGAATTCGGTGGCATGATCGGCTTTCAAATAGAGCTTAATTTCTTTTCAACTTTAATCGATCAAGTAGTGCTGGATAAACATGGCGTGATAGGTGTGATTGATAGCAATATGGTGTTGTTAGCCAGAAAACCTCAAATGCCAGGGAAAGTGGGTGTGCAGATCCAAGATAAAGTTGCTGCTGAGTACGTTGGCTCCGATCGTGATACTTTATCTACCTTTCAGTATAAGTCCCCATTGGATACTGAAAGTCGTTTTTATGGTATGCGTAAAGTTGATACTTTACCGTTTTATATCATCGTTGGTGAAGCCGACACAGACTGGTTAAAAAGTTGGTATTTAAAAACATTGATGATGTTCAGTATTGTCAGCATATTATTTATAATGTCGATTTTGTTGCTATTGAATTATTGGAAACAATTGGATCAAGCTAAAAAACTCTTGTTGTTAGCGCAAACTGATCACTTGACCAAAACATTAAATCGTCGAGGTTTTATGTTAGAGGCTAATAAAGAGTTAAGTCTAGTGCATCGATATGAAACAGATTTGGTTATTTTTGCCTTGGATATTGACCACTTTAAATTGATTAATGATACACATGGTCATGCGACAGGCGATAGAGCAATGGTTGCCTTCACTCAAGTTTGTTTTCATTCGCTGCGAGATGTCGATGTTTTTGCTAGGATCGGTGGTGATGAATTTATTATACTATTACCACATACTAACCTTGAACAAGCGGTTGTCGTTGCTGAGCGTATCAGAAAAGCAGTGCAAGAATGTATTGTTATGAATGATCACGCTGAAGCGGTACAGATGACATTGAGTATTGGAGTAGCGGTGGTTCGTCCGGAAGTTAAAACGGTGACGGAGATGATGGCATTAGTTGATAAAGCCCTTTATTCAGCAAAACAAAATGGACGTAATCAAGTACAATATATAGCTGATGAATGATAACAATTGTAGTCAATCACCACTTTATTGATAACGGTTGTCTAAAAATTAAAACCTATAACCAAAAATCATCACAATTATAATAAATGAAATACAAGGGAAAATAATGACGTTACAAGACTTTATAGCAAAACTGAATACACAACCGGAGCAGGTTGAGTTTGCCGATACAATGGCAGTGATTGAAGCAAACTATGCATTTACCGAAACGTCATTTAGCAATGGTTTGCAAGTTAATGCGGAAGGTGAAAACTCAGGCTCATGTAAGGTTTTTTCATTTGCACAATTAAATAAATTAACTGAAGCGCAAACCTTAGCTTGTTTTGGTATCTATTACCGTAATGATGTTCTAGAAAACCCTGAAGCCAGTGATCACCAAAATATTCGTCAGTTTATGCTTAATGGTTGGTCTGGTATCCATTTTGATGCAGTGGCATTAAATCCGTTATAATCGCTTAAATAACTTATGACAGAATTGTATTGCTATTTGTCATAAAAAAGGGGCTTATTATTAGCCCTTTTTCAAATAAAATCATTCACTATTGGTCACTACTTGTTAAATTTACTAGTGCTTTATTTAGCAAACGCCTAATTTAATAAGGAGTTAATCTAACTGCCAGCCAACTTAACTTGGTAACCTTGTTTTTCTAATACAGATTTAATAATCTCACGTTGGTCTGTTTGGATTTCGATAACAAAGTCTTTTACCGTGCCACCACAACCGGTGCGCTTTTTAATTTCTTTCGCTAATGCTTTAATTGCTTTATCGTCAAGTTGCAAACCTTTAATTAACGTGACACCTTTACCCTTACGCCCTTTAGTTTCACGATGTAGACGAATAATGCCGTCACCCTCAGGCGCAACTTGTTTTTGTTTGGTTTTTTCTACTTTTCCACCGTCAGTAGAATAAACTACATTTAAATCACCAAAATCCATCATCATTCCTACTTATTTGAGTTTTACCTATTTTATACCCGTTAATACTGCAGATGCAAAATTCAATAAAATATTCACTTTAAAATTCTGTCATAAAATCCTTTTATAAAATTCATTTATCAACACCTTTATAACGCAATTACGATGAAAGAATCCTCACTTCATGGTGCTTTAAGGTTACAAATTGATCTAAAACAAGAGACCGCTTTATAGCTGAGCTTTTAAGGTGTTTTACATTGTTAATGATAATAGTTTGTATTACCTTGTTGTTTAGTAACAAGTGCTGATAGACGCATTCAGTGCAACAGTGGTGAGGATCAACGATGACATTATCAGAATTAAAAATAGGCCAAACAGCAAACATTGTGAACATCAATGCCATAGAGCCTGTCATGCGCAAAAAACTACTTAATTTAGGCTTTTTACCAAAAGCACAAATACAATTATTACGGGTTGCTCCAATGGGTGACCCGATAGCTATTCGCTGTGCCAATAGCTCCATTGCTTTACGTAAAAGTATCGCCAATCAGATCATAGTGGAGCGTTAATATGACCTTAAATATTGCAACCATTGGTAACCCCAATTCAGGTAAAACTACTTTATTCAATTCGCTTACGGGCAGCAATCAACGTGTTGGTAACTGGAGTGGTGTGACTGTTGAGAAAAAAACAGGGCATTTTAGTTTAGGTGAGCAGCAAACGGTTAAAATCATTGATTTACCTGGTATCTACAACCTTGACCTCGACCAGTTTGGCACTTCATTAGATGAACGCGTTGCCTTTGAATATATGATGCAAAGTCAACCTGATATCGTGATGAATATTATTGATGCGAGCTGCTTAGAAAGAAGTTTGTATTTAACCCTGCAGTTGCTAGAGCTTGGTTTACCAGTGCTTGTTGTACTGAATAAAATGGACTTAGCAGATAAACAACATGTAGTGATTAATGAAAAGCAACTCAGTAAACAGTTAGGCTGCCCTGTTGTGTCACTATCTGCGCATGATCAAAAAGCGGTAAAACAATTAAAGCATACATTTAGCGAACTTGATTTAGCCAGCTTAGGAGCTGACTTTTATCTCGACTATGGACAACAATTACAACCCATTATTGAGCAAACATCACAATTATTTCCTACTAATACTCGCCTTAAACGACAAGCATTAGCGATCAAATGTATTGAAAATGATTATTCAATATTACAAGGCTTTAATCAGCAAGATAAACAGACTATTGAACAGCTAAGAAGCTCATTAGCAATTGATGTCGATTTACAAATAGCCGATGTTCGCTACTCCTACATTTACACAATCACACAGGAAGCGGTTAGAACAAAGGGACATTTAAGCCAAACATTAACGGAAAAAATTGATGCGGTTACTTTAAATAGATTTACTGGGATCCCAGTGTTTTTATTAGTGATGTATTTGATGTTTATGTTCTCTATCAATATTGGTAGTGCATTTATTGATTTCTTTGATATTGCCGCTGGTGCTATTTTTGTTGATCAAATGGCACAATGGTTAAGTCTGATTAATGCCCCTGAATGGCTGATAAATGTATTAGCCTATGGCGTTGGCAATGGTATTCAAACCGTCATGACGTTTATTCCCGTGATTGCCTGTTTGTATCTGTTCTTAGCCGTGCTTGAAAGTTCAGGCTACCTTGCAAGAGCGGCGTTTGTTATTGACCGTGCCATGCAGTTTATCGGTTTGCCGGGCAAATCCTTTGTGCCAATGATTGTGGGTTTTGGTTGTACCGTACCCGCAGTGATGGCCGCAAGAACCTTAGAAAAAGAGCGCGAACGCCTGCTCACCGTAATCATGTCTCCATTTATGTCATGTGGAGCTCGATTACCTGTTTATGCTTTATTCGCCAGTGCATTTTTTCCGGAGCAAGGACAAAATATTGTCTTCCTATTGTATTTGATTGGTATTTTAGTTGCCGTACTGACAGGGTATGTACTAAGTAGAACGATTCTGCCGGGTAAAAGTGAAAGTATGTTTTTAGAAATACCTGACTATGAAATACCAACCGTTAAAAATACTTTAATCAAAACATGGCAAAAACTAAAAGGTTTTTTATTTGGAGCCGGACAAACCATCGTTTTAGTGGTGACATTACTGAACGTCATTAACTCGGTAGGGATTGACGGTAGTTTTGGCCATCAAGACAGTGAAAGCTCATTGCTAAGTCAAGGGGCACAAATTATTACCCCTATTTTATCGCCATTGGGTATTAATAATGAAAACTGGCCAGCTACCGTGGGGATAGTAACAGGTATTTTCGCAAAAGAAGCGGTAGTAGGCACACTTAATAACTTGTACTCAACCCAAGATGCAGGCGCAGAAGCAGAGTTAAGCTTGTTAGAGAAGCTTAATGAAGCATTAGCGACTATTCCTGAAAATCTAATGGGCATTGATATTAGCGACCCTTTAGGCATAAATGTCGGAGAGTTAGGGGATTTAACAACGGCTGCTGAAGTACAAGGTGTTGATTTAACTATTTATAGCAATATTCAACAAGCCTTTGTTAGCCAAGAAGCTGCGTTTGCTTATTTACTATTTATCCTACTTTATGCACCGTGCGCTGCTGCGATGGGCGCGATCGTCAGGGAAGTAGGTATGAATTGGGCACGATTTATCGCCGTTTGGTCCACTGCCATTGCTTATATTGTTTCGGTTGCTTATTACCAAATCGCGACCTTTGCATTACACCCTATGGTTAGCCTCGCGTACTTATTAGGTTCCGCTGTTATAATTTTAGGCGTGTTGTATAAGTTAAAGTCGAAAGGCAACTTACTTGCTGACGTCTCCATTAGTTCTGAGCAATCCTTAGTGTAAAGAGGAGTAACAATGATTTTAAAGCGTTTATCAGACTATATTGAAACACAACAACGTGTAGAAGAAGGCACATTGTTAAAGCATTTTCGGTTACAAAGAAATGGGCTTGCACCGATGATTGAAATACTGATCCGAGCAGGGCATATACAAAAAACAATTAATCAACGCGGAGATAAACTGCCTCCACAGGTTTTCTATAGTTGGCATAAACAACAAGTTATCCCAATGACAACCTTATTATAATCGCTCACACTAACTGCCCAAGAACATGAAATAGGGGGTTGAAGCTTGTTTCGTTGATCATTTCTTGCAAATTTATTTTTTGCTAATAAACCTTACACAACAAATACCTGATGCAGTAACTGGTTCAGGTATTTTTTTAGTTAAAATTTGTGACTAGCATCAGTTATTCAAAATATGTACAATCCACCTCCGAATTTATACCAGAATTAGTCTAGTTGAGGCATTCCATGAGTCAGAAAAAAGTAAACCTGTTAGATTTGAACCGTCAAGGTTTACGTGATTTTTTCACCGAAATGGGTGAAAAACCGTTTCGTACCGAACAAGTAATGAAATGGATTTACCATTTTGGTTGTGATGATTTTGATCAAATGACCAATATTAATAAAGCATTGCGTGAAAAATTAAAGCAACGTGCAGAGATAATTGCACCAGAAGTTAAAGTTGAACAACGCAGTGAAGATGGCACCATTAAATGGGCAATGACTGTTGGTAATCAAGAAGTTGAAACCGTTTATATCCCTGAAAAAGACCGTGCAACATTATGTGTATCTTCACAGGTAGGTTGTGCGTTAGCTTGTGATTTCTGTTCAACGGCTCAACAAGGGTTCAACCGTAATTTGACCGTGTCTGAAATTATCGGACAAGTATGGCGCGCGGCTAAAATTATCGGTGTGATGGGGGAAAGTGGTACTCGACCTATTACTAACGTGGTAATGATGGGCATGGGCGAACCATTATTAAATTTAAATAACGTCATTCCTGCAATGGAATTAATGTTAGATGATTTAGGTTATGCATTATCGAAGCGTCGTGTGACGTTATCTACATCGGGTGTCGTGCCTGCGTTAGATATCTTAGGCGATCGTATTGATGTGGCTTTAGCGATTTCATTGCATGCACCGAATGATGCGCTACGTTCTAAAATGATGCCCATTAACGACAAATATGATATTGCCGACTTCTTAGCCGGTGTAAAACGTTATATTAGTAAGTCGAATGCAAACCGCGGTAAAGTGACGGTAGAATATTTATTATTAGACCACGTTAATGATTCTACGGATCAAGCGCACGAGTTAGCGCATTTATTAAAAGACACACCGTGTAAAATTAATTTGATCCCATTTAACCCATTTCCAGGTAATGACTATACTAAGCCAAGTAACAGTCGTGTTGACCGATTCAATAAAGTGTTGATGGAATATGGTTATACGGTGATCGTACGTAAAACACGCGGTGATGATATCGACGCTGCTTGTGGACAATTAGTGGGTGATGTTATTGACCGTACTAAACGCACCATGAATAAACGCCAACATGGTGAAAACATCAATATTCAACAGAGTTAATAACAAAAAGCCTAAATTCTGTTCTTGAACAATACGATCCAGTTCAAGAACAGTTAAAAAAAGCATGCATCAAACAACAAGTTACTTCACAATAGAGATGCTTGAAAGACATTTCCTGCACGACTTTTCGTTCTTGAGGAATTTATGCGTTTTATATTGATTAGCTTAGTCTCTTTATTTTTTATTTCAGCTTGTGTCTCAAGCGAAACAATCAAAACCATCAATAGCCCTGGTGGCCAAAAAATGGCTTTTAATCCTGAAGGCGCTGCGGATACGCGTTTGAAATTAGCTTTGTTATATCTCGAAAACAAGCAAATGCAGCAAGCCAAAGAAAATCTTGATACAGCCTTAAAATACCAACCTAATAGTGCCAAAGTCTTTCGTATCTACGCTTATTATTATCAGAAAGTAAATGAAAACGATAAAGCAGAGCAACTTTATAAAAAATCCTTAGCCTTAGATGAAGATAATGGCGATACTTATCATAATTATGGTACTTTCTTATGTGCACAGGGTAAGTATGAAAAAGCAGAAGAAGCTTTCTTAAAAGCAATTTCATTACCACATTACACACGCGTTGCCCGCACTTACTCTAATGCAGCCGTATGTGCGGAAGAGGCAAAAGATAATAAGAAAGCCATTTTCTATTATGGTTATGCTTTATCACACAGCCCTAATAGCATCGGTATTAATTTATCTTTAGCTAAGTTAAATATTACTGAAAAAAATTATAAAGCGGCTGCAATCAATTTATTTACCTTTCAACGTAGCTCACCTGCAACGGCAGAAAGTTTATGGCAATGGGTACGTTTGAGTTATGCTTCCGGTAAAAAAGCAAGTTTAGCAAGATATTCAGCACAACTTTTAGATAAATTCCCTACCTCTCAACAAGCTTTGAGCTATTTAAATAATGAGCACCATGACTGATCAAATTCTACAGATGGAAACGACAATGACACTCGATAAAATTCTTAAAGAAAGTCGATTAGCGGCTAATTTATCTATTGATGAGGTTGCTCTTAAACTCAACTTAAAAGAAACCGTTATTTTAGATATTGAAAATAACCTAGAGCAGGTGATTGCTGAAAATCGATACCCGATCATTTACTTGCGTGGTTATATTGCCAATTACAGTAAAATGGTTGGGGTGGCTGATCTAAAATCTTATCCTGAATACCAACAACTAATACACCCTGAAAAACGCGTGACAACCTTAAAAAGTCCGCATATTCTCAGGGCAAAAAAAAGCTCGGCAAAAAAAGTGATCTGGATACTCTTCCTACTGATCTTGATCACGGCTGCAGGATTGACTGTATTTTGGAATTATTCTGCGTTGTTCTCCATGGTAAAACCCGGTGTTGTAACAGAAAATAGAGAGATGCGCTTGCCGGAACATTCTGATGAAAATGAACCTTTGTTTAATGACCAAGATACTTTACCAGCAGAGTCGACAGCGCAACCAGTGATAGACGAACAGCAAAGTGTGGAAACAGATACGGCACAGTAGTGTTCAGCAAGCTAGATCAACCGTTGGCTATCAACAAAATGAAAACGTATCGGTAATATCAGAGAGTATTAGACATAGTGGATTAAAAGCCATTAGTTAATACTTGCAGTAGCAGTTCTATTTCAACTAAAATTAACGCAATCAATATTGCGGCGAAGTTTCTACTAAATAATGTTAAATTGGTGCGAGTAAGCAACTAATTGTCACTTCGCTCAGTCATAATAATTCGACGATAAAAGCGATATACTAACGTATCACCTTGAACCTTTAACTTTAAAGAGTAACTACAATGAGTCATACCTCTTCGATTATACGCCGCGTATCTAAACAGATTATGGTGGGCAATGTCCCTGTGGGTGGTGGTGCACCAATTACTGTGCAATCAATGACTAACACGTTAACAACAGATGTGGATGCAACCGTTGCACAAATAAGACGCTTAGAAGCGGTTGGTGCGGATATGGTGCGAGTGTCTATTCCTACTATGAATGCAGCAGAAGCGTTTCGTGAAATTAAAAAACAGTGCAATATTCCTTTAATAGCCGATATTCACTTTGACTACCGTATCGCGTTGAAAGTCGCTGAATACGGTGTCGATTGCCTGCGTATTAATCCTGGCAACATTGGTAATGAGCAACGCATCCGCAGTGTTGTGGATTGCGCTCGTGATAAAAATATTCCTATTCGAATTGGCGTTAACGGTGGTTCTTTAGAGGCGGATATTCAAGAGCAATATGGTGAACCTACTGCGCAGGCATTAGTGGACTCTGCATTACGCCATGTGGAGATTCTAGACCGTCTTAACTTTGACCAATTTAAAGTCAGTGTAAAAGCATCTGATGCACTATTAGCTGTTGAATCATATCAATTATTAGCAAAACAAATTATTCAACCATTGCACCTTGGTATCACTGAAGCTGGCGGTTTACGTAGTGGTAGCGTTAAATCTGCGGTAGGTCTTGGTATGTTATTGTCTCAAGGAATTGGTGATACATTGCGCGTGTCGTTGGCCGCTGATCCGGTTGAAGAGATCAAAGTAGGTTTCGATATTTTAAAGTCCCTGCGTATTCGTAGTCGTGGCATTAACTTTATTGCTTGCCCAACCTGTTCACGTCAAGAGTTTGATGTAATTGCCACGGTTAATGCCTTAGAAGAACGTTTAGAAGACGTGGTAATGCCGATGGATGTATCGATCATTGGTTGTGTTGTGAACGGACCCGGTGAAGCATTAGTGTCTGATATTGGTATTACTGGTGGCAAAAACAAAAGTGGTTTTTACGAAGATGGAACGCGTCAACGTGATCGCTTCGATAATGACAACGTGATTGACCAGCTTGAAGCAAAAATTCGTGCCCGTATTAGCCGTACTGACCAAAGTAACATTATCGTTAAAGGGTAAACATAACGGGTACTTAATAAATTAAGTCTGTGTTAATCAAGACTTTTAGTGAAAACCTCGAAATAAGCCCAAGTGTTTTTAATATTTGGGCTTTTTATTTACCTTAAACGTAGCAAACCTCTGTAGTATTGTTCCATCTAGACACAAACTTCCTTATAATGACTAACAATTTTATTAACAATACATACTGTATGTATTTTTATTCATCGACAGAATTCGGAAATCATTGTGGCAAAGAAGATACAAGCTATTCGTGGTATGAACGATACCCTTCCTGAACAAACCCCAGTTTGGCAGAAATTAGAGTCATTAATTAGACAAACCGTCAGCAGTTACGGCTACTCTGAAATTCGTATGCCGATTGTAGAAAGTACCCATCTTTTCAAACGTTCGATTGGTGAAGTAACCGATATCGTTGAAAAAGAGATGTACACCTTTGAAGACCGTAATGGCGACAGCTTAACTTTACGACCAGAAGGGACTGCCTCTTGTGTACGTGCGGGTAATGAACATGGTTTACTTTATAACCAAGAACGTAGAATGTGGTACATCGGGCCGATGTTCCGCCATGAACGCCCACAGAAAGGTCGCTACCGTCAATTTCACCAAGTTGGTATAGAAACCTTTGGTATTGCAAGTGCGGACATCGATGCAGAAGTTATTTTATTATCTGCACGTTTATGGAAAGCATTAGGTATTGAGCAACATGTTGAACTGCAATTAAATTCTTTAGGCAGCAATGAAGAACGTAATGTTTATAAAGCGAAATTAGTTGAGTTCTTGCAGTTACACGAAGATAAACTCGACGATGACAGTAAACGCCGTATGTTAACGAATCCATTACGTGTGTTAGATAGCAAAAATGAAGCGGTTCAAGCAATCTTAGAAGATGCTCCGAAACTATCTGATTATTTTGGTGACGAAACAGCAGCACATTTTGCCAAAGTACAAGCATATTTAGATGCTGCGGGTGTTAAATACGTGATCAATGAGCGTATTGTACGTGGTTTAGATTATTATAACCGCACCGTATTTGAATGGGTAACAACTAGCCTAGGTTCTCAAGGCACAATTTGTGCTGGTGGTCGTTATGATGGCTTAGTTGAACAACTTGGTGGTAAAGCAACACCTGCAGTGGGTTTTGCAATGGGTTTAGAACGCATTATTTTAATGCTAGAAACCCTAGAGTTAAATGATGATATTAAAGGTGATGTTGATATTTATAGTATTCTTGTTGGTGAAGGTACTGATATCGCAGGCTTTAAAGTTGCTGAAATTGTACGTGATCAATTACCCCAATTAAAAATGATGCATCACTGTGGCGCGGGTAACTTTAAAAAACAGATGAAGCGTGCTGATAAAAGCGGTGCAAAAATTGCGTTGATCATCGGTGAAAGCGAATTAGAGAGTGGTTGCGTCACAATTAAAGACTTGCAAGGAAATTCAGAGCAACAAACCGTTGCAATTGACAGCTTAGTTAAGGTATTACCTACCTACTTTGCATAGTATATTGATAAAAACAGAATAAGTAAGGAACACACGTGGTTGATATTATTGAAGGTTACGAAACAGAAGAACAACAAGTTGATGCCATTAAACAGTGGTGGAAAGAAAATGGGACCATGCTGGTTGTGGGCGCTGTAGTTGGTTTAGCAGGTCTTTGGGGATGGCGTTATTACGGTGAAACTGTGACCACAAATCAAGAAAAGGCATCCACTGAATTTCAGCAAGTATTAAGTAAATTTGAAGCCGAGGGCGAAGAGCAAAGTAGTGCTGAAATGCGTACTTTTATTGCCAATAACAAAGACAATAACTACGCCACATTAGGTGCATTATTATTAGTTAAAGAAGCCGTTCAAGCTAAAGATTTTGCATTAGCAAAAACACAGTTGACTAATTTATTAGCCAGCAATAGCTATGAGCCGTTAACACCCGTTATTCAATTACGTCTTGCTCGAGTAAATAGTGAGTTAGGTGATTATCAAGCGGCATTAACAACGTTAGACAAAATCACAGCAAAAGGTTTTATTGTTAAAGCTAATCAAAGTAAAGGCTTAGTTTATTTAAAACAAGGCGATCTTGAAGCTGCTCGTAGTGCATTTCAAACGGCAGTTGATGCAAGTGAAGGCCGTGTAGATCCTTTATTACAATTACAATTAGATGATTTAGCCGTTGCTAAAGCAGATGTTGCTCCAGCACCTAAGTTAGATGCTGCGCAATAAATTGAGATAATACAATGATTAAATGGGTTAAAAAGCTAACTGTCATCACCACAACAACACTCGTGTTAAGTGGTTGCTCTATTTTTAGCAGTGAAGATGATGTTGTTAAAATGGCAGAATTGCCAGAGTTTGAAGCGATTTATGAACCAACTATTGCTTGGACAAGCAGTATTAGTGATGGTGTGGATAAATACTACTCTCAACTACAACCTGCCGTAGACAGCAATGCGGTTTACATTGCCGCTCGTGATGGTGAAGTAAAAGCACTGACGGTTAAAAATGGTAAAAAGCTATGGTCAATTGACTTAAGCGATCATGAGTCCAATGACTCTAATCGGTCTGCACGTTTATCTGGTGGTGTTAGTTTAGGTGGTGATACACTTTATATCGGTACCGAAAATGCACAAGTGTTTGCACTTGATGCTGCTAACGGTGACATTAAATGGATGAGCAAAGTCTCTGGTGAAGTTGTCGCACAGCCTATTTATGATAATAGCCTAGTCGTGATACATACTTCACGTGGTGAATTAATTGCGCTTGATAGCTTAACCGGTAAGGAAATGTGGAGTTTAACTAATGCTCAACCTAAACTTACCTTGCGTGGCAGTGCAACACCAAGCATCTCGCAAGGCGGGATCATCTATGGTCGTGCTGACGGTTATCTGGCTGCCGCACTATTAAAAAATGGTCAACCATTGTGGCAAGTTCCGGTTTCAAGACCTTATGGCGCGACTGAGTTAGATCGTTTATCCGATGTTGATATGAAGCCGGTTATTGTTAATGGAACGGTTTATGCGTTGGGTTACAATGGTAACTTAGTGGCGATTGACCTGTTAAAAGGTGAGTTGTTGTGGTCTAAAAAATATTCAGGCTTTAAGAACTTAACAGTATCTGGTCGTGATATTTTCTTAACTGATTACCGTGGTTATGTGTTTGCTGTCAATCGTAATGATGGTGAGCAACGTTGGATCAATAAAGAATTAGCTTACCGCAATGTGACAGGGGTAACCGTCGCCAATGAATATATTGTAGTCGGTGATGCTGAAGGTTATTTACATTGGATTGATCGCGAAAGCGGACAATTTGTTGCACAACAAGATCTAGACTCTGATGGTTTGTATATCGAACCTGTTGCAACGTCTACGCATCTTTATTTACAAACACGCAGTGGTGATTTGATCGCCATTGAAAAACCGATATTAAATGTAGAATAATTTAATACGTTTTTACGCTATACTGTAGCCCCTTGCTGTGCATGGGGCTTTTTTAGTTTATAGGATTTCAAAAAATATGTTACCAGTCATCGCTTTAGTAGGTCGCCCTAATGTAGGTAAATCTACGCTTTTCAATCGTTTAACTCGCACCAGAGATGCGCTAGTTGCCGATTTCCCCGGTTTAACGCGTGACCGTAAATATGGTCAAGCCAAAGTTGAAGAACTTGAATTTATTGTTATTGATACCGGTGGTATTCAAGGCGATGAAGAGGGCATTGATGCGTTAATGGCTGAGCAATCATTAATTGCAATAGAAGAAGCCGATGCCGTATTATTTTTAGTAGATGCACGAGTAGGTTTAACCGTTGCCGATGAAGCGATTGCCGCGCATTTACGTAAGCAAAACAAAAAAGTCATGATCGTGGCGAATAAGATTGATGGTATTGATGCGGATTCAATGTGTGGTGAGTTTTATGCCTTAGCATTAGGCGAAGTTTATCAAATTGCAGCTGCGCACGGTAAAGGTGTGCGTCAAATGATTGATGCTGCACTAGAAGAGTTCCATCAAGAAAATCCAATCTCAGATGAAGTTGATGAGTATGAATTTGCATTGGATTACGATGATGAAGACGAAGATGAAATTGCTAAAGAGCAAGAACGTTTAGCCGCTTTACCGATTAAACTTGCACTGATTGGCCGTCCTAATGTTGGTAAATCAACATTGACTAACCGTATCTTAGGTGAAGAGCGAGTATTAGTATTTGATATGCCGGGTACAACGCGTGACAGTGTTTATATTCCTATGGAACGCGATGGACGTGAATATATTTTGATCGATACCGCCGGTGTTCGTAAGCGTAAAAAAGTCAATGAAACCGTTGAGAAATTCTCTGTTATTAAAACTTTAAAAGCGATTGAAGATTCAAACGTTGTTATGTTGATTATTGATGCGCGTGATGGTATTTCTGATCAAGATTTAAGCCTATTAGGTTACACCTTAAATTCAGGCCGTTCATTAGTGATTGCAGTGAACAAATGGGATGGCATGACAGAATACGATAAAGAACGTGTTAAAACAGAATTGGATCGCCGTTTAGGCTTTATCGATTTTGCTAAAATTCACTTTATCTCTGCCCTACACGGTACGGGTGTTGGACATTTATTTGAATCAGTAGAAGAAGCTTATATCTCTTCAACTAAACGAATCTCAACGGCGATGCTTACCCGTATTATGGGTATGGCAACAGATGACCACGAGCCACCAATGGTTGGCGCACGTCGTGTTAAATTACGATATGCACATGCAGGTGGTTATAACCCACCGTTGATCGTTATTCACGGTAACCAAGTTAAAAAATTAGCTGACTCTTATAAGCGTTACTTAATGAACTATTTCCGCCGTACGTTAGGGATCATGGGGACACCGATCCGTATCGAGTTTAGAGAAGGAAGTAACCCATTTGAAGGCCGTCGTAATAAACTAACACCGCATCAAATGTATAAACGTCAACGTTTATTACGCAACTACGCTAACAGTAAAAATAAGAAGTAATATGCAGTTATCTTGTCCAGATTGTGAATCAGAGTTAACGCATAGTGGCGAATTAAAACGCCATTGTTCAAGTTGCAACAGTGATTTTGTAGTTAACGTTTGCTGTCGTGAATGTGGACAACCATTGCAGCGTTTAAAGGCCTGTGGTGCGGTGAGTTTTTGGTGTGAGCATTGTAATGAGCTAAAGAGTAAATCGACAGCCATTTACAGCTTAGTGAAACAAGCATAGCACTTGCCATATTTGAAAATAAACTAAAAGTTAAACCCAAAAAGTAATGATAAAAAAAGGGAGTCTCTACATTATGTAGTCACTCCCTTTTTTATACTTTCAATTTTAAATGCTGGACAATAATAGAGGCTTTTAAGCTTATATATTTAATGCCTAATCTCTAATGACTAATGACTAATGTCTAATGTCTAATGTTTAATGTTTAATGTTTAATGTTTAATGTTTAATGTTTAATGTTTAATGTTTAATGTTTAATGTTTAATGACTACACTTATGAGCATAAAACCTAGGTAACAGAGCCTTCTATTGTTACTTATTTTTTCTCTTCTATCACTTCAAACACTCTGATTACTTGTTTAACGCCTTCAACATTACTGGTAATGTTGGTCGCAAAGTCAGACATCTCTTTGGTTACTTGACCAATTAAAAATACTTCTGCATTTTCAGTAACCACTTTAATTTTTAAAGGGTCGACTTTATCGTGTCCAGTAAGCTTACTTTTGACTTTAGCCGTTAGCCAAGTATCTTGTGTTTGTCTGACTAGGCCGATGGTTTGACCGATGCGTAGTTGGTTATAAACCCCTTTAATACCATCAATATTAATCAATATATCTTCTATTTTATTACTATTCGCCTGGCTATCTGCTTGTCCAATTAATAAAATAAAGCTGTTATTAGTGACGATGTTAATGCGCATATTTTTATTATATACGTCTGAGTTAACGACTTTATCAATGGCTACCATGGATAAACGATCATCTTCAATTTGTTGAGAAAGAGTACGCTCATCACTATTAACCGCGACCGCGGTACCAGCAGCAACAATCAAACCACTCGCACAACCTTGTAACAGTGCAAAGCATAATAAAGCGGGTAAAAAACGGGTTATATATTTCATAATTTTTCCTAGAGACGGTGAATCTTTCAAGTTTATTTTACAACGAGTTCCTGGTTTTTTATATAAGCCTAGGTTGATGTCCGGTAGTTAGCGCACATAAATAAGTGAAAAGGCACTATAAATAGTCATCAAACCGTTTACTTGGCATCACTACAGGGTGTTGTTCTTTATTGTTTATCATGACTTAGATAAGCAGGCATCCTTTGTCTGCTTCGATCAAAACACCTCATGGAACACAAGATCAAAGTAGTAACGAGCAGTAGGCTTAATACTGTGGGAATAATTGTTGATCGATTAAGTCACTTAAACAGTTAACCACGAGTAAATGAATCTCTTCAATGCGTGCACCTTTATCACTTGGTGCCCGTATTTCAATATCATCTGCTCCTAATAAGCCTGCAATTTCGCCACCATCAACCCCTGTCATAGCAACAATTTGTATATTTTTACTGAGTGCTGTTTCAACGGCTTTCACCATATTACGGCTATTACCACCATGGCTAATAGTAATTAATACATCACCCGGTTGTGCTAATGCAGATATTTGGCGTGCATAAATTTGGTCAAAATGGCTATCACTGGCAATCGCTGAAACTAACGATGAATCGGAAGTGATCGCGATGGCAGGTAAAGCAGGGCGATCTGTTTCATAGCGGTTAAGCAAGTGTGATGCAAAAATTTGTGCTAAACCTGCTGCACCACCATTACCGCAAACCAGCAGTTTATGGCCATTGATTAAACAATCTTTGAGTAATAGTGCTGCTGCTTCTATCTGCTCTGGCAGCGCTTCTGCTGCAACGATTTTAGTTTGAATGCTCTCTGCAAAGTGAGCTTGAATTTTTTCATTAATCATGTGACATGTTACTCTTGAAATGCATCTTGTATCCATTGCGGTGTTGATGTTTTTTCACTGATCGCGACCACATCAAAACGGCAATAGGGTTCACTATTAAGTTGCGATAAATAATGCTTTGCTGTTTTAATTAATTTCTGTTGTTTCTGATAGGTTACGGAGGCCGGTGCGCCACCATAATCTTGATTTTTCCTATACCGTACTTCAATAAAAACCAATGTATCTTGGTCTGACATAATCAAATCTATTTCACCGAATCGGCAATAGAAATTTTGGCATACAAGCAATAAGCCTTGCTGTTGTAAAAAATCCAAGGCTTGTTGTTCGTATTTTACGCCACTGTTATTACTGGCCTGAAACAGACGAGGTAACTTCAACGAGTTCGCCTTCTTGGTATTTTGCCCAGTGTAACTTACTACGTAACGTATTGCGCTGATCTAATGTTAACTCACCCACTAAACCTTGATATTTATATCCTTCAATAACTTGCATTTGTTTTAACTGCTCAATTAAATTGTAGCTGTCATAACCCAATGCAAACAAACGTAATGTTCTAAAGCTTTGGTGTGGCCAGATTGCTTGAATATTTTTATTCATCTGACTGTCGTCATCCATTAAAAAGGCAATGTCTGAAAACGTCAGTTCAGAAAGTTCTTTATTTTGAATATTAGCTAAATCAGAAGCATGGCTTCGTGAACTTGCATAAAGAGGAATACTTTTAGCAAAAGGGCTGACTGTCACCGCAATAAAAGGTTTCAATAAAATTAATTCACTACGGCTACTAATAATATAGATAGCATCCACATCGCGGCGGCTTCTGAGCTCCGATTTAATACCATAGCCAACCACCGATCTCATCTGGTTAATACGTTGTTGGCTTTTATCTGTTTGTAATGCCGTCGATATTAACTTTGGATACTCTGATTTAGCAGCAAAATAATGCGTTTCAGCAGGATACCCCTCTACACCATAATCAGACTCTGCTTGTTGCTCTTCATTTAACGCTATCCAACGTGCTTCAAATGCAGCTGCAACGCGCTCACCAAATTTAGATTTTGGCGCTAATAATAAAGGTTTTTTATGATTATTTTTGAAGATCATTTCTGCAGCTTGTTCAGCTTCATTTTCCGGAGAAAGTGGAAACGCGTAATGAATTGATGAGCTTGCCGCCGCTGATTCATCATCCTCTTGGAAGCGATTTAAAGCTAATACTGGAATATCTGTAATCAAAGGTAATAACTGATCAATATTAGATTTCACTAAAGGACCGATTACAAAATCAATACTTTGAGCATGTAGTTGGTCTGCAATTGATTGTGCAGTGTGTTTTGTTGTGTCAATAAAAAGCAAATCGGCTGGAGGCGATTTTAACTCACTAGGAATAATGATCTCAGGTGTATAAGCGATTGTCGGGTCAGACTCTTTAAACTGATCTTGTTCATTATCTAACTGCTTTTTCAATGCTAATTGATTATAAAAAGCATGGCTGATGCCATATTGTATTGCTTCAGCTGGTTTCTTGAATCGACCAGATAATGGTAATAACACGGCAATCTTATTTGCTTTGTAAGGAATCGCCTCTTCAATGTTAGTTAATTGCGTAGGCATATAATTAATAACAGGGTGACTTGAATAAGCTAACTTCCAAGCGTCCACCGCTTGCAGTAATTGATTATTGCGTAATTGATAGCGTTGATAAACGCTAGCTAATGTGTACCAGCCATGTACAAACATCTCTTTTTGCTGTGTAACAAGTGCTGTTTGTGCATTCGTATTTTCACCCGTTGCATCGGTTACTAGGGCTTTATTTGAGAATATTTCTGCGCTTGACGTAACTTTTTTAAATTTGTTTAAAATACTTGGGTCTAATAACGATAGCTCATTTAGCAACAAATCATTGTAAGTTTGTTTATCTTGCTCCGTGGTTAATAGAGGCGTTAATTCTAGTAATGTATCGGACGCCGCCTGATGTTCTTTGTTACTAACTTGTAAATCAACTTTTATTTTTAAGTAGTGTAGATTCGCCGGCGCACTTAATACATTTTGAGTAATCTTTTTAAGTATTGCATCGGTTTTATCAAATTGATTAAGCGCATAGTCATTTTCAGCAATCAATAACAATAAATGATTTTTTTGTTGTGTCGTCAGCGTTTTCTTTTGTAAATGCTCAATCACAGAATCTGCCAAAACAAACTTATTTTCCTGTGTTAAGGCTTGTACAGCGGCTAATTGCCATGGCGTATTGTCAGCTTCATCGAGTTTATCGGCTTGTTTTAATAAATATTGTGCTGATTCATTAAACTCAGTAAATAATGTTGGTGCTGTACTTTTATCTGGCTCAATGACAGAACAAGCGGACACAAACAACATGCTCAAAACCATGAGAGGAAAGTATAAAGCGCGTTTAGATAAGATTGCAGTGTTCAAATTTTTTGTCCTTTTTAATCAAACCAATCTCAGATCAGTTTTCAGATAGGTATCAAGATGCCTATAGTGTAATATTGCCGACTTAGTTAAACAATCCTTAACACTTTAATAGAGTCAAATATGTCTGAAAATAATCAATTAAATAACGAAGTAAGCGCAAAATTGTATATTGTTGCCACTCCTTTGGGCAATATTGGAGATATTACTTACCGCGCCATTGAAATATTAAAAGGCGTTGATTTAATTGCAGCAGAAGATACCCGCCATAGCGGTAAACTATTAAGTTACTACCAAATAAGCAAGCCTACATTTCCATTACATGATCATAATGAACGTCAACGTGGCAAAGTGTTAATTGAAAAAATTAAAGCAGGACAATCTGTTGCTTTGATTTCAGATGCAGGTACGCCCCTGATCAGTGACCCTGGTTACCATTTGGTTAATGAATGTCGTGAAGCGGGTGTTGATGTTGTGCCTGTGCCAGGTGCCTGTGCAGCTATTACTGCGCTTTCAGCGGCAGGTTTACCTTCGGATAGATTTTCATTTGAAGGTTTTTTACCGGTTAAAGAAAAGGCGAAAACGGAGAAACTCACCGCTTTAGCAGAAGAAACACAGACCATGATATTTTATGAATCGCCACGCCGTATTCAAGATACGGTGAAACATATCATTAATATTATGGGTGCGGATCGTAAATTAGTGATTGCACGTGAATTAACTAAAATGTTCGAGTCGTATTACGTGTTGCCAGCTGGTGAAATGTTGGATTGGTTAGGGCAAGATACTAACCATTGCCGTGGTGAATTTGTATTGATGGTAGCTGGTGCGAGCAAAGATAAAGATGCACTCTCGGTAGAAGCGATCAAAACACTTACTTTATTAAAAAAAGAGTTACCGCTTAAAAAAGCAGCAGCGATCACCGCTGAAATTCATCATCTTAAGAAAAATGACCTTTATAAATGGGGCCTAGAAAATTTATAGGTTGAATATAGGCTGTACTAGTTTTCTACTTCACCTTTCAAACTATAAATCTACCTTTAATAAGTAAAGGCAGATTTATAGTTCTTGGTTTAGTCCATGTATTACTTTAAATATCTAATGAACCTTAATCTATAACTGCTTTTAATCTATAATAGCCTTTTATCTATAAATACTTTTAGTCGATAAAATGACTTAATTTGTTAATGCTAGTCGTTTGAAAAAACGAAATAGTTTACTTGCTTGCTTATTATTTGAATTTAAGAATTGTTACTGTAATTATAATTGCTTTAACTACTTGTAGTGTGATCGCTTTACCGTATAATACGCCGCGGAGTTGGCCAGATCGTCGCCGCTTTGATTGCTTAAGATGTATTTCTAAAGTATTGAAAAGGGGAGGAAAGTCCGGGCTTCAAAGGGCAGGGTGCCAGGTAACGCCTGGGTAGCGCGAGCTAACGACAAGTGCAGCAGAGAGGAGACCGCCTGCTAATTTATTAGTAGGTAAGGGTGAAAGGGTGCGGTAAGAGCGCACCGGCTAGTGGGTAATCATTAGTGCAAGGTAAACTCCACCCGAAGCAAAACCAAATAGGCTTCCTGAGGCATGGCCCATGCTGGAAGCGGGTAGGTTGCTTGAGCCTGTGAGTGATTGCAGGCCTAGACGAATGACGATTCAACGACAGAACCCGGCTTACAGGCCAACTCCAACCATTTTAGCCCCTGTTTACTTAATGTAAACAGGGGCTTTTTCGTTTATAGAGTTTTAGTTTTATATTTAAATCACTTG
>NZ_KI519481.1:0-76879 GCF_000482725.1 Psychromonas arctica DSM 14288
GGTTAACCAAGCGCGATAATATTAATAAATGTGCAGATTACCTACTCAAAAACAAGCTTCGTTTACAATATGGAGAAGCATTAAAAAAAGGCTACCCTATCGCGAGCGGCGTCATTGAAGGGGCTTGCCGACACCTTATAAATGACAGGTTAGATATTACAGGTGCCCGTTGGAGTTTAAAGGGAGCAGAAGCAATATTGAAATTACGGTCATTAAAATCAAGTGGTGACTTTAATGACTATTGGGTTTTCCACAAAAAGCAATCGAGGCAAAGGATCTATGGATAGCTGTTTTATTGAAAAAAGCGTCGATTCAAAGGAACTACACCCATTTCAATTTGATAGAGCTAGCCAGACCACCAGTATTAACTTTGCTTATCCTGTGATTGATACTAAAACAGATCAGCTTGTTGCAGTGGCCGTTGCTGTAGTATCACTAGAGTGGTGGAGTAAAAAGCTAGAGTCTACGCATTTACCGGTAAATACCGTTGCTTATATCACTGATGTTAATGACAAAATCATTGCTAACTATCCTGAAAATAAAGCTCTCATTGGAAAATCAGCTAAAGATATTCCAAGCTTTAGTAAAATAACATCAGCTGAACAAACCCAAATAAGAAAAGATCAACACGGTTACATGAGAATATTTGTCAATAGAAAACTAAGTTCTGAGATTAATGATCAAGCTGTACGATTTATCGTAGGTATACCTTTTGATCATGAATTAGCGATTATCGACTCAAGATTGTCACGAGTTGTTATATTTCTTGTGGGTTTTATCTTATTGATCACTTTATTTGCAGTCTGGGTAATAAGGGAAAATATTTTAAAGCCGATTAAAGCACTTGAAGTATCCAGTAAACAACTTGAATTAGGTGAAAAAACTGATTTAGATTTTGTTGGAGAAACAAAGGAGCTTATTGATTTACAAAAAAACTTTTCAGCAATGGCCAAAACGAGACTAGAAGCAGAGCAACAACTAAAAAACAGCCAAATATTTTTAAGGGAAAGCGAAGCCAGTTTATCAAGACATTTACGAAATACCCCATTAGGATCAGTAGCATGGGATGTTAATTTTATCTGTACTGAATGGAATGATGCAGCACAAGATATTTTTGGATATTCAGAACAAGAAGCTATTGGTGTAAACATCATTGAATTGGTTGTAATGACTGAATTACGTAATGAGTTTATTACTCATTATGACTCCTTGTTAGCTCACCAAGGAGGAAAGCAATTTAGCATCCCTAATATCACTAAAGACGGTCGCACCATCTATTGCAACTGGTATAACACCTTGATCCTTAATAGTCTCGGGATGGTAACCGGAATGGGTGCTTTTGTAAAAGATATGACGGTTGATAAACATAATCGCGATACATTAAATGAGTTTTTTAAACTGCCGATGAATTTACATCTAATAGTAAGTTTTGATGGTTTGATTCTTAAGGTGAATGCAGGATGGCAGTCGATACTTGGTTTTAGTAGTGAAGATTTATTAAATAGTAATGTTTTCGATTTACTTCACCCTGATGATACCGATAATACAGCATCAGAAATGATGAATTTGGGAGCAGGAGAAAATACTTACTCTTTTGAAAATAGATACATGAATAAACAAGGACAGTATCGTTTAATTATGTGGTCTGCAACCGCATCGGTAGAGCAACAGAAAATTTATGCCGTGGGTGTGGACATCACTGACAGTCGATTAGCTGAAGATAAATTGAAATTGGCAGCGGGTGTATTCACACATGCCAAAGAAGCCATTATTATTACCGATCAAAATAATAATATTATTGAAGTTAATAGTGCTTTTACTCAGTTGACCGGCTACTCGAGCGATGAAGTATTTGGTAAAAAAACGAATATTTTTAAATCAGGACATTATTCAGATGATTTTTACCATGAAATGTGGCAAGCAATTTCTTATCAAGGGTATTGGACTGGAGAAATTTGGAACCGTTGCAAAAATGGCAATATTGTTCCTCATTTATTAACCATCAGTACCGTGTCTGATGATGCAGGTAAAGTGAAAAATTTTATTGCTTTCTATACTGACATTGCTGCGATTAAAGCACATCAAAAGCAGCTTGAGCATATTGCGCATTATGATGTATTAACGAATTTACCTAATCGTAGTTTGCTCGCAGACCGTTTAAAGCAAGCAATGGGCTTATGTAAACGTAATAATTTTTCATTAGCGGTCGTTTTTCTCGATTTAGATAATTTTAAAGCGATTAATGACTTTCATGGACATGATGTTGGCGATAAATTATTAGTTGAAATATCGCAGCGTATGCAAAAAACACTGCGTGATCAGGATACGTTATCTCGTTTCGGTGGCGATGAGTTTGTCGCAGTACTAGTTAACTTAGAGGCGCCGGAAGCCTGTGAGCCTTTATTAGAGAGATTGTTAAAATCAGTTTCTGCACCTGTTGCCATCGATCATTTGACTATCAACGTTTCAGCTAGCGTAGGTGTCACTATTTATCCTCATGATGGCGTTGATGCAGAGCAACTTTTACGTCATGCAGATCAAGCCATGTATAGTGCAAAACAAGAAGGTAAAAACCGTTATCATCTATTTGATATGGCTCAGGATATAGCGTTAAAAAGTTTACATGAGAACTTACTGCGTATTCGTGCTGCTTTGCAAAAACATGAATTTGTTTTGTATTATCAACCTAAAGTGAATATGCGTAGTGGCGAAATGATTGGCGTGGAAGCGTTACTCCGTTGGATGCACCCTGAAAGAGGGTTACTTTCTCCAGATGACTTTTTACAGATTGTTGATCGTCATGAATTGACTATTATTATTGGTGAATGGGTTATTGATAGTGCACTTACACAAATTTCAGATTGGAAAAAAATAGGTCTTCATACCACTATCAGTGTCAATATTGATGCACTGCAGTTGCAACAGAATAACTTTGTTCAACGCTTATCAGAGTTATTGAATGCACACCCAGATGTTGATCCAAGTTCATTACAATTAGAAGTACTAGAAACGAGCGCGCTTGCTGACATCAAGAAGGTTTCAAAAATTATGTCTGATTGCATTAAGCTTGGGGTTGAGTTTGCACTTGATGATTTTGGCACTGGGTATTGCTCTCTTACCTATTTAAAACAGTTGCCAGTGGATGTGATCAAAATAGATCAGACTTTTATTCGTGATATGTTACATGATCCTGATGACCTTTCTATTGTTGAAGGTGTCATGGGTTTATCTAAAGCCTTTAAACGAGAAGTCATTGCCGAAGGGGTGGAAACGTTACAACATGGTGTTGCGTTATTGCATTTAGGCTGTCACTTCGCGCAAGGATTTGGTATCGCAAGACCGATGCCGGCTGCTAAATTACCTTCTTGGGTGAATAGTTGGAGACCAGATAAAACCTGGACACAGGTAAAAAAATGAAGCTAATACTTACCGCTCTAAAAGCTAAGGCTAGGTAAGGCAAGGTATCTAGTTACTTTTTGGCGTTTCTCGGTACGATTGTGTTAATCGCTGTGCATTTCATTTCCGTTAACTTCTCCGTTATGCTTTAATATAGCGTTTTTATATCCATGACACTTCAACATGTAAAGTCAGCAGTAAAACTCGCCCAAAATACTAGGCATAAAGTTACAGATTCGCTTTTTAGTTCGCTAGTCTAGATACCTATTTTACCTAGTAATACTATTTGGCTATTTTATAACACTGTGGTACTTGCAGAGCATATTGGTATTAGCTTTATTGTGTCCGGTTATCTGAATTTAATTACTTGAACTTAGCTACTTGAATTCAGGTACCGCTTCATATTGTAACAATCGAGTTAGGCGATGATTGTTAGTATTGTCTTTGTACTGATATGCAGTTAGCACCAGACCATACTTCTTGAAGTATGATGGGTATATAGTCATAAAATAAATAACATTGGGGTTTACTGTGAGTCAAGATATCGAGAAACGTCTTAATAAATTTATCAGTGATTCGGGGTATTGCTCTCGACGTGAAGCTGATAAATTAATTGAACAAAGCCGCGTTAAAATTAATGGGCAAGTTCCTGAACTTGGCACTAAAGTGCAACCCGGTGATGAAGTTTTTGTTGATGGCAAGCGTATCAATAAAATAGCGACAAATAAATCTGATCGTATTTATATTGCTTATAATAAACCGATTGGCATTACCTGTACCACTGAACGAAATGTGTACGGAAATATCATCGATGCAGTCAAGCATAAAGAGCGTATCTTCCCCATTGGTCGTTTAGATAAACCCTCTGAAGGGCTGATTTTTTTAACCAGTGATGGCGATATTGTTAATAAAATATTACGTGCAGAAAATGCTCATGATAAAGAATACCGTGTCACAGTGGATACCCCATTAAGTGAACGCTTTGTTGACAGGATGCAACGCGGTGTGCCAATTTTAGATACGATCACTAAACCGTGTATTGTGAAAGTTGAAAGTCGTTTTGTATTTACTATTATTCTGACGCAAGGTTTAAATCGCCAGATACGCCGTATGTGTGAGTATTTAGGATATGAAGTGACACGTCTGCAAAGAACGCGGATCATGAACGTCACACTTCATAATTTAAAAGCGGGTCAATGGCGTAATTTATCAGCTCAGGAAATGGCTGACATTAATGCAGCTGTGGCTGGCTCTTCAAAGACAGCTATCAATACTGCTTTGCCTAAATCTCAACAATCAAGCGATCATGCAAACAGTGCCAAGTTGTCTCGTCAGAATCAAAGTAACGACAGCAGCCCATATTATGGGAAAGGTGAAAAAACAGATTTTAAATCAACGCCTAAAGCGAAAAAAGTATTTGTGAATAAAAATGTAAAAACGACTTCTACATCAAAAAATAATCCAACGACTAAACCTAAATTGTCATTAAAAAGAAAATGAGTAAGGGCGAGTTTGACATTATTTCACGTTATTTCCAGCGTAAGGCAGATCTATCACAGGATGTGGTGATTGGCATTGGAGATGATTGTGCGATTTTAGATATCGCTAATGGTTATCAACTTGCCGTTACTACTGATAGTTTAGTCAGTGGTGTACACTTCTTTGAAAATGTAGAACCCTACCGTCTAGGCTATAAATCATTGGCGGTTAACTTAAGTGATCTCGCCGCGATGGGGGCGAGTGCGAAGTGGGTCTCACTAGCGATTACTTTACCGAGCATAAATGAGCCTTGGTTGGCTGAATTCTGTCGCGGTTTTTTTGCGTTAGCAGATAAGTATAATGTGCAATTAATTGGTGGTGATACGACTAAGGGGCCTTTATCAATAACAGTCTCGGCAAAAGGTATCATAAAATCAGGACAAGCATTAACCCGTAAACAAGCTCAAGCAGGTGATATTATTTGTGTGAGTGGCTGTTTAGGAGATGGGGCGCTAGGATTAGCTGTAAAATTGCAACAGCTGCAATCAGACAATCAGCATCCGACCTTATCACTCCATAACCCACAAGCGTTTATCGATGCCTTAGAACTTACCGAGCCAAGGTTAGATATGGGCGAGTTATTGGTAGGGAACGCCTCGAGTTGCATCGATATTTCTGACGGATTGAATCAAGATTTATCGCATATTTTAAAGCAATCGCAATGTAGCGCTGAAATATGGTTACAGGATTTACCTTTCTCTAATGCGATGATTGGAGAAATTAAATCAGGCACTATCACGCTTTCACAGGCATGGCAGTTTGCTGTTAATGGTGGTGATGACTATGAGTTATTGTTTACCATTTCTCCTCATAAACTCGCTTTACTAAAAGAGCAGTTGGCAATTGAGAATGACGTATCATCTTTATTGTGTTTTGAAATTGGTAAAATCAACGCAATGACAGCGACTACTGATGCCGTTGTTGATTCATCTACTAACTTATCTACTAACTTGCCTAGACATAAACAACCAGAAATCATTTTTACTCATCATGACCAGCTTGTTACATTAGACAATAGTAGCTGGGATCATTTTAAATAAGGTCGCACATACATGTTAAATCGAGATGATTTGAAAGGTTTAAAGCTTTCTAACCCAATACACCTTGCTGCTGTTGGCTTTGGTAGTGGATTAGCACCTAAAGCGCCAGGAACATTTGGTACTTTAGCAGCGGTTCCCCTATTTTATTTATTAGCGATGCTGAGTATTGAATATTATCTAGCGGTATTAGTGATCACCAGTTTTGCTGGGTTTTGGTTTTGTCACGTGACCAGCGAAGCAATGGGCGTGCATGATCATAAAGCGATTGTCTGGGATGAGTTTGTAGGTTATTGGATCACCATGCTGCCGCTTTTATTGGTTTACCCAGAGATTAAAAATGGCATGGCTATTCCCTTTGTTTGGGTGTGCATTGGTTTTCTATTATTTCGTTTTTTTGATGTATTAAAACCTTTTCCAATTAGTTGGTTAGATAAAAAAGTAGAGGGTGGTTTCGGGATCATGATCGACGATATTGTGGCTGGTATCTTTGCTGCGATAGGTTTATTCTTGCTCATCCAATTCTATTCTTTATAAGCAATTGTCAGAGGTAAATATGCGTTTACGTTGGTTTTTTATTACTTCAATATTTTACGCTGTTGGTTGTTTCGCACAAAATCCAAATGTATTTAATCCTCAAGCGATTACCGTTGCCGTTGATAAAATACCCACCTCATTTAATCCCTTTGCAGATCAAAAATTAATCGAAGAACAATTTAAGCACCTATTATTTGATCCACTGTTTCGTTGGGATCAGCAGCAACAGTTGGAAGCTCGCTTAGTTAAAAATTGGAAAAGAATTAATAACAAAACAATTCGTTTTTATTTACGTAAAAATGTCCATTTCCATTCTGGTAATATATTGACAGCAAAAGATGTTATTTGGTCTTTTGAGCAGGCAAAAAATAATGCTAAGTTACGATTTTTTAATAAAATAGAGACCATAACGTCCAATGATAGTAATAGCTTCGATATTCGTTCTGAATTGAGTGAAATTCAGTTATTGGATGATTTAACTAATTTGTTTGTTTTAGACTCAGCCTTTTATCAAAGTAATAAAAGATTATTAGATACGCCACCTTCAATCATTTTGCCGCCTATTACCCAGTTGACTATGTCTGGTACTGGCCCGTATTTAGTACAAAAATATAATCCTGTGCTAGGGGTGTTAGTGATTGCAAACAATAACTATTGGGAAGGGGCGTTACCTACCAAATTCTTTCGTTTTATGCGTGTTAATAAACCACAATCGCGTTTGTTTGCACTCTTAGCAAATGATGTACAAGTCAGTTATGCTATTCCTAATAAGTTTATCAATGACCTTGCTGAAAACACCGCTACACGACTAGTACAAGTACCCTCATCAAATGCCATATTTCTTGCTATTAATGATCAGTTGTCACCTATATTAAGTGATAAAAAAGTACGTGAGGCAATCCATATGGCCATTAATCAACCGGGTATGTTGAAATACATTCTAAAAGATAATGGCCAAATTCAACCTTCCGTGATGGCCTTTACCGATAATAGCCTGGTACAGAAAGAAGATAAAAATACGCTGTTAATGCCTGAGTACAATTTAGAAAAAGCAAAAAAAATATTACAGGTACAACCTTTACCTAAGCAGATGTCATTATTAGTTATGCTGGATGATGTTGGCAATACAAGCAAGGTTGCTGATGCATTAACACATATGCTAGATAAAATTGGCGTCAATCTTGTGGTACAAGAGGTAAGCTCTCAGGACGTTTGGGATAATACTAACCTTTATTACGATTTTGCTCTCTCTAGTTGGCAGACAAATTTGATGAGTAAAGATAATATTTATGAGGACTTATTTAAGAATAGCTTTTTAACGGGTTACCTAGAAAATAAATTTAAACAAAAAAAGATTGCTGAAAACTTTCAATCTCAGACGAGCTACTTTCAAAAATTGCAACAAGATAACTGGATTTTCCCACTATTTTACCAAGATAAAATTTGGGCTCAAAACAATCAGTTTAACCTACAAGATATTTTTTCAAGTAATGGTATTCCCTACTGGTCTCTGTTTAAAGTTAACAAAGATAGTACGCTATTAAATCAGGACGGCTAAACGAACAACAGGCCTTAAGGTCTGTTGTTCGTATGTACAAGAGGTTTAAGAGCAATAAGCTAAAAGGTATAAACGCTAGAAACTAACAGATACGGTTAGTTAAAAAATGCATCAATTTGTTCTGCAATACCTTCACTGTCTAGTTGTAACATATGATAAATTTCCGCCTGCGTACCTTGTTCTACAAATGAATCAGGTAGTCCTAAATGTAAAACTTTGCCTGTATATTGTTGTGACATTAAGAATTCACTCACCGCAGAGCCTGCACCACCTAAGATACTATTTTCTTCAACAGTGACTATTTGCGAATGTGTTTGTGCGAGCTTGATTAATAATGATTGGTCTAAAGGTTTAACAAAACGCATATCGATTATCGTTGCATTTAACTCCTCTGCGACGGGAATTGCTGCTTGTAAAAAGGTGCCAAAACATAAGATAGCTGTTTTTTGACCTTCAGCAATCACCTTGGCTTTGCCTATTTCTAGCACTGTCATGCTGTTATCAACTTCAACACCTGTTCCACTGCCTCTCGGATAGCGAACTGCGGCAGGTGTATTAAGTAAATGGCCTGTATATAACATGTTCCGACATTCCTGTTCATCAGAAGGGGTCATCACGGTCATATTAGGTATGCAACGTAAAAAACTTAGGTCATAAGCTCCTTGGTGTGTCGGGCCATCAGCGCCAACAATTCCCGCTCTATCAATGGCAAACAACACACCAAGATTTTGAATAGCAACATCATGTATCACTTGGTCATAGGCGCGTTGTAAAAAGCTGGAATAGATAGCAACAATCGGATTTAAATCAGCAATAGCCATACCAGCTGCCAAGGTAACAGCATGCTGCTCTGCAATAGCAACATCATAGTATTTGTCTGGGTGACGTTTAGAAAACTCAACCATCCCAGAACCTTCACGCATTGCTGGGGTAATAGCGGTTAGTTTTTCGTCTTGATCGGCCATGTCATTTAACCACTGACCAAATATTTTAGAAAAAGTAGGTGCGCAGGGTTTAGGCACTGGCAAAGCTTCATCGGGGGTGAATTTTGGCACAGCATGATAAGTAATAGGATCTAACTCTGCTTGTTTATAACCTTTACCTTTTTTAGTCATTACGTGTAAAAATTGCGGTCCTGCATGGGAGCGCATATTACGTAACGTATCCACTAGGTCGATCACATTATGGCCATCCATTGGACCAATATAATTGAAGCCAAATTCTTCAAAAATAGTCGCAGGAGAAACCATGCCTTTTAAATGTTCTTCGGTTTTTTTTGCTAGCTCTTTAATCGGAGGTACAGTGGACAGCACTTTTTTGCCCCCTTCACGTAGCTGAGTATATAAATCACCGGATAATATTTTTGCCAAATGATTATTTAATGCACCCACATTTTCAGAAATAGACATTTCATTGTCATTAAGTACTACCAACATATCGTTGTGTAATGCACCTGCATGGTTTAATGCCTCAAAAGCCATACCGGCAGTAATAGCACCATCACCAATCACAGCGACTACTTTACGATTTTTTTGTTCTTTACCCGCGGCAATAGCGAGCCCTAGGGCAGCGCCAATTGATGTCGAAGAATGGCCTACACTAAGCACATCGTATTCACTTTCTTCACGCCAAGGGAAAGGGTGTAAGCCTTTAAACTGTCGAATGCTATCCATTTGGTCGCGACGACCGGTTAAAATTTTATGCGGATAGGCTTGATGCCCAACATCCCAAACCAGATGATCAAAAGGCGTGTGATAAACATAATGCAAAGCAACAGTAAGCTCTACGACACCTAATCCTGAGGCAAGGTGGCCACTGGTTTGACTAACACTGGTCAACAAAAAACGACGTAGCTCTTCGCAAAATGCAGGGAGCTGCTGTTTTTTTAATAAACGCAGGTCTTCTGGGTAATTAATGTTAGCGAGCAACGGGTAATTTTTTAAATCCAATGGCATATTTATTTATCGCGTTTGATGATGTAATGAGAAAACAACTCGAGTAACTGCGTATTATAAGGCAATTGTGATAAAGCATGAAGCGCTTCTTGATATAAGTCTTGAGCTTTTTGTTGTGCACCTTGCAAACCAAGCAAAGCAGGGTATGTTGATTTATGTAACTGTTGGTCAGAACCCTGAGGTTTGCCTAGAGTTTCGGTATCGCTGATGATATCTAAAATATCATCCTGTACTTGAAACGCTAAACCGATCGCGGTCGCAAATTTTGTTAAGAGCAAAAATTCAGCGTCATCGATGTCTATTTTGCTTAACGCGCCCATTTGTACCGCTGCGATAATTAATGCGCCTGTTTTTGCATTATGAATCATTTCTAAATCAGTTAATGAAATCGCTGTATTTTCTGCCGCAATATCTAACACTTGGCCTGCACACATGCCTTTTTCGCCAGCAGCTTTTGCCAAAATATTAAGTATTTTTAATTGCGATTGTGCTGGTAATGCAGGTATTTCATTAGATAAAATTTCAAATGCTAATGTTTGTAACGCATCACCCGCTAAGATAGCCGTTGCTTCATCATATTTGATATGGCAGGTAACATTACCGCGACGCAGTGCATCATCATCCATGGCAGGTAAATCATCATGAATTAAAGAGTAAGCATGGATACATTCAATTGATGCTGCAATCGGGTCAAGTGTCTCTAATTTACTGCCAAGCATTTGCCCTACTGCATAAACTAAAAATGGTCTAACACGCTTTCCTCCTAACAAGGCACCATAGGCCATCGCCTCATTTAATGTTTTTGAATAAGAAGCGGGATGATTAATATATTGCTCAAGCTGATCGTTTACACGTGCTTGAAGTTGCTGCATGGTAGAAATTAATAGTGTCATGTAAGCTGCTTATTCTTCAAATTTTTGCAAAGGTGCTTGTGCATCATTTTGCATTAAAATACTAACTTGTTGTTGTGCATGTTGTAATTTTTGGCTATTACTACGGGCGAGAGAAATACCTCGTTCGAATTGTTTTAATGCATCTTCCAAAGGTAAATCACCTTGCTCTAGATGCTGTACTATTTGTTCAAGCTCAGTAATTGCTTCTTCATATTGCATATTTTCAGGTTTTTTTAGGGCCATGGGGCATCTCTTTTGAATATTTTGTGCAAGATTACCGTGACTGTTAAGGATGTCAAACTAAGGGCTAAAAATAATTCCCAAACAGTGAAGTTGTTAGCTGTTTAAATACTTATGTAAAATGTTGTTTTAAATAAAATATCTTTGACTGCAAACTAACCAGAAATGGCTATACTATCATCTTAGTAATGTTTAACTATTAAAATTGAAAAGGATTAATCTGTGGATTTAGCAACTCTAGTTGGAATAATAGGCGCCTTCGGCTTTGTTATCATGGCGATGTTGATGGGGGGGACCATTGATATGTTTATTGATATGACCTCTATTTTGATAGTTTTTGGCGGTACCGCTTTTGTTGTAATGATGAAATATAATATGGGGCAATTCTTTGGGGCAATTAAAATTGCCATGAAAGCCTTTATGTTCAAAATAGATCCTGCAGAAGAATTAATTGTAAAAGTAGTTGAGATGGCTGACGCGGCGCGTAAAGGTGGATTTTTGGCATTAGAAGAAGCCCAAATTAGCAATCCGTTTATGCAAAAAGGTGTCGATATGCTGGTGGATGGCCATGATGCAGACGTGGTACGTAGTACACTGCAAAATGATATTCGATTAACTGCAGAACGTCATGAAGTTGGCGCAGAGATTTTCAAGAACTTTGGTGATGTTGCGCCTGCGATGGGCATGATAGGTACACTAGTGGGACTCGTTGCCATGCTTTCTAACATGGATGACCCTAAATCTATTGGCCCTGCGATGGCCGTCGCATTATTAACCACTTTGTATGGTGCGGTTGTCGCCAATATGGTCGCCTTGCCTATTTCAGATAAATTAAAACTAAGAGCCGCGGAAGAGAAATTGAATCGTAGTCTTATTCTAGACGGCGTCTTAGGTATTCAAGACGGTCAAAACCCACGTGTTATTGAAGGCATGTTACGAAACTATTTACCTGAATCTAAGCGGGGTAGTGGTGCTGCTGGTGAAGGAGCTTAATAATGGAAGAAGAATGTAAATGTCCCCCTGAGGGGTTACCAGCCTGGATGGGAACCTTTGCCGATTTGATGTCATTACTTATGTGCTTCTTTGTTTTACTTTTATCATTTTCTGAAATGGATGTTGCTAAATTTAAACAAATCGCAGGATCAATGGAGTTTGCTTTTGGGGTTCAAAACAGACTGGAAATAAAAGATATCCCTAAAGGTACATCTGTGATCGCTCAGGAGTTCAGTCCAGGAAGACCTGACCCTACACCAATCGAAGTGATTATGCAGAATACTATTGATATTACTAAAACAAATTTAGATTTTGAAGAGGGTGAAAGTAGCCGTTCAGGAGGAGATGCCAATGTACCTGCGCAAGAGACCGCAGTTGAAGTTAATGAAGATACTAACGAAGAGGTTTCTAAGGAACAACAGGATACCTCGGTAGGAGCGCAAGGGGATGATGAAAGTGATGCCTCTTCAACAGAGACATCATCGCAGCAAGCGGATAGTGAAGTACCTGCTCCTGAAGTGGCTGCACAGCAAGCTTTAGCTAAAAAAGTAGCAGAAAACTTAAAAGAAGAAATTGTTGATGGTGCAATAGAAATCGAGTCTTTAGGACAACAGTTAATTATACGATTAAGAGAAAAAGGATCTTTTCCTGCTGGTTCTGCATTTTTACAGCCTCGCTTTAGGCCTGTAATAGCAAAAGTGGCGAAAATATTAGTGGATGTACCCGGAGTATTGACTATTTCTGGTCATACGGATAATGAACCAATACAGTCGGAATTATATCGCTCTAATTGGGACTTATCTGCGCAACGTGCAGTATCTGTAGCACATGAAATGCTTAAAGTTGACGGCATTCAAGATAAAAAAATGCAGGTGGTTGGGTATGCAAACAGTAAACCGCTCACTCTGGGTAATACTATTACCGAGCAACGTCGCAATCGCCGGGTTGAAATTACCATTATGCAAGGTGAAGCTGCTGAAAGTGATGAGATTGCTACTGAATAATAAGTGCTAAAAATTACCTATCATCCATTAGTTCAAAGTGGACTAATGGATGGCCGCTAAAATTTTTGCTCTAAGACATGTTATAGAACAATCAAAATTGGTATCTATTATAAGGGAGTTAGTTTTAGTCAGTGATACTGTAATTGCCACGATTTAGGTTCTTTGTAGATTAAAATAATCAGTGCGAGATAAATAGAAATAGCGACAAACTATCTCTTGGTTGTCTTATTGAATGTAAAGCCCTCAAGGAAGGTATATTGCATTTTATTATTATTTAAATGTTGAGATCAAAGGAGGACAGGCTCGATTATTGTGAATAAACTTAATGCGCTAAAGCTGTTGTGCATATAAATGAATTTTTATAATCATTGAAGGAACACTAGCCTATGAGTCAGGGTCAAAATAAACGTAACACTTTATTTTTATTATCAAAAATTGTGTGTTTGGTGCTGATGTTGATAGCGAGTTTTTTTCTTTTAAAGCATTATTTTTTCAACCAAAAACCTACTTTGACCGTGTTAACATGGGTTGGTGGTGAAACTTATTTACCACGCGCTGGTCATCCTCAAGACCTCGAATTACAATACCTACAGCAATTCTCTGTACAGCAAAACCTCCAGTTTAAACAAATTAAGGTGACCAAATTTGATCAACTATTTAGCAAATTAATTGCAGGTGAAGGGGATGTGATCGCAGCGAACTTAACTATCACCACGGCACGTAAAAAACGCGTTAATTTTAGTGATGCTTTTATTCAAAGTAATGAGTACTTCATTATGGGCAAGCATTCACCTCCACTGAAAAAAGGGAGTGCATTAAATGGGCGAGAAGTGGTCATCCAAAAAGGTAAAAGCTACCAAACAACCGCGCTAGGACTGCAGAAAATATACCCTAAGATGCGTATTCGTTATATTGATAATAGTATTAGTACCGAACTTTTATACGATCGACTTGCGAGTGGGGAATATGACCTTGCGATACAAGATGCAAACCTGATCGCCTCCGCTTTAGCCTATCGGGATGATATTAAAAAAAGTATTCAAGCAAGTGGCAAGCGTGATATAGCATGAGCGGTTAATATTGAAAATGAATACTTATTAACACAATTGAATGCTTTCATTGATTCGCAGCAGTTAGTATCTGAGTTGCTAAAAACAGCACATTCCTCATCGAATTCAACAACAGGTAATACTTCAAGTACTAAAGTTGTGCCTTCATCAACTATCAAAAAATCCAATCTCACACAGTGGCAAACGATACAAGCTAAGGGCAGAGTGCGCTTTGTCTTAAGAAATAATCTTTCATCTTATTATATTTGGCGGGGTGAATTATTAGGGTTTCATTATGAATTAGCGAAGCGCTTTGCTAAAGAAAATAAATTGCGTTACGAGATTATAGTTGCTCCAGATAACGTGGCATTGCTAGATTACTTAATTGACGATAAGGCAGATATTGCATTAGGTTTTTTAACTCCGACCGAGGCAAGAAGAGCGAAGGGGATCGGTTTTTCTCGCCCTTATCATTATGCTTCTGAGTTGGTGGTTGGGCAATCCGGTGTCACAGGAATAGAAACACCTCAAGATCTCAAAGGCCATAAAATTTACACACGCTCTTCAAGTGCATACTGGAGTACTTCATTGCAGCTGCAAAAAACAGTGCCGAGTGTTAAATTGATTGCAGTTCCTGAGAATATGGAAACGGAATCAATTATTGAAGCGGTGGCGGATAAAAAGTATGACATGACTATAGCCGACAGTCATATTGTTGATTTAGAGCTAACCTTCCGTGATGATATTCAATCCTTTATGGCGTTAGGAGAGCCTAAGGCACAAAGTTGGGGGATCAAAGCGGGTAATCAAGCGTTATTAAAAGAGATCAATATTTTTATCAAAAAACATTATAAAGGATTGTTTTATAATGTAATTTATAATAAATACTTTAAAAACAAAAAACGCTTAGATCAGCAATACAAAGGTTATGTGGCTGAAATAGAGTCAGGTGTTATGTCTCCTTTTGATGACTTAGTGAAAAAACATGCTAAGAAGTATGGGTTTGATTGGCGTTTATTGGTCGCGCAAATGCATCAAGAAAGCCGCTTTGATCCCAATGCAAAGTCTTTATCGGGGGCACAAGGGTTATTCCAAGTCATGCCACGTACTGCTGAGCAATTGGGGATCCAAGATATGCATGATCCTGAGCAGGGTATTGAAGCCGGCATTCGTTATATGGATTGGGTAAGAGAGCGAATGCAAGCAGATAAGATCCCTAAATCAGAGTTAACCTGGTTTACATTAGCCTCATATAATGCAGGTGCAGGGCATGTTCGAGATGCTATTCGCTTAGCGAGGAAAAAAGGTTGGCAAGATGATCGTTGGTTTAATCATGTTGAAAAAGCTATGCTACTTTTATCACAACCTAAGTATGCAGCCAAAGCGCGTTATGGGTATGTTCGAGGACAAGAGCCCGTGACTTATGTGCGTGAAATAAAACGGCGATATGATACTTATTTGAATATTTCAAATCATCAATAATAGAATGTAATATTTAACGTTACATTGGTTATAGTCACATTGGTTATAGTTGAATTGGCCATAGTTACATTGGTCATAGTTAAATCGATTGGCTTATTCTTCGATGATTTTTTTTAACAGTATAATTAAACCAAGCACAGGAACACCTATTAAGGCGGATCCGACAAAGAAGTTAACATAACCAAAACTATCTACATAGACGCCAGAAAAACCGGCAATAAATTTCGGAAATAACAGCATCATTGAACTAAATAATGCGTACTGAGTAGCAGAAAATTCAATATTGGTTAGTTTAGAAATATAAGTGATAAAGGCTGTGGTCGCAATACCTGCACTGATATTGTCCATCGAGATGATCAGAGTTAATAACGTTAAATCTTTTCCTACAAAGGCTAAAATAGCAAATATAAAGTTAGTCACGACAACCAAAAATGCACCCAAAAATAGGATCGTGTAGGTGCTATAGCGTGTTAATAATATGCCGCCCAATCCTGCGCCAAGCAGGGTCATGATTACCCCAAATACCTTAGAAATGGCAGCTACTTCCCCTTTGCTATAGCCCATATCAACATAAAAAGGGTTAGCCATAATACCCATTACAATATCAGAAATACGATAGCTACCTATCAGTAATAATATTAATAAAGCATGCTTGCCATAGCGTGTAAAAAAGTCTGAAAAAGGCGCAACAATGGCGATTTCTAACCATGCCATAAAACGTGCAATAGGGGTTAAATGTATTTTTGTATGTGGCTGTAAAGCTCTTTCATATTCCGGTTCTTGGGCAATAAATGTGGTAATAATACCTACACTCATACAAGCTGCCATTACAAAGTATGATGTTGACCAGGCCGATAATTGGTAAGCCTGTGAGTCACTGACTAATGCTGCAATAGCTAAAGAACCGGCTCCGGCCATGATCATTGCGAGTCGGTATCCGGTCATGTAGGCCGCTGCCATTGCCGCTTGAAACTTCTCGGGAGCAGATTCGATACGGAACGCGTCAATGACGATATCCTGTGTCGCTGAACTGTAAGCAACGACTAAAGCACAAATAGCGAATAAGGTGAGATTTTGTTGAGGATCGCTCATTGCCATGCCAATAATTGCAACGGTAATGGCTAGTTGAGATAGCAATAACCATGAGCGTCGTCGCCCAAGCCAAGTGGTTAACAATGGAATAGATAAACGGTCCACAAACGGTGACCAGATCCATTTAAAAGCGTAAGCCAAGGCTATCCAGCTAAAGAAGCCAATGCTAGCCCGACTTACTCCCGCTTCTCGTAACCAAAATGATAAAGTGGAAAAAACTAATAAAATTGGAAGGCCTGCGGAGAAACCAAGAAAAAATAATATAGCAACTCGCTTTTGTAGATAAATTTTGCTGCTTTCTAACCATGTTGGTTTATCGGTGGGCGATGTTTTTTTTATTATCATTTATTACCCTAGTTACGTATTAATCGATATGCATCAGATGCACAAAAGAAATTAATATAAGACTGTTGGCTAACCGTCTAGATGAATTAGACGGTTTTTAGATTCGGTTATCTTATTCGCTGATCAAAATCAGCCAATGTTAATAGTTAAATTGATGCCCGATCAGCTCAAATCGCCATCCGCTTAACAGTTTTGGTTTGGTCGCTGTTAAACGCTGTTGATCAGTTAATTTCCAAGACCAACTTAAATACTCATTAATGACACGTTTAGAGGCAATTAATTCAACTGGTAGCTCATATTTTTCTGCGCAGGCTTTGATTTTATCGCGCATCTCTTTTAAGGTTTTTTTGTATTCAGGAAAATCAATTAAACGAGAAATGAGGGGCGGATAGGTTTCTGGATCTTGTGCGGACACTTCTGCGATAACCGATAAAATATTTTGTCCGTGAATACGAATTTCATTGGGTAATAAATTTAAGCGTTTTAAATCATTGATTGAAGCTGGCTGATAATAAGCTAATAACCATAAATGCTCAGCTTTCACTACAAAGTTAAGCGCCAGATTACGCGCTTGTGCAGTTTGTAATCGCCATTTCGCCAACGCTTTAATGATGGCTAAGCTGTGTCTATCTAACTTAAATAGATTATCTAAAGATTTATAAGCTTTATCCGGGTCAATTGGTTTCATTTTTTGATCTAAAATCATTTGGCATTCTTGTTCAAAAAAATCGGTCATTTTCTTTTCTGCAAGCTGCGCCTGTAAAACAACTAAACTCGGTTCAAGGTACAACACATCGGCGGCGGCGTAATGTTGTTGCTTTTGGGTTAATGGTCGTGCACACCAATCGGTACGAGACTCACCTTTATCTAACACTGCACCATCTATTAATTCGACCATTTTGGCATAACCTAATGACGCGCCGTGATTCAAAAATGCACAGGCTACCTGTGTATCAAACAACTTAATATTTAGGTCACCCTTTTGTTGCCTGATAATTTCTAAATCTTCACTACTGGCATGTAAAATACAGGCTTTGTTATCTATCGCCTGCCAAAAAGCACTAATATCTCCGATCGAGATAGGATCGATTAATACGATCTTTTCATTTTGTGATACTTGTAATAGACCTAAATTGGCATAAAAAGTACGGGTACGGACGAATTCAGTGTCTAAAGAAATAGGAGAGTTATCTAATGTGGCAATATACTCAGATAATTGTGTCAGTGTAGTGATGAGTTCAAATTGCATCAACGGTAAGCCTAATAGAGAGTTAATATGCCGCTATATTACGGAGTTTGTTATCTTTTTTCTATTGAAATATTGATTATATAATTTTCATTTGCTTTAATTTTGGTGCATAAAATGTATTAATTAGTGCATAAATATCTAATTGCTGCAGATAAAGTGAGGTCACTATATTGTAGGATTGACCTTGATCAATTAGAATGAGGCTTTACAAATGCGCCGCGATCTGCTTATTGATAATCATTCGTATTATCTAAATATGTTTAGGCCGGGAAAAGATTTTAAGTAATAGTGTGGTAAGGGAAACAATGACTAGAACAATGTATGAAAAAATCTGGGATGCGAACTTAGTTCATGAACCAGAAGCAGGCTCTCCGCTTTTGTTTGTTGATAGACATCTAATGCATGAAGTAACAAGCCCACAAGCGTTTGAAGGCCTTCGTCTGCAAAACCGTAAAGTACGTAACGTACATAGTATTCTAGGTACAATCGATCACTGTGTACCAACTAAAGATCGTTTTAATATTGTTGATGTTATTGCAAAAAAACAAGTTGAAACGATGACTGCTAACTGTGAAGAAAATGATATTAATCTTTACGGTATGGACAGTAAGCAAAACGGCGTTATTCACATCGTTGTGCCTGAGCATGGTTTCGTTCACCCTGGTATGGTTGTATGTTGTGGTGATAGCCATACAGCAACACACGGTGCATTTGGCGCACTAGCGTTTGGTATCGGTACGAGTGAAGTTGAACATGTAATGGCAACACAAACATTACAACAGAAAAAAGCAAAAACAATGCTAGTGAAAGTAGAAGGTAAATTACCTGCTTTCTCAACAGCTAAAGATATCGCATTAGCTATTATTGCTAAAACAGGTACTGCTGGCGGTACGGGTTATGTAATGGAGTTCGCTGGTAACACAATTACTGACCTCACAATGGAAGGTCGTATGACGCTATGTAATATGGCGATTGAAGCGGGTGCTCGTGCTGGTCTTGTTGCACCAGACCAAGTGACTTTTGATTACCTTGAAGGTAAAGAGTTTGCACCTAAAGGTGAAGATTGGCCTGTTGCTGTTGAATACTGGAAATCGCTTGTATCTGATCAAGGTGCAGAGTTTGATGCCGTTATTGAATTAAAAGCAGAAGATATTGCACCACAAGTATCTTGGGGGACATCACCTGAGCAAGTTATTTCTGTAACAGGTGTCGTTCCTTCTCCGTCTGATTTCACAAATGAAGTTAAATCACAAGCTTGTGCCAATGCACTTAAGTACATGGCATTAGATGCAGGTCAAAAAATTACTGATATCCACATCGATGTGGTATTTATTGGTTCTTGTACTAATGGTCGTATTGAAGATTTTCGTGCTGCTGCTGAATTACTGAAAGGTAAAAAAGTAGCTGCTGGCGTACAAGCGTTTGCAGTACCAGGTTCTTTCCCTGTTAAAGTACAGGCAGAGAAAGAAGGTCTTGATAAGATCTTTTTAGATGCAGGTTGGGAATGGCGTGATCCAGGTTGTTCAATGTGTCTAGCTATGAACGGTGATGAACTTGAAGATGGACAACGTAGTGCATCTACTTCAAACCGTAATTTCGAAGGACGTCAAGGTAAAGGTGGACGTACTCACCTTGTATCACCAGCAATGGCTGCTGCAGCATCAGTTGCAGGTCACTTTGTAGACATTCGAGATTGGAAATAGGGGCTAGATAATGCAACCATATATTAAACATACAAGTATCGCCGCGTTAATGGATCGTAGTAACGTCGATACGGATCAAATCATCCCAAAAAACTTCATGAAAAAAGTGGAGCGTACAGGTTTTGGTATTAACTTATTCCATAACTGGCGTTACCTTGCGGATAACATTACACCAAACCCAGAGTTTGAATTAAACAAACCGGCTTTTAAAGGCGCTAAAATATTAGTTGCTGGTGAAAACTTCGGCTGTGGTTCATCTCGTGAGCATGCGCCTTGGGCAATTGCTGACTATGGATTTAATACTGTTATTTCAACTAGCTTTGCTGATATTTTTTATAGCAACTGTTTTAAAAATAGTATTTTACCGATTATCGTAACTGATGAGCAACTTGCTGCTTTAATGGCTGAAATTTCTGCTAATGAAGGTGTTGAATTCACAGTTGATCTAGAAGCACAAAAAGTAACAACACCAGGTGGTTTATCAATCTCTTTTGAAGTTGATGCATTCCGTAAAGAATCATTACTTGATGGTCTTGATGATATTGCTTGGACACTAAAGCATGAAGAACAAATTTCTGCGTACGAAAATGCACAGAAAAAACGTCTTCCATGGTTATGGCCTAGCGCTTAATCAATAAAGATTTAAACTATTCAAAAAATAGTTTAAACAGAAAAATCAAAGGCGCACTGGTTGCGCCTTTTTTATCGAAAACTTATTGCAGTGAAGGCTGAATGTACTGACTGCAATAAGCTTTTTTCTTAAGATTACAAGTGGAGTAAACAATGGCTCAAGATAATGTCACTGTACAGTTGATGGATACAACATTACGCGATGGAGAACAAACGCAAGCAGTTTCATTTTCTCCTGCAGAAAAAGTTAGCCTAGCGAAAGCACTATTACAAAAGCTTAAAATCGATCGTATCGAAGTCGCGTCAGCACGTGTTTCTGAAGGAGAAAAAGAAGCGGTAACCAAGTTGAATACTTGGGCTGAAAAAGAAGGTCTAGTGGATCGAATTGAAGTATTAGGCTTTGTTGATCACACCTTAAGCGTGGATTGGATCAAAGATACCGGTGGTAAAGTACTTAACCTATTAGCTAAAGGCAGTTTAAAACATTGTACTGAGCAATTAAAAAAATCCTTAGATGAACATGTAGCAGATGTTAAACAAACGATAAATTATGCACTTGAACAAGGTCTAAAAGTTAATATTTACTTAGAAGATTGGTCAAATGGTTACCAAGATAGCCCACAATATGTCTATGATATGGTCACTCAACTAGCCGATACAGGTATTGAGCATTTTATGTTGCCCGATACTTTAGGGGTGATGTCTCCGGACGAAGTGTTTGCGAGTTTAAGTGATATGGTGACTCGTTTCCCTAGTTTACAATTCGATTTTCATCCCCATAATGATTACGGTTTGGCAACCGCGAATGCTATGTTCGCTGTTAAAGCAGGGGTTTCTTCTATTCATTGTACGATGAATTGCTTGGGTGAGCGTGCCGGTAATGCATCATTGACTGAAGTCGCAGTGGTCTTGAAAGATAAACTAGGCAAAAAAGTCAATATTGATGAATCGGAAATCCATAATTTAAGTAAATTAGTGGAAAACTTTTCAGGTAAACGTATCGCTGATAATACGCCTATTGTAGGGGCTGATGTATTTACGCAAACTAGTGGTATTCATGCCGATGGCGACCGCAAAGGAGGTTTATATATTTCAGCACTGACACCGGAACGTTTTGCACGCTCACGCAGTTATGCACTAGGTAAAATGAGCGGTAAAGCCTCTTTAGCAAAAAACTTAGAAGCACTGGACATTGAGTTGGATGCGGATCAACAGAAAAAACTATTAAAACGTGTTGTACGTTTAGGCGATCAAAAAGCGTCCATTACTGCTGATGATTTGCCCTTTATTATTGCGGATTTATTAGAGCGTAACGATTATAACTATGTTGAACTGTTAAACTGTTCAATTAACTCTGGGCTCGATTTAGAGTCAACGGTAAGTATACGAGTGCGTGTAAAAGATAAAATTTATAAAAGCAGTGGTAGTGGTAATGGTGGTTTTGATGCCTTTATTAGTGCAATGACTAAAGTCTTAGATAAAAGTGCTTTTGTGTTCCCTGAACTGATGGATTTTGAATTACGTATTCCACCTGGTGGTAAAACCAGTGCCTTCACTGAGTGTACCGTTACTTGGGCCGATGGTGATGAGCAATTTACCACACGTGGTGTAAATGCTAACCAAGTACTAGCAGGTATTGGCGCAACTATTCGTATGATAAATTTACGTATGCATGCTAACTAGTTAAAGTGTATACTCGCGTTTTATATGAAAAATAAAAATAATTTGCGACGCGAATACCAGATGAATGTTCATTTATTGTTCAGCGAGTTATTAGAAAAGCCTTAATCTTTGATTAGGGCTTTTGTTTTTTGGCTAATATACTATTAGCAGATGGATAATGATCGAAAGATAAGAGGAAAGAAAATGAGAGTATGTGGTGTTGAATTAACAGGTAACGAAGCCGTCATTGCGATTATGCAGTTTAAAAACGGTCTTTACGACGTGCCACCTGTGCGTACAACAAAACTAACATTAAATGACCCTATTAATACTGAACCGTTAAAAAAGTTCCAGTTTGATTTTGCGCAGTTAATGAAAGATTACCAAATTGATAAGGTGATCATTCGTGAACGTGCACTAAAAGGTAAATTTGCAGGTCATACTTTAAGTTTTAAAATTGAAGGTGCATTGCAATTAATGCGTGATGTAGAGGTACAAGTTATCTCATCTGACTATATCAAAAAAGGCCTTAAGCAAGCGCAAAATACACCAACAGCGGTTGAATTAGGACTTAAGAAGTTCCAAGAGCAAGCGATGTTAACCGCATTTGGTTATTTGCAAAATAAATTAGGTTAATTTATATCCGTTACTATTTATACCCGTTACTAATAGAGATGCTTCCTTCGACCATTAGCTCGAACAGCAAGATAAAGCGCAACATGATGACCTTTGAGCCATTAATTTCGTTAACTCTCTATCACTAGGTGTAAAAACAAGTTTTACACCTTTAATGGCTAGTTCTTATCGAATGTTGCAATGCTGAATTACTTGTTGAGCTAATGAACCACTGTGCAAGTGGTGAGGCAAGTTGTCTTTGTTGCGGTTATAAAAAGGGAGTGAAGTGTCGATTAAACGAGTTAGCTCTTCAACTCTCTGCTTAAAAGCGACTCAGCTCACAACTTGCTAAATGTTGCATCTTGAATGGGAACGGGGATTGTTTACACATTTATTATCGCTATTTTACCAATTTCATTCTGTATGGGGTCAGCTAGTTAGCTGAGTTGGTATTTTATTAGTAAACAACTTTTGATCGTCATAACACGACCATGATGAAATGAGTTGACCGTACTTTACTAAAAATGACACGGAGAAACCTGTGGATACAAATTTTGAAAATTTTGTTACGCAATTTAAAGCACAACAGCCAGTTTCATTAGCTGCGTTTTTTTATCAAGCAGAGTTACACTTAATAACACAATTAAAGGATTACCTTAGTGTTGAGCAATCAACCGAGAGAAGTTTTTTTTCGTTAATTGAAGAAGCTAGGAAAACACACAATGCTGATACCAATAAACATTTTTGGAATGCATTAACCGCGTTTAATAAAATTAACTTTAACCCAAGCAAGCACAATACATTGCCTTGGTTACGTTACGTTAACATTATCGAATCTTTACAAGGTTATGCCGGTAGCCAACTCTTTGCCTCAAAAAGCATTAAAACAAAACGCCAACATCGTTTGTTTTTTGCTTATATGCTGACTTGGGAGCACCTACGTTATATTGCAGGTAATGATGATGATTATAGCCCTAGTAGTGAGGTATTAGCTGCATACTCAAATGCGCATAGTGAAGACGATCATCAGCATGATGAAAATTGTCAGCACGATACATGCAGTGCGCATTAGTATAAGTTAATATAAAGCCCTTTATTTAGTTAATTGAAGTGAGCCCAAATAGTGGTGGCGGTCTTGCTTTTAACTGGGCTTTGTATTTTACTTTTGCAATGCTAGCTTCTTAAATAAATTAGATGATTTAAATGACCGAACCAACAAATCAAGATGCTTGTCCATTTTGCTTACAAACTAATCGATGCGATGTCGCAGCGAGGCAGGGCTGTTGGTGTAATGATTTAACCGTACCACAGGCTCTACTAAATTTATTACCTGAACCATTAAAAAATACAAGCTGCATTTGTCGACAATGTATTGTCAGTTTTAATAATAATCCCTCACTATTTTTAAAAAAATAAACCCTTCCCCTTTATGACATACTTTTTAAAGTATGCTAATTTTCTGATAAAAGATTCGTTGATATTATCACTATCATTTACAAGTAACTTTATTTGCTACTGTTTTGTTTTTTCCTTTAGCAATTTTTATGTGATTTAAATTTAGTTACGCTATAATTCGCGCGCTTTGTTGTACACTAAAAAACTGCCACCATTTTATATAACGGCTATCGCTGTTTAAGCAGCGAACGACTAAACCAGTGCACAATATCGCCGCATTATAGTAACTACAATGGAATTATTGAGAGAAAAATGTCGAAACGTGATTGTTATGAAGTATTAGGTGTTAGTAAAAGTACATCTGAGAAAGAGATTAAAAAAGCTTATAAAAAATTAGCGATGAAATATCATCCTGATAGAAATCCAGATAACCCTGTTGCGCAAGAAAAATTCCGTGAAGTTAAAGCGGCGTATGAAATATTAAATGATCCAGAAAAACGTCAGCAATATGATGATTTTGGACATAGCGCTTTTGAAAATGGCCAAGCCCAAGGGCGAGGTGGTTTTGGACAGGGTGGATTCAGCCAAGGCGGTGATTTCAATGATATGTTTGGTGATATGTTCGGTCAACGCCAACAGCGTCAAGAACGTTACCAACCTCAGCCACAAAAGGGCTCAGACATCATTTTACAAATCGATATGACCTTAGAAGAGTCTGTCGAAGGTTGTGTTAAAGAGGTGCGTTTACCGAATACAACCGAACCGTTATTAGTGACCATGCCAGCAGGTATTAATGATAAGCAACGAGTACGTGTTACGGGCAAAGGTAATCCTGGAACATTAGGTGCTGGACGCGGTGATTTATTTGTCGAAGTAGTGTTATTAGCACATGATTTTTTTACTCGAAAAGGCGATGATCTTTACTGTGATTTAATCACTTCATTTCCGGTGGCAGCTGTCGGTGGAACCGCTAAGGCTTCAACCTTTAGTGGGCATATTAATCTGAAAATACCTGCTGGAACGCAAATGGGACGTAAATTTAGAATTAAAGGACGCGGTGTTAAATCAATGAATAGTGACCATATTGGTGATTTAATTTACACCGTTGTGATCCCAACGCCAACAGAACTAACAGAACATCAGCATAAGTTACTAAGTGAATTAGCTGAGACAATGACTTAATACATTAACTTAGATTTGAGCAACAAGGCCCATACTATTTTATGAACACTCTATTACAGCTAATAAGAAAATATTGGATAGCATTATCGTTATTATTAGTGGCGATAATTGCTTCACTATCATTAACTCCTTTACCCAATTTACCAGGCGTACCGGGAAGTGATAAAACCCATCATTTTATTGCATACAGTGTTTTGGTTTTCCCATTAATGTTAAAAAAACCGAATAATTGGCTGGTTGTTTTTATCTTGTATGCCCTGTTAAGTGGAACCATTGAGTTAATACAACCTTATGTAAACCGATATGGTGAATGGTTGGATATGGTGGCCAATGTCGGTGGATTAGTTTGTGGTTCGATCGTTGCTTATTTTATTAATCGTTTTACTCGCAAACAGTAAACATTTACAAATCTAGCGTTAATAGAATTTATATTTTGCCCTTAACCTGTTTTAAGTCATTATTAAAAAAAGTTAAGGGCATTATTGTAGGTTGTCATTACAGCGCTATACTATTTTATATTTCTAACATTTAATTAATTTTATGAAGGTCAATTTTGAATAAAAATCACTGTGTCGTTATCGCAATTGCAGGGGCTTCAGCCTCAGGAAAAAGTTTAATTGCACATACTATTTGTAATGAGCTTCGACAAGAATTAGGCACCGATCAAATAGGCATTATTTCTGAAGATGCTTATTATAAAGATCAATCCCATATGCCAATGGAAGAGCGTGTACAAACTAATTACGACCACCCAAAAGCCTTTGACCATCAGTTATTAAGTCAGCATATAAAATTGCTGCAAAATAACCAATCTGTTGAAATTCCTGTTTATAGTTACACTGAGCATACCCGTACTAATGAAGTGATTAACTTATCGCCTAAAAAAATCATTATTATTGAAGGCATTTTATTACTAACAGATTCAACATTGCGCACCCAAATTGATGCCAGTATTTTTATCGATACACCATTGGATATTTGTTTAATGCGTCGTTTAACACGCGATATTATGGAGCGTGGAAGAACATTAGATTCAGTGATGTCACAATACAAAAAAACAGTAAGACCGATGTTTTTACAATTTATTGAACCATCAAAGCAACATGCCGATATCATTATTCCTCGTGGTGGGAAAAACCGTATCGCTACGGATATATTAAAAACACGTATCAAATACTTATTGAATAAATAAGTTCATTTCCAAACTCTACAACCATTAAAAAACGCTTCTATTTTGAGGCGTTTTTTATTTTTAGTTACACATCAGAAAGGAGTAAAATTCCATAGGGATAATGCTGTTTGCAAGGTATAATATGCCCTATTTTTTTATTCAACAATTGCATGAGAGTGTCTATGTTCAGTTATTTTATCCCCACCGCGAAAGGGCTTGCGCCTTTATTAGAAGTAGAACTTAAAGATCTTGGTATTGAAAATACTAAGCAAATTGCTGGTGGTGTTAGCTTCGACGGTTCATTAGAGCAAGGTTACCAAGTATGTTTATGGTCTCGTTTTGCCTCTCGTGTATTACTTAAATTAAGTGAATTCAAAGTTATCGATCCAATGGATTTATACCTTGGGTGTAGCAATATCCCATGGGAAACGCACTTTGATGTTGATAAAACATTCTCCATTGACTTTTCTGGTAGTAACGACGAAATTCGTAACACACAGTTTGGCGCATTAAAAATTAAAGATGCGATTGTGGATCGTTTCCGTAAAAAGTTCGATGAGCGTCCTAACGTTGAAAAACGTGATGCCGATATTCGTTTTAACGGTCGTTTATTTAAAGATAAAGCGTCAATTTATATCGATCTTTCTGGTTCACCATTGCACCTTCGTGGTTACCGTACTATTGCTGGTGAAGCGCCGTTACGTGAAACATTAGCCGCTGGTATTATTAAACGTAGTGGTTGGAAAGGTGAAGCGTTATTAGATCCAATGTGTGGTTCTGGTACGCTTATTATTGAAGCAGCAATGATGTCGTTAAATATTGCGCCGGGTTCATTACGTGAAACATTTGGTTTTGAGCATTGGAAAAAACACGACGCTGAAACGTGGAAAACATTAAAAACGACGGCTCAGGTTTATGCTAAGCGAGCCGTGAAAGATTGTACTACACGTTTTTATGCTTCTGATTTAAGCAAAGATATGATCGCGATTGCACGCCAAAATGCACAACGCGCTGGTGTTGCAGAGTTAATTGAATTCAGCGTGCAAGATGCTAAAAAAGTATTACCACCTGAAGAATTAAGTACTGGGCTGTTAATTTCAAATCCACCATACGGTGAACGTTTAGGCGGTTTTAGTGACACTATCAGTTTATATACTGAATTAGGTCATCACTTTAAAGAAGCTTTTGCAGGTTGGAACTTAAGTATGTTCGCGATGGACACTGAACTATTAAGTTGTTTAGGAATGCGCGCAGGCAAAAGCTTTAAATTCTTTAATGGTCCAATTGAGTGTGTACTTAAAAACTACCGAATTTCGCCTAAACGTTTAGTTGAAGGTGCGGCAATTGTTGAAGAAACACCTAAACCTGCTAAGCAGCCTAAACAGGCAAAAGCAGCTGAAGTGGTTTATAAAGAATCAACTGATGATAATCCATGGGGAACCATTACACCAACGCAAGAATTCCCAATGGCTGAAGAATCTGAATCTGAAATCGTATTTAAAGAAGTTAAGCAAATTAAGCCTGCTATCTATGCGGAAGATTTTGCGAATCGTTTATTAAAAAATATGAAACGTTTAGACAAATGGGCTAAACGCGAAGATATTCAATGTTACCGTTTATATGATGCTGATTTACCTGAATATAACGTAGCCATTGATCGTTATAACGAATATTTAATTATTCAAGAATACCGCGCTCCTAAAGAAATTGATGCACAGAAAGTACGTCGTCGTTTCTTAGATATCGTTTCAACTACGCGTTATTTATTAGATTTAACCGATGACCAATTAATCATCAAAGTGCGTGAGCGTCAAAAAGGACGCCAACAATATGAAAAATTAGACAGTAAAAAACAACGTTTAGTGGTGCAAGAAGGGCCTGCAAAACTGATTGTAAATTTACAAGATTATTTAGATACTGGTCTGTTTTTGGATCACCGTCCAACACGTTTACGTATTGGCAATATGGCCAAGGGCAAAGATTTCTTAAACCTATTTTGTTACACCGCAACCGCTTCTGTTCATGCGGCATTAGGTGGCGCTAAATCAACAACCAGTGTCGATATGTCTAATACTTACCTAAATTGGGGCCAAGAAAACTTCACTGAGAATGGCATTCAAGGTAAGCATGAATTTATTCAACAGGATTGTATTAAATGGTTACAACATGCGCATGAAATGTATGACCTTATTTTTATTGATCCACCTACCTTTTCGAACTCTAAACGTATGAGTGATGTGTTTGATGTGCAAGATGACCATGTGGCATTATTAACATCGGCGAGTGAGCGTGTTAATCCAAACGGAGAGATTATTTTCTCGAATAATAAACGTGGCTTTAAACTTGACCTTGAAGCAATCAAAGCACTTGGTTTTTATGTCAAAGATATTAGTAAAGCATCCATCCCTGAAGATTTTAAAGGTAATGATAAAATCCACCAGTGTTGGTTACTGACCAAGCATAGTTAACAAATTATAAGTAATAGACAATTAAAAAATGAATTTACCTGTTTTATATCATACCGATGGTTGCCATCTTTGTGAGCAAGCAATGGCATTGTTAGCGCAATGCCAAGTTGACTATGTGTTAGTCGATATCATTAGCGAACAACACTTAGTCGATTCATTTGGTATTCGTATTCCAGTATTAGAAAACGCAAACGGCCAACATCTTGATTGGCCTTTTGCGTCACCTCAAATCAAACAATTCTTATCACCTAATAAAGAGTGAATAACCGTGGCATTATTAACATTACATAACGCAGAACTGGCTTTTGGCGGTGGTGCGTTATTAAATAAATCAAATTTAGTTATTGAACCAAACGAGCGTGTTTGTTTAGTAGGAAGAAACGGTGCCGGTAAATCGACACTGTTAAAAGTCCTTGATGGTCGTATTCAATTAGACGATGGTTCGTTATTAATTAACAACGATGTAAAAATCGCGCGTCTTGAGCAAGATCCACCAACGGCAAGTACCATGAGTGCCTATGACTTTGTGGCATCAGGCATGGAAAATGCGGGTGTGGTGCTGAGTCAATACCATGAACAATTACATATCATTGCTGAAGACTGCAGTGAAAAAGCGATGAATAAATTACAACGCTTACAGGAACAAATTGACCAACTTGATGCGTGGCAATTAGATTCGAAAATTAATCAAATTTTAGACCGTTTAGCCATTGATCCTGAAATCACATTAGATCAATTGTCCGGTGGTTGGTTACGTAAAGTCGCACTGGCTAAAGCGTTAGTGAATGACCCTGATTTATTATTATTAGACGAACCTACTAACCACTTAGACGTGGGAACTATCGAATGGCTTGAGCAATTTTTAATGTCATTCCAAGGTTCTATTGTTTTTATCAGTCATGACCGTGAATTCATTCGTCGTTTAGCAACCCGTATCGTTGATATTGATCGTGGTAAGTTAAGTTCATGGCCAGGTGGTTATGAAGATTACTTAATTGCTAAAGAAGAAGCATTACGTGTTGAAGATGAACAGAATGCAGAATTCGACCGTAAATTAGCCATTGAAGAAACGTGGATCCGTCAAGGTATCAAAGCGCGTCGAACCCGAAATGAAGGCCGTGTGCGTGCGCTTAAATCTTTACGACAAGAACGTTCAGAGCGAACTAATGTGCAAGGCAAAGCCAAAATTATTGTCGATGAAGCTGCACGCTCTGGCAAAATTATCTTTGAAACTGAAGGTCTAACTTACAGTTACGATGATTTACGTATTGTGCGTGACTTTTCAACAACGATCATGCGTGGTGATAAAATTGCATTAGTGGGCCGAAATGGCTGTGGTAAAAGTACACTGCTTAAATTGTTACTGGGTAATCTTGAACCTGATCAAGGTACGGTAAAATGTGGTACTAAGTTAGAAGTGGCTTATTTTGACCAATACCGTGATGCATTAGATCCTGAAAAAACCGTGGTTGATAACCTAGCAGAAGGCAAACAAGAAGTAGAAATCAATGGTAATAAACGCCATGTATTAGGTTATTTACAAGATTTCTTGTTCCACCCAGATCGCGCGCGTACGCCAGTTAAAGCATTATCAGGTGGAGAGAAAAACCGTCTCCTATTAGCAAAAATATTCCTAAAACCAAGTAATTTCTTGATCTTAGATGAACCGACTAATGATCTTGATGTCGAAACGCTGGAGTTATTAGAAGAGTTATTAGCAAATTACCAAGGCACCTTATTATTAGTGAGCCATGACCGTAGTTTTGTTGATAACACAGTAACCCATACATGGTTTTTTGATGGCAATGGTAATATTCAACAATTTGTTGGTGGTTACAGTGATGCTGTGCGTCATAAAGCGCAAAGTGAAGCACCAATCAAAGTGGTTAAAGAAAAAAAATCAGCACCTGCTACTGTTGAAAAAACGGTGTCTAAAGCACCTGCTAAAAAGAAAAAATTGTCATATAAAATTCAACTTGAGTTAGATGGTTTACCCGCTTTACTAGAACAATTAGAAGAGCAAGTAGGTACATTACAAGAAACCATTAATACGCCTGAGTTTTTTACTAAAGATAAAAAAGAAGCCGACCAATTCTTAGCGCTATTAGCTGAAACGGAAGAGAAGCTAGACACTGCTTTTGCACGTTGGGAAGAATTGGACGAGTTACAAAACGGAGAGTAATGTTTACATGAAATACACAAAAAGTATCTCAATTATCGCCCTATTATCTGCAAGCAGTGCTTGGGCCGCGACTACAACACCTTATTATGATGTTGAAATATTATCTGTTGATACAGACGGCAGTAATATTGGACCGTTTCCTTCTGCGATCACTGAAGAAGGTAGTTTATTTGCTGCATACGCTTTCAAAGCGCAATTAGAACAAGATATAGACTTAGGGCTACCTTTTACCTTTAACCAAACCTGTTTTTATGATGATGACGTTTGTGATTCCGCATTTGAAGGTAGTGAGAGTAGTACTGAGTTAAGTTTTGAAAATGCATATCAAGCTTGGCGTAATGCAATGTTTGATATTGATGCAGGTAATGCTGATCCAAGTAGTTATTTCTTTGGTGCAACCAGTAATATCAATGTTGAAGGTTTTGGCAGCGATACCGATGTTAAAGTGACTGATGTTGTAGATTCTAGTTTATTAAGTCGCAGTTTTGCTGTCGGATATGGCTCTGCGCCTTACGCATCAGATGCCACACGTGATTTTGTTCGTCGTGGTTTTATCACTGATGCGAGTACTAGTACTGCATCTGTTTCATTGATGCCAGATTTTGATACCGACGGTGGTTTTACTAGCGCGTATAAAATGCGTGATGTGGAATACAGCAATGGCGATAAGAAGACGCTAATTGTAGGTAACAGCAGCAAGTCATTGTCTGGTGGTGATGATGATACTGATAATTTTGACCTTTGTTATAGCAGCGGTGATACCAATGAGGTTGAGACTCTCAATGACCTTGTTTATTGCCCCGGTTTTGATACACAAGCTTGGGCTTGGGAGTACGACGGTGCTGGAACTGAAATAACAGGTTTTGCTCTGGCAACCGAGTGGTTAGATGATAATACAACAAACGAAGGCAGTAAGGCGACATACAGTGCAGCAGCGTTAGATATTAATAGTGCGGGTATTGCGGTTGGTGTTTCATCATTTGAATATAGTGATAGTGATCTAGGCGCGCGTCAACGTGCGATCATCATGACCCCTAGCGACGATGGCGTTTATGGGGAGCCAACAGTAATTACTTCAGCAACAGATGAAAGTTATGATGCAAGTGGTGATTATGATGATGAAGATACTTACTATAACTCATGGGCTCAAACGATTACTGACGATAATATCGTAATGGGTAATCGACAATACTCATCATCTAAAAATGTAAATAAACCTGTTGAAATGTTTATTTATGATATCGACAATAACAGCATTGATTTCCCTCTGTTAAATAAAAAAGTATTATCGACTAAACAACGTTTAGCAGGCGATAGTAGTGCTAGAGACGGTGCGAACAGTAGAGGTTATGATATGAATAACAGTGGTCTGATTGTCGGTAAAGCCGATGCTTATGACCAAATTGGTCCTGTTACTGGTGGTAGCCCTCGTACACAAAGTGCATTTTTATATGAGAATACCAGCGGTGATAGTTGGTTCTTAGAGGATTTACTATGTAGCGCGGATGCGAATGGTAAAGTTTCGCACCCATTAATTCGTCTACAAAGTGCAACGGCGATTAATGATAACGGTGTGATCCTGGCTCAAGGTTATCAGTACGATACAATTGACGACTATACTAATAAAGCTAATGCAGAACAGATAATGGTGAAATTAACGCCTGATTTAACCTCTGAGCCGAATAACAGCCCTAACTGTTGGGAGTCGTCAGCGTTAGTTAATAGTGATGCTTCTTACGAGCGTAGCGGTGGCGGTGCAAGTTTTGCGTTATGGTTATTTGCTTTACCGTTGTTACTGACACGTCGCTTCTTTAGAAAAAATAATAAAACAGCATAAATTGAACAGTTAAGTTATATGACGTAATTTCTATAATTTGACTATTTTTTAACTTGTTGATTTAAAGGCTTATTGCAAGAATGTAATAAGCTTTTTTTATTTCTGCCCATAAAAAAATTAATAAAAAATGAATAAAATAATTCACTTGTAATCAAAGTGTCACATTAAAGCTTCATATTAAGCAACATCGCTACCAAGCGTAATGGATATTTTGTTAAATAATTAATGAAATACAAATCAACTAAATTAACTTAGTAGAAAATGGAGTTTTGAATGAAACTTAAAATGTTAGCCGCAGCGGTTACTTTAGGTACTGCATCATTAATGTCGACACCTGTTCTTGCAGCAGACCATACTTTGCCTTCTTACACGAAAGTAAGTGGTATTTCTGGCAACCTTTCATCTGTTGGCTCTGATACTTTAGCAAATATGATGACATTTTGGGCGGAAGAGTTTAAACGCCAATACCCAAATATTAACATTCAAATTCAAGCGGCAGGATCGTCAACTGCGCCACCATCTCTGACTGAAGGTACTTCTCAGTTCGGTCCAATGAGCCGTAAAATGAAGTCTAAAGAAATAGAATCATTCGAAAAGCATTACGGTTATAAACCAACAGAAATTCGCGTAGCGATTGATGCATTAGCCGTATTTGTTAATAAAGATAATCCAATCGAAGGTTTATCAATCAAACAAGTCGATGCTATTTTTTCATCTACTCAAAAATGTGGCAATGATAAAAATGCCACTCGTTGGTCAGATGTTGGCTTGACAGGGAACTGGGCAGATAAAGATATTCAATTATTTGGTCGTAATTCGGTATCAGGCACTTATGGTTACTTTAAATCAAAAGCGTTATGTAAAGGCGATTATAAGAACTCTGTTAATGAACAACCTGGCTCTGCATCAGTGGTTCAGTCTGTAGCCTCTTCTTTAAACTCTATCGGTTACTCTGGTATTGGTTATAAAGTGGCGGGTGTTAAAGCAGTTGCGTTGTCTAAGAAAGGCGGACCATTCGTTGAAGCAACAATGGAAAATGCAATTAGCGGTAAATACCCGTTATCTCGTTTCCTATACGTTTATGTTAATAAGCATCCAAACAAACCACTTTCACCGCTGCAAGCTGAGTTCATTAAACTAATGTTATCTGAGCAAGGTCAAGGTATTGTGAAAAAAGATGGTTACATACCACTACCAGTCGCTGTAGTAGAAAAAGAACTTGCTAAACTAGGTCTTTAATTTCCTAGTAAAGTCCCAGTAAATAAAGTAATAAAAAACAGCGCTTTTTAGCGCTGTTTTTGTTTCTGCTGTAACAGTGTTGTTCAGGCTATATAATACCAACTCTGCTAGCTAACTGCATAATTTAGTCTTTACTTTAAAGGTAATAATTCAGTTAAACTTCTATTTTTTTATGAATTATTGAGAAATGTAAGATGAAAGAGTAAGATCGAATTTTATCGTTAGAGCCTATAAGTGAGCACATCTTGTTTTCTGCATTAAAAAAATCTATTTCGAGCAAACCGACACTTTTTGATATTCAAGCAAATGTATTAGCGGGGTTAGCCGTAGGCGTTATTGCCTTACCACTCTCTATGGCATTAGCTATTGCCAGTGGTGTCCCCCCCCAACATGGATTATATACCGCTATTATTTCCGGCCTTTTTATTGCTGTTTGTGGTGGCTCAAAAGTAAATATATCAGGACCTACAGCCGCCTTTGTGGTTGTCTTGTTACCAATTGTTCATCAATTTGGAATCGGTGGATTGTTAATTAGTGGGTTTATGGCGGGTATCTTTTTAATTTTGATGGGGGTAGGTAAGCTTGGAAAGCTGATTGAGATTGTTCCTTACCCAGTCATTATTGGATTTACAGCGGGTATTGGGGTTGTTATAGGTACATTGCAAATAAAAGATTTTTTAGGGCTGAGCATTGCATCATTTGAAGGGGATTATCTTGATAAACTCTCTTTAATCATCTCTTCATTACCGACGATCAATTTTCAAGAATTTTTCATCGGTGGGCTTACCATTGTCATTTTGTTATTGTGGCCACGAGTACACTCAAAAGTGCCAGGCCATCTGATTGCACTGCTTGTTGGTTCTCTTACTGCTTGGGGAATTCAATATTTTTATGCGGACTTTTCCGTTGCGACTATTGGCAGTCGCTTTCACTATGATATAAACGGCATAACCGGTGATGGTATCCCCGCCATTTTACCTGCTTTTGAATGGCCATGGAATTTACCCAATGCAGATGGCCAGCCAATTGGTATCAGCTTTGATCTTATCAAAATGCTATTACCGTCTGCGATCACTATTGCGATTTTAGGCTCGCTTGAGTCTTTGTTATGTGCAGTAGTCGCTGACGGAATGTCAGGCAAGAAACATAACCCCAATGATGAACTTATCGGTCAAGGTATTGGTAACATGATTGCTCCATTGTTTGGTGGTATTCCAGCAACCGCTGCGATAGCGCGTACGGCGGCAAATATCAAAGCAGGCGGTACGATTCCTTTAGCTGCTGTCGTTCATGGTTTATTTATTCTTGGCTCAATACTCGCATTGACACCTTTGTTAGCTTATATACCCATGGCATCGATGGCGGCTTTACTATTAGTCGTTGCATGGAATATGAGTGAAGCGAAACATTTTATCCGCACGGTTAAAGTTGCACCTAAAGATGATGTTATTGTACTTATTTTATGTTTTGTTCTGACGGTACTGTTTGATATGACTATTGCAGTAGCCGTTGGAATTGGATTAGCTGCTATGTTGTTTATTCGCCGAAGCATTACTCTGACAGATACCTCGCGAGTGGAGAAAGATCATGAAGTTTATGATGATCTCTCAGACAGCATTGTTATCTATGATATTAACGGTTCATTATTTTTTGGGTCAGCACAAAAAGCATTACAAAGCATTTCAATTGTCACACCCAACCTTCGCGTTATCATACTCGATATGTCGGAAGTCACTATGCTGGATATGAGTGCTATTATTGCAATTGAATCGATTAAAGAAAGTCTTGATAAACAGCAGATAGGCTTAGTGATTAATAATCTGCAGCCGCGTATGGTGTTGAAATTACGACGTGCTGGTATTCGCTTTAAACCACGTAAATTACAATTCTCTCGAACACTTAAAGATGGGATTGCAATTGCACGTAATATGCATTGATGCGGTAACTACGGATTATAAACCTTATGAAAACTAGATGCTTGCCTCTCGGTGGGCTCTTTGTACCAATAGCCTAAAATCAATGCATGTTGATTGGCTAGAAAAGATGGCGAGTAGAATTTATGTTAATCGATTTTTCTCATGCGATACAGCCATGAAGATTGGTTTTAATATTAAGTGGATGCGTTATTTTAAGGTCTATTTTGAAGTCGTTCTTTGAGGTAATCACTGAATAACTTACTACCTGTACTTAACCTCCCGAGAAAACGCATTCTGCACACAAACATTACTCCAAACACCATGTTGGGTGGGGTATAAATCAGTAAAAAACTCACACCAAGAGCGGGGTGTATGAGGCCATTAGCTTGTAAGCAATTATTGATTTTTTATGTTTAGCGTATTTTTTGAAGTTGCTGAGTTTTCTGGATACAATTTATATTTTTCTAAATAGCAGTAATAAGTACAGTCTAAATTACAGATCGAGAAAGTTGGTTTGGCCATGACATGACAGCGACTATTTATCTTACCCCTCTGTTTCACCAATTACTTATTGAACAATTCATCTGACGTAATTTATCTAGATCAGATACGATTCAAATATACGATTATAACTAGACATAATGATTGATAATGCAAATACAAGCGCACTAAAAATGATAGCAAAACAGATCATTTTTTTAACTATTACTGAGCCGTAAGAAGTGAGTACAGTACTTTTCACATCGAACAAATTGCGTTGATAGGCATAGATGCAAACACCAACATTACAAAGCAATAAAATAATACTGCCTGCGACTAAAATTAGGTCATTTTTAACGAACCCTAACCTTAAAAATAACATCGAAACACCGACGATTAAAAACAGCGTTCGATACCATGATAATGAGGTTCTTTCGGGTTGTAACCCAGGGTCGTCATGGCGTCTTGCTATACGGCTAGATGGCATTGCTAATCATCAATATTATGGCGCAAGCGATGAGAGTCATGAAAATACTCACCAAACGCAAAATTTTAGTGTATGGCAGGTCTGTATTTTGGCGCATTGCTTTTTCATTTGCGACCCAACGTAAATAAGCATAAAGCGCTAACAAAGCTGCAAATAAACACAAAGCCAAAGAAAGCATTTCTCTGATTGCTGGCGACGCTAAATTGGGCGCTAATTGATCTAAACCAATCGCCGCAGCTAAAAACGCGAGTGAGGTTCTGATCCATGCCAAAAAAGTACGTTCATTGGCTAATGAGAAGCGATAGTCAGGGGCATTGCCTTGTTTGATCCATTTCATAATATTACTCGAGTCATAATAAACACATTATTAAAATATATTTTATATGCCTAAGTTTTATCTGGACTTCACTTGGGCATAAATTAAATAGTCGTTTAGAACTTTTGTTTTTTATCTTCGACTTTGATACCTTAAGTGGGCATGTCAGTATCATCATCTCGTACTACGTTAGAGAATCCATCGCGTGGTTTGGGTCTAAAAGGCCCATTCAATGTGCTTCAAGCCCTTTTCGCCATGGTCTAATTGCCCATTAATAGCTTCGGAAAGGGAGTCCATATAGGCTAATAAAGTATCATGTATTTAGTCTCGAATCACTTCATGTTTTGGTGATGCAATAATATTGTTTAACTCATCGGAGGCATTTTTTCTATCGTATAGTTCATCGTTTGTGAGCAAATGAATCACTAATTTATAATCGTGATTAATACCAGCTCAGCTAACTAACTGATCAATTTTACTGGTTAAAAGGAACTATTTTTGTATTAAAAGTTTTGTAAGGAGATCAACATTTACGGCAACTTTTACCTTAAACTAGCTCCTTTTTTCCTGCGTAATATTTGATCATTAAATTAACGGAATATGGTATAAGTTAGAAACGTTTTTTTCTTAATAGACAAGAAAAACTGTAACGTTAATCAAGTTTCTATTGAGCTGAATTTTTATGAACAATTTCACTTTAGTAAAAGTTTCAAGAAAACTCACCATCAGAGGTAATACAAGGAAGTGAAAGGCTGCAGGTTAATAGAACTGACTATCTACCAATCAATAACAACTAGTTTGTACCGATTCAGTTATACCAACTTAGTTAGTGACAATCTAGTTATACCGATAATGCTTCTGAACAAGATAAAAAATGACAGCATTTAATACTCATTTTAAATGCTGTCATTTAGTCACAGTCTCTAAATTATCTGATCGATAAGACTAGTGGACACTAAATCCGACTTGATTTCGACCATTATTTTTGGCCAAGTACAAACCTAACTCGGCCATTTTAATCCAAGCCTCGAAGTCTTCAATACTATCCGTTATTTGTGCAATACCTAAACTGACGGTGACTTTAACTTTTTTTCCATCACAGTCAAAATGCATTGCTTCAATAGCGGCACGTATGCGTTCAGCGGCAACTTTTGCACCCGCTAGGTCAGTATCAACTAATAAAAGTGAAAACTCTTCACTGCCAACACGACCGACAATATCTGTCTCTCGTTGATTTTGACGTAAACTTTCTGCAACGCCTTTGATCACTTGATCACCAAAAGGGTGCCCGTAGGTATCATTAATCTTTTTAAAATGATCAATATTTAACGTCACCATCGATGTTTTGTGGTGCGCCCGCTGATGGCGTTTAAATTCAATTTTACACCTTTCTTGCCAGTAGCTTTGATTAATCAGTTGTGTTAATCCATCTATATGGCTTAAATGTTCAAGCTTGTGGTTCGCTTCTTGCAAAGCTTGTCGATTTAATGCCACATCGGTTACATCGTAAATAATCATACATATTTGTGTGACTGTACCAACTATGTCGGTTAAGGGTAAAAAGGTTACATTTTGATACATAAATTCAGCATTGCTGGTAATCGGTCGATAACTTTTGAATTTAAATAAATAAGGGCGTTGTTCCCAGGTAGTAAACGCTTTATTTTTTAATAAACAAACACTGTTCACTTTTTGTTGTAACCAGTCCTCAGGAATGCTGGTAAACACATCGGTTATTTTTTTATCAACCATGTGCGCAGTTAATAAACCAGAATGATTTTCCATGAAACCATTCCATACTTTGACATTGAAGTCTTTATCGATGATCACTAGCCCTACATCTATGTTATGAACCATATCAATGAGCCAGTGGATATCTTTTAATTCTATGTTTGCACTCATTGGTCTAAGAGGTATCCTATTTTATGTTGAATGACTTTAATCGACTCTTCAGTGAATAAAAGTAACAGGTCACATTTAATGTCGTGATCTTGAATTCTGTAGCTGACCTCGATAGTTAATGTTTTCTGCCAATCTTTTTGACGACTTTTAATCAAATCTTCGACTTTTCCATGTTGCCCTAACACGCTAGGTTGACCTTGGCTAAAGTGAATATCTAACTGCTCAGCTAAGCCATTCAAAAATGCACCTACCAGAATATTAGAAATATCGTTCATCACTTCCAACTCTAAATGATCACAGATCATATTTTCATATTTGAGCAGTTTCGTCATCTCATCAAAATTTGAGTCATGGAAAATAACAATTGCTTCACCGCTGATCCCAGAGCTAATAAATCCCTGTGTGACGGCAGAAACAGCATTATCTTTAGCTATATTCGTGAGGGCCATGTGCAACTCACTACTTTCAAAGGTATTTACATTGGGGATAGGTAATAAGATGAAAACATCTAATAGTCGGCCTAATAAGTCACCGGCTCGGCCCATTGCAATATTAGATACTTCTTGCAATACATCTCGAACACTCACTTTTTCTAGGCTTTCAGGGCTTGTAAGTGAATTATGGCTACCTGGTTTATAAATGCCATATTGTTCCAGAATGGTCATTAATTTAACATTGTTGATCGGTTTTTCTATGAAATCAATCGCACCTAGTTCTTTTACTCGGCGATGTGCTTCCGGTTGAATATCACCGGAGATAACAATCACAATCGCGGGTAGATCATCTCGCTGAATCTCTTCTAAAACTTGGTAACCATCCATGATCGGCATATTCAAATCAAGAAATACAATATCTCCCTTTTTTTGACGAATAGTTTCTAAGCCAATTTTGCCATTCTCAGCAAAATTGACAGTAATATCCCAATCTTTGGGTAATGAGCGAGCAATTTGTTTCCTGGCTAATGCAGAATCATCACAGATTAAAATGGGTAAGGGCATATTATTCCTATTATATGTCATCGGTACAAGACTAGCGAAGTTGTAAAGCAAATGTAACTAAGCTAACAGCGCCTACAATTATTCTTACTGCAATAAGGGTAGGCTAATAATGACAAAATAGAACTGATTTTGAATGCTTTTTTTAAATTTATTACGGGTTGGATTAAAATATCATTAATTTATGTGAAGATAGATGTCGATATAGTTGTTAATAGGGCTAATTTACTGGGTGTAGTGATTTATTTTAATCATTAATGGATGTACTTTTAAATGCCTACTTAGATAGCTAATTCTGTGTGTTGCGCTTGTTGTAAAGCGAGTAACATTTCATTTGGCTGACGGATTGCACGCACTGATTGTAAAAAAGGATCCGCTTGAGGATGCTGTAACTTCATAAACATCAACCACTGTTTAATACGACTTGGCATAAATTTTTCTTTATCTTCAATTTCGCGTAGCCATTGAAAATACTGCTCCATCACCTGTAAGTTTTGTAACCAGGAATAGGGCGCCTCAGTACCTTTTAACACATTCGCAAGGTTGGGCACTGCCAGAGAACCACGTCCAATCATTAAATGGTCGCAACCACTGATTTCAATACAACGTAGTGCATCCTCAAAACTAAAGATATCACCATTCGCAATCACTGGAATATCGATTGATTGTTTAATTTTTTTTATCCAATGCCAATGTGCGGGTGGTTTATAACCTTCCTCTTTGGTACGCGCATGAACCGCTAACTCGCTGGCTCCAGCTTCGGCAATCGCTTGCGCATTTTCAATCGCTAAGCTTTTATCCGCATACCCTAAACGAATTTTGGCACTAACAATATGCTCACTAGGTACTGCATCACGTACTGCTTTAACGATTTGATGTAAAGCTTCAGGGTCTTTTAATAGCACGGCACCACCGCGACTTTTATTAACTGTTTTAGCCGGACACCCAAAGTTTAAATCAATCCCCTCTGAGCCTAACTTAATCGCTCGAAAAGCATTTTCAGCCAAACACGCAGGATCTTGTCCAAGCAATTGCACACGCACAGGTGTACCAGATTCGGTACGACTAGCATTGCGTAATTCAGGGCATAAACGATAAAATACACGAGAAGGTAAGGGTAATTCGACAACACGTACAAACTCGGTCACGCAACGGTCAATACCTCCAATCTGGGTTAAAAATTGGCGCATGTGAAAGTCCATCACACCTTCCATTGGGGCAAGCGTTATATGCATTATTTTTCTCAGTTTATTAGGGAGGCAGGATTATACCCGCTCTGTTTATTTAAGCAAAAGCAAAAAGCAATTAACGACCAAGGGCGGGTGACCGAAGAAATTAGGTAAAAAACGTTAGAAATAATGTTTTGTGTTTTTAAAATCACAAGCAAAAGCATTTAACCACGAAGGCACGATGGGGTGAAGAAGGTTAGGTCAAAATCATTACTATTATTAAACAGCATTTAAAGTTTATATTTATTCACTGGTTTTTGTTTCGCTTTTCTTCGTGCTCTCTGTGCAGCATAGCGGCTTCGTGGTTGCTTTGTGTTTTTAAGATCCCAAGCAAAAGCATTTAACTACGAAGGCACGAAAGGTGAAGAAGGTTAGGTCAAAATCTATGTAAGTAATAAACATTATTTTTTTAGCTTTCGTCTTTGCTCATTGATGCATCTTGGTGTTTATTTGCAGCGTATTTCGCCCTGACGGCGATCTTCTTTCTCTTATCAGAAGAGAAAGAAGCAAAGAGACTGACACCGAGCATTTTCTTCTCTAATCCAACAGCTTATTTTAAACGTACCAGCTCTTACGGTACGTTCCTGTACCGAACGAGCTTAAGACAAACGTCCTGTTTGTCTTTACTAAAATACGCTGTTGGCTTAGGGAAATTTAACGGTGGGATTTTTTTGTTGTGTTTGGGCTAGGGTGTTTTGTAGATAATGGCTTCTTCTTTAAAATCAAAGTCAAGATCAAGAGCTATTAACCACGAAGGCACGAAGGGTGATGAAGGTAAGGTCAAAACCTTTATTAGTAATCAACAAACTCAATCTTTATACATTTATTGTTTAGGTTTTCTTCGTGCTCTCTGTGCAGCGCTGCGGCTTCGTGGTTGCTTTTGTTTTTGTGGTTACATTTATGTTGCTTCGTTTTCTCGGTCTAACAGTAATTGCCACAAGGCTTCGTAATTGAGCATGTTGAGATGTTTCCTGGTCTGGTTATGGCGCAGTTTATCTTCCGTATTGTTATAAGGGCCTGTTGCACACAATTCACAATAGGCTTCACCTTGATATATCGCGGCGCTCAGCTCTTGTTTTAAGGGGTGTTGCTTATTATCACTCCAGACATAAGTGATACCTTTAGTATCTTTCACATGTTTATCTCGGTCCACATTACGCACTTTATAACCTGGGAAAGCATCAATATCGAAGTGATGCCAGCCTAAGTATTCAATATCAGTATTTCTATGTAATGCGTTCTCAATGTTCCACTCTTTATAAGGTTGCACATCTTTAGAGGTGATATAGCATAACCGTGCGCCGTTAGGGTCTAAAAAATGTTTAAAAGAATGGATTAAAAACGTCCGCAATAATTGACGATTTAAAGTATTGATATGCACATCTTTACACTTCTCTTGGAATTCTTGATGTGATTTAAAAGCTGGAATAAGTGGGAATTGAAAAATAACCACATCAAAATGTTGCTTTTTGAGTGCGCCCCATGAGCTTGGATCCATGACATCGAAACCACATAAAACTGGGCATTTTTGTTGTAATAGGGTGTCATAATCATTGACCGCATACTTTGCTAATAAAGTATCGCTAGCATCAAAGACAGTGGCCGTTAAACTTGATGGTTTATGGTGTGTTAATAATGAGGCTGAAAATGATAGATCACCGTCACCCACTGTTAATACGCGCCATTCTTTATTAATGATCATGTTTTATTCCTATCTTAAAAATCGCGCGCAGTATAACAAATAGGAGGTTGAATGTTTCCTTTAATTTTTTTACAGTAATGCACTGGCGATTGTTGTGGTCATAGGCATGGTCAAGGTTATGGCTACGCGCATTATTAACGGTTTACAAGGCTCAACATTGTAGCTGAAACTCACTATTCTCATTCATTATTACGCTTCACTATCTCCATTCAACTCAGGCTTTTTAATTTATCAAATTCGAGTTAACTTCATTCACAAACCTGTATGTAAATAAGGTGACACTATGAAACTAATGAATAGTAAGATCGTGATGATCATTATTATCGCTATTGCTTTTTTGAGCATCATCTTACTAGTTATGTCCAGCTTGAAATTCGATCATAAAGTTGCCTTTAAAATCGACAATAATCATCAATCGGAACAACAATATGAGCAGCAAGATGAACAACAAGCAACAGGCGTAATGGTTCAACATTTACATATTGCGATTAACTCCCCGACAGATAAAAACGCGTTAAACACTATCACTAAATTTGCTGACGACAGCCGCTATTATCTAATGATAAGGGGCTGGTTGGTACAAAAGTTAAGTGGTGTTGAAAGCAGATTAAATGCACAAAAATCACCTAATAAACGTGCCGACTTAATCGCTGAGGTTGAGGCTTTAAAACAAGCGATTCGTGCCATCGATTTAGAATAGCAGGCCTTGTTTCGTTAATTGAATGCAGGCATTAGAGTCGTTGTGTTTATGCGGAGTGCTGATAAAAAAAGTGCGTATAATAAAGTGTTTTTTCAACAGAGCCATTGCAGTTAGGTAAGTTATTTATTTGAGCGCTTGTGGTTAGATTAGGTAAGTTGTTTACATAGAGCCGTTGCGTTTGCTCTAAGTCAGTAGAATTATTATCATCGATGTAAAGGAAGAGCCTAAATTATCTTAGGCTCTATTTTATGGCTGAACCTCTAAATACTAGCTATCAGTCGACGTTAATAAAGCATCAAAACTATCGTTGCCACGTAAATTTTCAAAGTCATCTTCTTCTGCAGCTAACTCTCTCAAGGCTGAACGCCCCTCTATGGCTTTCTCTAAATCACTGATTGCTTGATCTTCGACTCCTAAGCAAGCATAAGCACAGGCGCGCTGGTAAAAGGCATCCTGATTTTTATCATCCATATCTAACACTCGGTTACAAATACTTAATGCCCAGTGGAATTCTTTCATTTCCATTGCGGCATCCGCTTTAGAAGTCAGCGCTTCTAAATCACCGGGTCTGATTTTCAAAATAGCATCATAAGCTGACATTTTCTGTTCAGGCGTTTGGCTTTTTTGAGCACGTAACCAAAGGTTATGGATCTCATTGATTTTTTCAATTTCTATATGGTTATCAGCAATACGTAATGTTTTTCTACGTAAATCTTTTTCCAACCGTTGAAACTTTTCTTCATAAGATTCAGCAATCATTTTAATTTGTGTATTTGCTTTCTTAGTGGTGTTAACGCGGATTTCATGTAATGACTTCCAGCCAAATAAAGCGACTAATGACGCAACACCTGCAATGATATAGAAGAAAAAGTTAACGGTTTGTTCTGCATAGCTTAGAGATTTATCGGCAACACTTAACTCTCTATCTGTAATTTCAATAGTAAGGCGGCGCTCTAAATCTTGTAGATCATGTCGAGTGGCTTTTAGTTCGTCAAGAATATAGCGTTCAACCAAGGCTTTTTCGGAAAAGCTAGGCGTTGCGATGTTATTGGTTTTTGATGCGACGGCAGCCAATGATTGTTCTTGTGTTTCAGTCGCAGAGTCTTCATCCGTAGATTTAACGTCTGCCCAGCTGGCAATGGAAATGATGCTGCAGAATGACAGTAACAGTGCTTTTCTTGACATGACTTCTAATTCCTTTGGATCTCTTTAAGTAATCTGAAAGTATGACCTATGTCTATATTTTTACAATAGCCAAAGGTAACATTTATCTTGAATTTACGATTAATTACGGGTTGAATAGCTAACCCATTCCTATTGTGAGAATCAACAATGCAAGAGCCTGAAAATAATCAACAAAAGTGGTTATCTGGTTTTATGAAAGAAACCTTTAAAGAGCAAAAAAGAACTCGTCGCTGGGGGATATTTTTTAAACTGTTAACTTTTACCTATTTATTCGTGGCACTGTTTTTATTTATGAACACGGGGGTGTTAGATAAAGATCAGAAAAATCAACAACCTCATACTGCTATGGTGGTGGTAAATGGTGTGATTGCAGCTGATAAAGAAGCTAACGCTAATAATATTGTGAGTGCTTTAAGAGCGGCTTTTAAAAATGAACAATCAAAAGCGGTGATGTTGGTTATTAATAGTCCCGGCGGTAGCCCTGTGCAATCCGGTTATGTAAACGATGAAATTAAACGGTTACGTGGCATTTATCCTAATAAAAAACTATACGCTGTTATCGCTGAGTTAGGAGCGTCGGGTGGATATTATATGGCCGTAGCAGCGGATCAAATCTATGCGGACAAATCCAGTTTAGTGGGGTCGATTGGTGTTACTGCATCGAGCTTTGGTTTTGTTGATTTGATGGAGAAAGTGGGCGTTGAACGCCGTCATTATACTTCTGGTGAACATAAAGCATTTTTAGACCCTTTTTCGCCCGCTAAAGTGGAAGAAGCTGAGTTCTGGCAAGGGGTGTTAGATAGTACGCATCAACAGTTTATTAAGGTGGTAGAGGAAGGGCGTGGCGACCGTTTAGTTAAGGATAATAAAGATCTTTATTCTGGTTTGATTTGGAATGGTGAGCAAGCGTTAGCGTTAGGTTTAATTGATGGTTTAGGTAGCCCTGGTTACGTTGCAAGGGAGGTGATTAAAGCGGAAGAGATTGTTGATTATTCGTTTAAAGAATCAAAATTAGAAAGCTTTACTAAAAGCCTCGGTTTATCGATCGGTGAAGGGGTAGGTGAGTTGCTTAGTACATCAAACGGTTCGCTAACGTTAAGGTAAAATGCTTTTTGAACACAAAGCAAGAGAAAAAAGCATTTAACCACGAAGGCACGAAGGGTGAAGAAGGTAAGCCAAAAGCAATTACTTTGCTATTTAAGTTCTTTAGCTTTCGTCTTTGCTCATTGATGCATCTTGGTGTTTATTTGCAGCGTATTTCGCCCTGACGGCGATCTTCTTTCTCTTATCAGAAGAGAAAGAAGCAAAGAGACTGACACCGAGCATTTTCTTCTCTAAACCAGCAGTTTATTTTAACCGTACCAGCTCTTACGGTACGTCCCTGTACCGAACGAGCTTAAGACAAACGTCCTGTTTGTCTTTACTAAAATAAGCTGTTGGCTTAGGAAAATTTAACGGTGGGATTTTGTTGTTGTGTTTGGGCTAGGGCGTTTTGTAGATAATGGCTTCTTCTTTAAAATAAAAAGTCAAAAGCATAAAGCAATTAACCACGAAGGCTCGAAGGAGGGAGAAGGGTAGATCAAAGGCGTTATAAATAATGCCCATATTTCAATCTTTATTTTATGTTTTCGATGTAGCTTAGTGGTTTAGTGATTGCTTCAATTTTTAAATTCATGCCTTACTTTTGCATTCAATTCATATTACTAAGCTAATCAGATTATTTTTCATGCAACAAATGAAAATAGTTACGCACTTTTGGCCAAGACAACTTGCACAACCGCAAGCAACTATTTACCCTTATGGCATTAGATAATGACAGGACATAAAAGATGAGCACGGAATCACTAGCACTAATCAAAAACAGTATCAAAAGCATCGACGATTATCCGTTGCCAGGTATTACATTCAGAGACATTACCAGCTTGATTGAAAATGGTGCTGCTTTTGCTGCTACGATTGAATTATTCAAAGCTCGTTACAACAACCAAAAAATCGATAAAATAGTCGGCACGGAAGCGCGTGGCTTTATTTTTGGTGCGCCATTAGCCGCAGCTTTAGGGGCAGGTTTTGTACCGGTTCGTAAACCTAACAAACTACCTCGTGAAACTATCGAAGAACACTATGAGTTAGAATATGGTAACGATACTTTGCAGATCCATAAAGATGCCATTAAACAAGGCGAAAAAGTATTATTGATAGATGATCTATTAGCCACTGGCGGAACAGCTGAAGCATCGGTTAAATTAATTCAACGTTTAGGTGGTGAAGTGATTGAAGCTGCTTTTGTTATTTCCTTACCAGATTTACATGGCGAAGATAAATTATCCACAATGTCGATTCCTGTTTTCTCTTTGATTGAATATGCGGGTGAATAATTAGTGAGCTATCAAGTTTTAGCACGAAAGTGGCGACCACAAACTTTTAAAGAAGTGATTGGGCAACCCCATGTATTAACCGCATTGGAAAATGGGTTAGCACAAGATCGCGTCCACCATGCCTATTTATTCAGTGGCACGCGTGGTGTTGGTAAAACAACTATCGCTCGTATTTTAGCAAAAAGCTTAAACTGTGAAGTAGGGGTTACTGCAACACCCTGTGGAAAGTGTGCGAATTGCCAAGCGATTGATCAAGGGCGATTTGTAGATTTATTAGAAATCGATGCTGCTTCTCGTACTAAAGTGGATGATACCCGTGAATTATTAGATAACGTGCAATATAAACCGGCGCAAGGGCGTTATAAGGTTTATTTAATCGATGAAGTGCACATGTTATCTAAGCACAGCTTTAATGCATTATTAAAAACCTTAGAAGAGCCGCCTGAGTATGTAAAATTTTTACTAGCAACGACGGATCCGCAAAAGTTACCAATCACTGTATTATCTCGATGCCTACAGTTTCATTTAAAAGCGATTTTACCAGAGCAAATAGAGCATCAATTAGCCGAAATCTTAAAGCATGAAAAAGCAACCTTTGAGCAAGCTGCATTAGGTGTTATTGCAAAAGCCGCTGATGGTAGTATGCGAGATGCATTGAGTTTAACGGATCAAGCCTTAGCATTCGGTGCAGGACATATTGAATATGCCGCCGTACTTAAAATGTTGGGTACGATAGACCAATCTCATTTACATTATTTACTGCATTTCATTGCTTCGGGTAATAGCCAAAAAGTATTTGAAAAAATTCAAGAGTTTGTGCATTTAGGAGCCGATTTCTCAGCATTACATCAAGAGCTGGCGAGTCTGTGTCATCAAATTGCATTAATTCAACTACAGCTTAATGCTAATGTCAGCAAAAAAAGTGCAGTGCAGCTGCTCGCTGAGCGCTTAACACCTGAAGAAGTTCAGTTATTTTATCAAATCGCAGTACAAGGGTTTAAAGATTACGCCTATGCGCCAAACGGAAAAATCGCATTAGAGATGACTGTGATGCGTTTGTTGGCGTTTAAACCCGCCAATTATGTTGATATTGATGAATCAATGTTGGAACAGGTCAATCAAAATCAGCCTGAATTACCTGCTGTATCAAATACAATAGCAAGCGCAAAAGCTGAATCAGAACAGCATTTATCACCTCAGTCAGCACCGACGATTGCCACTGCACCTATTGTTGAAACTGCGCAAGCGCTAACAGCCGCTCCTGCTTCAGAGCCCAGTACTATTGAGTCTAATATTGTTGAGCCTAAAATTGGTGAACCTAATATTAACGAGCGTGATGTTACCGACAATAGCGCAACTACACCTACTAGAACACCTTCTGATGCAGTCAATTCAGAAATCGTTACTGGGCAACCCATTGAACAAGCTTCATCTGCAGACTATCAACAATACTCGAATGCGGAAGTTGAGCAATATCATACAAACCCAGAACAACATCATCAAGCTACTAATTATCAGCCTGTAACGCAAGACAATAACCCTGAAAATAATATAGCGCATCATGCTGTGGCACCGGTTACTTCGACGGTGGCTGACACAAGTCAATCTCGCAACATGTTACGTAGTCATCGTTTGAAAAGAGAGGCGTTAAAAAAGACTGAAGCGGCAACTGAACAACAATCATCGAACATTCATGATCGGTCTGTCGCAGCAGTAACAACACCTACCCCTCAAAAAAGTGTAGAAGTGACGAAAGCTAGAGCGCCTGAAATGGCGGCGAAAGCAGGAGATAAAGTTACAGCGCAATCACAGCCGCCAGTGAAAGCGAGTAATGAGCAAGAATTACCCCCGTTGAGTAGCTATCAGGAGCAGCCTCCTCAAGGTGATTATAACGAATATGATGCTGGTGGTTATTTTGACCAACAAGCACCGAATATGCCTGAAGAGTATGCGCCACAAAACAATTATTCAGGTGATTCAGTATCAGCAAAAGATCACTCGGCAGATGCTGCAAACGATCATAATATAGCTCCGCTTGTGAATGCTAATCCGGCACAATCTATTCAGCCTAAGCCTGTTCAAGAAAAGCCTGTCAAACAAACGGTTCAAGCACCTATTCAACCAGTGCAATCTCAACAGAGCCCGCCTCAAGCGATCGTCAATAATGATATTTCAGCACTCAATACGGGGCAGCATAATGCCACGGATGTTGAACTGATTGGTAACAATAACTTACAAACACTTGAGATTGATATCGCGAGTTATGTCGAAGACAAGATGACCGATGAATGGTTCTTAGCAATTAAAGCAATGCAGTTGGTGGGGTTTGAAAAGCTATTAGCGAAGAGTACGGTGATGCAAAAAAACGAACAACATATTCAGCTAACGTTGCATGAATCACAACAACATTTACTAAATAACCAAAGCTTATGTGAAGATTTAAAAGCTAAACTGCGTGATTATTACGGGCAACAGTTCAATATTACTATTGAAGCGGGTAATGTAGCAGGCAGCCATACACCGATGGAATTAGAAAAAATCGTTTATCAGCAATATTTAGATAATGCCAAATTATCGATTAAAAATGATCCAATTGTACAAACCTTTGTGCGAGATTATGCCGCAAAGGTCTATGAAAATAGTGTAGTGCCGTTATAATCGGACACATTAACCTTAACTTATAAAAGAGAGAAATTATGTTTAGTAAAGGCGGAATGGGCGACTTAATGAAAAAAGCCCAAGAAATGCAAGAAAATATGAAAAAAGCACAAGCTGAAATTGCCAATACTGAAGTTGTTGGTGAGTCAGGTGCTGGCTTAGTAAAAATTACATTATTAGGTAACCATAATGTACGTAAGGTTGAGATCGACCCAAGCTTACTAGAAGACGATAAAGATATGCTTGAAGATTTAGTTGCAGCAGCAATGAACGATGCAGTACGTCGTGTTGAAGAAGTAAACAAAAGCAAAATGAGTGGTTTAACAGGTGGTATGGATTTACCGCCAGGTTTTAAAATGCCTTTTTAGGCTAAATTAAAACCAATAATTTGGCTCTCATTCCCTTTACTGTGAATAGCGAGAGCCATTTATAGCATTCTCTCATCACTACCACTTTAAATTTTAAAACCTTTTACTATCAATCACCTAGTAATATTCATTTCTCACATTCTAAAATAGTTATCCTTTTCTTATCACTTTGCATGTGACTAGATATTGCTACCCGATATCGCCACAACAAAACCATTACCACTGTGGACGAACAAACCCAGCGTAAAGATTTCCCAAGCTAAAACTAAAGCAAAACTATCAAACTAAAAGCAGTATTCACACGCAGAGAATTTGGAACGAGGCAACCCGAGTTTTTGTAACACAAACAATGCAAGTGCAATTTATTTGCAGAAGCATGGTAGTCAATTAATCCCTTTCAATTTACAAACTAAGTCGATCAACGTGGCTGCAATATCCCCACCGTAAAGTTTTCCCAAGTCATCCATTCCTTTTAGCAAAGCCAAACAGGACGTTTGGCTTAAGCTCATTCAGCACATGGATGTGCTGTATGAGCTGATGCGTTAAAAAAGGAATTGATTACTTGGAGCAGAAAACGATCCGGTGTCAGTCTCTTTGTCGCCTTTCTCTTCTGATAAGAGGAAGGCGTGCCGCCGACAGGGCGAAACCACTGCTAATAAATATCAAACAACTACGACGAGCAAAGACGAGCCAAAATCTTAGACAAACATATCAAAGCAATGAATTCTCATGGAGAAAATTTCCCTGCCAGCCATGTTATTTCAGCGCCGATTATTAACATCTGACTAGCAAATTTATAGTGCAGTGATAAGCAGAGCAGTGTTGTAATTTGTTTCTTTTAGCCATTTTTTTGATTGCTTTGGAGTAGTCATTAATTCGAGGTGTTTATAAGTCTGATCGCACCTACTCAAAAAAAGTCGCTGACGCTTCACTACCTCAGTACGATCATATTTATAATGCACTATTTCTAATAAAGCCACTTTTGATAGGTTATCGCTAACTGTCTTTTTATTACCTCCAATGCTTTTGGAATAAGTTCGATCTCACGAGAAGGTGCAGGTGTTTTAGTGAATTTTAGTTTTCCTTTTCAGTCAATATTACATTTACAGTTGTATTATCTAAACCAATATCCTCCCAATCTAGTGCTTGGTTTCATAACGCACCATGTTAAAAAATGGATCATTTATTTTGTTGTACATGAATGACTGAGAGTCGTGACGTTAACTTATTCTGACTGAATGGGGCAGACTTCTTATCTTCATTAAGCATTTTATATTTTTGTTTTGAATTAATTAATAAATTTTCTAATTAAAAAAACGCTATTGCAAAAAAATATAGATCTAGATCTTAAATACCATTATTCATATATGACTTGTGTTGATTGTATATAAATTATTGGTATGGTTTATATATCAAATAGGAGTATAAACATGTTTATCAACTACAATAGCAACCCTGTCGACGCAAAATCATATGATACTCAGCGTTTACGTGATGAGTTTTTATCTGAAGATCTATTTATATCTGGTAGCGTGAATATGGTATATAGCCATATTGATCGAATTGTCGCCATTGGTATTTCCCCTACAGATCAAGTTTTAAAACTTGATGAATATGTCGATAAAAAGGCGTTTGGTACAGATTATTTTTTGCAAAGACGCGAGCTGGGGATCGTAAATTTAGGTGGGAAAGCGGAAGTTCGTTGCAAAGGAAATAGTTACCAACTTGAGCACCTAGACGCCCTATATCTTGGCAAAGACGAACAAGAGATTGAGTTTGAATCTCTAGATTCAGAGCAACCTTCAATACTTTATTGCTTAAGTGCGCCGGCTCATCATACTTACCCGTCTATGTTAATCAAACAAGAAGATGCAAAGAAGGTCGAGTTAGGTACATTAGAAAATGCGAATGCCAGAGTCATTAATCAATATTTACATCCTGATGTATTACCAACCTGCCAACTTTGCATGGGGATTACTCACCTTCAGGAAGGTAGTGTATGGAATACAATGCCTGCACATACGCATGAAAGAAGGATGGAAGCATACCTCTATTTTAATGTAAAACCATCCCAAGTGGTTTTTCATTTTATGGGGCAACCAAATGAAACACGCCATATTATTGTCCGTGATAAACAATTAGTCCTGTCACCAAGTTGGTCTATTCATTCTGGTTGTGGCACTCAAAATTACAGTTTTATCTGGGGGATGCTAGGCGAAAATCAAACTTTCGATGATATGGATTTTGTTGATATGGCTACTATTCGTTAACAAAGTTGACTTATCCTCCGGCTTAGCCGGAGGCTTATTGGGTTATGCCTTGAAAGAATCAAAGTCACCCATAAGACGTATCACCTTTGAAACTTTAATGGATATCGATATTTATCCACTTCTTCAGATAAAAATATATTTATAAATCATATTTTTATCTGAATTCGATCTCTTTAATTCTCGCTATTCAAGTGTCTCCTACTACCTCAGCAATTTTAGTTATTGATAGAGCATTTCAGTCGCAATACTTAATTAAGTGTATGTGATAAGAAATATAGTCAGTTTAGGTATTCTTAAGCCCAACTTAAGCCAATTAGAACCGAAATGGTGGTTATAGCTACACTTAAATTTATGATAAATAAAATATTTTCTAAAGTAGTAGAATAATTTTTTTCTTCGATAGTCGTTTGAGAAGAATTTTCTGATTGTGATGTAATTAAATTCATAACTTTAACTCCGAATAATATGATTTATATGTGAATTCAATTATCGTCTTTTTTTGTGACCTGTGTCAACATTAAAGTGTGATTTAGCTCGCTTAAAATTGTACAGGCATTAGGGCTTGTTGATTTTTCATATGCTGTTTTGAACACAATGATAGAGGTATATAATGGTTCTTTATAGGATGAGAGTGGACTGCCTTTCGCGCTATCTACCCAATGAGTGTGGTAACTGGATCATCGTATTTCGACGCTTTAATTTATGGTTTAAAAAGGTGTTTTACTTAATTTATTCAATTGGGTATCAAGTCATTAATATTCTGAATGGTTATTTATTGATAGTAGTATTGTACGAGTTCACCAACAAGGAACGGATGCTGTAACAGATAGTCATGAAAAGAGAGGTAAAAGCAGAAGCGGTAACTCAACTAAATTTTTTTCGCTAGACAGTTACGCTCTTCCTGTTCATCTCGAATTATCCGGTGGTCAATCACACGCTCTTACCCATGCAGAAAAGCTTATAGATGAATCACCTTTATCAAGATATATTGTTGCTGATATAGGCTATGATAGTGAAAAATTTACAACATATATACAAGAAAAAGGTGAAGCTCCGGTCTTTACTAGACGAATAGGGAGTGATGATATCGATTGGTATCTGTATAAACATCGTCATTTAGTCGAAAATGCTTTTAGCAGAACAAGAGCTACCGAGTAATAGCAACGAAATGCGATAAATTAGAGCAAAACTTTGCGTGTATGGTTGCCCATATTACTCACTAGGACGTGACTTCCAATGCATTGAATAATTTTAAGCACGAAATATCAACATCCTAGTGTCCAATGCACAACAACTAAAATTATAATCGGAGTGTTATACCTCTGGTAAGTGCCATTTACCCCCAACAGATTCAGTCAATCTTTTTGCCGCTCGTTGTGCAAATATTTTGGCTTTATCTATATCGATAATATTGTGATGCAATGTTGTCGCATTCATCGTGACATATGGTATTGTTAGAACTGCCTCCGCGTGTCCGTGTATGGATAAAATAGGTAACGAAATGTTAGTGACGCCACTAATTTGTGGACTATCGCCAACGTAAAACCCATCCTTTAGTGTTTTTTCAATTTCTTGTTGTACGAATTTTTTTTCTTCTTCAGTTGCTCCTGAACTTTCCAACATCCTATTTCTCGTTTCTAAGTCATTAAACGCCAACATGACAATACCTGAACCCGAACCAAATATATCTATTCTGGCACCTAATCTAACCACAAATCCCATTTTATATGGGCTCTCTTGCCTCGCAACTATTAGCATATGTCTTTGGTCGTAAACGCTTAAATGACAAGATTGTTGAATATGTTCGCTTAACTCAAGAATTTCTGGGTTTGCAACTCGAAGTAATCGTTTAATAGGAGGATGTAAATTTGAAAGCTCAAACATTTTCAGACTTAATTCATATGTTCCTTGAGCTTCATTGTGAATGACATATTCACGAACTTTAAGTACCTCAAGCATTCTAAAAATCTCGTTTACTGTCTTATCCAAATTTACTGAGATTTCTTTCTTTGTTAATGGTTGTTTTGACTTGCAAAGTAACTCAATTATATCAAGAGCTTTTTCAAGAGCAGGAGCTCGATACTCCACTTTATTTTGTAACATGTAGAAAACCTCTTTCAATAACAAATGGTAAAAAAATTGAGCGCTATTGTTGCATAGAACGAAATTCATATGCAAATGTAGTTGATTGTATATGGATTCAAGCAAAGAGTAACTTGTTCTTAATATTTGAGTTACATAATTATATGAAAAGATTCACTGCTCACAGGCTGAATAAACTAAGAGAATTACGATGTATGGTGTGGTTTTTAATTTTCAGCACCCGTTGTACTTATGTTAGGTCACAAATATAGATATTTGTTTTACCTTGTCCCTAATATAAATTTCCATCTAAATATTTATTTTTCCATAGGCTTTTATTTAATTGTGATAATTCCCCCTCCCCAGTTTGGCTTATCAAGTAACCAGGTAATAAGGCAAGAACAGTAGATAATTGATCCTTTTTGGACATTTAAAAATGTGACCTAAGTTTTAGCTCGTTACAAAGTTCATGAATAAATGTGATTCACATAGCAAACAACATTGGTTTATATATGAATATGTATATTCATATGGGAATGTTTATGTGTCGCAGTGTAGCGATCTATCTTAAAAGGAAAATAAAATGTCTGTAGAAAGAAAACAATATGTATACACAATTAAAGACCTTCCGATGACTCCTATCGTCGAAGATCAAGGAATTAGTACGCGATTTCTTCTTGGAGATAGCATATTAGTGAGCTTCATTGAAAATCCTCCTGGTGCAGATTTTCCTATCCATTCACATGACTGTGAACAAATAATGATTATGTTAGAAGGTTCTGAAGAACATGTAGTTGGTGATCAAGTGATATCAATGAAAGCAGGGGATGTTGCCGTTCACCCTTCGAATGTGCCTCATGGTGGTAAATCTGAAACGGGTATGAAAGCAATTGATATTTTTGCGCCACCGCGTAGAGGCCATTTAGAGAAAATGAAGCAATATGGAACATTTCCTAATCCTGATGGTACTTACCCTAAGAAAAATAATATCGAAGAGTAACGCTTAAATGGACACTTAAATTCAGAGAAGGACCTTAAAATGAAAATTTATCCTACATTAAAAAAATTAACTTTATCTGCCATTGCTTTGGGATTGCTAGCGAGTAACCCTGCATATAGTGCAGTGAAATTAAAGTTAGCGCATTTTGCAGAATCCGGACATCCAGCTGATATTGCCGCAAAACAAATGGCAAAAAATGTTTCAGAAAGAACAAATGGTGAAGTGAAGATTAATATATACCCAGCCAACCAACTGGGTAGCCCTAATGATGTATTAGAACAAAATATACTAGGTGTTATTGATATGAGTCTGCCAACTCAAGGGCATCTGAGTAAGTATTCATTAAAATTTGCGACAGTAATGACTCCGTTTGCATTTAGGGATGCACAACATGCGTATGATGTTTTAGATGGGCCATTTATCAAATGGGCATCTCCAGATCTAGCACAAAATAATCTAGTTTATTTATCAAATTGGGACTGGGGTTTTAGAAATATCACCAATGGGAAAAGGGCGATTAACCACCCTAGTGATGTTAAAGGCCTTAAACTAAGAACTCCACCGGAAGTTCAACTTCAAGCCGCAATGTCTGCACTTGGCGCGAATGTAACCCAACTTTCATTTAATGAATTATACATGGCGCTAAAGCAAGGTGTTGTCGATGGTCAAGAGAACCCACTTTCAGTGATTTATCATAATAAGGTATACGAGGTTCAAAGTAATCTTGCTATGACTGAACATGTATATAACTCGATGGTTAATGTCATATCTAAGAAAAAATGGGAGAAATTAACGTCGGAACAGCAAGTCATTCTAAAAGAAGAAAGCGTAAAAGCTGGCAATATGATGCGTGATATTATGCAAAAAAATCAAGCTGACTTAGCTAAGCTGCTTGAAGAAAAAGGCATGAAAATAACCTACCCAGATAAAGCTGAGTTTAAAGCGGCAATGGGGCCTGCTTATGAACAAATTGGCGAGTATGCAGGTAAAGAAAATCTTCAAACTTTCCTTGATATGTTGGATTGATGCAATCGACTCACCTAACTTGGTGAGTCGCCATTTAGGAGGTTTATTTTTATGTTGGCATTAGTTGTATTTATAGGGCTTATCTCGCTAATTTTATTGGGTGTACCGATTGCTATCTCTTTGGGTGGGATCTCTATTGTAGCAATGCATGAAGATTTTTCGACTCTTACTATGCTTGCACAGAGAATGTATTCATCTACAACTGGCTTTACATTATTAGCTATTCCCTTCTTTATCTTAGCTGGAAATCTGATGAATTCGGGTGGGATCACCGATCGAATTTTTAGATTTGCTAAAGCCGGAGTAGGTCATTATTGGGGGGGACTTGGGCAAGTTAATATACTTTCTAGCGTAATTTTTTCTGGTATGTCTGGTGCAGCTGTTGCTGATGCAGCGGGTCTTGGGAAAATTGAAATAAAAGCCATGGTTGATAATGGCTACGATGCAAAATTTGCAGCGGCTATCACTGCTGCGTCTTCTACTATAGGTCCAGTTATTCCACCGAGTATTCCATTTGTTATTTATGGCTCTCTTACTGGTGTCTCTGTAGGGAAATTATTCCTTGCAGGTATGATACCTGGAGCATTAATGGCCATAACTATGGTTATAGCCGTTTATTTTATATCAATAAAACGGAATTACAAACGGCAACCTAAGGTAACAAAAAGTGAGTTTTGGATTAGCTTAAAAGAAGCTATTTTACCATTAATGACCCCTGTGATTATAGTAGGAGGAATATTAGGAGGGGTTTTTACGCCTACTGAAGCTGCTGTAGTTGCATGTCTGTACGCAATAATACTGAGTAAATTCGTTTATAGGGACCTTAGTTTTAATTCTTTGATTCATATTTTAAAAGACACTTTGTTACACACTGTAAAAGTGATGTTTATTATTTCAACGGCAGGTTTTTTTAGTTGGGTAATGATTTATCTACAGGTACCACAAGCAGTTATAGACACATTGATAACGTTGACTGATTCACCCGTTATATTATTGCTGATAATGATAGGCGTATTGTTAGGACTCGGGATGTTCCTTGAGGGAGTTGCCGTAATTCTTATTTGTGTACCTATATTCATGCCACTTGTACAGCATATTGGAATGGACCCTATTCAATTTGGCGTTGTTATGATTCTGGCCTCTATGATTGGACTTCTAAGCCCTCCAGTAGGAATGTGCCTCTATGCCGTTGCAAGTATAAGTAACGTTAAAATTGGAGCATTGAGCAAAGAAGTACTTCCTTACATGTTTGGGATACTACTTGTTCTGTTCTTTGTTGCTTTTATTCCTGAAATTTCGTTATTTGCCCCGTATTTTTTTGGATGATATGAATTATGAATAAAATGTTAACTAAGTTAGACAATTTGATATTCAAGTCATTTAATGTCATAGCGATGACCTTTTTGGTTATCCTATTTTTATTAATGTCAATTAATGTAATTCTGAGATTTTATCCAATTATAACGATTGGTTGGTTCGATGAAATTATAGAACTTTTATTTGTATGGATGATATTTTGCGAAGCTGCCGTATTGTGGAAACTCAAAGAGCATCCGTATATTGATCTTGTTGAAAGCAAAATTAAAAATGACGTTAATAGGTATAAATTATTTATTTTAATCGAATTTATAAATATCTCGTTTCTATCAGTATTTGTTTATTACAGTTCTTCCTTGATTATTAATGCGACCGCATGGTCTCCAATATTCAAGATTCCGAAAAAGATCTACTATCTTTCCATGCCATTAACTGGCGTGTATATGATAGCTTGCTCGCTTCTTTTTGTTTGCCAACATATAAGAAAAATTGAAAAATCGAAAAAAATGACACTCCAACATAAAATTAGGAATATATAACATGGCTAAATATTTAATTACTGGTGCCAGTACTGGTATTGGAGCTGAAACATCGCGTGTTTTAGCTGCAGGAAATGAACTTTTTTTAGTTTATAACCGTTCTAAAGAAAAAGCTGAACAACTCAAAATTGATCTTGAAGTCATGGGGGCCAAAGTTCATCTTTTTCAAGCAGATTTAACCTCAGAAGAAGCTTGTATTAGATTATTCGATGAGGTCTGTCTTGTTACGACTAGCTTAGATGCGCTAATTAACAATGCCGGCGGACTAGTACAGCGCCAGAGCATTGAAGAATTCGAATGGGATTTGATGTTAGATATATTTAATTTAAATACATTCTCACTGTTTAAAGTGACTTCTCTTGCTATCCCTCTATTAATGAAAGGATCAAATGCTAGCATAGTTAATACAACATCAATAGTCGTAAGGCATGGTGGGCCGACTGCAACTCTTTACGCAGCTTCAAAAGGAGCAGTAGATACATTTACAAGAGGGGCATGTAGAGAACTCGCACCAACTATTCGAGTGAATTCAGTCTCTCCAGGTGTGATTGATACACCTTTCCATCATAAGGTTTCTACTCAAGAACAAATGAAAACTTGGGCCGAAGGAAACCCTTTAAAAAGAAATGGTGTATCTAAAAATATTGCTGATGCTATTAAATTTTGTATAGAGAATGATTTTGTTAACGGTGAAAGTATCGACGTTAACGGTGGCCTATATATTCGCTAAAATTAATTCCTCTAAAGGTCACTGTAGAGGGATAAGGAGAAGTAATGAAAATAACAAGAGATCTAATTTATAACAATATTGATCAAATAATGATTAACGCTCAAAAAGTGAATACCAAATCAGAGTTAACCTTAAAAGAAATTCTAAATGATGATTTCTTGAGTAAAGAAACTAAGTTCAATAATCTACAAGAAATATTTTCTTCTTTAGGAAAAAGTGATGTAACAGAAGATACCTTTAATGAAATTCCGGAGGAAGAGTGGAGTGAATTTATTATTAGTAATACATCATTCAAAAACTGGAAAGAGATGTTAAATGAAGCAACAGCATTTTATATAAAAAAACATGTTTTTACTGGAATCTTATAGTTAAATTACAAGTGTGTTTAAAGATTTAAGTGCGAGAAGGGTTAATAATAGAATTATTTTAACCCTACAACTCCAAGTTCAAAATTATTAGTATGCCGTGATCGCTCCCTCTTATGCTCCTTCAAAAAGTGCCGTCACGGAGGTAACTCTAATAATGGCAAGTGAATGAGCAAAATACGGCATTAATGTTAATGCCATTGTATCACGCTATATGGTAACAAATAATATCGCAGCTTTACGTGCGGATGAAGCAAGGAGCGGGCACATACCTTCTGAAGGTTGGAGATGGCAGAAGAGGTTGCTGGGCTACGTGTTTTCTTAGTATCAGCAGCTGCAAGTTATATCAATGGTTATGCAATTGCTGTAGATGGCAGTTTAGGTTGGATCTGAAAATGCTTCGCTATCAGTCTCTTCTGATAAAAGAAAGGCGTGTCGCCGATAGGACGAAAGCAGTGTTAATAAATATCAAACAGCCGCGTCGAGCGCAGACTAGCAAAAACTAAAACTGCTTGCCCATGCAGATTATGTGGGATGATAAGTTGACAAAATATATTGCCCTGCAGAAACATACCTACGAGTTAATCCCCTTCAATTAACAAACTACATCGAACACGGTGGTTGCAACATCCCCGCCGTTGAGCAGAAACGCCCCGGTGTCAGTCTCTTTGCCGCCTTTCTCTTCTGATAAGAGAAAGATGTGTCGCCGACAGGGCGAAACCACTGCTAATAAATATCAAACAGCCCCGACGAGCCAAAGCAAAGATCAGCTATAACTGAATCATTTATTGTTAGCCTGTGATTTTAAATCTAAAAGGATCACCAACCTTTAGTTCAATATAGCCTCAACAAAGCATCACTCACAATGGACAAACATCCCCACCGTGAAGTTTTCCCAAGCTAAATCGACATATTAGCAATCGCAAACAGGACGTTTGCGATAATGTCAGAATGGCCACGGACGGCCATCCTGACATGCTGCGTTTAAAGTGACGCTTTAGATTGGATAAGAAAACGCCCCGGTGTCAGTCTCTTTGCCGTCTTTCTCTTCTGATAAGAGAAAGACGTGTCGCCGACAGGGCGAAACCACTGCTAATAACGATCAAACAACCACGAGGAGCAAAGACGAGCCCAATGCAACCACTGCTAATAGCAGATCAAACTGATCTGACGAGCTATAACTCAAAGAAAATTTAAACAAAAGCTGCACTTTCATGCAGCACGTAAATTATTTGAGCCTTAACAAACCTTGAATAGCTACTTGGAAAATACCACCGTTTTACTCCCGTTCAAGAAGATACGATGCTCAATATGCCAACGTACTGCGCGTGACAGAGTTAAGCACTCGATATCGCGGCCCTTAGCGGCCAAATCTTGCGGGTAATAACTATGGTCAACGGTTTCTACACATTGACTAATGATGGGACCTTCATCAAGGTCATCGCTGACGTAATGGGCAGTTGCTCCCACCAATTTAATACCACGGTCATAGGCTTGGTAATAAGGCTTTGCGCCCTTAAATCCAGGTAATAGCGAATGATGGATATTAATTGCTTTGCCGGACAGTTTTTTCGACATTTCACTGGAAAGCACCTGCATATAACGCGCTAATACCACTAAATCAGCGTTACTATCTTCAATTATTTTAAGCACTTTTGCTTCTTGTTCTGGTTTTGTCTCTTTAGAGATTGGTAAATGGTAATAAGGAATACCATGCCATTTAGCGAGTTCTTCTAAGTCAGGATGGTTTGATATGATCGCCGGAATTTCAATATTAAGGTCACCGGTGCGGTAACGATACAAAAGGTCATTCAAACAATGATCATGTTTAGATACCATGATCACTACTTTGGATTTATAAGGTCTAGATGCTAATTGCCATTGCATATCAAATTCATTAGCACGTAATTGAAATTGCTCACAAAAGTCTTCGCGGTTAAATACCTTATCTTTATCTGCCCTAAACTCTACGCGTATAAAAAAGCGATTTTCAGTCGTATCAACAAATGAATGAATCTCATTAATATAAAAACCATGTTTAAATAAAAAGCGAGTAACCACATCAACAGTACCCGGTTTGCTAATGCAGTCTGCAGTGATGATGTGAGTTTGTGGTATTGATTTGATATCAGACATTGTCGATCCTTGATTAAAATGTAAAAAGCCACCTAGCCTGATCAAACAAGCTAAGCTTCTGTTCGTGTTACGGGTAGGCGTGTCTTAAAAACGGACCTAACATCCTGTTAAATAAAGTAATACTTAATTATTAAGGTGTTAAATAAAGTTCTGTTTAAAAGAAAGCAATAATTACTCAATGTTGTTGCTAGTTTGTTGAATAAATCGTTAAATATTAACAAAACGTTAACCTATACAACTCATTGCAACTTGTCGTGAATGAATAATAAAATCTGTGCGCTAGTCTTCTAAAAGTGTTTCAGTAATATGATCAGTAAGTGCTTTTGAAGAAGAAATTTAATCGACTTATAATCGATAGCTAGCGTATTTTAAAATCGTTCAGATAGGTTTATAGTAGCTCGATAACTTTTAATATATATTGGGAGTAAAGCAAATGAAACATATGGTTATCTGTTTAATGTGCTTGTTCAGTAGCATGCTGAGTGCGGCAATTAATGAAATTAATATCATTCCCAATGCAACAAATTCAATTAGCAAAGCAGTTAATCTCGTCCAGCCTTTTAAAGATCGTATTACCATTCCCCTAGAAATTCAGGATCAAATTGCCAATGCTAGCCTAATTATTGTAGCCAACAAAAACGATAAAATAAGAGCGAGTTTACAGCTCGAAACAAGCATGTCGATTCAAGATGAAGGTCCACATTTAGATTTACTGGACTGGAAACATTGCACCAGTGATTGGTTAACGCTTCACAATACCGTTACCCATCAATTTAAATTACCTGGCTTTGATAACATCGCGTTGGATTGCTTTCCTGAAGTGACGCTTGCTGAAATTAAGCAAGCTGTTTTACAACACGATGGAGAAGAGTGGATGCCACTATTTGATAGGGATTCATTCAATAAAGAGATGAATCTCTTAATCGGTATCAGTGCCGCTAGGATTAAAATAGAACAAATGGTTGAGGGTAAGTGGATGGTGGTGACAATAGTAAACTTTAATATTCCCATCGGATGTTAAGATACATTGCCCAATATCAATATCTACTCAATTTATTCGATAATAAACACCTTTATTCGATATTAAATAACTTTAAGCATTAACATCCCATTCTGCTTGAATAACAATAAACTATAAGGAATCACTGCAATGACTAATACCACCAAAACGGCCTTGGTAACCGGTGCATCGCGAGGCATTGGCCGTGCAATAGCAGAACGTTTAGCTAATGACGGTTATTGTGTGATTGTAAACTATGCCGGTAACAAAGAGAGTGCACAGGAAACGGTCAATATTATTCAAGCGAAGGGCGGGCAAGCTGTTGCTATACAAGCAAATATCGCCAATGATGAAGATGTTAAGCGCTTGTTTAACGAGAGCATGGCGATTAACGGGCAATTAGATGTCGTGATCCATAATGCAGGTATGATGACCATGACAAAAATAACGCCAGAGGGCTTGGCTGATTTTGATAAAACCATTCAAACCAACTTACGTGGTGCCTTCCTAGTACTTGCTTATGCCGCACAACACTTAACAGATGGTGGACGAATTATTGCAATCTCTACCAGTGTTATTGCCAAATCATTTCCAGCTTATGGTCCTTATATCGCGTCAAAATCTGGAGTAGAAGGGTTAGTACACGTACTCGCTAACGAGCTTACTGGCCGTAATATTACTGTGAATGCGATAGCTCCGGGTCCAATCGGTACAGAGCTATTCTTCACGGGTAAATCAGAAGAACAAATCAATGGCATGGCAAAAATGTCTCCCTTAGGTCGCATTGGTACACCGGAAGAAGTCGCCAACGTAGTAGCAAGCATTGTTGGTCCAGATGGTAACTGGATAAACTCACAAGTCATTCGCGTCAACGGCGGTTTGGCTTAATAAACTATTTACCTAGACAATTTTAATACCATCTCAAAACCTGCTTTCTCATTGGCATTCACATGTGTTAATTAAGTGGCGGGTTATTTACCATTATTCTTGTTGAGGGGAGATTGAGCTAGACAATGTAAGCACTAAAGTCCCAGTGCAAATTCAATATAAAAAATAGTTACAGCGCGACGATTAATCGGTTTGTAAATATTGCATTAACTGCAAAGCATGAAATACAGCACGCTAAGGCAAGTTAAATAGGATGAAAAGCTTTTGTATTGGCTTAGATTCATATAAATTAACTTAAGTACCTAATTTTAAGTATCTAGCTTGGTGGGGATATTTTAAATTCAAAATATTCAGACAGATAAAACTGGACTACACTCAACACTTATTTGTCTTTTACCTTTAGGAGCTGATGTTGAAACATTCTTTATTCTTTCGTTTTTTTGTTATTCGTTTTTCACTTTTACGTTTTGGTTTACCTATTTTTTCAGTGCTTATTTTCACGTTCGCATCGACCTCGGTACAAGCTTGCACAAAAGAGGATCCAACTTGTGTTCAAGTACGAGTAAACAATGTAAAGAATCAACCTTTGGCTAATATGGTGGTATACCTTGAACCGTTAGCAAATCAAGCAGTTCCTCAGCAGAATAAGACGGTTGAAATTAGCCAACATAGCAAATCTTTTATTCCCTATATCAGTGTTAGCCAAAAATCCGCAAAGGTTAACTTTGTGAATAAAGATGATATTACTCATCATATTTATTCAGCCGATAGTGAAAACAAGTTCTCTTTTAAAATTCGCTCCGGTGAAACTGATTCATCAGCACATTTTAATCACGCAGCTGAAATTGCGATGGGATGTAATATTCACGATTGGATGAGTGGTTATCTTTTGGTTGTTAATACGCCATATTTTGCTAAAACCGATCTGCAGGGAGTGGCCAGTTTTACATTAAATGAATTAGGAAAGTACAGAGTGGTGGTTTGGCACCCACAAATGCGTGCTAAAAATAATCGCATGATAATAGAAAAAAAACTATCAAATACAGAGATCACAACATTTACGCTACAAAAAGCGATGGATGATATACCCGTACAAAAAAGTGATGATTTCGATTTTATTTCCGATTACTAGCCGCAGAAAATAGAAGAAGTTAATGCATGAAAAGTTTACAGAATAAAATATTTTTATTTTTTGTCATCCTATTATTAATGGTTCAATCGATCGCTTTTTGGACCCTTTACAGCGGTAAAAAAAATCAAGAAGCAGCAGAAATTAATAATCGTTTAACCACTGCAAAAACAATTTTTACTGAGTTATTTGATCGCAGATTGACTTACCTATCAACGTTTGCTGAAACTGTCGCTAAAGATTATGGCTTGAAGGAAGTGTTTAACGAAGATACGCGCAGTTTATTGTTTGCTTTAAATAATCATAGAAAGCGTATTGATGCTGATTTAGCGATGACAATAACAGCAGAAGGCGTCATCAATGGCCAACTACAACGATACTTCATTAATGGAAAAGATAAAATTCGACAAGGCGCAGAACGAGACACTATTTTTCGTTTTAATGAATGGCTCGGTGCAGGACAAGCTGCCCATCTTTATATGATTGACGATGCACTTTATCAACTGAGCTTATCACCCGTTACTGTCGGTGCTAAAACATTAGGGTGGATTGCTTTTGGCTTTGAAATAGATCATCGATTAGCGAGTGAATTTAAAAAAATAACCGACTTAACTACTGACTTTATTATAAAAGATGAAGGTAAGTGGCGACTAATTTCAATTAAACCAAATAACACAAACTACAATCGTGCGCTTGAGCTAGCAGTGCAAGTTATTAACAATAAAACGCCAGATAAATACATAGCTACGCGCACTCTCATAAACGAGTTCGACGATAAAGAACTAGGTGTAGCGATGCATGGCTTACGCGCCAACTTTGTGGCGTTATTGCAAGAGCAATGGTGGAAGTTCTTATTCCTAGCTGCGTTAACATTATTGTTATCGCTTACGAGTGCTTATTTTATCGCGGCTTCTATCAGCAAACCTATTAAACGCTTAGTGACTCAAGCAAAAGTCATTGCCAGTGGTGATTATCAGCAAAAAGTGTCGTTAAAAGATAAAAATGAAATAGGTCAACTTGCTGATGAATTCAATCAAATGCAAGCGGCAGTATTATTACGAGAAGAAGCGATCACCCATAGTGCAAATCACGATCCTCTCACCGACTTACCGAACCGTAATTTGCTTAGTAAAACAATGAACCAATTGATCACACAACAACAAAGCTTTCAGGTTTTTCATTTAAATCTGAGCCGTTTGAATGATGTAAACGATACATTAGGGCGTGAAGTTGGTGATAAAGTGATCAAAGAGCTTGCTAGTCGTTTACAGCACTTACATCAAAAAAATCATTTTAAAGCATTAGCTCATATAGGGGCGGACGAGTTTGTTTTATTGGCAGAAAATAGGAATGTAGATGAAATTATCACTCAACTCAATGTTGAGCTAGAGCCTACATTTAACTATCAAGGTATTAGTTTACACTTTCAAGTTCGAGTTGGGATTGCAGCTTATCCTGAACATGCGACTAACGCTAAGTCATTATTACAAATGGCTGTTATGGCACTTCACAGCGCAAAAAAACAAAGTAAATTAGTGCAAATTTATCACCCAGATCTTGATATAAATACAGTTGAACGTTTAAATTTAATTAATGATCTAAAGCAAGCTATTCCTGCAGGGGAACTAACGTTACATTTTCAACCTAAAATGTGTTTAAAAACCAGGAAGGTAACCCATGCTGAAGCCTTAGTTCGCTGGGAACATCCCACTTTAGGTATGATCCCACCTGATAATTTCATCTATATCGCTGAGCAAACCGGTCAAATTAAAGCCCTGACTCGTTGGGTGTTTATTACTGCATTAGCACAATACAATGCTTGGAAAACACAAGGTATAGATTTAAATATAGCCATCAATATTTCAGCTGAAAACTTAAAAGAAAGTGACTTTCATCAGTTTATTTATCAAAGCATGATAGCTGCCAATGTCCCAGCAAAAAAAATCACACTTGAGGTCACGGAAAGCTCGGTGGTAGAAGATCCTGAAGCCGCGATTAAAGTCTTAGCTGAGTTTAAGGACTACGGAATGAAAATATCTATTGATGATTACGGAACAGGCTATTCCTCATTAGCACAATTAAAACAATTACCCGTACATGAATTAAAAATAGATAAATCGTTTATCCAAAATATTGAAAATGATGAAGACGATCGAATTATAGTCCGCTCGACTATCGAGCTCGCACACAATATGGGATTGCATGTTGTCGCTGAAGGCATAGAAGATGAGTTTGCATTAAATTGGTTATCAGATCATGGTTGTGAATTGGCACAGGGTTATTACATCAGCAGACCTAAACCAGCAATCGACTTAACACCTTGGTTATTAACTCACCTAAACATTAAAGAAATTAAGGGAAGTACGTGATTAATACGAGCATTAAGCCTTTACATCTTTTATTTCTTGTTGTTTGCCTTCCTATTCAGGTTGTTATTGCTGCGGAATATAATGTTCACGGCATATTAGACTTTAGAGTTAAGCACATTAATTCCTCCGAACAAGGTTATCTCACGGGTGGGCAAGGTAAATTAGGGCTCGGTGATGGAGTGCATTTTTCAGCGGCACAAATAGGCGCTGATTTATCTGTATCATGGGATAATGGTTTAAGTGCTCATGGTGTCTTTAATGCCTATCCAGAAGCAACAGGAGATGGGGAAAGTACAGCGTTAGGATTGACTGAGATCTACTTAAAATACCGCTCCCTACCCAATACGGCCGGTTATCGTATTCAAACCAAAGCTGGCCTCTTCTACCCCGAAATCTCGCTTGAAAATAATGCCTATGCGTGGGCAAGTAAAGACACCTTAGACTCTTCAACATTAAATACCTGGATTGGAGAAGAGATTCGAGTGGTTGGGTCAGAGATAAAACTCACTCGTTTAGGACGTATCAATGGCGATAAGTATGATCTGTCATTTTCAGCGACAGCTTTTATCAATAACGATCCAGCAGGGGCTTTGTTAGCTTGGCATGGTTGGGCAGTAAGTAACAGACAAACTCTTTGGAATGAACAACGTACTTTCCCGTGGTTTCCCGCACGTCAAGGTGGACAAAAATTAGCAGGGCAAGCGGATAAATCAGATCCTTTTTTAGAGCTCGATAGCCGTGTTGGATACCATACACGAGGCGAGTGGAAACTAAGAGGAAAAGGCTCAATATCAGCAGGTTATTATGATAATAGAGCGATCCCTTATAAAGTAGTCGATGGTCAGTATGGTTGGCGAACACGTTTTTATCATTTAGGCACACGCTGGCGTTTGAGTGATAATTTATCATTAACCGCGCAGTACTTGTCTGGCGATACCTTGATGCAAAGTCAAGCAAAAGAAGATGTGGTTAACAATGACTATGCCAGTGGTTTTGTTGCTTTACATTATAATTGGCATGCTTTAGTCGCCAATAAAAAGCATAAAAGTACACTCAGAGTTGAGGACTTCTCTGTGACCGATAATGATAAAACAGCAGGGGATGATAACAACGAAAATGGCCAAGCATTAACACTTAATCATAGTTACCGACTGAGTAAGCAGTGGTTTTTATCCGCTGAGTTCACTGTTATCGACAGCCACAGGCCAGCGCGTGCTTATACTGGACAACCTGTTGATTTAGTAGAAACACAATGGCAATTTGCCACGCGTTATTTTTTATAAGTTTTTGTTCGCAGAAGCAGGGTAGCCAATTAATCCATTTCAATTTACAAACTACATCGAACATTGTGGCTACAACAGTGTTTAATTTTAATTCAGTAAGCAATTAACATTTACTCTGCATACTGTTCGATATTGAAATCCGATGCAGCAACAACCAAACCATCACCCACAATGGACGAACATCCCCAGCGTAAAGTTTTCCCAAGCTAAATCGACATTTTAGCAATCGCAAACAGGACGTTTGCGATAATGTCAGAATGGCCACGGACGGCCATCCTGCGTTTAAAATGACGCTTTAGATTGGTTCAGAAAATGACTCGGTGTCAGTCTCTTTGCCGCCTCTCTCTTCTGATAAGAGAAAGATGTGTCGCCGACAAGGCGAAACCACAGTTAATAAATATCAAACAGCCACGCCGAGCAAAGACGAGCCCAACACAACCAACCAAACAAAAAACAAAACTGCTTGTCCACACAGAGCATCTGGAACGAGAATAATGGATCCATTTACGTATCTTATTTTGAGCTGTAAGTCATGAATCTTTACTCAGTATACCTTTCGAAATAGGCATTTTGCATGGCAACAACAAAGCCATCAATCACAATGGACGAACATCACCACCGTAAAGTTTTCCCAAGCTAAATCGACATTTTAGCAATCGCAAACAGGACGTTTGCGATAATGTCAGAATGGCCACGGACGGCCATCCTGATATGCTGCGTTTAAAATGACGCTTTAGATTGGTTCAGAAAACGCCTCGGTGTCAGTCTCTTTGCCGCCTTTCTCTTCTGATAAGAGAAAGATGTGTCGCCGACAGGGCGAAACCAGTGTTAATAATGATTAACCGGACCCGACGAGCGCAGACGAGCTATAACTCAAAGCATTTGTTACTAGTCTTTGATTTTAAATCAAAAAGGAACACCAAAAATTAGTTCAATAAAGCAACAACCAAACCATCACCCATTGTGGACGAACATCACCACCGTAAAGTTTTCCCAAGTCATCCATTGCTTTTAGCAAAGCCAAACAGGACGTTTGGCTTAAGCTCATTCAGCACATGGATGTGCTGTATGAGCTGATGCGTTAAAAAGGAATTGATTACTTGGAGCAGAAAACGACTCGGTGTCAGTTTCTTTGATTTCTCTGGGTATAGTTTATCTTTTCTGATAAAAGAAAGACGTGTCGCCGACAGGGCGAAAACACTGCTATTAACAATCAAGCTGCCCAACGAGCATAGACGAGCTAAAACTTAAAATTATATCTAACTAAACATCAAACTGACCCGACGAGCTATGATCCCAAACCAAACTTCGTCGAGCCCATCCCCCCATTGTCTGCTGAACTTTAAAACCAGCTTATACTAAATTGACTAAACCAAAAAAGTCAGCACAATTAAATATTAAATTTTCTCGTATATGTTAAGTCTCAATTCGATGTTCGCTAAGGATAATCAGAATGAAAAGTAAACCAGATACACTAACTGAAAAATTAAGACTAAGCATTGTGCGCAATAAAGTACAAACCATGTGTAAACAAAAATATCACAAAGAACAGAACGACCCCAATGGGTACGATGTAACAGCATCCTGTGTTGCCATTGCAGACTACGAAAGCCTTGCATTACACATTGAGAGCTGCACCGCAGAAGAGTTTTTAAACGTTTTAGCTGAAAAAAGTGAATATGCACAACAACATTGCGCCTTTCCGGGGGAATTTAGCGGAGGTAAAGCAACCTACGGCAGTTTACAAAACGATCTCCAATATTGGTATCAGCATAAACTGATCAATTACTCTTTCACTGATTTACTAATAAGAGCTTGCTACCAGCGTTTTTTACAGGCTTTTAAAAAATAAAATAAAGCTCTGAGTTAAGCCCCATGAACAATCACCTTATTAAGAAAATAAACGAGTTAGAAGCCTTATTATGCGGCTTAAAGCGATAACAAGCGTGTGTTGTTAGCTAAATTAAACTATCATCAAAGGGGTAGTTTAATCAGTGGGGAAATAACTGACAATGCATAATAAAATCGCCAAAATATTAAAACAATTAAATGCCGTTTTATTAGGTAAAGAGCAGCAAACTAAATTAGCCTTAGTCTGCTTACTTGCCGATGGCCACTTACTCATTGAAGATTTACCGGGCATGGGCAAAACAACACTGGCTGGTGCGTTAGCTAAAACATTAGGTTTAGATTATCAACGTGTGCAATTTACCAGTGACATGCTGCCTGCTGATATTTTAGGTGTGTCAATTTTTGACAAACAACTTCAACAGTTTAATTTTCATCAAGGGCCTGTTTTTACACAAGTATTATTAGCCGATGAAATAAACCGAGCCAGCCCTAAAACACAAAGTGCATTGTTAGAGGCGATGGAAGAGCGCAAAGTGTCCATTGATAAACTCAGCTACTCATTAGGTCAGCCATTTTTTGTTATCGCCACGCAAAACCCGCAAGATCAAGCCGGAACGTTTCCACTACCAGAATCGCAATTAGACCGTTTTATGATGCGTATCGAGCTAGGTTTCCCAAATAAAGATGCCGAATTAGCCATGCTTAAAGAACAAACAGCAGCAACATCAATTAACGCCGTTATCGATAGTCAGCAATTACAAACCATGCAAGCAGCGGTAAAGCGAGTACAAGCGAGTGATGTTTTACTCAATTATCTCATTCGCTTAGTGAATGAAAGCCGCTATGCCGCCGAGTATACGAATGCGCTATCACCACGTTGCTCAAAATCGTTATTAAATGCCGCAAAAGCGATGGCCTTTATCGAACAACGCGATTACGTAGTACCTGAAGATATTCAAGCCGTTTTTGCAGCGGTGACCGATCATCGATTAAACGGAGTACATGGCGTCAGGCAAGGTAGCCAAGCATTAAGTCAAACCTTACTTAATAGTATTGACCCGCTACAACCATGATCTTCTTTAAGTTGAAGGCATTAAAAGAAAAACACTTCGAGCGATGGCTTAGCAAACGTATGCCGACGGTAGAACAAATTACCCTTAATCGCAGCAATACATTTATTTTTCCATCACGTTTTGGCAGCATGCTATTAACGACTTGCATAGTCATGTTTCTGATTGGCACCAATTATCAAAATAACTTAATTTTATTGCTAGTATTCTTCCTATTGAGTTTTATGGTTACCTGCTTATTGTTCAGCTATCAAAACTTATCTGGCTTAAACCTAACCGCTGTTGACAGTGAAGATCAATTCGCCGACCAAGCATTAATCTTCCGTTTACGTGTCAATGCTAAAAAAGGTGACGCCCAACAAACACAGTATTTCTTTAAAAACAGCACCTCAAATATCAACAGCGTAGTTGACCAACAAAGTGTTCAATTATTTGCAAAAAGCACACAACGTGGCTGGTTTAAACCGGGCCGAGTGACAGTTCAATCTTATTATCCCTTTGGCCTGTTTAAAGTGTGGACGTATTTAGATTTTGGATTTTCTTGCTTGCTTTATCCTGCACCCCTTGAGAATAAGTTACAGAGTATTACCTTAAGCGGAAAAGAGACCACATTAGGCGGGCATCAAAAGAAAGTTGGCTTTGATACGTTTAGTCATTTAAAACCATTTCAACAGGGCGAATCTTTAAAGTCCATTGCTTGGAAACAAGTCGCACAAGGTAAAGGCTTTTTTACTAAGCAGTTTGAACAAGAAATTGGCGGAGATGTCTATTTATCGTTATCCGCTTTAAAGGGAGGCAGCCTAGAAGATAAACTAGCAATGTTGACTTACCAAGTTATCAACTATCAGCAACAAGGTGTTCGTTATGGCCTAGACCTTGATAAAGTAGTTATAAAAGTTGATACGGGAGCTCGCCATCAAACCATTTGCTTACGTGCCATTGCCCTATATGGGCTAAACAATGCTTGAGTTTTTAACCCGCCAAAGCTTATCGCTTATCCTGTTAAGTTATGCCTTGATCATGGTGTTATTAACGGATCAATTACACAGTGTCATGATCGTTTTTGGTATTTTGTGTGCGTTATGGCGAGTGGCTGTTTTTACTGGACGTGTTGCGCTATTAAACAAACTAATGACGAATATTTTTACCCTTATTTGCAGTGCGTTGGTGATAACGTTGGTCTACCAACAGGGCATGCTAAGTATCCTAGTGCACCTTGTCGTATTAGGTTTTAGTTTAAAGTTTCTTGAGCTTAAATCAGTGCGAGACGTACACTTTTTTGTCAATACCGGATTTGTTTTAGTCGCGCTGTTTCTAGTGTTTAATCAAAGCATGCTGATGGCGGGAATCGCAATGGTCAGTACACTCCTGTTATTAACTATTCTGTTATCACTCCACGGCAAAGCCTTAGCAAATTATCAACAATTTAAGTTACTGAGCAAAATGGTATTACTCAGTGTCCCTCTGGCTGTCGTGTTATTCATCGTATTACCCAGACTCCCTTCAATGTGGAAAATGCCACTGCAAAACAAAGCAACCACAGGGTTAAGTGACAGCGTTAGCCCTGGTAGTATTGCAGAGCTAAGCCAATCTTCTGAACTTGCCTTTAGATCCAGTTTTGACGGTAAAATACCAGCAGCTGCAATGCGTTATTGGCGTGTTCTAACCTTAGACCAATTTGATGGCAAAACTTGGACTCAAAGCTCGCAGCTTAAGTACCAAGAAGAACAGGTGAAAATCGGTAAAGGGCCAATCTTTAATCGCGGCAGCTTACAATATCAGAGTGCAAGTACTCGCAAGCAATCAGTTCCGACCAAAGAAAACAGCTATCAGATAATAATAGAGCCGCATTACAAACACTATTTGCCAAGCTTAGATTTTGCCAAGGCAACAGCAGGGCGTATTTTATTAAGTGACTATAGCTTGCGGACGTTAAAGCCTGTGTTTAAACGTCAAGCCTTTAGCATCGATCAATTTAACCAAGTTGAGCGCTCACTTTTGTCACCCCAATCCCTTAAACAATTTCTACAATTGCCCTCCGGCGGTAATCCAAAAACAAAAGCTTGGATAGCTACACAACAAGCATCGGGATTAGATAGCTACAGTATATTAGAGCAATTATTAGCAAAATTTAACCAAGAAAACTTTCGTTATACGCTACAGCCAGCACTATTAGGCGAGCAGCAAATTGATGACTTTCTGTTTACTTCACAGGCAGGGTTCTGTGTGCATTATGCCAGTACCTATTTGTACGTTGCCAGAGCATTAAATGTGCCTGCACGCATGGTCACTGGATATCTAGGCGGTGAATTGGACAGCGATAGCGAATTCTTAAGCGTGCGGCAGTACGACGCCCATGCATGGGTTGAAATATGGAAGAATCAACAATGGCAACGTGTTGACCCCACCGCTTATGTTGCGCCCGAGCGAGTAGAGCAGGGCATCATGCAAGGGTTGGACGACCAAAGTGAGTTTTTATCGGGACAATATTTATCAATACACCGTTGGCAAGCGAATCCATTCCTTAATCAACTAAGAAATGCCTTTGCTAAAGCCGATTACCTGTGGGCAGTGTGGGTGATAAATTATGATAATGAAAAGCAATTTAAATTATTACAAAACTTGCTCAAAGGGTTACCTTGGTTAAACCTATCGATATTGATCTTGTTATTACTGCTGTCAGCGGCCAGTAGTTTAATACTGTGGGTATTTAAACCATGGCAAACAGAAAAAGTACCGACTGAAGATCGCCTATTCAACAAACTCTATCAAAAAAGTACACAGCAGCATTTAGCAAGAGAAAAAGGCCAAACCATTGCTGACTATTGCCAAGCACTCAGTCAATTCAAAATTGAAGAGCCACAGCTGCTAATAGACTTCGCTAAGCTGTATAACCAAATAAAATTCAAACCAAGTTTATCCGCAACACAACGTAAAACCTTACTAGCGGAGTTGGCTGAGTTGCAGAAAAAAATAAATAGGCAGTTTAGAAAATCACTAGATTTTCATAAAAACAGGAATGGAAGCGAATAGGGATAAATACCAGTGAGAGGGTAAAAGAAATGGATGTTAGTGCCTTGAGATTGTCATGTTGATAGCTCGAGGCACTAATATTGATAGCTTAGAATAGTCTTACTGAAAGGCTATAGTTGGACACACTGTCGAGCATTATCGAACTATAACCCTGTTAAATTTTCTACAATTTACACACTATATTTTAAAAGAACCTACATGTTTATCTAACGTCTGAGCTAGTTCAGTCAAACTTCGACTAGTGACTTCTAATGCTTGGCTAGCACTTGCCCCTTCAACAATTGAATTATTAACAGTATCCATATTGATATTGATTTCGTTTGAAACACTTGATTGCTCTTCAGTTGCAGTTGCTACTTGAGTATTTAAATCTAAAATAGCGAGCACTTGATTCGATATTCTAACCAGAGCTTGCTGCGCTTCAGAAGTTGCTTTTGAACCTTCATTCGTTAAAGACTTGCTTATTCCCATCGCCTCTACTGCACTTTTAGCTTCATTTTGCAGCTGGTCAATCATCTTCTGAATTTCACCCGTTGACTTCGCTGTTTTAGTTGCTAGGTTTCTTACTTCATCTGCTACTACTGCAAAACCTCTTCCCGCTTCACCTGCTCGAGCTGCTTCGATTGCTGCATTTAAAGCAAGTAAATTAGTTTGCTCAGAAATCCCATTAATCACTTCAAGAATAGAACCTATAGATTGAGTTCTATCCGCTAATGAAGTAATAACTTGAGAAGTATTGTTTATTTCTTCAGATAAATTATGAATAGTCCCCGCAGCTTCTTTCAATATCTTATTACCTTGCTGCGTTTCTTTATTCACATCTTTAGCAGCGTCGGCTGCATCTGACGCATTTGATGAAATTTCATTGATTGTAGCGATCATTTCGTTCATTGAAGTAACAACTAAAATCGATTGCTCACTTTGTTGTTCACCTCGAGAAAGTGAACTTAATGCTTGATTCCTAACCTCTGTTGCTGAGTCCCCCAATTGCAAGCCGGTCTTAACAACTTGAGTAATGATTTCATTAATACTGCTAGCAAACGCGTTGAAAGCAATGGATATATTTGCAATTTCATCATTACCTTTAATAGGTAGCCTAACAGTAAGATCACCATCACCTTTAGATATATCCTCTAACGCAAGTTGTAACCCTGAAAGCGGTTTGAAAAGGCGATTCATTATCCAAATCAGGATGCAAATACAAATGATAAATATCCCTGAAATTGTAACTAACTGCGTCATTAATATATCAGCAGCCGCTTTACTTACTTCTGTAATTGGGATGCCGATATCTACCGTTCCATAAAGTGCACCGTTTACATATATAGGTGACATAATGTCATAAACCCATACTTTTTGTACGTCCGCATACCATTTTGAGTATTGCGAAACCCCTTCAGTTGCTCCTTTTACAGTATAGCTGTCATCATAAACTTTATTGAGCTTTGCTTCATCACTATGAGCAATGGCTTTCACTTGCTTATTAATGACAATCGCATAGGAAATATCAGGTCGACTTTTAAGGGACGTCACTAAGCTTTGTAAATCAACTTCTGGTTGTGATGATTTTTCGAGAACATATTCAACATTCTTAACCAATAAAGAAGCTTGTTGTTGCGATTTTTTTAAAATGATTTTATCTATCTCTTGATTGGAGATATAAGACGTTGGTAACTACTCAGCACCTAATTCACATTTTTGATAGTTTATAGAAGATCAAAAAGGATCAACTTGATTGATCCTTTTTAGTCGTTACTCTAACTACTTTCTTCCTATTCCTATGATGAGGCAAAATGAAAGTAAGTGGTCTCGATATTGAGAGTAATGTCGAAAAGATAAAACAACAGATAGAAGCCGATAAAACATTATCGCCTTCTATGCGCACAACGTTAGATTTATTACTGCTTATCGTTAATTTGCTTTGTCAGCGTCTCGGCCTCAACAGTCGTAATAGTAGTAAGCCACCATCAAGTGACCCTAATAGAGAAAAGTCCCCAAAAAATAATAGTTCAAATACAACTGGTG
>NZ_KI519481.1:76929-158800 GCF_000482725.1 Psychromonas arctica DSM 14288
CCTGTACCGAACGAGCTTAAGACAAACGTCCTGTTTGTCTTTACTAAAATAAGCTGTTGGCTTAGGAGAATTTAGCGGTGGGATTTTGTTGTTGTGTTTGGGCTAGGGTGTTTTGTAGATAATGGCTTTTTCTTTAAAATCAAAAATAAAAAGCGTAAAGCAATTAACCACGAAGACACGAAGGGTGAAGAAGGTAAGATCAAAACCTTTATTAATAATTAAAAAATTAGATCTTTTGATATTTAATCTCTTGGGATTTTATCTTACCTTTTTAGCTTTTCTTCGTGTTCTCTGTGCAGCGCAGCGGCTTCGTGGTTGCTTGTGTTTTAAGGTCCAAATTAAGAGCATTTAACCACGAAGGCCGAAGGGTGAAGAAGGTTAGGTGAAAACCTTTATAAGTAATCAACAAACTCAATTTATTTATATTGCCTTAGGGTTTTATCTTAGCTTTATTGTTTAGCTTTTCTTTGTGCTTTCTGTGCGCAGTGGCTTTGTGGTTGCTTGAGCTTTTGCATCTAAACCAAGCAACCGCTTACTTATTTAATCAATGGCTTTTAGGGTGGCTTTTAATAATGACCAGTAATTATCTACGGAAGCAATGTGTACTTTTTCATCGGGACTGTGTGGAAATTTAATCGTCGGGCCAAATGAAATCATATCCCAATGCGGATATTTATCACTGAATAAACCACACTCGAGTCCGGCATGTATTACCATTGGTTTAGGCTTTTTATCGAATAAACGTTGATACTCTGCTTCCATGATTTGGTATATCGTTGATTGCTTATTGGGTGTCCAGCCAGGGTAATTACCTTCTTTTACTACACGCGCATTAAATTGTTGGAAATGCTCTGCAATCAAAGAAGCTTGCTTCTGTTTATCTGCTTCGACTTGAGAACGTACTAAGACTTGAATTGCAAACTGATTAATCGCGCCACTTTGTTGTGTGATCACCCCTAAATTGCATGAGGTTTCAACAACATTAGGGAAGTTATCATCCATTGCAAATACACCATTTTTGCAGGTCAGTAACGCTTTTAATAAATTGTCATGGCTACCATGTGTTAATACTGAACTTGGTAACGGACAAGATTTAATACTCAAAGTGAAATTAGATTCACTCTCTTTGAATTTATCATTAAGCTTAATTTTTAATGTGTTGATCACGGTATCGATGCTGTTTTGATAGTGTTGATCGCATACTATGACCGCTTTTGCTTCACGGGGGATTGCATTGCGTAAACTGCCTCCGGTAAAAGAAGAGATTAAAAAGGGCGCTGCATCTAAGTTAGACAGTACGGCGGCTAATTCTTTAATTGCATTAGCACGGCCTAAATTAATATCCACACCAGAGTGACCGCCTTTAAATCCTGAAATAGAAATTTCATAGGCGCTGTCTGCAATATCCGGTTCCATCTTTTCAAAGGGTAATAGTACGTTAACGTTCACGCCACCTGCGCAGCCAACATATAGCTCACCTTCTTGCTCTGAATCGGTGTTGATTAAGATCTGTCCGTCAAGTGTTCCTGCTTCTAAACCAAATGCGCCGGTCATGCCGGTTTCTTCATCGGTGGTGATTAATACTTCAATTGGGCCATGCTCAATGCTGTCATCATCTAAAACAGCTAAACAAGAGGCCATACCCACGCCATTATCGGCGCCCAAGGTGGTGTTGTCGGCGCGTAACCATTCCCCATCAATGATCGGAATGATTGGATCGGTTAAAAAATTATGGGCTTTATCGTTATTTTTTTGCGGCACCATATCAAGATGACATTGTAGGATTACAGGTATTTTGTCTTCAAAACCCTTAGAAGCTGATTTTTTAAGTATTAAATTGCCTATTTTATCCTGAACACAGCTAATATTTTTTGAGTGTGCCCAATTAGTAATCCAATCAGTTAATTGCTTTTCATGCTTAGAAGGATGAGGAATTTCGCATATTTTTTCAAAGAATGACCAGACTGGTGCAGCGTGATGTGATTGTAATTGTTGCATAAATAGACCTTTTACCACTTTAAAGAAGAATAACCTCGGTTTTACTTAGTTTGATTTTCAATCAATTTACGTTACAATAACATTGATCTAAATCAATTTATCTATTTTAAGTTAAGGAAGTTACCGTGTCAGAAGAAAATTTTAAAGACCCATATAGCCTACGTCATTTTCTTGGTTTATTGGTTGTATTTTTGATCCCAACCTTGCCAGCTACTTTAACGTTAATCAAAGTACTGTCTTAAAAATCAAACGGTTATTGATTAGTTAAACTGTGTTCAGTAACCGTTATTTCCCTTCAACGCTACTCTTCTTTATCCGCACTGTCATTAATTTCTAGCTGTTCGAGCACTAAAATAAACGAAACTTGATCTCCGTAACTTTTCTAGCATTTGCTAACATATTTATAGCGATAAATAAATTGAGATTTATGTAATTTTTTTGTAAAAAATTAAAAATTAAATGGCCAAGGTCACAGAAGATCTATAAAATACGCGGAATTTGCCAAATTTTACTATTTTCTGGTGAAAAAATGCTCTGCATGGCCTCACTCAGATTATATAAATTTTTATTTATTTGCTATTCATGGAGGTTAACTTGAGTCATTCTGCCATACTGGTATTGGAAGATGGGACTGTTTTTAGAGGCGTATCAATTGGCGCTCATGGGAGTTCTGTTGGTGAGGTTGTTTTCAACACATCAATGACAGGCTACCAAGAAATTCTGACTGATCCATCCTATGCTCGACAAATCGTTACACTCACTTACCCCCACATCGGCAACACCGGCACCAACGACGAAGACGAAGAATCCCCATCAATTCATGCATGCGGTCTTGTTATTCGTGATTTACCTCTTCTTGCAAGCAACTTCCGTAGTCAAGCATCTTTAAGCGAATACTTAACCACACGTAATGTAGTGGGTATTGCGGATATCGATACACGTAAACTAACACGTATTTTACGTGAAAAGGGCGCTCAAGCAGGTTGTATAATTGCTGGTGATAATATCGATGAAGCTGCTGCACTGGCACAAGCGAAAGCTTTCCCTGGCTTAAAAGGGATGGACTTAGCGAAAGAAGTGACAACGGCACAATCATTTGAATGGTCACAAGGTAGCTGGACATTAACCGGCGGCTTACCAGAGCCGAAAACAGATTGTAAATATCATGTTGTTGCTTATGACTATGGCGTTAAGCGTAATATTTTACGTATGTTAGCTGACCGTGATTGTAAATTAACTGTGGTACCTGCACAAACACCGGCATCTGAAGTGTTAGCAATGAATCCAGATGGTATTTTCTTATCTAATGGCCCTGGTGACCCAGAACCATGTACTTACGCGATTGAATCAATTCAAGAAATTCTAAAAACTGATATTCCAGTATTTGGTATCTGTTTAGGGCATCAATTACTTGCACTAGCAAGCGGTGCAAAAACAGTGAAAATGAAATTTGGCCATCATGGTGCTAACCACCCAGTGAAAGATTTAGAACGCGATGTTGTCATGATCACAGCGCAAAATCATGGTTTTGCGGCTGATGCAGCAACCTTACCGGCAAATTTACGTGCGACGCATGTGTCATTGTTTGATGGTTCATTACAAGGTATTCATCGTACTGATAAAGCGGCATTTAGTTTCCAAGGTCATCCGGAAGCGAGCCCTGGCCCGCATGATGCAGCACCTTTATTCGATCACTTCATTGAATTGATTGAACAGTACAAAAACGCCTAGTTAATCGCAGCATAGAACAGATATTAAAAGGTAATTTCAGATGCCAAAACGTAATGACTTAAAAACTATCCTCATCATTGGTGCCGGCCCGATTGTTATCGGTCAAGCTTGTGAATTCGATTACTCAGGTGCACAAGCTTGTAAAGCGTTAAGAGAAGAAGGGTACCGTGTTGTACTTGTTAACTCTAACCCTGCTACTATCATGACCGACCCAGAAATGGCCGATGCGACTTACATCGAACCTATTCATTGGCAAGTGGTTGAGAAAATTATCGCTAAAGAGCGTCCATGCGCAGTATTACCTACAATGGGTGGCCAAACGGCACTTAACTGTGCGCTAGAGCTTGAAGAAAAAGGTATTTTAGCTAAATACAATGTTGAAATGATTGGCGCAACAGCGGATGCAATTGATAAAGCTGAAGACCGTAGTCGTTTTGATACCGCAATGAAGAAAATTGGGCTTGACTGTCCACGTGCAGGTATTGCACATACAATGGAAGAAGCTTACGGTGTATTAGACATGGTTGGTTTCCCTTGTATTATTCGTCCATCATTTACGATGGGTGGAACGGGTGGCGGTATCGCGTACAACCAAGAAGAGTTTGATGATATTTGTTCAAACGGTTTAGACCTTTCTCCAACCAGTGAGTTATTGATTGATGAATCATTAATCGGTTGGAAAGAGTATGAAATGGAAGTGGTTCGCGACAAAAATGATAACTGTATCATTGTGTGTGCGATTGAAAACTTTGACCCAATGGGGATTCATACGGGTGACTCAATTACCGTTGCACCAGCTCAAACACTAACAGACAAAGAATACCAATTAATGCGTAATGCATCTTTAGCAGTACTACGTGAAATTGGTGTTGAAACGGGCGGTTCAAACGTACAGTTTGGTATTAACCCTGCAGACGGTCGTATGGTATTGATTGAGATGAACCCACGTGTATCACGTTCATCTGCACTTGCATCTAAAGCAACGGGTTTCCCAATTGCTAAAATCGCAGCAAAATTAGCCATCGGTTACACGCTTGACGAATTACAAAACGATATCACTGGCGGTAAAACACCAGCATCATTTGAACCAACAATCGATTACGTTGTTACTAAGATTCCGCGTTTTAACTTCGAGAAATTTGCTAATTCAAATAGCCGTTTAACAACACAAATGAAATCAGTTGGTGAAGTGATGGCGATTGGCCGTAACCAACAAGAATCATTACAAAAAGCACTACGTGGTTTAGAAGTTGGCGCTGATGGTTTCAGCCCAATGGTTGACCTAAACGACGCAGGCGCAAAAGACAAAATATTATATGAACTACGTGAAGCAGGCGCAGAGCGTATTTGGTATATCGGTGATGCATTCCGTATCGGCATGACGATGGAAGAAATTCATAACATCACGATGATCGATAATTGGTTCCTAGTGCAAATCGAAGATCTAATTCTTGAAGAGAAAAAGCTAGCGGAAGGCGGTTTACGTTCATTAGATGAAGCGCGTTTACGTGGACTTAAGCGTAAAGGTTTTGCTGATAGCCGTATCGCATCAGTGGTGGGTATTACTGAAACTGAAGTACGTAAATTACGTGAGAAGTTTTCATTACACCCAGTTTACAAACGTGTTGATACCTGTGCTGCTGAGTTCTCATCTGATACTGCTTACATGTACTCAACCTACGACGAAGAATGTGAGGCAAACCCAACAGATAACGAAAAAATCATGATTATCGGTGGTGGCCCTAACCGTATCGGTCAAGGTATTGAATTCGATTACTGTTGTGTACATGCTGCGATGGCAATGCGTGCAGATGGTTACGAAACCATCATGGTTAACTGTAACCCTGAAACGGTTTCAACGGACTATGATACCTCTGACCGTTTATACTTTGAATCAATCACGCTTGAAGATGTGCTTGAAATCGTACGTGTTGAACAACCTAAAGGCGTTATCGTGCAATACGGTGGTCAAACACCCCTTAAATTAGCACGTGCACTTGAAGCCGCTGGCGTACCAATTATTGGTACTTCTCCAGAAGCGATTGACCGCGCTGAAGACCGTGAACGTTTCCAACAAGTCGTTGAGCGTCTAGGCCTTAAACAACCAGAAAACGATACAGTAACAACGCTTGAACAAGCGGTTACTTCAGCAACACGCATTGGCTATCCATTAGTAGTACGTCCTTCCTATGTACTAGGTGGTCGTGCGATGGAAATCGTCTATGACGAAACTGACTTGCGTCGTTACTTTAAAGAAGCAGTGAGTGTTTCTAACGAATCACCTGTTCTTCTTGACCGTTTCCTAGATGACGCAATCGAAGTTGATATCGATGCAATCTGTGACGGTACTGATGTTGTTATCGGTGGCATCATGGAGCATATTGAGCAAGCGGGTGTCCACTCTGGTGACTCTGCATGTTCATTACCGGCTTATACATTAAGTGCTGAAATTCAAGATGAAATGCGTGGTTACATTAAAGCCTTAGCATTAGAGTTAGGTGTTGTTGGTTTAATGAACACGCAGCTTGCTGTTAAAGATAACGAAGTTTACATGATTGAAGTAAACCCTCGTGCTGCACGTACCGTTCCATTTGTATCTAAAGCGACTGGTGTGCCAATTGCTAAAATAGGTGCAAGTGTGATGGCGGGTAAAACACTGAAAGAACTTGGTATTACTGAGGAAGTTATTCCACCGTATTACTCTGTTAAAGAAGTAGTATTACCGTTTAACAAATTCCCAGGCTCAGATCCAATCCTAGGCCCAGAAATGCGTTCAACAGGTGAAGTGATGGGGGCAGGTGCAACCTTTGCTGAAGCGTATGCAAAAGCTGAACTTGGTTCAACTAAAGAAGTGCCTGAAATTGGCCGCGCATTAATCTCTGTACGAAACAGCGATAAAAAGCGTGTTGCTAAACTTGCGCAAACAATGTTGGACTTAGGTTTCGAGCTAGATGCAACGCACGGCACTATGATCGTGTTACAAGATGCAGGTATCAATGCTCGCCTTGTGAATAAAGTAAGCGAAGGTCGTCCGCACATTCTTGACCGTGTTAAAAACAGTGAATATAAATACATTGTGAATACAACAGAAGGGCGTATTTCAATTGAAGATTCGCGTCAGCTACGTCGTGCAGCATTGCGTTACAAAGTAAACTACACTACAACGCTAAACGGTGCATTTGCAACTTGCCGCGCTCATACTGCTGACCCAACAGCACCAGAAGCCACAGTAAGTTCAGTACAAGAGCTACACAAACGCATTAATGGTTAATTATTTATTTAATAAGTAATAATCTAGTGTAAATAGCTAACAAGAAGCCACTCAATTGAGTGGCTTTTTTGTTTTGAATGTAAAATATTAATATTAATATTAATATTAATATTAATATTAATATTAATATTAATATTTCTTTTCTGAAGATAGCGTACCGTGTCAATCTATTTTTGTTTTTGCTTTATATTTGTCCTCAATAATATTTAATTCAACACTTTGGGCGTCAGCCATTTTATTACCTGTATCATTAAAAATAGCTAACAATGCACCATTCATTGTTCCCAAGTAATAGTAATCCAAAGCATCTTTCATTGCTGAGTTTAAAGAATATTCACAATCTAATACTCTTTTTTTGTCAATCTGATTAAGTTTTTCAAGCCTAATTTGATCCATTTTAGATGCAATTAACATTGCTGATTGTTCTGCGAAAAAGTTTTTATCAATTGATAGTGTTACTCCATTAAGAGCAGTCGCAACTCCGGCAAGTACATTTGCACTTCCTCCACTTGCGAAAGTTGCTGCGCCAGTAAGCCCAAGTTGAATAATATCTGAAGTTGTATTACTAAATGCCTTACCAGTTATCAAAGCATTTTTATTTTTATAATAATATGTATCTATTCCAATTAAAAAACGATCTAATTGCTTATTTCGTTCAATGGTTGCTTGTTCGGGGGTCTGTATGCAGTTTAATTGATTATATGTATTAGCATAATTGCCGGAAATAAATTCCTCTGCGACTGAATCGTTCCAATGGGAGTGTAAGACATTTTTGGGATTTTCTTCAGAGTAGTGTCGTTTTGTTGTGGAACAGCCAGTAATTAATAAAGTTATAAATATAATTATATATTTTTCCATAATAATTCTCCTTAATTAAGCATATGAAAAATAGTGTTAAATTTTCAATTGTGATTAAAAATGATAAGTACTAATAATGAAAATAGGCAATTTCTTATAAAACTGGAAAGGTATTTCAAGATATAAAATTAACATATTTAAAAAATAATTGCTTTGCAATGCAAAAATTAAACAAATGTAATTAAAATATTATTAATAGCAATTGTTTATTACATGCCCCGATTTTTTTATGATTATTTGGCTGCAAAAGTTTATGGATACCTGTTTTATTTAGTATATAAATCTGGCATTGTTGTTCCTAAGTTGGTTATTTGTATGTTTTCATTTTGCATCTTTTTGTGGATAAGAAGTGATTCGCAACTATGCTCCTGACTGTTTTTTCCATCCATCCATTCAAACTATGTACTTATGATCTGAATTCAAGCCATGAAAACAAATAATTTCAATCAATTATTAACAGAAGTTCGTTCTTGCACCATTTGTGAACCCTTATTGAAAGACGGGGTTCGTCCTGTTTTGCAAGTTAATAAGCACGCAAAGATTCTTATTGCTGGGCAAGCACCAGGTTCAAAAGTCCATGCTACAGGCATTCCGTTTGATGATCCGAGTGGAGATCGTTTAAGAGCATGGATGGGGATTGATAAAGACACCTTTTATAACTCACGAAAAATTGCAATATTACCCATGGCTTTTTGCTACCCAGGGAAAGGTAAATCTGGTGATTTACCGCCCCCACCAATATGTGCAGAGACTTGGCGACATAAGCTACTTGAAGCGATGCCAGACATTCAGCTCACACTTGTCATCGGGCAATATGCTTTGGCATGGCATTTAAAAAATAGAGAAAAAAATCTTACTGAGACAGTCAGAAACTGGGCGGTTTATGGAGATCAAGTTATGCCGCTTCCGCACCCAAGCCCGCGTAATAATATCTGGTTAAAGAAAAACCCATGGTTTGAAGCTGAGGTATTAACAGTGTTAAAAAGTAGGGTTGACAAAATACTGTTATCATAACTTTTTAGTTTTATTGTGCTAAAGGCATCAACATATAGTCGTTATAGTCCATCAATGCTGTGTCCATCTCTGTGTGAACTTGAGTCGTCGATTACATCACGATAAGAGCAGCACCCAGCCTGTAAACCGCTAGAAATTATCTCTAGAAAGCTACTTTCCCTCTAATTTAATCAATTACTTACTGAAAATAAATTATTTTATTGAATCTGTATTGAATGTCAATTACTGTGCCCGCTTATACCAATGACGATAAATAGCTGATCTATTTTACTGGCTAAAACAATGTATTTCTTCGTTATAAATTTAGTAATGGGAACAAGTTTTTACGTCAATTCATGCCTTGAATTACGTTGTTTTTCCTACGCGAAATCTAGATCTCGTACTTAACGTAATTAGTATTGTTTAAATCCGTGGGCTGAAAATGAGTTGTTCTACAGCCACTTAAAGCAACAAGAAGAAACAGAGAAAAGACTAATGGAAAAAATAAATCGTTCGTTATTAATCAAAGCACATACGTTACTTGCCGCTTTTATCTTACCCGTGGCAATAATGTTTTTTGTAACAGGTGCACTTTATACTTGGGGTATAAAAGGTGGAACTGAGAAAACGACTCAGGAACTACATATTAAAGCGCCTATTCAAGGGGAACTGACAGAGCTTGTAGCATTGGCAAAAAATGAATTACAAAAACAAGGTACGGGATTGCCATCAGGTAATGCCAAAATTAAAAAAATCGGCTCTTCATTTCAGCTTGAATGGAGTGGTTCAACCGTTAATGTTGTTTTAGCGCCTACATTTCAGCCTTTAGTTGTTACATTAACCATAGAAAATGCTAGTTGGTATCGACAGCTTGTACAGCTCCACAAAGCAAAAGGTGGTATTCTTTTTAAAGTCTATGCGACTGCGTTTGCCATTGCTTTACTGTTACTCATTATCTCTGGCTTTTTGATGGCATTACAAATGCCAAAGTTACGTCAGCTAACACTCATTTCTGCTTTGCTTAGCATTGCATTATTTGTTGTCATGGTGATAAGCAGTTAAGTTTTTTATAAACAATATATTGATAACTTATTGCAAGCCTATCAACGTTCACTATTTGTCATAACAACGCCACCTTTTAGCTATTTCACTCTATAGATCTAAGGAAGGTGCAATCAGGCTGCCACGCTGAGTTTAATTGTCGGTAGCCTGAATCTTGGATAGCCGACAGTGAGTAGTCAAGTTCTGGGAAGTTCTGGATTTGAATTGCTGGCAATCCATAAACTTTGGTTGATGATTATTTACAAACTATCTTTTAAAGATGCATATTGTTGCACTTGGAGTTGGTTTGTTATTACTCAATCTCGCTAATCACCAATCTTCCTGTCTGATACGCCTTACTATTATTTTATTTCCTGATGTGTTCACCGGGTTTTATTGTGTGGTGAAAGTTGTTACCTTGTATGTCCTGCTCAGTTTCTACATTAGTCTATCGTTGTTAGTGGTTGGTGGATATTTAACCAATTCGTTTCTTGCCTAATTTCAGCCCTTAGTTGATGTAGGTCTTATCTTTGACATAAATATTACCCTTGTCATGTTTATGTCACAATTTTTTGCTTATATTGATTCTCCTAATTGGTATTACTTTTAGTCAAAACAGACATCTATGGAGAGAATAATGCAAATTTCAAATTGTAAGTCACTAATTGCAGTCGGTTTTACCTTATGTATAACAGCACAATCAGTAAATGCTGAAACACTGCGCTTATTGACGTGGGGCGGTTATGCACCTAAAGCCGTTGTTGATATGTTTAAAGCCGAAACTGGAATAGATGTTGAGGTGACTAAATCTAATAATGAAGACATGATTGCTAAGCTTTCAGCAACGCGTGGTGGTGGCTTTGATCTGGTTCAACCTAGCCAAGATAGAATCGCGAGTGCGCAAGCTGAGTTTAATATCTATAAACCGATTGATTTATCTAAGATAGATAATAAGTTGTTTGTCACGAGTATGCTTGACTCAACATTAAAGTCATCAATGTATGACGGTAAACCTTATGGTGTACCGCACATCTGGGGCACTTCTGGTTTAATTGTAAACTCTGAAAAAGCCGCTGATGTGAAAGATTATGCAGACCTATGTAACGATGCTTATAAGGGCAAAGTGACTTACCGTTTAAAACGTCCTACTTTAATCGCATTTGCATTTTCTATGGGGCTAGACCCATTTGCAGCTTATAACGATCCTGTAGAGTATGAAAAGATCATGTTACAAGTGCAAGATAAGTTAATCAGCTGTAAAGGTAACGTTAAAGCCTATTGGTCTGGTGGTGATGCCATGAAAAACTTAATGCGTAGTGATGAAACTGTTGCTGCTATGGCTTGGGATGCGGGCGGTTGGCAATTACATGATGATAATAAAGCGATTAACTTTGTTGCTCCAACATCGGGTGCATTAGGTTGGATCGATGCATTTGTAATACCGCGTAAAAGCAAAAATGAAGCGGCCGCTTATAAATGGATAAACTTTGTTATGCAACCCAAAATAGCGGCGTTGATCACTGATTCTGCTGGTAATTTCACTGCTTCAAAAGGTGCTGATGAATTCGTTAATGCACCACTAAGAGCTAAGTATCAATCAAGCTTTGATACTGCGTCTGTTGACAACATTAAATGGTATCCACCTGTGCCTGCTGGTTTAGAAATAATTGAAGGCAAAGTATTAGATCGCGTTAAAGCGGCAAAATAGCATTCAGTGTTTTAATTAGCCTTATTTAGGTGTAACTTTGGTTGCACCTAAATTTTTTATTTATTGTAAAACCCATTCAATCATTAATTAGGAATTCATTTGCTTAATCATACGGATTTTGATTTGCAATGCACTGATCTCGTTAGACAGTTTGATGATTTCACTGCCGTTGACCAAGTCTCATTTGCCATTAAAAAGGGCAGTTTCTTTTCTATTTTAGGCCCTTCAGGCTGCGGTAAAACCACTCTGCTACGTATGTTAGCAGGATTTGATGATCCAACATCGGGTGATATTTTTATCAAAGGTAAATCGATGATTGGCGTACCGCCCAATAAGCGGCCAGTTAATATGGTCTTCCAGCATTTAGCGCTTTTCCCGAATATGAATGTGTCAGAAAATATTGCCTATGGTTTACACCGTCAAGGCATTAATAAAGTTGAAATAAAGCACAAAGTAGAGCAAGTTTTAGCACGAGTTAACTTGAGCGGTAGCGGACAAAAGAAAATATCACAATTATCTGGTGGGCAGAAACAACGTATTGCGATTGCTCGATGTTTGGTGTTGAATCCAGATGTTTTATTGTTGGATGAACCGTTAGGCGCATTAGATTTGAAGTTGCGCGAACACATGAAAGTGGAACTGAAAAAGCTGCAACAAGAATTCGAGACCACCTTTGTTTATATTACTCACGACCAATCTGAAGCATTGGTAATGAGTGATCAGGTTGCGGTGATGAATCATGGTCAATTCCAACAAGTCGGTGACCCTCAACAATTATATTTTCAACCAGATAATGCCTTTGTAGCAGGCTTTGTTGGTGATAGTAATAAATGGTCGGCGACTGTGATTGATATTTTATCGGATTCATTACAAGTAAAAACAACAACGGGATTGATCCTATACGCACAAAAATCGAATGAGAAAGCCTTTATTATTGGTTCTGAAGTGGAAGTGTTTATACGTCCGGAGGCTATCCATATCTCACAGGTGTCGACAGCTAAAGCAGATCAAAACCAATTAACGGCTACAGTGAATAATATTTTATTCGATGGTGCAAATAGCCAATTATTAGTTGAGGAGCAAACCTCTCGAGAAGAGATAAAGGTTAAATTGCCTCAAACTGCAGAGTTCATACATTTAAAGAAAGGTGACAATTTACAGATCTCATTTCCTAAGCAGCAAGTTAACGTTTTTCCTAAATTACAGGATAAATAATCAAGATGATGACGAAAGGAAAATCAAAAACACCACTTAAATTAGGCTTATTACTATTACTTTGCCCGCTTTTATTATGGTTAGTATTGTTAGTTATTTTACCGCAGCTGACCATGTTAAATATTTCGTTACAAGAACGTATCGCGCCACGCATTTACGAATATGGTTTTAGTAATTATATAGAATTTTTTACTGAGCCTCTCTATTGGAATACCTTCTTACGCACCGCTGTGATGTCGATTATCGCCACTGTATTAACGTTAATCATTGCTTTTCCAATCTCATATTACATCGCAAAAATGTTACGAGGCCGAGCTAAAGGATTATTGTTGGTGCTTTGTTTGATCCCATTTTGGGTCAGTGAGTTAGTGCGAACTTATGGTTGGATGATTTTGTTACGTGAAAGTGGCGTAGTCAGCTCCTTCTTACAATATATAGGTATGACAGAAGGACCTATTGAGTTCCTTTATACCGATGCCACTATTATGTTGGGGTTAGTTTATAGCAGCATGTTATTTATGGTTGTGCCGTTAACATCTACATTAGAAAGTCTCGATGATAGTTATATTGAAGCGGGATATGACTTAGGGGGCAATGGTTTGTCTGTGTTTTGGCAAATCATTGTGCCGCATGCCAAACCTGCGATTGTATCCGGCTGTATTGTGGTATTTATGTTGACCTTAGGTAACTATTTAACGCCTATCTTACTGGGTGGTAAATCCAGCCTATGGTTTACGGAGCAGATATTTACACAATTTATCACTCGTTTTAACTGGCAACAAGGCTCGGCATTTGGTGTTTTACTATTAAGTATTTCTTCTTTAATTGTGTGGCTGGGGTTAAAGCTTAGTCGTCAATCATTCAGTAAAGTAATGTCTTAGGAGACGCAATATGATCCCATCGATTCCTCAGTCAGCACTCTTTAAATCTAGTTTTAGGCTCTATGCTTTTATATTCTTTGCTTTTTTGATGGCTCCTTTAGTGGTTGTTGCTGTATTTGCATTCAATGACAGTATGTTTCCCTCTTTGCCTTGGCATGGTTTTACCTGGGATTGGTTTTTCTCCGATCAAGAGCCTATGTTGGGCTTATTTCATGATCCTCAGTTATATCAATCAATCGCAACGAGCTTCCTCGTTGCAACTTGCACCACGGTTTTGGCTGTGGCGTTAGCTATCAATAATGCTTTTTTGTTTGAGCGGGCAACATTTCGCGGAAAAAGTGTTTTATATATGTTGATGTTATTACCTTTGGTAATACCAGGGGTTATTTTAGGCGTCTCAATTTTAATTATGAGTTCAAGTATTGCTAATTATTTTGACGATGTCTGGGCTATCGATATTGAGTTATTAAGGCCAGGTTTGGCATTGGTCGTGATTGGCCAATTTGCTTTTATTACGACGATTTGTACTTTAATTGTTGCTGCAAGATTGCGTAGCTTTGATTTAAGCTTAGAGGAAGCTGCTTTGAACTTGGGAGCAAGTAAGTTACAAGCGATACGTACTATTACTATTCCGTATTTATTACCTGCAATTATTGGTGCTGCCGTGATCAGTTTTTTAATGTCTTTCGAAAACTTCAATACTACTTTGATGTTAGTTGGCTCGGACAGTCCTTTAACCATTACGCTTTATGACCGCTTACGAGAGGGGGCGACACCGGTTATTAATGTTGTGTCATTATTGTTAATGCTAGCAAGTGTGGTATTGGCTTTAGGTAATTACTTTTTAACAGGAAGGAAAAGTACTGTTAAGTAAATAAAGCAGGATGTTGCTTACGTGTAAGGTTGTAAGCTGTGAGGGCAAGTCGTTGGTCGCTATATCGAAATAGGCCTTAGAAGTTCCTTCTTGGTGTTATATGCCTTCTCTGCTTGTTAGAGCCACTTCTATATTCTTAGCTGTGGTTATGCGTTATCGGCGGGTAGTGACTTTCTTCATCTGAAAAAGTGATCAAATAACATTACACTCGATTTGTTGTATCATAGTCTAATAAAATAATGCCTCATAATATTACATTAGTGTTTCATTAGTACAGGCCTGGTATATTTATAAAACAATTTCTCTACGACAGTCATTTACTTCCACACCTAAAAAAGATCCTAATAACTCAGCATCTTGTAGCAATTGTTGTTGATCATTGTGATTCAAAATATTAATTCTTCGTCCATGTTCAGTTAATAAATTCAGCTCATAACAGGCGTAGTTTAATGCATGTTTACGTTGAATAACTTTATTGTTTATTTGCAAAGAGATAATATTTTTGAGTTTAACGTCCCGGTCTTTATGGTTATTAAACACTCCTGTTTTTCGATCAAAACTAACTCGGCTTAGAAATGGTTGAATTAATGAGATGCCGAAAGTGCATATTGCAATACCAAATCCCCCCAGAAATATGGCAAAGTCATATTTACTTAAAACCAATAACTGGTAAGTTGCAAGGCTCATTAAAAATATCCCCACAACAATATAAATGACACAAAATAACATAGCAGTGATAGTCGGGCGTAAAAATGCAATATCACCCATTACGACTGCTTTATGTGATAAAAACTTAGGGCCATCACGAAGTAATGTGCGGGTTAAATCAATGGTTACAGTTTCTGTTTCGTTATCATTTTCGTTCATATACCTTCCTTGTATATCATGTGCCATCGTCATCATTGAAAGAAATAAAGTGCACTTGGTAATATTTGTTATGTACAAAATACATACAAGACAAGTAATAAGTATCCTATACAAAAAAACTCACCGAAGTGAGTTTTTTATTCAATATGCTTAACAAAAACGGCTAATTAACTGTTTTATGCTAACGATTCTACAAAGATAAGTCAGTGCAGTTATTTTGTATCGTAAGTTTTTATCTCGCCAGATTTAATACGAGCAATAAATGAATGTAATTCTTTTTTCACGATTGGCATTAAGAAGTATAAACCAATGATATTGAAGATAGACATTGCAAATAAAGCCGCATCAGAGAAGTCAATAACAGCACCAAACTGAATGGTCGCACCAAGAACTACAAATAAACAGAAAAGAACCTTGAAAATAAACTCTGTTGATTTACCTTCTCCAAATAGGTAAGTCCATGCTTTTAAGCCGTAATATGACCAAGAAATCATTGTTGAGAAAGCGAACATAATAACAGCTAACGCTAATAGGTATTTGAAAACACCTGCCGTCTCTGTAAATGATGCTGCTGTTAATGTTACGCCTGTTAAACCGTTGCCGTCAAAAGGTGCAACGTTTAATCCTGCAATGATGATAACTAATGCCGTCATTGTACAAATAACAACGGTATCAATGAATGGTTCTAATAAAGAAACAAGACCTTCAGTGACTGGCTCTTTAGTTTTAACTGCGGAGTGAGCAATCGCTGCCGAACCGACCCCTGCTTCATTAGAGAAGGTCGCACGTTTTAGACCTTGAATCAATGCTCCAATGAAACCACCAACAACACCTGCGCCAGTGAAAGCACCTTCAACGATAGAGGCAAAAGCAGGACCTACTTGATCAATATTTGAAACAATAACAATCAGTGCCATGCCTACATATAAAGCCGCCATCCATGGAACAATTCGCTCTGTTACCGATGCAATTGAAGGCATACCACCTACAATAACTGAAAATACTAATGAAGCCAGTACAATACCAGTAATGACACCATATTCACTTGGTACATCAAAGGCATACGTTAACATTGCATGTGCTTGATTCGCTTGGAACATGTTACCTGCTCCTAACGTTGCCAAAATACACATTAATGCAAAACCAATCGCTAATATTTTACCTAAACCACCGAGGCCTTTTTCACTTAGCCCTTGGCTTAAGTAATACATTGGGCCACCAGATACCACGCCCGATGGTAAAATAGTTCTGTATTTCACACCTAAAGTACATTCACAAAATTTAGACGCCATGCCCAGAAGACCACATAAGATCATCCAGAAAGTTGCGCCTGGGCCACCAATTGCAAGTGCCACACCTACGCCGGCAATATTACCAAGACCAACAGTACCTGAAAGTGCTGTCGTTAATGCTTGGAAGTGAGAAACTTCACCTTCTTCTTTAGAATTAGGATCTGTATATTTGCCTTTTATAATATTTATCGCTAGTCCAACGCGTTTAAATTGTACAAAGCCAAAATAAATAGTGAAGATTAAGGCTGCGACTAATAACCAACCAACGATTAACGGAAAGCTTGCTTCACCAATAGGAACACTTTTAAAGATTAAACTTACAAACCAACCTGTGTAATCACTAAAAAAGCCATCAACAGACTTACTTAGAGAATCAACTGCTTGTCCAAACTCACTCATTTCTTCAGCCAAAGCGGTAGTGCTAAAGGCTAATAGAAAGAGGGGCATAAATTTTCTTGTTTTTATCATGTTTATTTCCTTATACATGTTTATTTCCTTATATAAAATTGCAGTGATATTAGTTGTTTAAAGTCAAAGCGTATTCAGCATAAATAGTGTAAATGATTTAAGCCAGTGTTATTGACTATTTTCATTAATTTTTAAGGATTAAAAATTATATTCAACCAATATAGATGTTAAATTTAGGTTAAAAGTCTGTTTTTATTATTGTGTGAAGCAGAACGCCCTGAATTTAAACTATTGTGAAGTTGAACTGGATTCCTCCTATTTTACCATCAATGCCAATGGTCGTTTAAGGTTGTTTCGCTAACCCTATTAAATATGCCGTGATCATGCAGCTAGTTGTTTTTACGTTGGTTATTAATGTAAAACATGTTTAATTAAAAGTATAAGCCTGATCTCGAACTCATCTACCACTGTTTCTCAGCTAACAACCTGCTACTATTTTAACCTTTATGATACAGCTATTAGTTGTTAACGGTTTAACAACTTAATAACATTTTTTATTGTATTACATTGATATCTATTGATTATTTCCAGAGTATTTTCACTATTGTTTGCTATTTATTAAAAGCGAATTAAAATAGCGCCGGATTTAAACCACTTTCATTTCTCCTAGTGTTGGTCTGGTTCTGAGTAACAGCAATCACAGAATTATCCAGCCTTCACAAATAGATGCCCATTCAGCGCATCTTGTCGGGATCAAGAAATACTCACTACCGTTTAAATATTTTATTTGTTAGATAAATTAACCTCAAATGATGCATTCAAAAATTATATCAATCGATATTGGTGTTTTTTTTTGCTATTACTATTGCTATTTTAAGTGCAATAGATGAGGTGATTGACTATACAAAAATAGTTAAAAGGTAAATATACCAAGGATATAGACACCATGCTTGAACAGCATAGTAAGACTAAAACACAACGAAATTCTGATCTTATATATCGTTTAGATGATCGACCGCCACTGCCTGAAACGCTTTTTGCAGCGACTCAACACTTGTTAGCTATGTTTGTTGCAGTGATCACACCCTCTTTAATTATATGCCAAGCATTAGGTTTACCTGCCAGTGATACTAATACTATTGTTAGCATGTCATTGTTTGCTTCCGGCATTGCTTCTTTTATTCAAATACGTACCTTTGGTCCGATAGGCTCTGGTTTATTGTCAATTCAAGGTACTAGTTTTAATTTTTTAGGTCCGATCATTGGTGCTGGTTTAGCCCTTAAAGCAGGCGGTGCGGATATTAGTACTATGATGGCCGCTATCTTCGGTACCATTCTATTTGCCTCATTAACCGAAGTATTTATCTCTCGTGTGCTACAACATACACAACGTATTATTACACCGCTTGTGTCAGGTATTGTTGTTACGTTAATTGGTCTGACATTGATCCAAATTGGTTTAACCTCAATGGGAGGTGGTTATGCAGCGATTGAAGATGGTAGTTTCGGTAGCCTTGATAATTTAATGCTGGCGGGGACCGTATTAGGTTTTATTGTGTTGTTGAATCGCGTAAAACATCCTTATTTACGAGTTTCATCGATCGTTATTGCAATGATAGCTGGTACGGTATTAGCTTGGTTTATGGGAATGTTAAATGCAGCGGACACACCTGATACAGCTTTAATTGCCGTTCCGTCGGTTATGCAATATGGCTTAGATTTTGATTGGGGGTTATTAATTCCATTGGTGATTGTATTTGCGGTGACGTCATTAGAAGCGATCGGCGATATTACAGCTACTTCTGAAACATCTGAACAACCGGTTGCTGGGCCACTTTATTTAAAACGTCTTAAAGGTGGTGTGTTAGCAGATGGTGTAAACTCAGCTATTGCTTCCTTATTAAATAGTTTCCCTAATTCTACCTTTAGCCAAAATAACGGAATTATTCAGTTAACGGGAGTTGCTAGTCGCTACATCGGTTATTTTGTGGCGGGTATGTTGGTATTACTGGGGTTATTTCCTGGTGTTGCAAACTTAGTACAATTAATTCCTGAACCAGTATTAGGCGGCGCGACGGTGGTGATGTTTGGTACCATTGCAGCTTCGGGGATTCGTATTATTTCTCGTTGTGAGCTGGATCGACGTGCTATTTTGATCATGGCACTATCATTCTCAATGGGATTAGGGATTGGCCAAAACCCTGAAATTCTTCAGTTCATGCCGGACTGGGTGAAAAGTGTTTTATCTTCTGGTATGGCTGCAGGTGGTATTACAGCTATTTTCTTAAACTTAGTCTTACCTGAAGAACCAAAGCAAAAAAATGATTAGAACAATTTTTTAACTTGCTTTCGATAACCGTATTGCTAAGCCATCCACAGCAATACGGTTTCATTTTTTGTCATCTATTCCATAGTACGCATACTCCACACTATACCTCTTTTCGCTATATCTATTTTAAACGATAGCTATTCCAATTAAGAGATTTCCACTTGATAATCATTCATTCAACTCCACAGCCATTTAACCCTTCAAGGGCAAACATTAAATGATAATTTATGAACTGCTGTTATGCGTCTATTAGTTGTCGCCTTATTCACTTAGCAAATGGTTGAACACGATTAATGTCAGGCTTTAAGTGATAAAGTGATTTTATTTGCCGATTTTATCTATAAATTTGTTTGATTTTTGAACATTTTATTGTAAATAGTAGAGTGAAAATAATTTGTTATTTGCTTTGATTTTTTATTGAGTTTGAATGATATGTAGGTACAATCGCGCCGATTGTGATCTACGTTAAAGATTGCAATATAAACAAAATAAAGACTTGTTTTTTAATAATAGTTCTTAAACGCTTAAGCTAAAAATTTAAGATGATGTTAACTGCCATTATGGCTAAATATTTGGAATATTGAATGTGACTGGGTGCCAACCTCTTTTACAACTCTCTGGGGTCAGTAAAACGTATGCCGATAATACGGTTTTAGATGCGTTAGACCTTACAATTTACGACGGTGAGTTTCTTACCTTATTAGGTCCATCAGGCTGTGGTAAAACGACAGTGTTACGCATTATTGCTGGTTTTGAAAAAGAAGACCAAGGGCAAGTGATGCTTGATGAAAAAGATATCTCTATTCTTAAGGCTGAACATCGCCCTGTGAATACCGTGTTCCAAAGTTATGCTTTATTTCCTCATATGACAGTGTATGACAATATCGCGTTTGGTTTGATCATGCATAAAGTACCTAAAGCTGACATTAATGAGCGTGTACTTGAAGCATTACGTATGGTGCGTTTAGAAAGTTTCGCTCAGCGTAAACCACATCAATTATCCGGTGGACAACAACAACGTGTCGCGATTGCGCGCGCTGTGGTTAATCGTCCACGTTTATTATTATTAGATGAGTCGTTGAGTGCACTTGATTACAAATTACGTCAAGAAATGCAAATTGAGTTAAAGCGCTTACAACGTCAACTTAATATCACTTTTGTTTATGTCACGCACGACCAAGAAGAAGCATTGTCGATGTCAGATCGCATCGTTGTATTGAACAAAGGTAAGGTTCAGCAAATCGGCACACCGCGTGAAATTTACGAAACGCCAGTGAACCTTTTTGTTGCTCGATTTATTGGTGAAATTAACCAATTTGACGGGCATGTTGTGCGTCGCATTGATGATAAACATGTTGAAGTGGTTGCTGAAGGCGCTGATTGGGTTGTTAAAACAGATTATCCTTTTGCAGCAAACGACAAAGTACATGTATTACTGCGGCCTGAAGATGTGCGTTTAACTAAACCTGAATTAGCCGCTAATACCGTTCATATAGAAGGGCATATACACGAGTGTAATTATAAAGGTAAAACGTTAGATTCTTACATTCGTTTATCTACTGGAACTAAAGTGATTGCGAGTGAGTTTTTTGATGAAGACGACCCTGATTTTGACTACCGTTTAGGGCAAAAAGTCGCATTACAATGGATAACTGGTTGGGAAGTGGTATTGCCATATGAACAAACAATTTAATCAGTTTCGTTTTTGGGCTATTGGCTTAGCAACAAGCTGGCTAGCACTGTTCGTTTTAGTACCAAGTTTGATGGTATTGGTGACTAGCTTTTTAACCCGTGATGCTGATTTTTTAATACAGTATAAATTTAGTTTAGAAGGCTGGAAGAGTATTTTCGATCCAACCTTTATATCGCTGTTGTGGGATTCACTTTCGATGTCAATGATCACGGCGGTGATCTGTCTGGCGATTGCTTACCCGTTTGTGATGTGTTTAATGGGATTACCGCAACGCTGGCGTGGCATTGTATTGTTTTTGTTAATTGTACCATTTTGGACTAATTCATTGGTGCGTATTTATGCCATCCAATTTTTGTTAGGTAAAAAGGGCTTAATCAATGAAACACTGCAGTTTGTTGGTTTAATTGATAAACCTTTGGACATGTTATATAGCCAATTTGCGGTTATTTTTGGACTCAGTTATATATTGTTACCTTTTATGATTTTGCCTATCTATTCCTCTATGGAACGATTGGACTTTAAATTATTAGATGCTGCTAAAGACCTCGGCGCTAGTGCAAGCCAACGTTTAATGCGTATTACTTTACCATTAACACTGCCAGGTATTATTGCTGGGTGTTTAATGGTGGTATTACCGGCGATGGGCATGTTTTTTGTGGCGGATTTATTGGGCGGTTCAAAGCATGCGTTATTGGGCAATGTCATCAAAAACCAGTTTATCCAAACTCGTGATTGGCCATTTGGCGCTGCGTTGAGTATTTTAATGATTTTATTATTATCCTTTATGCTTTGGCTTTACTACCGAGCGACAAAAATGTCGAATCGCGAAGGGGGCATCAATGATTCGAATTTTTAGACTAGGGTTTATTGGATTAGTACTTTGCTATGTTTACACTCCTATTTTTATTTTAGTGGTTAACTCTTTCAACGAGTCTCGCTACGGTAATAAATGGAGTGGTTTTACCTACAAATGGTACGAGAAGTTATTTGAAAATGATTCGTTAATGGAAGCGGGTTGGCACACCTTACAAGTGGGCTTAACAAGTGCAACAGCTGCAACAGTGATTGGCACTTTAGCAGCCGTCGCATTACAACGTTACCGTTTTTATGGTAAAGGAGCAGTCTCTTCGTTGGTGTTTGTAAGTATGTTAACACCGGACATTGTAATGGCGATTGCTTTACTTATTTTATTTGTTACTTTGGGTATTGAGCTCGGCTATATTTCGCTTTTAATTGCACACATTACTTTCTGTTTGCCTTTTGTAATAATTAGTGTTTTTTCACGTTTGAAAGGCATGGATATGTCGGTCACCGAAGCTGCACGAGATTTGGGTGCTAACGAATGGCAAGTATTTAGTAAAATTATCCTACCAATGATATTACCTGCGGTAGCATCGGGTTGGTTATTAAGTTTCACGTTATCCATAGATGATGTGATTGTGAGTTCCTTTGTAACGGGGCCAGGCTATGAAATATTACCACTTAAAATATATTCCATGGTCCGTGTTGGTGTGTCGCCAGAGGTTAATGCTATCTCTACTTTACTCTTTGTTGGGTCAGTAGTCTTAATTGTAATATCGCAGCTATTGCTACGTAAAAAAGGAAATTTATAATGAAAAAATGGTTAACAGTGACCGCCGCAATGATGCTTAGTTTTTCAGCAATTGCAGAAGAAAAAGTCGTATTGTATAACTGGGCTGATTACATTCCAGATAAAGTACTTAAATCATTTACTAAAGAAACAGGCATTAAAGTGGAAGTTGCTACTTTTGATAGCAATGAAACTATGTTCGCAAAATTACAATTAGTGAATGGTAAAGGTTATGATCTTGCAGTACCCACGACCTTTTTTATCGAACGTTTAAAGCGCGCTGATCTTATACAGCCGATTGATAAATCTAAATTAAAAAATCTGGCTAACTTAGACCCAAATTTATTGGATCAAGCTTACGACCCAGGTAATAAGTACAGTATTCCGTATCTATGGGGCAGTACCGCTATTGCGGTCAATACCGATGAGATGGATTCATCATCAATTACATCGTGGAAGGACCTTTGGAAACCAGAGTTTAAAGACCAAATTCTGTTATTAGATGATGTTCGTGATATATTTTTAATGGCATTAAAAGTGAAAGGCTTTGAGAACAATACCACTAATGAAGATGAAATTCGTCAAGCTTATGAAGCGTTGGTTGAGTTATTACCGAACGTAAAATTATTCTTGTCTGATTCGCCAAAGGGACCGCTTATTCAAGGTAATGTACCGATGGGAGTGATGTGGAATGGTGAAGCTTACATGGCTCAACTTGAATTAGGTACGGTTGATTACATTTATCCAAAAGAAGGTGTTACTTTGTGGGTAGATAGTCTTGTTATCTCTAAAGGCGCAGAAAACGTAGATAATGCACATAAGCTGATCGACTATATATTACGCCCTGAAATTGGCAAAATAATTCTTGAAGGTGTAGGTAATTCAACGCCTAACTTAGGTACTATCTCTTTGTTAAGTGATGAAATGCGTAATAACCCAATGGTTGTACCGCCTGCTGATGTAATTAAAAATGGTTCGTACCATAGTGACTTAGGCGAAGCGAATGCCATCTATGAGAAATACTGGCAAATGCTAAAACAAACTAAATCATAAACGTTATACATCTTATAAATACTTTAAACCGCTCAGTGAGCGGTTTTTTTATACCTTAATATTGTGATACCAACTCTGCTAACTAACTGATCAATCTTAGTGGTTAAAAGTAACTATTTTCATGTTAAAATTTTTATAAAAGAGAACAATCACTTACGGCAACTTTTGCCTTAAACTAACTTCTGTTTCCAGCGTAATATTTGATCCGTAAATTAACGGAATTAACGGTATTATTACCCCATTAAAGGATCTAACCGACTTATTGCATTGCTGTCTTTAGTCTTTTCCCTCCGTATTTAACCTTCCTCTCATCTTTTTTAATTAAGTGACTGAATAGCAAAATTGCTAACAGGCTATCAAATTTATACCTTCTTATGCGCTATGGTCATTACTAGATATTAGATAAAACTGCAGTTATTAAAGGTAGTTAACTGGCTAGACGTTAAGCTATTCAGTTTCAAAAAAATCTGTAATTAAGTGCGTAAAGGAGGTGTTTTATGGCTTTTATTCAATCATTCGGTGCAGCAGAAACAGTCACTGGTTCATGTCATCTGTTGCAGCTTGAAAATGGCCCAAATATATTAATTGATTGCGGTTATTTTCAAGGAGAAGGTGAAGAGAAGACCTATGAGCCTTTCGATTTTGATCCTAAAAGCGTCAATATTGTTTTAGTTACTCATGCTCATTTAGATCATGTAGGCCGCATCCCTAAATTAGTTAAAGAAGGCTTTGATGGCAAGATTGTAGCTTCTCGTGCGACCATGGATTTAGCAGAAGTGGTGTTAATGGATAGCGCTAAAATTGCCGAAGAAGATTACAAAGTCGCTTATAAAAAAGCAAAACGGTCGGGTAATGAAAAAAAAATTCGCTCCCCTATCTATACTATTGATGATGCTAGAGCAGTATTTGATTTAACCATTCAATATGCACAACATGATAAAAGCATTCAACTGACTGCGAATGTGAAAGTGACGTTTCGCCAAGCTGGGCACATTCTCGGTTCAAGCACAGTGCAAATTGATTTCGAAGAGGCAGGGAAAACGAAGTCGGTGGTTTTTTCTGGCGACTTAGGCGGCCGTAAAGATCTAATCATGCCAGCACCTACGGTTATTAAACAAACCAATGCGTTATTTATTGAGTCAACTTATGGTGACCGTAATCATTGTGGTTTAAAAGAGACGGTAGATGAGTTTAAGGAGATTGTGATCAATACCTTAAAAAATAAAGGCAATATTTTGATCCCATCATTTGCTATCGAACGCTCGCAAGAAATTTTATTATTATTAAAACAAATGTATTACGACAAAGAGTTACCACAATGCCAAGTATTTTTGGATTCTCCAATGGCCATGCGCGCCACGCAAATTTATACTGCTCATCATCATGATTTGAATGAGTCAGCCAAACAGTTACTTGAACGTGATGGCAGTATATTTGATTTCCCCTATTTACAATATGCGTTAAAAAGCAATGAATCGATACTCATTAATAAAATAGAAAGTGGTTGTATCATTATCGCTGGCAGTGGCATGTGCACGGGAGGGCGAATATTACATCATTTAAAACATCGTTTATGGGATGAGACAAATAGTGTCATATTTGTTGGGTATCAAGTGCAGGGTACATTGGGAAGAAAGTTGATCGATGGTGCTGATTCGGTTCAGCTTTACCATGAAAATATTAAAGTAAATGCACAAATACATAAAGTGAATGGATTCTCTGCACATGCGGACCAACATGACCTTTTAGCATGGATCAGTGAGTTTGAAAAAATCGATCATGTATTTTTAATACATGGTGAACCAGATAAACAAAGCATTTTTAAACAAGCGATAGAAGAACAACTGCAAATACCAACACATATTGTGCGCTATGCAGAGAAGATTAATATTTGATCTTCAACGTTAGCTTTATTCGTGGAGTTGTTTTATATCAATTATTTAGTACTATTTTTACAAGTTTGGTGCAGTTCATCGCTGTACCACTTCTTATTTTTTTATATTAATTTAAGCTAGTCTTATGTAAACCCTTCTTACGCCTCATTTTTATTGGATGATGTCTATAAAGCATTCTTTAAAAGAAGAAATATGCTTTTGAAACTATTTTTTGTGATCTATGTCCTTCACGTGTATGCTTCGCACCTCTAATTTGGTGATAGTAAAAACAAGGGCTCTGTCTGTTGTTATTATTTTATAATGCCAAAAAAACAACTTTTAAAGAGTTGAAATAACTTTTCGCTCTAACCCTTTATTTTTGCGATAAATAGGATATAAAAATGGACAGCAAGCTAATCCTTGTACTTAACTGTGGTAGTTCTTCTTTGAAATTTGCCATTATTGATGCCGTTACTGGTGATGAAAAACTTTCTGGTCTTTCTGAGTGTTTGCACTTGGATAATGCAAGTATTAAATGGAATCTAGAAGGCGTAAAAGGTAAAGCTGAATTAGGTGCTGGTGCAGCCCATGATGAAGCATTAACTTATATCGTTAATGAAATCCTTTCGCTAAATCCTGTATTAAAAGAAAATTTATATGCTATTGGTCATCGTATCGTACACGGTGGTGAGCAGTTTACTGAATCTGCAGTGATCACTGATTCTGTTATGCAAGGCATTGAAGATTGTGTGTCATTAGCGCCTTTACATAATCCAGCTCATCTGATCGGTATTCGTGCCGCTCAAAGTGCACTAGCTTTGTTACAAAATGTTGCTGTATTTGATACTGCTTTCCATCAAACAATGCCTGAAGAAGCTTATTTATACGCACTTCCGTACAAACTTTACCGTGATAATGGCGTTCGTCGTTACGGTATGCACGGTACTAGTCATTACTACATTACACTACAAGTTGCTGAAGTATTAAATAAACCCGTTAGTGAGTTAAATATCATCAACTGTCACTTAGGAAACGGTGGTTCTGTTTGTGCGATTAAAAATGGTATTTCTGTTGATACGTCAATGGGCATGACACCGTTAGAAGGGTTAGTGATGGGAACGCGTTGTGGTGATTTAGACCCTGCCATTATTTTCCATTTACATGATGAACTAGGTTATAGCATGGAAGAGATCCACACCATGCTAACGAAAGAGTCTGGCTTATTAGGATTAACAGAAAATACATCTGATTGTCGATTTGTTGAAGATAACTACCAACAAGATAAAGCGGCAACGCGTGCTATGGACCTTTACTGTTACCGCTTAGCTAAATACATTGCAAGTTACACCGCTGCTTTAGATGGACGTTTAGATGCTGTTGTATTTACAGGCGGGATCGGTGAAAATTCAGCACCAATTCGTCAATTAACCTTAGCTCGTTTAGGTTTATTAGGCTTTAAAGTGAATGAACAAGAAAACCTAGCAAATCGTTTTGGTAAATCATCTAATAAAGGCATTTTCAGTGAACCAGGTAGTACGGTCGCGATGGTTGTTCAAACTAATGAAGAGTGGGTTATTGCTAGAGATACTTTACGTTTATTGACGGCTTAGTACATTAATTAGTTAAGAGTTTTACGATTTAAATAGCATTTTTTAATACCCACCAGTTAATTGCTGGTGGGTATTTTTTTGTCTTTTTTCTGTGGAGTGTTGTGATGCTATTAACGATGCTATTCAATGTATGTTTTACATTTTAAAAGCTAATTATATTTTACTGATGAAATAGGTGACTTTAAAGGATTTCACTGCTGAATTGAATTCACGCGTGTTTAAAGCCACCAAATAATTAGAATTGGTAAGTTAAGAAAAGACGAGCATCCCAAGCTTGAGTGTCATCTGAACCTATTTTATCATCTAACCAAGCATAACCAAGTTTCACAGATGTACTGAAGTTTTTGGCGAGTTGACGACCGTAAATCACATTTAATTCTAAGGCATCGTAATCATCTGTATTAGCACTGTTATCAACATCGGTATAAGCAGCCATTGCCCATAACCAATCTTTTTTAGTAAGTGTACTGAATCCTTCAACAAAATAACCCGTTGTGCCCGCAAGGAAACCATATGGATTTGCCATTAGTGGGAAGGTTGGGGTTAAGTTAGATTGGAAAAGATCTTGGAAAGTATGTTCATTATCACCACCTGCGGAGCCCGGAATTAACCAGATACCAGGACGAACATAGGCGCCATCTTTACCTTCAAAAATAACAGAAGTTTCAATGAAATCTGCTGAAAGGTCTCCATTATTACCGTATGAACCGTTACCTTGACCCACAGAGTCTTGATGCGCCCAAACGTTACGCCATTTGATGCCATCAACCACTTCCCATTTAACATCTGCTAATACAGTATTAAAAATATCTTCAGAGAGGTAATCTGACACGTTGATATTTAGTTTGTTAATACCAGAGTAGGTATAATCTACAAAGAAAGTCCCCGCTGTGGAATAGTCTTTGCCTGCAACATCACTGACATCAGTAAACTCGTAGTTAAATGCAGCTGAGTCTTCAAAAGTAAACGTTGACCATGAGCTGTATTTATAAATCCAACCGGCTACTAGTTTTGTATCTTTGATATCTTCGCTTTCAAATACAATCCCTTCCATTGACTGTGATTTTTGACGTGGTGCAATATCTGGCATTAATAAAGTATCAATAGCAAAACGACCCAATTTCAGATTTGACTTATTTAAATCATATGCACTCATATTCCAATTAATATAGGCTTTGTTGAGTGTATTGAAATCATCATTGATTGGTACATTTGGGTTATGTTCCCATAATGTAAAAGAACTAACCCATTGCGCACCGACTGTAAAACCAGTGTATTCAGGCGATAAATAATTTAATGTGAAAGCAAGGGTTGAAGTGTCGCCTCTTTCATCACCAGTAGCATATTTGTTTTTATCACGGGACATTGTTAAAGATTGAATTTGGCCAGAGAAATTGCCAAGACCAGCATTATTGATGCCGTCCATAAAACTGTTGCTTGTTTCTTGTGCAGTTACAGAGATTGTTGTAGCCAGAAGTGTTACTGAGAGTAATGCTTTTTTCATTTAAAGATCCATATTATGCGAGAATGATAACAATCTCAATTGTATCAGCTCTGCAGTGTAATGATAGAAATGCTCCAGCATTTGAACTTAATTGAATATTATTTGTCGCCTATAATTCTGCATTAGGCGTTGAATGTTAATGTAAAGTGTAGAATCAACGAATAAAGACATAATTAACCTATTGTTATATCTGTCGCAATGATAAGTGGATTGAAAACCAGCTTAAGGTAAATTAAGGTGGTTATATCAATTACGCCAATTAAGCTAAGTGTTTTAATTGTTAAAATGACCTATTGCTTCGTCGTAAGTTTTGTAAAAGGGAGCAACTATCTACTCAACTTACGGTGTAAACTAAGCCATTCTGTCTATGCAAAGCAAAACTTAGCTCTCTTATTTAATATGCTTGCTACTACTTAACCTTTATCGAGGATAAACGATGGATTTGTTGCTGGTTGTTATCATTTCCACATTACTCGCTGGCTTGGCGATGGCGCTTGGTGCTGTTATTGCTTGTGTTGAAAACATAAAAAACCAATGGATTGAAGAAGAGTTTAGACATAGCGTGATGGCCTTTGGGGGCGGGGCACTATTATCTGCTGTAGCGTTAGTGTTAGTTCCGGAAGGCATCGCTAATTTTAGCCCTATATCGGCCTGTATCTGGTTTGTTATGGGGGGGCTGAGCTTTATGGGGTTGGATATCTACCTTAAGAAAATTAATACGCCAGCCAGTCAGCTTGCGGCCATGCTATCGGATTTTATTCCCGAGTCGATTGCGCTTGGTGCTGCCTTTGCAATAGGCAACAGTAATGCCTATTTATTAGCCGCATTGATTGCTTTACAGAACTTACCAGAAGGTTTTAGCGCCTATCGAGAGTTAAATTCAAGCGCCACTTATAAACCTAAAAAAATCATTCTGATGTTTTGTTTAATGGCGATGCTCGGACCCGTTGCAGGGGTGTCAGGGTTCCTCTGGTTATCTGAGTATCCAAAGGCGGTTTCTGCCATTATGTTATTTGCTTCCGGTGGTATTTTGTACTCTATATTTCAAGATCTTGCACCACAAGTTAAATTAGAAAAACATTGGGCTCCACCGATTGGCGCAGTGTTAGGTTTTGTATTGGGTATATTCGGGTTAATGGTGACTTCTGGCAATTGATAACGGTAGATAATATTGTGTATTTTAAGCGTTATTGACTTGCAATGTGATGATACACAAACGCGGATTGGAAGTTATTAAAACAAATGTGTGTTCTGGCTAAGTTTATATTATCGAAGATGTTTATGCTTATATAAGAACAATAAGCGTTAAAGGGAGAATTAAAATGGATAAAGTTGGATGTAAAGTGATTGTTTCTGGGATTGTACAGGGAGTAGGTTTTCGTTATTTTACCAGCATGGAAGCCCGTCTTTATAATTTGATGGGACATGCAAAAAATTTACCCAATGGTGATGTTGAAGTGCTGATGTATGGGGCGCCCGAAAAAATAGATAAAATGGTGGAATGGCTTAAAACCGGTCCTAAAACAGCGCGAGTTAGTGGTATTGTTGTGAACGATGTACCTTATCAAAAAACAACTAATTTTCTTGCTTGTTAGAAAGCAGCGTTAAGTTTTTTTGATAGCGAATGTTTGGCTACTTTATAATTATCTCTCCTTATGTAGCCTCAGCTGCGAAGAATAGCTGCAAAAATCACTTTATATCATTAATTTAATTTTTATGTTTTTCGGTGAAGGTGGTTTTGCGTACTTCAATGCAAAAAAATTACAGAGAATATGTACTGACAAGATAATTTAAAGTATATAGAAATTTACAAAAGTATCTTCATAGCCCCCAAAATAGTCGTTAAACTGTTTTGTACTTTCTTGAGATTTGAACCAGTTCCCTGAACTTACCCATCATTTAGTTATTTTGCCGACAAATTGAATCATTTACTCAAATTGATGTTGCCATTAACAACAATGATGATCGTCTTAGCTGTTTAAAGGCGATTAACCATTTTAACTCCGTTCATCACTTTAATATCGACCTACTTTAGCAAATTTATTTTTTAATTTTTTAACAAGTGCTTTCCACAAAACTGACTTTTAGCGTATTTTAAAAGGGTTTGTGGTAGTTGATTATTGAACGTAAATCGTTTGATTATCCGTATTTTTTACAAAAAAAGAATCACTATTTACAACGAGTTGGGTATATATTAGGTTATCTTAATATTCAACTGAGGAAGCACAATGAAAAGATTGATCCTTGTTACATCGCCACCAGCCAGTGGAAAAACATATATATCTAAGCAGCTAGCTAAAGAGCTAAAGCATGTTGTGTATTTAGATAAAGATACGCTTATTGTGCTTTCACATCAGATTTTTAAAGTCGCTAACGCGGAAGTGAATCGAAGTTCAGAATTTTTTGAAGAACATATTCGTAACTATGAGTATGACGCAGTTTTAGCTCTGGCGATGGAAGCATTGGAATATGATGATATTGTCTTAATTAATGCTCCTTTTACTCGTGAAATCAGAGACACTGCTTTTGTTGATAATTTAAAAACGCAGCTTGCTAAAAAAGATGCAAGATTGACCGTGGTATGGGTGATCACAGATATTGATGTGGTGAAAAACCGTATGATTGAAAGAAATTCACCAAGAGATACTTGGAAGCTAGAAAACTGGGATGAATACATAAAAGGTGTTGATTTTTCGATTCCAGAATGTATTGATAATCCTGATGTTATAGATGACTTATTATTGTTTCGTAATTCAAATGACCAAGAATACCGTCAATCTTTACAGCAGATTTTATCTGTTTTAGAAGCCAAAAAATAAGCGCGTTTGATTAAATCTTATGCATCACTGTCAACATAGCTATTACAATAGTTATCATAATAGCTATCACCATAAGTTAGTGCATAAGATTTAGCGAGTAAACTAGATCGTTTACTGTGTTTATTTTGCCGTTGATAAAGAGGGCTCTTCGACTCTTTTAAGTGTTTTTCTATGTTTATATTTGGCAAATAAAGGGGACAGTAGAGACGTTAAAATGATCGCTGCCATCAGAGAATATTGGTGCAGGCTAAAAGATTCTCCCATTAACAATAATCCCATTAATATACCCGCAATCGGATTAGTAACACCTGCAAAAGTAAATTCAACCACTGTCATACGGCTTAATAACCAAACATATAAAGAATAAGCTAATGCGGTATTAAGTATCACTAACCATAATAAGCCGATCGTATTTAAGACGCTGACGTTTCCAATTGCATTACTATATTGTGCGGGATAAACGGTTGCTTGTAGCGCTGCTAATATAGCCAGTAAACTACCACCTAAAATAAGTTGCCAAGTTAATACTGTCCACCAATGAATGCGGTTGCTAAGTGATTGTGTCAAGTTACTTCCTATCACGATACACCCGATGGCGGAGAGCATTGCGACTAAGCCGACACCGTTGAGTTGTACTTTTTGTGGATCAAACAATTGCCAAGCTAATACGATTAATAATGCACCTGATATGAGCTGTAATTTAGCGGGCTTTTTCTTGTTAACAAGCCAGTGGAAGCACATTGCAAAAACGGGTACATAAACCATTCCCATTGCGGAGATAGCCGACGGTAAGGTTTGTGCCATGATAAATAGCAGGCCAAAAAATAATGCAATATTAATCGCACCTAAACGCAACAATACCACCCAATCTTTGCCTTTAGGTAAACTAGGTTTAATAAGTAATAAAAGTAACCCTGCTGGTAAAGCGCGAATGGCCCCTAATAATAAAGGGGGCCAACCATCAAGGCTATATTGAGTGACTGCGTAGGTTGTACCCCAAAAAAAGGCAGCGACCATGGCTAATATTATATTCATGTTTGTATCTCTTTTCTTCAAGCTAATGAAATTCATCGGCTCAATCATTATTTTTTCGTAAAGTATCTTTACGTAAAGGGAAGCGGATTTTGCACTTGTTTTTACTTCTTGTAAAGTATCTTTGCATTAAGGTATATTCCAATGGCAAACTAACCTTTAAAGTGGTGTTAAAACCAGTCATCAATATAAATGCAGCTGCATTCGCAATAAAAGAGGCTTTCTTGGATAAATTAGATCTTGTGGTTGAGCAATGGCAAAAAGAAAAACCACAATTAGATACCACTGCAATGGCATTAGTTGGACGCTTGTTACGGATTAGTAAACATCTTGAAACGCGCATCACACAATGCCATAAAAGTTTTGCTTTAACTTTGGGCGAGTTTGATGTGTTAGCTGCCTTAAGACGTTCGGCGAATAACGCTTGTTTAACACCATCAGAATTAACCAGTGCTTTATTATTAACTTCTGGCGCGATGACCAATCGCCTAGATAAACTCGCAGACAAAGGATTGATCGACCGTTGCCATAGTGAAGAAGATAGACGCAGTGTCACCGTCGCATTAACTGTACAAGGTCGAGCGTTAATTGATCAAGCGATTGAAGTACATGTAACCGTGTTAGATGAACTAACGACATCATTAACTACTGAAGATAAACAGTTACTTAACGGTGGCTTAGCCACATGGCTAGCGCAGTTCGAAGCAGAGCTCTAGTTTAATATAAAATAACTTATTGGAGTTTTAATAACGTTTGACGGTTTGTGTTTCATGCTGTCAAATTATATGTGTTGTGCTGAGCTTTTAACTGAAATACACCCCATCAACATAAAATGCCAACATCATTTCTGAATGTTGGCATTTGAAACATAAAGGGCTTTATTCTTATTATGTTAACTTGTTGCATTAATCCATATCTGGTTCAAATAAGTTACGTTTCATATAAAACTTCACCCATAACGCACCAATAATACTTAAGATCACTAGTATTCCACCTGTGATGCTGTACACAAGTTGTGTCATTTCAGGGCTTGGTGAGTTGTTTAAAGCAACAAATAACATTGCAATTAAACCTAATATTTGTGGCACAGGAAAGAAAGGTGTGCGGTATGGTCGAGGGTGATTTGGCATGCGTTTACGTAATACCATGACATTGATATGCGCTACGCTATAAGCTAATAAAAAACTGGTTGTTGCAGCAATAATTAACACAATTAAAGAATCAATACCTAATGATAGGAAAGGGATTGTCGTTAGTACAGCGATCATCAGGATACCTACCCAAGGTGCGTTGTGTTTATTGGTTGCTTTAAGTTGAGGGAAAGCTTGTTTCTGCTCTGCCATGCCTTGTAACATTCTTGGTACTGCCGCTAATATCGTATTCATAGTACTGCAAGTTGCAGCTAAGGCCATAATAGTCGCAATAACTAAACCACTTTTGCCGAATACCGCATTTGCATAATCTAAAAATGGAAGTGGTGAACTCACTAAACTTTCAACATTTAAAAATAAACTTGCACCATAGATAAACGCTAAGAAAATACAAAAGATCATAAATAATGACAGATGCATTGCTCGTGGAATGTTTTTATGAGGATTCTTAACTTCATTAATCATTGGGCAGATATATTCCACGCCAACCATTGTCCATAATGCCAAGCCAACTAACCCAATAAAACTACCATCCATTATACCTGCAAACCCCCAGTCGACAGCGGTACCAACTAACTCAGGATGAGGTTGACTCGCACCAGTAATCGCCACAAACCCAGTCAGTACTAATGCACTCACTAATACAAATGCCAAGAAATTTTGCGCTTTAGCAAACACATCTGTCCCAATCAGATTAGTGACAGTGAAAATAACTAAAATAATCATTGGAACGACTTTTTCAGGTAATACCCCCGGCAGTAATTCGCCTAACATAGCATCAACTAAAAACATCTCAACGGGTAAGGCTAAGACAGCTACAACAACATAGCCAGCAAACACAGCCACGATAGCAGGAAAGTGACCAATAGCTTTTTGTGTATAAGTCGCTAAAGTCCCAGCCTGAGGAAACATCAGCGATAATTCAGAGAAACTCATCGCATTAAATTGCGCTAAAATAAGTGCAACAACCATCGCGGCAATAAACCCCATCCCACCAATGCCTAAGCCTTGAAGTGCGGAGATCATAGCACCTTGAACAATGACTAAGCCGATACATATGGCCATCATTGTTGGTAATCCTAATTTTGTCATTTTATTAGCAGCCGGTTTCGCAGCCATATTGACGTTATCTGAATCTGTTATAGCTATCATGTTTCTGTTCCTCTTTTGAGTAAAACGTTTTTATGATGTTAAAGTCGGTCGAAGCGATAAGGGCTTGGATCAACGAGTGGAGGGGTATTACAAACAATATCTGCCGCTAACTGGCCAGCCGCGGGCCCAGTACCAAAACCATGGCCTGAAAACCCTGTTGCAATGGTTAAACCAGGAATAGCTTTGATACGGTCAATGACTGGATTTGAATCGGGCGTAACATCGATAATGCCAGCCCACTCTTCTTCAATTTCTGCTTTATTAAAAACTGGCCAAGCTGCACTTAAGTTAGCGAGTGCTTCTTGATTGATAGCTGACGAATGTTCAGGATCGTTGGTGCGAACTTCTTCAAAAGGAGAGCGTCTATCGCTTTTCCAGCGACGGCCCAATGAAAGATCTTTTAAGAATTCTAGTCCTAAAGCAGGACGTAAAAAACGATGTTGTGTACGTAGTTGTTCAAAGTAACGCCACCCAATTAATAAATGATCTAAGGTAAGTGGCGCATCTAATGCTGAGCGCTGCGTGATAATGAAACCGCCATCTTGATGCTTTCTGAAAGAGAAATCAGGGCCGCCTACCGCAATATCAGTTGGTCCTTCCATCGGTTTAGTACGAAGCACAGAACATTTAAGTGGCAGTGTCGGTAATGAAACCCCTACGTTACTTAAAAAGCGTCTCGACCAAGCACCACCAGCCAGTAAGACTTTATCACAACGTATTTCTCCTTGTTCTGTCACCACGCCACATACTTTTCCACCTGATGTTGAAAGCGTACGTACTGCGCAGTTTTGTAACATGATGGCGCCTTTTTCTATCGCCGCTTTAGCAATATTCGTTGCTGCGATAGCCGGTTCAGCTCGACCATCGGAAGGCGTATAAATGCCGCCTTTCCAATCACCTTTACCGCCGGGTGCCGTTTGATCAATTTCTTGAGCCGTCATCATTTTTGAATCTAAAGACAATGCGCTAACAGACTTTAACCAATTTTCATGCATGGCAAGTTGTTGCTCTGTTTTTGCTAAAAAGATAATGCCCGCCTGTTTGTAACCAACACTTTGACCAATGCGCTGTGGCATTTCAGCCCATAAGCGATCTGCAGCCATTGCGAGTGGAACATCCTCAGCATGTCGACTTGTTTTGCGGATCCAACCTAAATTACGTGAAGACTGCTCTCCAGCAATATGGCCTTTTTCTAGCAGCACCACTTTGATATTACGTTCAGCCAATGTCAGTGCGGCTGTCACGCCTATAATGCCTCCACCAATAATGACAACCGTTGTGGACTCTGGAAGAACGTCCGTTGTATTTATTGCATCAAGTGTTTTTGTCATGAGCTTGTTTCCTACTCGTTATAAGCATTTCTATTTTAAATAGTGATCTCTTGGATATCTGCAGTTGCCGCACCGCGATAAGCGGTTACTTCTAATTCCATTTTATAAACGGTTGAGCCTAATGGCGGACAAGTAACTGTTGTCGCAGGGTTAATACCTTTGAATTTTTCGCCGATTAATTGCATAACAGCATGAACGTCTTCAGGATCTTGAATAAATACACGAGAAAAAACGACGTCAGCTAAACTTGAGCCAACGGCTTCTAACGCGGCTTCAATATTGCTAAAGACTTGCTCAGTTTGCTCTAAAGCATCTTCAGGTATCACTTTGGTTTCAGGGTTTCGCCCTGCTGTATTTGAAACGTAAATCCAATTATCAACAGAAACCAAACGAGAATAACTGCCTATCTCTTCAAATTTTGAACCTGTTTTTACTTTTACTATCTTTGCTATATGAGTTTTTTCTATTTGAGTTTGTGTCATGTTAGTTGTCCGCGTTAAAGTAAAGCTTGCGTGAATTGACCTTTATTGGTGTTCACGCTTTTTTATAATGATGGTTATAACGACTAGCTCAGCTCTGGCGTTTCCCAGAGATTGAGTTTTACACCGATATTATGTTTCATTGCGTTGTGGTAAATTTTGGTTGCCCAAGCGACATCTTCAGTAGGTAAACCGCCTACCGATAACACAATAATTTCTTGATCGTTTTGTCGCCCAGGACTTGTCGCTGTGACAATCGAACCAAGATCTTCAAGTTGATCTTTGGTCATTAACCCTTCGTCAATCATGTCCATGAAACGACAGCCAATAATTGGAATGTACATGTGTGCAGGTTTTGGTACTTCATCATGCCAAGCTTCATAAAGCCCGATGTTGTCCATGACTTTTCTGACATCACTTTCTTCTAAGCCTTGATCTAATCGACAGTAAGCAGGCATTGAAATGAAAGCGCCAGGTTTCACCCATTCACGTTTTATGACTGGATATGAAGAAATATCACCAGTTTCTCCTGAATTACAGTAAGTAACGATATCAGCATCTCGTACAACATCTTCTAAAGTATCAACGACTTGTACATTAGTGATTTGAGGGAAACTCTCTTTCACCCAGCTAAGAAAACTATCTAAACTTTTTTGACCTCGGCCTTTAATTTTAAGCGTGTCGATTTGTGGGCATACAGCCATGAAAGCAGCAATTGATGTTTTACCCATAACACCAGGTCCTAGAAGACCAACCACCTTTGAATCTTTACGTGCTAAATGACGAGCACCCACCCCAGGAACAGCGCCAGTGCGATAGGCAGAAAGTAGGTTTGCAGACATGTGTGCTAACGGAGCACCAGTATCAGTATCGTTAAGTGTGAACATTAAGATTGAACGCGGCAGTCCTTTTTCACGGTTAGCAATGTTAGAGCCATACCATTTCACGCCACATGTTTGATAATCACCACCAAGGTAAGCTGGCATTGCCATTAAACGACGGTCTGGAGTGTGACGAGGCATCGTAGCTATTTCTGGATTTTCAGGGAAAGTAACCATGGCGCCATGAGAGTCATTATTTGCGCCAGCCATACGATAATCGCCTTTATGGAGTAGTCCGAACATCTCTTCCATTGCATCAACACAGCCAGGCATATTCTTAACACCTGCTTTGATCATGTCTGGTTCTGAAAGATATATAAAATCGATTTGAGTATTTTCTGACATAACATCACCTTAATTTCTTGGAGTAGGATTACTTACAAAATTTATTTTTACGTCTGTCTCATTACGTTGATTACATCCAATGACATATCTTTATCAGTGGATTAACGCTTGATGAGCAGCAGGTGATTTTTATCCTAGACCTCTAAAATTTGTGCGTATTGAACTTTTACGACACGGGTTTTTTATGGGGTTAATAATCGTTCTGTTGTTACTAGGAGTGAATTTAATTGGCATTAGGTTTGCAGATAGGAGAGATATCTTAGGCATTTTTAATAAATGGAATTTATACATGTCAACTAATTCACTTGTTAGTCATCTCGCTCGAATTCGCTCTAAACAACCTTGGTTAGTGATGAATGCAGCAGAGAAATTTTCGGTATCTGGGTCTAATCACAAATCGATTTCTCATTTCTATAGTTTTCAACCGAAAGCATCCGTAGAGCAGACTTTTGCGATCCCAGATGGTTGTGTCGATATACTCTTTGATTGTAATGGCAGTACCCCAAATGCAGCTGTATTTGGGACTCCGTTGGAAGCAATAACCATTGAATTAAATAAAGATCATCGATACTTTGGCGCGCGATTTGTATCTGGTGTGATGCCAGATTTTTTAGATTTATCTGCCGCTGAATTAATAGGGCGTCATTACGATCTGTTAGATGTTGTTCCTCAAGCAAATCAATTATTTAATGAAATTGTTAACAGTACCGATTTCTCTCAACAAGTAGCGTTTTTTGGACAATTTATTGAAAGACAAAATGAACGAAAACCGTCAATGTTAACGGCACAAGTCTTACGTAATATTTATGACAGTGAAGGGGCGGTTCGCATTAATGAGCTAGAAGAGAAAACAGGCTACAGTGCGCGTACTTTACAGCGACAGTTTGGAGCTGATATGGGCATGTCTCCCAAAGCTTTCTGTCGCATTGTTCGTTGTCAGTCTGCTGTTTATGGACTTAATCACCGAGAAAAAGTCACTTTTTCTGACTTAGCTTGTGACTTAGGTTTTAGCGACCAATCACATTTTTTAAGAGAGTTTAAAAAGCTTGTTAATGCCACACCATTAGATTATTTAAACCGAGTAAAGCATCAAAATTACTTAGGAGGTATACAATATTTATGAGCAATAAGAGTGCGTGGAGAGGATTTTTTGCACTAATGTTGTGCTCTTTATCAGTTTTATCAGCTTCATCTGTGTATTGCTTTCAATGTTTACAAGATAAAATACCTAGTTAAAATTAACTATGCGATTGAAAAATTCTAGCTGACTAATTTTAGGTTGAAAACTAGCATCGAAGTAGCTAAAGCGAGGCACAAAAAACCGCTCTCTAGGAGCGGTTTATGTTGTAATGCGATGCTTTTATTGGGCTATCTAGCTTAAATTAGATTAACTTAAATTACCCGATACTAGCGTTAGCATTTGCTGCCTTTTGATTTAACCTGCGATCAAATCTTTATAAGCAATGGTTTTACCTGGTGGTTTCTCATTCGGTAATTTAGCTTTAGGTGAGCCAGGTTGATCCAACCAGTAAGACGCATCTTTTTCAGGATTTAAAACCGGGCCACATTCACCTTGTGCTTTACTTCGCTCTAAACGTGCCATCACTTTATCTTGCGCTTTAGCTAAACCGTCCATAGCTTCTTGTGCCGTTTTTTCACCGCTTGCTGCTTCAGCAACATATTGCCACCATAGCTGTGCAAGTTTAGGGTAGTCTGGCACGTTAGTCCCTGTTGGTGTCCACTGTAAACGTGCTTGGCTACGATAGAACTCAACTAAACCACCTAGTTTTGGCGCTGCATCTGTCATTGCTTGTGAGTTAATATCTGACTCACGGATTGGCGTTAAGCCCACTAATGTTTTCTTCAGCGAGACGGTTTTAGACGTTACAAATTGTGCATATAACCATGCAGCTTTACGTCTATCAACCGGTGTTGAATTTAAGAATGTCCAAGCACCCGCATCTTGATAACCTAGCTTCATACCTTCTTCCCAGTAAGGACCACGCGGAGAAGGGGCCATACGCCATTTAGGTGTACCATCTTCATTCACTACAGGTAAACCTGGTTTAACCATGTCAGCAGTAAAGGCGGTGTACCAGAATATCTGTTGTGCAATACTACCTTGTGCAGGAACAGGGCCTGACTCGCCGAACGTCATACCTGCAGCTTCTGGTGGCGCATATTTTTTCAACCATTCTACGTATTTTGTGGTTGCGTAAACGGCCGCTGGGCCATTGGTTGCACCACCACGTGAAACGCTTGACCCAACAGGATTACATCCCTCTACACGAATACCCCATTCATCAACAGGAATACCATTTGGTAATCCTTTATCGCCGGCGCCAGCCATTGATAACCATGAATCGGTGAAACGCCAGCCTAAAGAAGGATCTTTTTTACCGTAGTCCATGTGTCCATAGATCCGTTTGCCGTCAATTTCTTTCACTTTTTCAGAGAAGAATTCAGCAATATCTTCATAAGCTGACCAGTTTAATGGTACACCTAACTCGTAACCGTATTCACTTTTAAATCTTTTCTTAAGATCTGGACGTTCAAACCAATCGGCACGGAACCAATATAGGTTAGCAAACTGTTGAGTCGGTAATTGGTAGATTTTTCCATCGGGACCGGAGGTAAAGCTTAAGCCAATAAAATCATCTATATCCAACGTTGGTGATGTAACTGCTTTGCCTTCACCTTTCATAAAGTCACTAATAGGAACAACTTTACCATAGCGGAAATGCGTACCAATTAGGTCTGAATCATTAACATAAGCATCGTAGATATTACGCCCTGATTGCATCTGGGTCTGTAGCTTTTCTACGACATCGCCTTCTTGAATTAAATCATGGTTTACTTTGATACCAGTAATTTCATAAAACGCTTGTGCTAGCTTTTTAGATTCATACTCATGTGTGGTTAGGGTTTCTGAAGCAACATTAATTTCCATACCACGGAAAGGTTTTGCTGCTTCAGTAAACCAGCTCATCTCATCTATTTGTTGCTTGTTAGTTAATGTTGATGGCGTAAATTCTGAGCTGATCCAATTGCTTGCAGAATCGCTGTATTGATCTGCTAATGCCAAGCTACTGCATCCTGCTATCATGATAGCAACGCTTAAGCGGCCAAGTTTAAATACTGATTTCTTGTTATCAAACATTCTCTGAGTCCTTTTATTAATTAAAGTGCTTATCGTCTATTTAATGAGGCACCTAACAGTGCCATAAAACATCCTTTTCGTAAGGCCTAAGGTACTCTCCTTGCCATGTCACCCCCATTTCATCACAATGAGCAACCAAATAATGGCTACTGTAAAGGGCAACCAGATAGTGAATTCTGTGAACCCGATAAACCCTAAATGAATAAATGCAGCGCTTAATAAACTGATAAACAGTCTGTCGCCACGTGTTGTTTCCATTGGGAAAAATCCTTTCCTTGCGACACAAGGGCTAACGATTTCCCAATAAGTCATCCCAATCAGGATGCATGCAATCCCAATAAAGAATAATGCTGACGGTGTTGTCCAAGCCATCCAACTCATATCGTTCTCCTATACACGGCCAAGAGCAAAGCCCTTCGCCACGTGATTTCTAACAAACCAAATAACTAATACACCCGGTAAAATAGTGAGCACCCCAGCTGCGGCGAGTACTCCCCAATCAATACCCGATGCACTAACCGTTCTGGTCATTACCGCCGCAATTGGTTTCGCGCTGACTGACGTAAGTGTTCTGGCTAGCAATAATTCCACCCAACTAAACATGAAGCAGAAGAAAGCTGTTACACCGATACCTGAACTAATTAACGGGATAAATATTTTGGTAAAAAACTTTGGAAAACTGTAACCATCGATATACGCGGTTTCGTCAATTTCACGTGGTACGCCAGACATGAAACCCTCTAAGATCCATACCGCGAGTGGCACGTTAAATAAACAATGCGCTAGAGCAACCCCGATATGGGTATCAAATAAACCCACCGATGAATAAAGCTGGAAGAATGGTAATAAAAATACTGCTGGTGGTGACATTCGATTCGTTAATAACCAAAAGAACAGGTGTTTATCACCAATAAAGCGAAAACGTGAGAAAGCATAAGCTGCAGGTAACGCGACCAATAGCGTGATCACCATATTCAACGATACGTAATAAATGGAGTTGATATACCCCATATACCAGCTAGCATCAGTAAAAATGGTCATATAGTTAGCAAACGTGAAATCATTTGGCCAAAAAGTTAGGGTGCCTAATATCTCTTGGTTGCTTTTAAATGACATCATTAACAGCCAATAAAGCGGCAATAACAGAAACAAAATATACACGCTAAGGCCAATTGTTTTTTTCTTATTCATAAATCCATCCTTATGCTGATTATTTGTTGTCGCTATGAGTCATGGCGGTGTAGAACAACCAACTCACTAACAATATGATCAAGAAGTAAATGATAGAGAATGCACCCGCTGGGCCAATATCAAATTGTCCTACTGCCATTTTGGTGAGCGCTTGGCTTAAGAAGGTTGTTGAATTACCTGGACCGCCACCGGTTAATACAAAAGGTTCGGTGTAAATCATAAAGCTATCCATAAAGCGTAATAACACGCCTATCAGCAATACACTTTTGAGTTTGGGTAGCTGGATATACCTAAACACAGCCCATGCGGATGCTCTATCAATACTCGCTGCTTGATAATAAGCATCGGGAATTGCACGTAATCCAGAAAAAGACAACAGTGCGACCAGTGATGTCCAATGCCAAACATCCATTAATAAGACGGTTAACCAAGCATCAATAGGGTTTGCTGCATAGTTGTAATCAATGCCAATCGCATTTAAAGCCCAGCCAAACAACCCAATATCTGCACGTCCGAATATTTGCCAAATAGTACCCACTACATTCAATGGAACTAACAAGGGAAGGGCAAGTACCAATAAACTGATCACTGACCACTTGCCTGACTTAGGCATCATCAACGCGACACCAATACCTAACGGAATCTCAATCAGTAACACAGAACCTGAGAATATAAACTGTCTTACTAATGAGTCTTGTAGACGTGAGTCATTAAGTATTTCTCGATACCACTCAGTGCCAACAAAATAGCGAGTGCTGACATCGAAAATATCCTGTAACGAATAATTCACTACCGTCATTAAAGGCACAATGGCGCTGAAAGCTACCAATATAAATACTGGTAATACGAGGAACCAGGCTTTATTGGAATGGGGTTTATTCATCGTCATTCTCCTTTTCAACAAGAAATTCGTCGATATACAGCATTAACCATTGTTCTGGAAAACTAATATAAGCACTTTGATGAGGTATTTTTTGATCCTCTTGTAAGCGCGCTTTAATGGAAACACCACCAAGTGTTAAACTAACAATTTTATAAGTTCCCAAATCCTCAACAAACTCAACGTTTGCTTGTTGTGCTTGTGAATTGGGTTTGTCCCAAACATGTACAAACTCGGGCCTAATACCTAGCTTGAGGTTATTTGAGGTAGAGTGCTGTAGTGCTTTTTTCTCAGCAGCACTGAGTGGGAAGGCGATATCACCAAAACAAACGCCTTCTTTACAACGTTTTACTTCAAGAAAGTTCATGCCGGGACTGCCGATGAAGTAACCTACAAAGGTATGATTAGGTTGTTCAAATAATTCACGTGGGGTACCGAATTGAACTACTTGACCGCCGTACATGAGTGCAATTTTATCGGCAAAGGTTGATGCTTCTAATTGGTCATGGGTAACGTAAACCATGGTCGTTTTGAACCTTTCATGGATTTGTTTTAATTTACGTCTCAATTTCCACTTTAATTGTGGATCGATAACCGTTAACGGTTCATCAAATAAGATAGCTGAAACATCGTCTCGCACTAAACCTCGTCCCATGGATACCTTTTGTTTCTCATCTGCGGTAAGGTTCGCTGCTTTTTTATTTAGCACGTCTGTCAGTTCAAGAATCGCTGCTATCTCTGTGACTTTAGAGTTTATTTTGGCCACTCCTGCACCCATGTTTCTTAGTGGAAACGCTAAATTATCAAATACACTCATGGTGTCATAGACGACGGGGAACTGGAAAACCTGCGCGATATTACGATCCTGTGGTGGGATATCATTGACACGCACCCCATCAAATAAAACATCGCCTTCGGAGGGTTTTAACAAACCTGAAATGATATTTAATAATGTCGATTTACCACAACCTGATGGACCTAATAACGCAAAGGCACCGCCGTCATGCCAAATATGATCCATCTGTCGAATAGCATATTCAGGGGGATTGGCGGTGGTATCATAGCTATGCGCTAATGATTTCAAATGAATTTCAGCCATGGAAGTGATCCTCTATTCTGCGACTAGATGCTTGGATTAATTTTCCATCCTTTTCAAACACATTCAGTTTGTGGGTAGGGACGTAGATTTTTATTTTTTCATCTACGTGATAGCTATGAACGCCGGATAAATGCAATACCATTTGGAAGTGTGCATTTCGAACATGTAAAAAGGTTTCTGAACCACTGATCTCTGCCACTTCCACCTGTACTGAAATTTCTAAGTCATCATCATTTTTTGGCAGTAAGCTTAAATGACTTGGACGTATACCAAATTGATATTCACCTGCTGATAAAGTATTCAACTCAGAGGTTAATGGGAAATGAATAGTATTATCAAAGGTCACTTCATTTTCAGTAATATGTCCTTTGATCATATTGATAGGGGGTTCGTTGAATAAAGTCGCCGCAATCACGTTACAAGGTGAATGATAAGTTTCTGCTGTTGGCCCTGTTTGAATAATCTGACCTTCGTGCAAAATCGTAGTGGTGCCGCCTAACGCTAATGCTTCATTAGGTTCCGTGGTTGCATACACCGCAATAGTGTTTCGTTGAGCAAATAATTCACGCATTTCAATACGTAATTCTTCACGCAATTTATAATCTAAATTTACTAAGGGCTCATCAAATAAAATAAGATCTGCATCTTTGATTAAAGCACGCGCCATCGCCGTTCTTTGCTGTTGTCCACCTGAAAGCTCTAATGGCAAACGTGATAAGAAGGGGGTGATACGTAGCATTTCAGCTATTTCCATTACTTTCTCTTTGATAGTTTTTTCTGATGCTTTGGCTAAGCGTAATGGGGATGCAATATTGTCGTATACACTCATATTCGGGTAATTAATGAATTGTTGATAAACCATCGAGATATTTCGTTTTTGCACTGATACACCCGTCATATCAATACCGTGCATGAGAACGCGACCAGATGTCGGTTTTTCTAACCCCGCCATCAAACGCATTAAGCTTGTTTTACCAGATAAAGTGCGTCCTAGTAATACATTAAAGGAACCTGGCTCAAAGGTCAGGTTGGCTTTATTAATGTAATACTGGCCATCTACAATCTGTGTCACATTTTCCAATGTCAGGGACATAGCGCGATAATCTCCATTTAGTTACAACGAAATAAAACAAGGTACCGTTAAATTTCACTATTTGATTAACATATCAGTGTGTATAGCGAAATCCATGCCAAAAAAAAATTGTCGATAAGTTGTTGATATTAATTATTTTATTTTGTTTTGTGGGGGTGCGGTGAAAGTGTTCAATTTTTAATAAAATGAGCGAGTTGTTAACTATGTGAACAAGTTGTTAACGGAAATGAGTGATCTGAGTCGTTTAATCTCAATATTGTGTTTAATGGTCAAACTTGTCGCATCATTGATAAAAGGTAATCAATGATGCTGAGAAGCATTACGTTATAAAATAAAATAATTTATGTGTTTGTTTTTATTGTTATTAATTTATTTTTTATCTGTTTTTATGAGCATTAAATAAAAAAATTACGCATTGATAGAATAACGTCAGCCATCGCAGAACTTAGTTTTACTCCCTTATTTGTTATATTTTTGTGATCGATAATCTGTCTTTGTTAAAAGATTCTAATCATACTGTGCTTCCTGAAAATTTCATCGCCTATATTTTTTCTTCTATACGGGTATACCATTTAGTTTCATTCAAAAGGGAATATCATGACTCGAACAGCACCTGAATTTATTGAACATGAAGAACTCATTTCAAACTCGTGGCAACGTTGCCGTGAGTCAGGTCTGTCACATCATTCAAGCCCAGACATCGAACACTTAGACCGAGGTGAATTGTCTTCTTCACTTGAACAGCACCATCAACTACTTGAAACCACGCACTATGAAGTATTGCCGTTTTACGAAAATTTGCTGGCGAATAGTAATAGCCAAGTGATGCTAGCTGATGGTCAAGGCTGTGTGATAAAAAGCTGGGGCGAGCAACGTTTTAAACCACAGCATAAAGCGTTATTTACGCCGGGAGCTAATTGGCAAGAGTTGTCGTTAGGCACCAATGCAATTGGTACTGCGATAGAGACAGGTAGTATTGTACAAATTAATCATGATGAACACTTTTTAATTGCGAATCGATTTATGACAGGCTCAGCAGCACCTATTTATGGTGTAGATAGACAAATGCTTGGGGTCATTGATATTTCAAGTGATACTTATTTACCAGAATGGCATACCTTAGGTATGGTGAAAATAATGTCACAAGCGATAGAAAATCAGTTGATCATATCGCACTTTAAAAATAATCATTATATTTTGCGCATAAATACAAGTTCTGAAAACATTGATAGTCAATGGTCCGCGTTGATCGTATTCGATGAAACAGGTCTGATCATTTCGGCAAATCGTCGTGCTGAACTGGTACTTTGTAGTGATTTAAAATTGGTGAATATTACGGATATTTTTGAAGTCAATATCAGCCAATTATTAAATCAACCAGAAGATTTTCAAGTACCATTGATGACTAAGAATAATTATCGAATGCATGGGGTTTTACATAAACCTCAGCAAACAGCACCACGTATTTTAGACTTTAGGAGTTTAGCGCCAGACCATCAAAAATTACATGTTTCAGAACAGCATAAGTTTACGTTGGATGAGCTTAATTTAGGTGACCCGACGTTAGCCAAGGCTATTTTACAAAGTAAAAAAATTGTTGATAAAGATATCCCTATTTTAATTCGTGGTGAAACGGGAGTAGGTAAAGAAGTGTTTGTGAAAGCGTTACATTATTCTAGCCAACGCCATAAACATAATATGATCACGGTAAATTGTGCTTCTATTCCACAGGACTTAGTGGAGTCAGAATTATTTGGGTATGAAAAGGGCGCGTTTACTGGATCAAACAGTAAAGGTTATATTGGGCTGATACGTAAGGCGGATAAAGGCACTTTATTCTTGGATGAAATCGGTGATATGCCGCTCAATGTTCAAGCGCGTCTATTAAGAGTTTTACAAGAAAGAAGAGTCAATCCATTAGGGAGTACTGAATCTTACCCTGTTGATTTTAAATTGGTTTCTGCAACTAACTGTAACTTAAAAGAAGCCGTAAAAGCGGGTACCTTCCGACAAGATTTGTATTATCGAGTGAGTGGATTAAATATTGAATTACCGGCATTACGTGATCGTACTGACCGTCGTGCACTGATCCAGTTTTTATTAAATTATTATGCTGAAAACAAAAAACAAGCACTGATCACTGAGCGTACAATGCAACGATTCTGCCAACATCCTTGGCCAGGTAACATCAGACAACTAGTGAGTGTGATTCAAATTGCACAAGCTATGTCAGAGGATGAAGCGATTGATTTACAATATTTACCCGATGATTTTTTTGCCGATATGGAAGATCAACTCAATGATAATGTAACGGCGTTGATGCCAGAAAAAAATCCAAGCATAGAAGAGTCTGAAAACACTATTAAACTTGATGCGGATGATGTGAATATTGTTAACTTATATCAGTCTTTAAGCTGTAACATATCTAAAACAGCATTAGAATTAGGGGTCAGTCGAAATACCGTTTATAAACGTTTACGAGACTGCGGTTATAAATAACCTTAGCTTACAATAAGTAAAAGGTTATTTATGGAGATAACGGTGATTTCCCTTACATTTGTAACTGGAAGACTGCAAGGTTATTGTGATAATGGCGGCTATAAACTGAGCATTATTTACAAGGGGTTTTTATCTATCCCACGGTTATCAACCCCAATACTTAAAAACCTCGATGCTTATATATAGCAAAGAGGTTCTTAAGTGATAAATGTTAAATACTTTCCTTACATCAACAGCTCAGCTACATAACATAGTTCAATAGTTCAATAGTTCAATAGTTCAATAGTTCAACTTGCAAGGGCTGATGCTGCAGTAACATAAGCAAGGTTGTGTGCGACTGCGACACTTTCACAGGTTATTTTTCCATCAATCACATTTAATCCTTCTAGCAAGCCTTTATCTTTTTGTAATGCGGCTTTATAACCTAGGTTGGCGAGTTTGATGATATAAGGTAATGTTGCATTGTTGAGTGCAAAGGTCGAAGTACGGGCAACTGCACCCGGCATGTTTGCAACACAGTAGTGAACCACTTCGTCAACAATGAAAGTAGGATCTTGATGAGTGGTGGCATGCGATGTTTCGAAACAACCGCCTTGGTCAATCGCAACATCTACAATCGCAGAGCCAGGTTTCATGTTAGCAATGTGCTCCCGTGTTACTAATTTAGGTGCAGCAGCCCCTGGAATTAATACCGCTCCAATCACAAGGTCCGCCGCTAATACTTCAGCTTCCAGTATATCTGTTGTTGAATAAAGCACTTTAACTCTGCTGCCAAATTGAATATCTAGGTTACGTAATGTATTAATATTACGATCTAAAATAGTCACATCTGCACCTAAACCGACTGCCATCTGAGCTGCATTATTACCCACCATGCCACCACCAATAATCACTACTTTCGCGGGCGCAACGCCTGGTACTCCACCTAACAACATACCACTACCTTGATTTGATTTTTCTAATGATTGTGCGCCAGCTTGAATCGCCATACGTCCTGCTACTTCTGACATCGGCGCTAAGAGGGGTAAACCACCTTTTGTATCAGTGACTGTTTCATAGGCGATACACACTGCTTTTGAATCAATTAACTCCTGAGTCTGTGGCAGGTCAGGTGCTAGGTGTAAATACGTGAATAGAATCTGGCCTTCACGTAACATCGCACGCTCACTGGCTTGAGGTTTTTTCACCTTAACAATCATCTCTGCGTTGGCAAAAATAGTACTCGCTTGCTCTTCAATGCTTGCTCCTGCTGCAATATAATCTTGGTCAGTGAAGCCAATTCCATTTCCTGCACCTTTTTCAACAGTCACAGCATGGCCATTTTGTACTAACTCACGCACACTTGCTGGTACCATACCAACGCGATATTCATGATTTTTAATTTCTTTAGGTACACCGATATGCATAATTTTTTCCTTTCAATGTTAATGAAGTTGATTATTAGGCGGTTACAAATAAATATTTGATAGAAATAGTATAAACAATTGAAAAAAGTTATATTCACTGTAATTTTTTGTTTATTCATTAGTTACACCCGTTACCAATCGAGATGCTTTATTTAGTCGTTAGAGCGGACAGCAAGGCAAGGCGCGACATGATGACCTTTCGAGCAATTAACTTAGTTAATTCTCTATCGGTAGGCGTAAAAACAAGCTTTTACACCTTAAATTGCTAGTTCTTATCGAATGCTGCAACGTAGAATGGCTTTTCTCGCTAACGACTCACCTCACAACTTGCTGAACTTCGCATCTTGAATGGTAACGTGTATATATGAATATAATCCTTTTAAAGTATTCTTAATAAGATAATAAAACTATTTAATAACAAAGGTGTGGTTGATGTCACTAGATAGAGTTGATCGTAATATATTACGAGAATTACAGAAAAATGGCCGGATCTCTAATGTGGAGCTTTCTCAAAAAGTAGGACTAAGTGCAACACCTTGTTTAGAAAGAGTGAAAAGATTAGAAAAACAAGGTGTTATCAAGTCTTATACAGCATTGTTAGATCCGCAGTATTTAGATTCATCATTGCTTGTTTATATTGAGCTGACATTAAAACGATCTAGCCCAGATGTTTTTGAACGCTTTAATAAAGCCGCAACACAGCTTGACTCTATTTTGGAATGCCATTTGGTGTCCGGCGATTTTGATTATTTATTAAAAACCCGTGTCGCTGATATGTCAGCGTATCGTAAAGTTCTGACAGAAACTTTACTATTATTACCCGATATAAAAAATTCAAAAACTTATGTGGTGATGGAAGAAGTGAAATATTTAACTTCAATTCATGTACCTAATTAACGTCAATTTTTAAATGCTTTCATTTATAGTTAGAGACGCAAAAGGTAGTTTATTTAGCTAGTTATAAAGTTCATCTACGTCGCCATTCAAGATGCTTTTGTTGATTCGCTGTAGACTACTTTGTGCCGTCTCTAATACTTGCTGCATGTTTTCATAACAGCGTCGTTCATTTTTTCCATAAGCGAGGAAGTTTAATGTCACTTGGTAACCCATGCCTCCACTATCTAGACCATCCCCTAATGATAAATAGCAAGTCGGTGATGTTGATACGCATATTGCGCCTGCTTTAAATCCTGGTTTTATACTTGAAATCTGGATCAATAGATTATTAACTAACCATTGAATACTTTTTTGTTGACAATTTTCTGGCAAGTTACGAAATAAAATCATCAAGCGGCCACTGCATTTTTTTGCAAAAGGATATTGTTGGTCGGGGTTATTTTCAACTTCAGTAAATGTGCAATCATTACTTTCCAGTAAGGATTTTGTACTGTTTATCCATTCAATTAACGAATAAAACGTTTCAGTAAATGCCCACTTCTTAAAAGGAATAAGATCTTCTAATGAAGTACGGATCAAATCAGGCCTTTTTTTAAAATCGATATAAATAAATTGCTTATTTTCTATCATATGAGTCCACGGATGGGACCTTAAAGTGTTGTTGTCGATTTGCTCGGATACAAATGCATCCATATCTATTCCTTTTTTAGTTATTTTTTATGGTTGTACTTGATATTAACAGTTATCTTTGCTGCACTATATAACTGTTTAAATATGATACACGTTATAGCATACGGTTCTATTAATTACTGATGAGGTTCTAATCAGTTTTCGCATTTTATCGAAGAATGCTTTAAAAAAGTGTTAGGTTTGTTTATGAAAAGGAAAGTATATTTATTGAATCTAGTTCACAGACTTTGCTAATTCTAGCGCCTGATCCTATTTATATTTTAACGAGGACATTGCTAGTTTTTATTTTGATGACTACACTTTGCTGCATTTATCAGGCATAAAAGTCTTTGTATTATCAAGTAATAAGGACAAATGAAGGTTGATGATTGCTCATTATTAGTAGCCATTGTTTGATATACTTAATAAAAAATTACCTAAAGGCTTAGCATAAAGTCTATCATTATCAAAAATTTGGTGAGTTCTAGTATGACAAATAATCGGAAAACATTATTAGCGGCGTTAAGCATTCATAATGGCATTATTATGGATTGTAACGAGGCTTTTACTGATCTATTTGGGTTCACTACTCAGCAACTAAAGCATATGCCTGTAGAAAATAAACTAGTACTATCAGAAAATAGTGAGTTTACTAATTTGCAGACATTATGTACGGCATCGATTGCGACGGAAGAGGGGGTCTTTGCTACTGCAGGCATGTTTAATCATTTACACTATGTTGTTGCTGTTAAATTACACTGTGTTGCTCAAGGTAATAATACTTTCATATTACATTTTTGTATCGCAAAAAATAAGTCAATTGATCCAATCTCTGAGTTACCTAACGGCTGGGCATTAACTTCTAGAATTAATTATTTAACCAATAACAAGTACCTCGGCTTGAAAGAGCTGGTGTTGATTATTATCGAAGTCGATAATTTTTCGACGATTAATTATCGTTATGATTATTTCGTAGGTGACCAGTATTTAGTGATGTTAGGTAAGCGATTACAGCAATCAGCCAAAGATTTTGGCTTTGTTATTCGTTATTCAAATGCAAAATTTGCTATTTTAATTGAAGATCATTGCAACTTATCCTCGCACCGATTAATGAATAAAATAGAATTGATTTGTAAACATCTCTGCTCAGATTTAATTAAACCCATCGCTATTTCAGCAGACATTGAAATAAATAAGTCTTTTAGTATAGGAGTTAGTTCACCAGGGTTTGAATATACTAGTTACCATTCCATGCAGATAGCTGCAGAAACTGAAAAGCAAAAAGCCAGAAGATATAGTATTAATAAGTATTATATTGCACCTCCAGAGCCAACCGATGAATTATTAAATAAAAAGCTAATTACCGATGCATTACCGCTGGCAATAGCTCAAGATAAAATACAGCTACATTACCAACCTCAATATGATATTAAAACGAATAAACTGATTGGTTTTGAAGCGCTGTCTCGTTGGTATGATGAATCATTAGGGTACATTGCTCCTGATATTTTTGTTGCTATTACGGAAGACATTGGGTTGCATTTCGAATTTGATCTCTGGGTTTTTGAGAAAGTTTGTAGGCAATCAGTGAAATGGAAGATAGGCGCCATGGTAGTGCCACGTATTGCGATTAATGTTTCCTTTAAAACAATGGAAATGAGTACCTTTATTGAACGTATACAAGTTATTCTCGATCAAACAGGTTGTCCAACGAACTTGCTTGAATTAGAAATAACCGAAACGAGTTCTATCACTAATGCGAGTATGCTATCTGCTAATATGTTGCAAATTAAAGCGTTAGGCATGCACATTTCCATCGATGACTTTGGAACAGGTTATTCATCATTAAGCTTGATTCGAAATTTTTATTTATCAATTGATAAATTGAAACTAGATCGTAGCTTGATCGATAAAGTCTGCCAAACAAAATTGGATAAAAACTTTGTAAAACATATCATCAAGCTTGGTAAAATATTGAAAGTAGCAGTACTCGCAGAGGGAGTGGAAACCCAACAACAATTAGACCTGTTGATAGAACTAGGTTGTGACTATGCACAGGGCTATTACTTTTCAAAACCTGTACCCCTTGAAGAAGTTCCTACATTAATTTATGCCAGTGAATGCGTTTAAGTGCCTTGTAGCGCACTTTTATTAACATTTACTGGTCATTTTTGAATCAAAAAACCACTGATATATTCAGTTTGTTGCCATCAAGGTCACGCGCGTAGGCGCCATAGTAATCAGGGTGATAATCACGTGGTCCGGGTAACCCTTCATCGCTACCACCACATTTTAATACCGCCGCATGGAAAGCCCTTACTGACTCAGGATCTGGAGCAGAAAACATGACTTGTGTGCCATTACCAAATGTTGCCTGTTGTTTATTAAACGGTAAGATTAAGAAGAATGTCACTTTGCCATCTTTACCCGCATAACCTCTTTCTTGCTCATCAGATACGATACAAGTCATTCCAATTGTGGCTAATACTTGATCATAAAAAGCACCGGAAGTTGCTAAGTCATTGGTACCAATGCATACACCAGAAAGCATATTTTTTCCTTAAATTAATAATGAAAGTCATTTGAAAGTAACCGTTACCTACCTATATTACTGCTATAAGTATTGTGTCACTTTATTAAGATAACAAAGTGTAATGTCATTTTAAATCAATAGTTAAGGAATCATTGCCAATTTACTGCTTGATGAAATAATAAGCAGTTACCAGATAAAAACCAAATATGAGACTATTTTCCTTTTAGATTAACGATTTATAGTATAAATTTTATAACCTTCATTATTTGAGATAGTTAAATGAGCAAGCCGTCATGGGGGCAGAGTTAGACATAGTCTAGTCGGTTAACAAGAAGTTATGTGCAATACTGAATTAAGGTAAATAATATATTTACTGGTAGATCTCGCTTTTCTAGTTATGTTTTCCTGACGTATGTTGCATGTCATGTGTTTTACAGCCGCATATTGGTGTTTGAGATAAAGCTACACCGATATCAAACTAATTTTAAATAGCAAAATATCAGTTGTCCTTAAGTGAATGAAACCTTATTGCCTCTTTAATGCCTTATCGGGTCAATTTACTAATATCTTATAGTGCAGTATCCATATTCAAAAAATACAGTTATATGTCATTCATAAAAACGAGCCAAAGGATTGTTCATGATATCAAATCACCTTAATAAACTCAGAGGGCTGCATGCTGCGTTAGATAATCTGCAGTCATTTGTTTATATAAAAGATACTGAATCAAAATATATTTACGCTAATAAATACACTCTGGACTTATTTAAATGCGCAGCTGAAGATTTGCATTTAATTCGAGACCAACAATTATTTTCCCCTGAAATAGTAGAAAAGTTAAGAGAAATAGACTTGAAGGTTTTGTCTGGTCAGGAAACTAGAGAAGAAATTACTATCAATGAAGATAGTGCTGATAAGAAAGTTTACCTTGAAGTGAAAACACCTCTCTATTCAGAAACATCGCCTAACCTCATTATCGGTATTTTAGGTATTTCAACGGATATTACTTATCAAAAAAAATTAGAAGAGAATGCGCTAACACTAGCGAAAACAGACGCACTAACTAATTTAATCAATAGATTGGAACTTGATTCAGTGCTTAATTTACAAATAGAGCAATCAAAACGTTTTGCACACCCACTAAGTATTATTATGTTTGATATCGACCATTATAAAAAAGTTAATGACAATTTTGGACATATTGTTGGTGATCAATGCCTAGTTGAAATGGCTAGTATTTTAAAAAATAATGCGCGTGTTATTGATACTGTAGGTAGGTGGGGAGGAGAAGAGTTTTTGATTATCTGTAACGAAACTGATTTAAATGGTGCGTTAAAACTAGCAGAGAAACTAAGAGTGGCTGTTGACAATCATCAGTTTAAAACGGTGAATCATATAACGGGAAGTTTTGGTGTCGCAAGCTTTAAAGCCGAAGATACAATTGATACGTTCATAAATAGAGCGGATCAGGCATTATATAATGCAAAACAACAAGGTAGAAATAGAGTGGCAAGCTTGTAAATTCATTATATTTTACATACTGAACAATTAGCGACAGAAAAAATGAAACACATACTAAAGTTAACCATAGACAACCACCTCCGATAAAAGCAATCAGCAATAAAATAAGTAATAGTGTATTACTAGGTTCAAAAATCAGTAATGCTTAATCTGACAAATAAGGGCATGCATTTATCAATTGAATTCAGTTGTATCTAAGCTGAATTCAAGAATAGAATAGACCACTTCATTATTACAATTCGTTTCAAGGAGTATTCCAGTGTTAAAGGTTAAGAAAGCAGGATATAGAGCGTTATCCTTAGTCGAGCATATTGGGTTATTCGTTATTGCATTATTAACCGTGGTTGCCATGGCGAATGAAGTCTGGATAGTGATTTCTAACGGTGAGGTGACATTGTCGGATTTACTCCTTCTGTTTATTTATTTAGAAGTCTTTGCGATGGTGAGTTTATATTTAAAATCAGGACGTTTGCCTGTACGTATGCCACTCTATATCACCGTCGTTACATTAGCGCGATATATGATTTTAGATATGAAAAATTTGGACACAATAAGAATGCTAGGGTTATCTGCATCCATTCTTATCATTGTGTTAGCGATATTAGTCATTAGATACGGCCATATAAAGTATCCCTATGGTAATACAGACAAAAACTTATAAATGACTTTCAAAACTTGAGATGTTCAATATAGCGATCATGTCGTGTTACAACAATGACGATATATGAGGATATATGAAAATAGTCGAATATACTCCGCAACGTTCTGCTGAAGTCGCTGAGGTCTTACATGACGCAGTACATGCGATACAAGATGATCTATACTCACAAGCGCAAAAAAAGGCTTGGACTGCGGGTATCGTTGATAATCATAAATGGCAAAAGCGCTTACTGATCAGCAAACCATACCTGTTGCTTATCGATAATAAAATAGCTGGATTTATTGAGTTAGATTCTAAGGGATACATTGGTTGCCTCTTCGTTGCACCTGCTTTGCAACGACAAGGCATAGCATCTTCATTATTACAGTATGTTTGTACTATTGCTGTTCAAGCGGGTCTAAGGCGTTTAACCGTCCATGCATCGATTGTCGCTAAACCTTTTTTTGAAAAATTTGCTTTTGAAATTGAGAGTGAAAACAAAGTCATTCGAGCGGGTGTAGCGCTGACTAATTATAGTATGTACAAACAGCTTTCCGTATAAAAGGATAAATGCCATGATAAATTGCGAGCATTACGACACCATTGAAATAGTGTGCATGTACCATTATCCAATCAAAATTTTGTTAAAAACAGGAAAAACGCTTGAAGGAGTTGCAATGGATACTGGGCGTAATAATGAAAGGGAAGAGTGCATTAAGATGAGCATTGATAATGTCGAACGTCATATAGTGTTAGAAACTATTGCCACACTTGAAGTAACCATTAATAACCCACACTTGGACTGCATTTCTTTTATTTAATGATAATGTTAATTCGACCTTTATCTACTTTCACCTAGGAATTAAGCTGCCATGGATAGTGAAGCATTATTAATGGAAGACTCTTTTATTGTTGAACAGAAAATGATTGATGGGGGGTTATTGGTAGTTAAAGAAACAGAGCAATTAAAGTGGTTCGAATATGCTGGTTTCTCTACACAATCAGTGATGAACAAACATAAACCGACACAAATTTTAACGCCAGTTTCTCGGTCATTACTACTATTTTTACTCTTTAAACAAGCGCCACTTTCAATTTTAAATTTAGGATTGGGGGGAGCAGGTTTAGAGCGTGCATTGGTTACCATACCCAACTTAACATTGACTGCCGTTGAGGCTTCACAATCGATTATCGACATGGCGACAAGTTACTTTAATTTACCGAAGGAAGTAAAAGTTTTTTGTCAAAAAGCGGAGCAATATGTAGATCACACTACTGAGGTCTATGATGTGGTTATTTGTGATTTGTTTATCGGAGAGAAAAGCCCATATTTTTTATTTTCTGATCACTTCTATCAGCAAATTGTGAATATAACTTGTGATCAGGCTGTGCTCATGATCAATCTTCAAGCAGATACAAACCTGCAGTTATTCAATGCTTTGTCGGCAATAAAAAAGCAATTTCCTCATATAGCTTTGGTTGAGTTTACTGATTACAGCAATATTGTGCTTATATGCAGCTTACAAAAAATTCCTAATTTATCGATGTTGATCAAGGACACAACAGAACTCACTCAATCTATATTATTTGATATTGACAGTCTGCTTGCTAAAGTAATTTATATACCTAATAGCGAAGTATCGTAATTAAATAGGCGTTATATCTCTTCTTTCTCAATTGAAATAACCACACGTCTATTTTGTTCTCTGCCTAGTACGCTTCTATTATCGGCGATATGGTGTTTTTCACCAAAACCAGAGACTTTAATTTTATCGTTATTAAACCCTATTTCCGATAAATATTTTTTTACAGAGTTAGCTCTTTTTTCAGATAACACTGTATTGGCATTAATTTCACCATAACTATCAGAGTAACCCGCCACCAAAATGACATTGATCGTTTTATCATGTTTTATGTAATCACCAATCATTTTTAGGCGTTTTTTAGAAAATTGCGTTAATAGTGACCCATCTTTTTTATAGCGTAAAATACTGTAAGAAATATCATCAAAATTGTAGGGCAATAAACGTGAGATACAATTATTAAAATCATCATAACTTTTATTAAAATTGATTGAAGAAAGTCCGACACTGACCGTTTGATTATTGTTGTACCAATCATGAAAATAAAAGGTTGGGTATTGACCTCTTTCAAGTTCATTTAGCATGCGCCATGCACTTTGTCTGGTTACGTAACCATCAAATTGTTGATGGAATGTGACTGTGTCAATTAACTCAGGTACTGCGCCTGGTCGCCATTGTGGGGGCACGGATTTTAATTGCACCACTTCAGAGGTTGGCATTGCTCGTCGACTGTCTAGTTTGAAGTCTAAATTGATTTTTTTACTCGCTTTGACCACAAAGTTAGCCTGACCATAACGAGGAATAGGGTGCTCAAGTGTGCACTGTATCGGTGATGAACTACTCAAATACCAGTTAGAATTATCCAAACCTGCATTGTACTGCTTATTAGCAGAAAGCGCTGGCATAGCTGTCATCATTAATAGTAAAGCATAAATATTTTTGATCATAATATTTTTCATAGTTGCTCGATATTTTTAAACACTGCTAGTTATATCGACAGAGGGATAAATATCTTTAGTAAAATTATGCGATTTTTACCACTTTCTGGCATAATCCTCTGACTTTATTTAATAGTGAGATGAAATGGATAACCAATTAGCAGCACGTTTTAGAGGGTATTACCCAGTTATAATTGATATTGAAACATCAGGATTAGATCCTCAGTGTCATGCGATTTTAGAAATCGCAGCCATTTTTCCTGAAATGGATGAACAAGGGTACTTAAAAAGCGTGGATAAAATTCATTTCCATGTGATGCCATTTGAAGGGGCTGAATTAGATCCTAAAGCGCTTAGCTTCACAGGAATAGACCCTTTTAATCCTTTACGTAACGCTGTTGATGAGCGTGAGGCATTAACCGAAATTTTTAAAAAAGTACGTAAATATCAAAAATTGAACGAGTGTAATCGTGCCATTATTGTTGCGCACAATGCCTCATTCGACCAAGGCTTTATTAATAAAGCAACCGACCGCTGTAAACTAAAGCGTGTCCCTTTTCATCCCTTTGCATCATTTGATACTGCAAGTATGGCGGGTTTGACATTAGGTCAAACGGTATTAGCCAAAGCCTGTGCTGAGGCTGGAGTTGATTATAATAATAAAGAAGCACATTCTGCTCTCTATGATACTGAAGTCACCGCTGAACTATTTTATTACATGGTTAACCGTTATAAAGCATTGGGTGGCTGGTAATAAGCATTTATTTTCACCTTTAATTAAAAATAATTTAATTAATTTTAGAACTCTTTATATTTCAATATATTACCCATTGTAAATATAATTGTTTGATTTTAATTTTTTAATTTTATTCACGTTTTAACTTTTAAGTGTCTGATTTTTTAGTTTAATATTTTTTTATTAAGTCCATTAGTAATCTTGGTTTTGATGTTTTTTGTTTTTGATTGAATCTTTTGTCATCTATAGGGTCCATAGGTACTGGAAATTAATTGATCATTTGGTGTGGTCTTAATTGTATGTAAGTGGCTCTATAAAGGTATTGTGCAAAAGTGATGAAGATAAAGATGAAAAAAATAAAATGGTGTAAATTGGCTACGTTAATAATTTTACTACCATTAGCAGGTTGTGCTGTCGATGTTGATGAGGAAAATGCCGAAGCGTTAGCTAAGGCTGAATTAGGTGTTGAAAAGCAAGTTGATGGCTCTGTGGTAGATGGACGCTCTAATAATGCCATCGACTTGTTGCCAGACTATATTTCGATTGAAGTACATTGGGAAGATCTAGCCGATAATGAAGAAGGCTTTTTGGTTGAGAGAAGTACCAGTGAAAGCGGCGAGTTTATATTATTAACTGCCTTAAAAATGGATGAAACGACTTATTTAGATGAAAAAGTAAAACAAGGTAATACTTATTGCTATCGAATTGGTGCTTATAATAATGTTGGTGTTGCTTATTCAGATGTGAGTTGCAAAAGCAGTTGAGCAGTATAGTTGGAGACAGATAAAGGTATCAGGTCGATATAAAGGCTAGCACAACCAAGATTGTGCTAGCCTTTATAAACAGGTACTGCTTAAGGAACACTTAAGCAGTACCATGCTTAATTATTACTCTGCTGCGTTTGCTTTTTCAGCCGCAGCGGTAATTAACGGTTGTAATTCGCCTTGTTGGAACATTTCTAAAATAATATCGCAACCACCTACAAGCTCACCTTCTACCCATAATTGTGGGAAAGTAGGCCAGTTAGCATATTTTGGTAGTTCAGCACGAATATCAGGGTTTTGTAGAATATCAACGTAAGCAAACGGTTGTCCACATTGCATTAAAGCCTGTGAAGCTTGTGAAGAGAAACCACAACTTGGTAATTTAGGCGATCCCTTCATGTATAACAAAATAGTGTTTTCGTTTAATTGTTCTTTGATTTTATCTAAAGTTTCCATTATTTTTCCTCTAACGACAGCATATTATTAATTAATTGCACATTATATCAGTTCTAAGCGTGCAATCTTACTATGAATTTGCGATTATTCTACCATAGATAAAAAATGATCTAGCTCAATTTTTGTTGTGGCTTTTTATTCATAAAGAAAGTATAAATGGTCGCTAAAATTGATATCCCCCTCAGCCTCTATTAGGAGAATTTAAAATGGCTTTTGAATTACCAGCATTACCTTACGCAAAAGATGCATTAGAACCACACATTTCAGCTGAAACATTAGAGTTTCACCATGGTAAGCACCACGCTACTTACGTTGCTAAATTAAACGGTTTAGTTGAAGGTACTGATCTTGCTGAAAAATCTCTAGAAGAAATCATTAAAACTTCTGAAGGTGGCGTTTTTAACAATGCTGCACAAATCTGGAACCATACCTTTTACTGGAACTGTTTAGCACCTAACGCTGGTGGCGAACCTACGGGTGAACTTGCAGCTGCTATCGATGCAAAATTTGGTTCTTTTGCTGAATTCCAAGCACAGTTAAATGATAAAGCTGTTAACAACTTTGGTTCTTCATGGACTTGGTTAGTTAAAAAAGCAGATGGTTCATTAGAAATCGTAAATACATCAAATGCAGGTACTCCATTAACTGAAGAAGGTACTACACCACTTCTAACTGTTGATTTATGGGAACATGCTTATTACATTGATTACCGCAATGTACGTCCTAACTACCTAAATGGTTTTTGGGCATTAGTTAACTGGGAATTTGTAGCTAAGAACTTTGCTGCTTAATTACCTATAGACTAAGTTGGAAGTATCGATCTCGTCCTATTCGGATGACGATTGATATTTTTAGTTTGTCATTGATGAACTTCAAATATAAACCTATCGCTGATCGAATGATCAGGATAGGTTTTTTTGTAGGTGCAGTTTAGTAGTCGGTTCAGCTTAGTAATGGTCATTGAATTTATGGTTGATTTTTTTTGTGTTTATTGGTCTATTGTTAGCGCTTGATTTTTATAGATGTCAACCCAAGCAGCAGTTGCACCACAAACGGCAATTGGCATAATAATAAAGTTTAAAATAGGTAACGTAGTGCAGAGGCTAATTACCATTCCGAAAGTAATATTTTTACCGTAGCGTTTCCCTAAAATGGTGCGCATGCTAGCAAAAGAAACTTTATGGTTGTCAAAGGGGTAGTCAGCGTACTGAATTGCCATCATCCAACCTGCAAAGATAAACCAAATAATAGGCGCGACGGTTTGGCCCACCACTGGTATTAAAAATAGAATTAAACAACCTAAAATACGAGGTAAGAAATACAGCCATTTTTGGCATTCTCGTTTAAATATCCTTGGTAAATCTTTAAATAAATCTTGCCAACCTTCATCATTGATAGGCTTATTGGTTAATAACATTTCAGTTTTTTCTGCTAACAAACCATTGAATGGTGCGGCAATTAGGTTCGCGATAGTCGAAAATATAAATGAGAATAAAAATAAAATAGAAAAAATAATAATTGGCCAAAGCACATAGGATAGCCAAGTTAAAATAGATGGAAGTTGCTGCATGTAAGCATCTATCCAATCGGTAATGCTAGAAAATAAAAACCAGAATGCACTGGCGAAAATCAATACGTTAATAAATAATGGAATGAGTACAAACATTCTTAGTTGAGGATGGCGAAGAAGTTGCACACCTTTAAATAAATACCCTATGCCAGATAATGGCTGATGAATTAAACGTTCATTGTTCATGATTAAACCTTGTCATTGTTATATCAGATGATATTACCTTGTATAGCGGTTGTCATTCAAGATACAAAAATCAATGCATGTGAATTGTAGATGGACATAATGTGCAAATATTCGCTAATTATTGATCGCTTTTATAAATTCCTTAGCAGTTTTGCAAAAAATTAGTGGCAAATGATAGACGCACAGCTTGATACAAGGTAATTTAAGGGACATAAAGTTATCTATGATCAATCAAGAGAATCAATAATGCAGCACTTTCAACCTATTCTTATTGCAATTGGTATTTTGGCTATTGCCGGTGTATTAATCCATGGTTTTTTACTCAACAGGAAAAATAAATTAGCCTTGCTCGCTGAACAAGAAGAGCAATATGATGAATTGGAAGAAGGGGACGAATCCTTTAATGATCAAGATAAACAATCATCTAACTCAGTCAACCGTGAGCGTGACTTTGATTCAATGGCTTTTTCTTCACATCTTTCAGACGATAAAGAACAGTCAGAGGTGATCAATTTTAATATTGATGCACAAGAAGACAACAAGGATACCGATCCTATTGTATTTCAAGACGAAAAAGATCAAGTGATTGATAAACTTGAGCCTGAAAGCAAACAACATCCTGATGTAAATAATATCACCAGTGTCGATCAGATCATCAGCGATATTGAATTAGCAAATAAAGGTGATATTAAAGCTACTGACTCTAAACAAGCTATCGACGCTAAGCAAGTAAGTGAAACTGCGCAAACTAGCCAAGTTGAACAAAAGCTGCCCGATGAATTATTTATTTTTAATATCGCAGCCAAAAAAGGCGAACGTTTAGGTGGTCATGAACTATTACAATTCTTTTTAACCTCGGGTTTTCGTTATGGTGATATGAATATTTTCCATCGACATGAACATTCAGACGGTACTGGTGAAGTTTTGTTTAGTATCGCTAATATGATGGCACCGGGTACCTTTGACTTAGATTACATGGAACAATTTAACTCTCCCGGTATTTCATTTTTCTTTACTGCCCCGAATGATAAAATTAGTGTTAATAAATCCTTCGATATGATGTTGCGGGCAGTAGAGCAAGCTGCAGAAGAATTTGACTGTGAAGTTTTAAATGAAAAAAGAGAGAAATTTACCCCTGAACAATTTATGGAGTATCGTCAGCGTTTACAACAATACCAATAACATTGAAAGGGTATTTACCACTTTCTAGAAGAACCTCGTTTACGAGGTTTTTTTATTAGTAAAAACAAATAAATAAGAGCAAAGATTGATGAGTGATAATAAGCAAACAGTAGAACAACAAATACAACAACTAAGCGAATTATTAGAGGAATATAATTATCAATATTATGTACAGGATGCACCTTCGGTCCCTGATGCGGAATATGATCGTGTTTTCCAAGCTTTACAAAAACTTGAAATAGAAAACCCTGATTTAGTTTCGATTAATTCACCCACTCAAAAGGTAGGTGGTGCAGCTTTATCAAAGTTTGAACAAGTAACACATCAATTACCTATGTTGAGTTTGGATAATGTGTTTGATAGCGACTCATTAAATGATTTTATGCAGCGTGTGATGGATAAATCCCCTCTAGCTGAAACTGCTTTTTGTATTGAACCAAAACTAGATGGCTTAGCAGCTAGTATTATTTATGAAAATGGTGTGTTGGTTCAAGCGGCAACTCGAGGTGATGGCCTAACTGGCGAAAATGTAACAGAAAATGTTAAAACCATTACAAACTTACCACTCAAACTTCGAGGGGAGAATATACCCGCGGTGTTAGAAGTACGTGGTGAAGTGTTTATGTTAAAAGCAGGGTTCGACAAATTAAATAAAGGCTTGATTGCCGCAGGTGAAAAACCTTTTGTTAATCCTCGCAATGCCGCCGCCGGAAGCTTACGCCAGTTAGATTCTAAAATAGCCGCTGCACGTCCATTAGCTTTTTATTGTTACGCAGTGGGCGTTTTTGAAGGTGAGTTGGCGAATAGTCAATATCAACGTATTGAACAACTAAAGGCTTGGGGCTTACCCGTTTCAAGCGAAGTAAAACGTGTTATAGGTAAAGATGCTTGTCATGATTTTTACGACAAGATTGCACAAAAAAGACCGTCTTTAACTTATGAAATAGACGGTGTTGTTTATAAAGTGGATGATATTGCCCTACAGCAAAAAATGGGTTTTGTTGCTCGTGCTCCGCGTTGGGCTACTGCTTATAAATTTCCGGCTGAGGAAGCTGTAACGGTGGTGGAGAATGTAGAGTTCCAAGTGGGACGTACTGGTGCGATTACACCGGTTGCGAAGTTAAAGCCTGTTTTCGTTGGTGGTGTGACAGTCTCTAATGCAACGTTACATAATAAAGATGAAATTCAACGCTTAGGTATTTTGATTGGCGATGTTGTTGTTGTCAGACGAGCCGGTGATGTGATCCCGCAGGTAGCAAGGGTGGTATTAGAGCAACGTAATAGTGAGTTAACCCAAGAAATTATCTTTCCTGAAGCGTGTCCTGTTTGCGGCAGTGATGTTGAACGCATTGAGGGAGAAGCGGTAACACGTTGTACAGGGGGCTTATTCTGCGAAGCGCAACGCAAACAAGCCATTAAACATTTTGCCTCTCGCAAGGCCTTAGATATTGATGGATTGGGCGATAAATTAGTAGAGTTGTTAGTTGACCATAATATGATCAAAGATCCTTCTCAGCTTTTTTCGTTAACCACTCAGCAGCTTGCTAGTTTGCCGCGAATGGGGGAAACCTCGGCGAAGAAACTAGTAAATAGTTTACAACTAAGTAAAAAAACGACACTCGCGCGTTTTTTATATTCCCTAGGCATTCGTGAAGTTGGGGAAGCAACGGCCGCTAATTTAGCTAATCATTATAAAACCTTACCAGCTATCATTGCAGCAGGTATCGAGTCATTAAAAAGTGTTAGCGATGTCGGAGAGATTGTAGCTAAACATCTTTACTATTTCTTTCGCGAAGAGCATAACTTAACTGTTGTTGAACAATTATTAGCAGCGGGTGTGCATTGGCCTGAGATACAAGAAGTTGATCAAAGTGAGTTATCTTTATTGGATAAAACCTTCGTTATTACCGGCAGCTTTGAGGCTATTTCACGTAATGACATTAAAGCGGCTTTACAAGCATTAGGTGCTAAAGTGGCTGGTAGTGTGTCAAAGAAAACAAATACTTTGGTTGCAGGAAGCGCTGCTGGCTCTAAATTAATTAAAGCGACGGAATTAGAGATTGAAATTTTAGATGAAGCTGCAATATTAAAGTTACTAGGTAAAACAGCTGATCAATAACAACACTATTTAATAAGAATCTTGTAACTCATTCACAAATAGAAGCTTTATTTGTGAATGATACTTTATATTAGTGGTTGTCGATGTTAAATATAAAGAAAAGTCGTTTTACGGTAAGTTAAGGAATAAGTATGAAAAAGATTAAAAACGAATCTCAGTTATTACAACACGCTACTAAGCTTGGCGTCGCTTATGCCCTTAAACGAGGTTATGTGGGAATTGATAAGACAACCTCAGCAAAAGATAAGCAAGAATGTATTTACCGCTTGCTAGTACAAGATAAGTTAATTAACCCATTAAGTGAAGGCGATGAAAATACGGCTAATATTCGTCATAAGTTAGTGGTCTGGATAATGAAAAATTTGCCTGCAGATCATTCATTATTAAAATAATCAAATACTGCACCGTTGTTACTTACTTCATTATCAAGAAGTGACAACCGGTGCTGCATTTAAAGTGATCTTTTCTTATTATTATGATCTGCTTTACTTACGCAAAGTTAACGTTATTTAAGGGGAGATGCTTTTGCTGGTAAGATTGCAGTAACTGCTACCACTAATAAGATCACAACATAAATAGCAAAACTCAATATTAACCATTGCGGCATTGAGTAACCCATAAATTGCCAAACGATGTCTGAACAATCACCAGTAGGATTAAATAACCATGGCATAAACTCATGCAATGGTAACCACTCTGGAAAATTAGGGAAAAAATCACAGGTAGCAAAAGGTGATGGATTCATTTGATAATCAACATGTTCAACTGCTAATAACAACCCCCATATTGATCCAACGGCCCACACAGCAAAAGCAATTAAACGAACCAATAAATAGCTGGGTGCAGAAGCCCCAATCAGACCTGCGAATATGATCGCTAACATAGTGATACGTTCATAAATGCACATAACACAGGGTTCAAGCTTCATCACGTGTTGAAAATAAAGGGCCGACAACTCTAGCATCAATGCGCTAGCCGCCAGTAATAGCCAAGGCCAACGTTGCAAAGAAAGGTTTTTTAAATTGGGTGAAAGGGAATTTGAACTCAATGGTTTCTCCTAATAGAATATTTCAATCCACTAAGCGACATTGTACTCTTTAAAAGTTCATTATAAACAGCGAATTACTGTGATAAATGATAAGGTTACAAATTGCATTGTGACTTAGATCACATTTGCTTATTTGCTAATACTGTTTTTCTAAACAGTCAGCATCGAATACAATGAATATGTTAATATGTCGCTATACGATATTGGAAAGTCAAAATACCCATGATAATGAAAGTGAAAGGCCCTGCAGACGTTGCAGAACAATACTTAATCGAGTCTATTTGGAATGGATCCATTCCGATCCATTCAGAGTTGCCAGCAGAAAGATTGCTCGCCGATAAAATAGGTGTCACACGCACTACGTTACGCGAAGTACTGCAACGTTTATCAAAAGAAGGCTGGATCACCATTAGGCACGGTAAGTCAACTAAGGTTAATGATTTCTGGGAAACATCCGGTCTTAATATTTTAAGCACAATAACACGCTTAGATAAGGAACATCGCGGCGATTTTATTGACCAACTAATGTCTATACGGACCAATATAAGTACCATTATTTTAAGAATGGCAGCCAAACACAATAGTCAGAGTGTGATTGAGTTTTTAGAAAATATTCCTTCTGCGGATGCAAGCAGTGAGGTATTTACTGAATTTGATTATCGTTTTTATCACCATGTTGCTGTGTCATCAAATAATATGATTTATGTACTGATCTTAAATGGATTACAAGATTTGTATCGGAAAGTGGGTACTTTTTATTTTTCTAACAGTGAAGCTAAGTTAATCGCATTATCTTTTTATGCTGATATTAAAACAGTATTTGAACAAGGTGATGGTCAGCAAATTATGCAAATAGTGCGAGAGTCTGCTTTTGCAAGCGGTAAAATATGGCTACGTTTACGTGATCAATTGCCGGATAATTTTTTAGATTAAAGTCGTTTTATTTTTTTTCGTATATGCCATTCGGCATTTTTTAGAGTTAGGGTTATTTTCTTGTCAAATAGCAAATTATTAAATCACCTGTCAGGGGTGCAAAAGTTATTAGAAGTTGGGATCATTGTTAGTGCATTTGTTGCCATATTCATTACTTTGTCCTTATTTACTTTCTCTCCGGTAGATCCAAGTTGGTCGCAGCAACAATGGGTCGCTGAAATTCAAAATTCAGGTGGCCGAGTGGGCGCTTGGATTGCCGATATTTTATTTTTTGGTTTTGGATTTTTAGCGTATTTAATCCCGGTTATTATTGTTTCTTTTGCATGGGCAATTCTATGGAAGCCGACGTTTAATTTTGATGTCGATTTTTTAAATTTGAGTTTACGTATTGTCGGCTTTATTTTTACCTTCTTTAGCTTAAGCGCTTTAATTGCACTCAACGTCAATGATTATCTGTATTACCCTTCGGGCGGTTTAGTTGGAGATATCTTAGCGCAGAGCATGTTAGGCTTTTTCAGCTTATTAGCCGTTAACCTTATTTTGCTTACTTTTTTAATCTCTGGAACAACTTTGTTGTTCGGGTTTTCTTGGATACGTTTAATTGATGGTATTGGTGAGCACACATTAAATGCCATTGAATGGTTAGGAAACTTACCTGAGACGATTAAAAAAATTAAACAGCAACGCTCAGAAGGTGACCAAGATAGATTCGCTGAAAAACATCAATTACAACAACAGAAGTTAGAGAAAAAACTACAGAAGCAAGCGCTCAAAGAGCAGAAAAAATTAGCAGCTCTTAGCGAACAAAATACAGTTGAAGAAGAGGTTGAAAATATTGATTTTTCAGGTGTTCAGGATGATATTGAGCAAGATAATGATTTGTTTATAGGCACTTCTTTTGTGAATGAGAATGATCAAGAACAAGTAGATTTAAGTATTGATAATATTGACTGGCAAGATAATCGTCTCTCAGAACAAGATCCAGTCAGTGAATCTCCATCAACCAGTGAACCATTACCTACTAGTCAACCTAAGCAACAATCTGAGGTATCGGCAAAGGCAAAAGTTGATTTCTCCCATCTACCGGAGCATGCACGTCCTCAGCAACGCTTTGTGGTTGATAAAGATATTGCACCTTTACCAAGTATTGAATTATTAGATAGACCTGATAAGAAGATTAATCCTATTTCACAACAAGAATTGGATATAGCAGCGCGTTTAGTTGAAGCAAAATTACTTGAATTTAAAATTAAAGCGGATGTAGTGAATGTTTTACCTGGACCCGTGATCACGCGTTTTGAACTAGATTTAGCGCCCGGTATGAAAGTCAGTACGGTCAGTAGTTTGGAAAAAGATTTAGCGCGTGCTTTATCAGCAATGAGTGTGCGTGTGGTGGATCAAATCCCTGGTAAATCCGTGATTGCATTGGAGCTACCAAATCGACACCGTGAAATAGTTTATATCTCTGAGGTATTAGACTGTAATAAATTTAATGAAAGTAAATCAGCATTAACCATGGTACTCGGTGCAGATATCTCTGGTTTACCTGTGGTGGTGGATTTAGCTAAAATGCCACACCTTTTAGTGGCGGGTACGACCGGTTCTGGTAAATCGGTTGGGGTTAACTGTATGTTAGTCAGTTTATTGTATAAATCTTCACCTGAAGATTTACGCATGATCTTGATTGACCCTAAAATGCTTGAACTCAATGTGTATGAAGGTATTCCTCACTTATTAACTGAAGTTGTTACTGATATGAAAGATGCCGCTAATGCATTGCGTTGGTGTGTTGGAGAGATGGAACGTCGTTATAAACTTTTAGCTGAAATCGGTGTCCGTAATCTAGCGGGATATAATACTGCGATCAGAAAAGCAAAAGCGGCAGGGGAACCCATTTTAGATCCATTATGGAAACCGGGTGATAGCATGGCAGAAAGCGCACCAGAACTAGAAAAACTACCTGCTATTGTCGTTGTAGTGGATGAGTTTGCCGATATGATGATGATTGTGGGTAAAAAGTGTGAAGAATTAATTACGCGTATTGCACAAAAAGCCCGTGCAGCAGGTATACACTTAATTTTAGCCACACAACGACCATCGGTTGATGTTATTACTGGTTTGATTAAAGCGAATATTCCAACTCGAATTGCTTTCCAAGTGTCGAGTAAAATTGACTCTCGAACGATTCTAGGCCAACAAGGTGCGGAAACGTTATTAGGTCATGGTGATATGTTATATATGCCACCGGGTGTCGGTGTGCCAACACGTGTTCATGGTGCTTTTGTCGATGACCATGAAGTGCATAAAGTAGTTGCTGACTGGAAAAAACGTGGCCAGCCAAATTATGTACAAGAAATTCTAGCCGGGGATGCGGATTTAGATATGTTATTACCGGGTGAGCAAGCCGAAGGAGAGGATGAAATTGACCCATTATTTGATGAGGTGGTTAGTTTTATAACTGAAACACGTAAAGTGTCTATTTCAAGTATTCAACGTCGATTCCGTATTGGTTATAACCGTTCCGCTCGTCTTGTTGATCAATTACAAGCACAAGGTGTAATTAGTGCACCGTCAGGGGCTAATAGTAATCGTGAAGTGCTAGCGCCACCTCCTATTAAGGATTAACATGAAAAAAATATTATTTATTACAGTATGTCTGATCAGCTCAATGTTTCAATTTGCCTCAGCACAAACAGATAGCGAATTATTACAGCAAAAACTGGCTAAATTTACGACTATTGATGCAGACTTTGTACAACAGGTGATCAATCCAAAAGGGGAAGTGATCCAAAAAAGTTGGGGAACGCTAGCCATTGCACGTCCTGGTAATTTCCATTGGCAAGTGACTCAACCTGATGAAGAATTGATTGTTTCAAATGGACAAGATATGTGGTTATATAGTCCATTTATTGAGCAAGTTACTATCATGAACTTTTCAGATGCAATTGCAGGCACACCCTTTGCGTTATTATCTGGAGCAGATTCTGCACAATGGGCCCAATTTAGCGTGGTTAAAAAAGACCACCAATTTATTGTTAAAAGTAGCGCCCCAAAAGCATCAACGAATACGTTTATTTTTATCTTTAATAAAGACGACAATGTCAGTGAATTCGTTGTTCAAGAATCACAGGGACAAAAAAGTGTATTTACCCTGTCAAATAATAAAAACAATAGTACATTTGTGAAGGATTTTTTTGAATTTAAAATACCGAATGGTATTGAGATAGATGATCAACGCTAATGCAGGATTTATTTACTATTGATAATCAATTTAAACCCTTGGCCGCACGAATGCGGCCAAGTAATTTTGACCAGTATATTGGTCAATCTCACCTCATCGCAAAAGATAAACCGCTGCGTAAGGCCTTAGAAGCTGGATTTGCTCATTCCATGATTTTATGGGGACCTCCTGGTACCGGTAAAACCACTTTGGCTGAGTTAATTGCTGAATATTGTGATGCCCATGTAGAGCGATTGTCTGCGGTCACATCCGGTATTAAAGAAATTCGTGCGGCTATCGACATTGCCAAACAAAATCAATCAGCTGGTCGGCGTACATTACTGTTTGTAGATGAAGTACACCGCTTTAATAAGAGCCAGCAAGATGCTTTTTTGCCTTATATTGAGGACGGGACATTTTTATTTATTGGTGCCACTACAGAAAATCCGTCCTTTGAACTTAATAATGCATTGCTGTCTCGTGCGCGTGTTTATCTGTTAAAAAAATTATCACAACAAGAGATTATTGAAGTGATTGAGCAAGCCTGCCAAGCTGAACACGGCCTTGCTAGGCAAAACATTGTATTCGCTGAAGGGGTATTAGATAAGCTCGCACAACTAGTGCAAGGGGATGCAAGAAAAGCGCTCAATTATCTAGAGTTGCTTGCTGATATGGGACAACAAACAAAAGATAAATTACTGATCGATACTGGTTTATTAATGGAAATAGCGGGTAGAGAAGGCGTTAGCTTTGATAAACAAGGCGATCTTTTCTACGATCTCATTTCTGCATTTCACAAATCCGTGCGTGGTTCAGATCCCGATGCTGCTTTGTATTGGTATGCGCGCATGTTAGCAGGTGGTTGCGACCCTTTATATGTAGCACGACGTTTATTAGCGATTGCCTCTGAAGATATTGGCAACGCAGACCCTCGCGCAATGCAGGTCGCAATGTCTGCGTGGGACTGCTTTACCAGAATAGGCCCCAAAGAAGGGGAAAGAGCAATTGCTCAAGCAGCAGTTTATTGCGCCTGTGCGGCTAAAAGTAATGCCGTTTATAGTGCCTTTGCAAAGGCTAAACAAGCTGTTGAAGCCTATCCGGATCTCGAAGTTCCTCATCATTTACGTAATGCGCCTACCGAATTAATGAAATCATTAAATTACGGTGAAGGTTATCGTTATGCCCATGATGAAGTAGGGGCTTATGCTGCCGGTGAAGTGTACTTACCGGAAGCTTTGCAAGGCATTGAGTTTTACCAACCTGTTGAACGTGGTCTAGAAATTAAAATTGCTGAAAAATTGCGCTATTTAAAAAGTTGTGATCAACGTAGCGAAAAACAGCGTTATTGATAATGACCTTGTTAAGGTCCGGGCTGACTTAATGAGAACTGCTTTAATGTGAACAGATTCAAGTGAATAAGCTTAATAAGTGCAAGCGGAAAAATGAACAAGCATAGCTGTTGCACTCAGTAAGTTGTTAACAAATAAGAGATGGATAAAAGATTTATTATGAATAATTTATTGCTGAATATCGGCTTCGTGGCTTTTGGTGGCGCATTTGGCGCAACTTTCCGTTATTTAATTGGTATTGGCATAGTTAGTCTCTTTGGAAAAGGTTTTCCTTTTGCTACACTTACGGTCAATGTGATTGGCTCGCTGATAATGGGATATATATTTCAGTTAGTTCAACAGGGAACAATTTCTACAACGCCGTGGTGGCCATTAATTGGCGTTGGTTTTTTAGGTGCATTAACAACTTTTTCCTCATTCTCATTGGACAGCTTATTGTTGATCCAACAGGGGGAGTTACTTAAGGCACTATTAAATGTGGTATTAAATGTAGTGATATGCTTATTTGCAGCGTATCTAGGTACTTTATTAGTTTTAAAAGGTTAGGAAATAACATGCTAGACGCAAAGTTTTTACGTAATGATATCGAACAAACTGCCGAGTTATTAAAAAAACGTGGTTTTGATTTAGAGGTAAGTTTACTTAGTGAATTAGAAGAAAAAAGAAAATCACTTCAAGTCTCTACTGAAAGCTTGCAATCAGAGCGTAATACGCGCTCAAAAGAGATTGGTCAAGCGGCAAAACGTGGTGAAGATATCAAACCATTACGTGAAGCGATGAATGAGTTAGGTGAAGCTTTAGAAAAAGCAAAAGAAGAATTTTCTGTGGTCAGTGACCAACTTAAATCTATTTATGACATGATCCCGAATTTACCACATGACTCTGCGCCGATCGGTAAAGATGAAAGTGAAAATGTAGAGGTATTAACCTGGGGTACGCCTAAGCAATATGATTTCGAAGTAAAAGATCATGTTGAATTAGGAGAAGCATTAGGCGGCTTAGATTTTAAATCAGCGGTTAAAATCTCGGGTTCTCGTTTTATTGTGATGCAAGGCCAAATAGCAAAATTACATCGTTCTTTAGCGCAATATATGCTTAATCTTCACACTAATGAACATGGTTATACAGAGATGTATGTGCCTTACCTAGTAAATGCTGATAGCTTATACGGAACTGGCCAATTACCTAAATTTGGCGATGATTTATTTAATACAAATCCAGCGACCGAAGAAGGCATTGGCATGTCATTAATTCCAACAGCTGAAGTGCCATTAACAAATATGAGTCGTGATGTTATTTATGATGAAACTGATTTGCCCATTAAAATGACTGCACATACACCTTGTTTCCGCAGCGAAGCAGGTTCTTATGGACGTGATACACGTGGTTTAATTCGTCAGCACCAATTTGATAAAGTTGAAATGGTACAGTTAGTCCATCCAGAAAAAAGTTTTGATGCGTTAGAAGAGTTAACAGGCCATGCAGAGCAAGTTTTAAAGAATTTAGAATTGCCGTACCGTAAGGTTGTATTGTGTACTGGCGACATGGGTTTCAGCGCGACTAAAACTTACGATTTAGAAGTATGGTTGCCAGCGCAAAATACTTATCGTGAAATTTCATCTTGTTCAAATGTTGGTGATTTCCAGGCGCGTCGTTTACAAGCAAGATTCCGTCGTACCGGTGCTAAAAAGCCTGAACTACTACATACACTTAATGGTTCTGGTTTAGCCGTTGGACGTACTTTGGTAGCGGTTTTAGAAAACTATCAATGCGCCGATGGCCGTATCGAGATACCTGCAGTGTTACAGCCTTACATGGGTGGTTTGACGCATATTGGCTAACCTATATTAGGTTACTCGAGTATTTATTAAAAGAAGCTTCGGCTTCTTTTTTGCTTTATGGCATTCGCTGGCTATGGAGTAATCGCAAATAATTGAGTTAACCCTGAGCATTGAGTCATCAAAAACTATTGAAGTTGAATACAAGAGCGGAATGCTCTTTTTAACCAGTAAGATTGATCAGTTAGTGAGCTGAGTTGGTATTTTAGTTGTTTTTTACTATGCCCGTTACCATTGTAAATTACTGCCTCAGTTCAGCTGGCTGACATATTGAATAGTATTGGGTGTGATTTTTTATATCGAATATTCTGATCGCCAGAAACGAGTTTATTGGTATTCTGGCTTACTGATAGTCTAGTTAGCTGGTTGTCTATTTTTTACAGCTTAATTCTGATCATCATAATCGCTGAGTACTAAATTGGCCGCTGCAAATGCAGCTGATTCTCTTGTTTTTTCTGGTATAGCTGTGTCATTAGCAATTTGATCTAATGTTTTAATCGCACAGGTAATTGCTTTAGGAACATAGGCTGTGTCGCCGCTGCCGATCAGGCCTATTAATTGTTTAGTTTTATCACTGTATGGATACATTTTATCTTCCTAATTAATTGTTTGTTATTAATGAGTGATAGGCAAAGTATCACTGTTTAAATATCGCTATAGCTAGTTTGCAGCAATTATAACTAACTATCATCCTCAACAACTGATTTTAATCAATGTAGGCATCAGAATTCAGTTATTAGTATTCAATTATTAGTATTCAGTTATTAGTATCTAGTTATCATGCAGTTATTAGCATCCTGCTTAGTGTTAGCACTTTGTAATTTGTGTTGAATATCGATGTCTTTGGATCTTTAATTTATTTTATCCGCTGATCCTGTCGCTTATTGATATTTTTATCTTGAATGATAACGGGTATAAACAGGTTGAATGCACTATACGTTTAATGTTTACAGTAAATAAAACAACTGGTATTTGTTAACTCAGCGTCTGCTTCAATATTTAATTGTGTTTGCTCTGATAGCTCGTTAACCCAAGTTACCACCGTACAGTAATTGTTACTTTGAAGTAATGTTGATAATAATGATAAATTATCGGCAACTTTATTCGCGTCGATCATTAACATTCTGCTTTTATCTATGCCTGCGTTTTCAAAAAATTGAGTATTAGGTTTTCCTGGAGGAGCTAAAAATAAAATCCAACCCTGATCACTCCCTTTTTGTATATGCTCTAGCAACGCTTGGTAATCATTTTGTTGGTATTGCACATTAACTAATGCACTTGAAGTTAAAGGGCTTTGATCATAATTGTGTAATAAATAGGGAGTAGTGTGCGTTGTTTTAATTAATCTTGATAACATATGATTCACCTGTATAAATAAACACTGTATGTAACAACAGTACTTGTGTTTGAACTTATGATCAAGCTTAATTTGTTAGCTTTGCTTATTTTTTGTGTGCTTTGTTTGATTTTTAAACTGTTTTTGTAGAGGAATAGAAGAAGGTAGTACTTATGATGCTAATACAGTGGTGGTGTTATAAAGGGATCTGATGAAAGGAAAAAAGCGATATGCATCTGCAAATCGCTTTAAAAATCTTATTAGTTTTCTAGTAGAGTATCTATTTTATTATTAATGTTATTATTAAGTCATAGATTGATAACTTAATAAAGTACCTCAACTGTTTGACTTACTAATTTAGCGTTAGCGATTGCTTGCTCTATATCTTGCCCACGTGCAATAGCGACGCCCAAACGACGACTTCCGTTAATATCAGGCTTTGCAAATAAACGCATTTGCGCACCTGGTACTTTGCCTAAAGCATCGGCTACGTTTGCAAACTTAATATCTTGAGAGGCGCCATTCCCTAAAATAACACTTGAAGCAGTGGCACCGTATTGTGTGATTGCTCCGATCGGTAATCCTAGTATGGCTCTTACATGTAAAGCAAACTCGGAAAGATCTTGAGAAATAAGTGTCACTAATCCTGTATCGTGTGGTCGGGGAGATACTTCACTAAAATAGACTTGATCGCCTTTTACAAAAAACTCCATACCAAATAAACCAAACCCACCTAATTCAGTCACCACTTTAGTTGCAATCTCTTGTGCTTGTTGTAGTGCTTTTTCTGACATAGCTTGTGGCTGCCATGACTCACGATAATCACCATCTTCTTGTCTATGGCCGATAGGCGCACAAAAATGAATACCATCAACAGCACTTACTGTTAGGAGTGTGATTTCATAATCAAAGGGAACAAATCCTTCAATAATAATACGACCTTTACCAGTACGGCCACCTTGTTGTGAATAAGTCCACGAGTGATCTAGGTCTGCATCTGTTTTTACAACACTCTGGCCTTTACCTGAACTACTCATTACAGGTTTAATAACACAAGGTTGTCCAATTTCTTTAACAGCCTGTAAAAATTCTTGCTTAGTATCAGCAAAAATATATGGAGACGTTTTCACTGCTAATGTTTCAGCTGCTAAACGACGGATACCTTCTCTATCCATGGTTAATTTAGTCGCTCGTGCGGTAGGTACAACATTAAAACCTTGGCTTTCAAGATCTAATAATGTGTCAGTTGCAATTGCTTCAACTTCTGGAATGATAAGGTCAGGTGCTTCTAGGCGGATGATCTCAGCTAAACGTTTTCCATCTAACATGCTGACCACATGCGAACGATGTGCAACTTGCATAGCAGGGGCATTGGCGTAGCTATCTGCTGCAATAACTTCAACACCAAAGCGTTGTAATTCGATAGCGACCTCTTTACCGAGTTCTCCTGAGCCTAATAGTAAGGCTTTAGTGGCACTTTTGCTGGTTGCACTTCCTAAAATTGAAACTGTCATTTAATTCACTCTTATATGGATGAAAAGAAGGGGGTAAATCATATTTTCAACTCATGTATAAACACTGAGTCACGGTATTATATCCGTTAGGCTGGCAACTGTATGCGTAGAAGCTTTTAACTTCATAGCTTGTTGATTTTGGCATGCTGGATAATAACGGGTATAGTTAACCTCAGTTCTGGATAAGCAAAGCAATACAACACCTTTATTTTCGCGGATTTCTTCGTTAAATTATCTCTCAATAACCAGTTATTGCTTCAATAATTCGCCTTGAACTACGCAAAACTAACGGCACTGTATAGCCCAAAAATATAATCTTATGATTTTAAATATAATGCCGCTTTTATTAACCAGAATTGAGGTTAGTTAAAAAAAAGCCCAGGTTTTAAACTGGGCTGTAAGATGTTGGAAGGTTATAAAGTTTGTTCGCCACCAAAAATACCGATTAATGAAGGCACAAGTTGTTTAATCTCCCCGGTCATCAGTATAAAATCAGCATCAAAGCGAGCAGCAAAATCATCTGCTTCAATATGTTCATTTTGTTCTTGTAATACATCAGAAAATTTAAGTCGTTTTAAAGCAAACTCTTCACCAATAACAAATGAAATACTGTCGGACCAATTGAGTGCTAGTTTAGTTACAAATTTATCAGAGTTGATATGATTTTTAATTTCTTCAGACAATAAATCTTGCTGCTTACAACGAATGATACCGCCGCCTTCTAAGGCTGAACAAAGTTCAGCTTCATCTTCTAGTTGGTAGTGGGCTGGAATATTGCCTTCTAATATCCAATCAGTCATTACAACGTCAGTTTGATTTTGTAGCTGTACAGGTACCACGGGTAAGCTACCTAGCGTTTTTCTTAGCAAAGAAATCAGTTCTTCTGCTTTACGTGTACTTGAACAATCGACGTATAGCATATTTGTTTCATTATCTATCCACGCATAAGTCTGTGAAGTACGGCTAAATGCACGTGGCAATAATTGCATGACGATATCTTCTTTCAGGCTGTCTTTTTCTTTTTTCTTTAATGCACGGCCTTGTTCTAACTCGATCGCTTCCACACGCTCATTTAATTGGTCTTTAATTACACCTGCAGGCAGCATTTTTTCTTCTTTTTTAAGACAGATTAAAATTTGCTTTTGATGAATGTGGGTATACATACTACCGCTTTTCCCCATTGGAAATACCCAGCCTAACTTTGAAATATCTTGGCTTCCACAAGGTTTAAATTTAAATTCTTCTAGGTTTCTTTCTAGTGCATTGTCATCTTGTTCCATTGGACGAGTGAAACGATAAACTTGAAGGTTTTTGAAAAACATGGACTACACCTTAATGTATGAAAAATAAAAGAGAGCATGAGTGTAAATGATTTTACAGTCAGCGGCAAAATTTGATGGTATGAAGCTATATATTTATAGTGATGAGCGGTCTATCTATGTTGACGTTTTACTTTAACTGATTCACCTTATGATCAATGCTATATTTTTAAGTAAGATGCAGACGCTAACATTTAACTAATTATTACCCATTATTTAGTATAAAACTGTATTAATTTCCTTTTATTGGTATGCTAATACTCGTATTTAGTTTTTAAATTTTAAATAAATAAGAAAACGTTTTGTGGCGGTAATTCTAATATTTACCATTGCCTATAAATTAATGTTGATTAACCTAATTTTCTAATCTATTTAGCTGTTTAATCAACTTTGCTTACTACATCGTTTTAGATAAAGTCATCACTCACAATTATGTACTTTATAAGGATATAAAATGGGTAACTATCTATAATAGATACCTTTTTAAAAATGGAATTTTAATGCGAACTATAATTGAGTACCAGCAATGGTAAAGTTAGTGAATATTAATTGTTATTTGAAAGCAGTATTTTTGCTATTCAATCTTTTACTTCTCCCCAGCACATTCGCTGATTCAACATCACAATTAGATGATCTCACTAGTCTTGATTTTGATGACTTGATGGCAGCAGATATACAAACCACTTCAGCGATGAAACGTTTGCAAAGTATGTCTGAAACTGCAGCTTCAATTTATGTCTTAACTAATAAAGAGATCCTGCAGTCAGGTGTGACTTCTGTGGCGCAAGCGTTAAGCTTAGTGCCCGGTATGCAAGTTCGAAAAATTGATAATAATCAATGGGCGATCACGGCTCGTAGTGTTGCAGGTCGTTATTCAAGTAAGTTATTGGTAATGGTTGATGGGCAGAGCATTTATAACCCAGGATTTGCTGGCGTATACTGGGAAGCATTAAACCTTCCTTTGTTTGACATTGAGCGTATTGAAGTGATTCGAGGTCAAGGTGGATTATTATGGGGAAGTAATGCAACCAATGGCGTGGTTAATATTATTACCAAACATAGCGTGGATACTCGAGATACTGTCGTACAGTTAGCGAGTGGCTCAAAAATTGATCATAAGGCCGATTTTAGGGTGGGTGGAGATTTAGCCAACTATAGCTCCTTTAGAGTCTTTGGTGGTATTGAAAAAGTAGATAAATCGACAAAAAGTTATGAGGCTATTGCTCCTAATGATCACAGCCAAAAGAAAACGATTGGAGGAAGAATTGATTTAAATTTAAATGATAATCTCTCTTTCTTGGCTCAAGCTGATTATACAAAGATCGAAATAGGGCAGAATATGCACCAAGCCAATTTGAATTCATATATGAAAGAATTTGCGGCCGATGAATATTCACGTGAACATATACAACTGATGACAAGGTTAGAGCATCGACTTTCAGCTGATTCTAATCAAATGTTACAAGCATCAATTAGCTCTCAGCAAGGTAATCAAACTAATTATAAAGATGACTTTTTGATTACAGATATTGATTATCAAATGAACACATTGATTAATCATATACAATTTGATTGGGGAGTGAACTATCGTTATAACAACATTGACGTAGACGATAGTGATTATGTTAAAAATATTAATAATATTAATACTTATCACCATTATGGTGGATTTGTTCAAGCGCAATTCACATTAATACCCGAGACGCTTAAGTTAATTGTTGGTAACCGCTCTGAAAAAAATAGCTTTACTGGCTGGGGGCATCAGCCGATGGCTCGTTTATTATGGACTCCGGAATCAAAGCATACCTTATGGGCGGCAATTTCACAGGGTATCCGCATACCTTCCTTTGCAGAATACAATGAAAGATTACTATTATCATCTCCCTTTGGAATACGCACAGAAGTTATTGGTAATCCTAATATTGAAGGAGAAAAATCAATTTCTAAAGAGCTGGGTTATCGTTATAGTACTAAATCTTGGTGGGTAGACCTGTCTCTGTTTCATACTAAAGCCCGTAATGTATTATCGATTGCTCCCAGTGTTAATGATACTTTTTCATTAATCAGTCTTGACTTTGTATCAGGTGGTAAATTAACCACTTATGGTGGAGAAGCGGTTATTAAATGGCAGCCTTACGAGAAATTAAGCACCGAGCTTGGCTACAGTTATACTTATTATAACAATCATTCATCAGACGATTTAATACCTGCTTTGGGTGATGATACTTATTTACGCCAACTTATTGCCAAAACTAGCTTTCTATTAACTCCAGCGCACTCATTTTCAGTGATTTATCGTCTAGAGAGTGGGGATGCCTATGGTACAAAAGATTATAGTGTATTTGATTTAAGCTGGCATTGGCAGGTATCCCCTTCAGTAATGTTATCATTTACTGGGAATAATCTGCTTTATGGCAAGCACGCTGAAGTTGGAAATAAAGGTGAACTATTTACCATTAGCACGTATATTGAGCCAAGTTATTCCGCTCAAATCACTGCAAAATTCTAGGTCAATTGCATGTTGAGACTTACAGCACAGTTTACTTTAACATTTTTAACCTTGATGCTAATTCTATCAACAACAGCGAAAAGTTATAACCTTTGTAGTTTTGATACTGAGTTTGTAGAAGCGGCTAAACTTACACTTAAAGATTTAAGCGTAAGGAAGGTACCGGTAGAGGTTCGTTTTTTAAGAGCTGATATTGAAGAGATAGCGGGTTGTCATACCTTATTCATTTCAAAATATGATATAGCTAAATGGAATGATCTTATCATTAAGGGTCTTATTCCTAATGCCATGTTAGTTGGCGAATTTAATAATTTTATTTTATCTGGTGGTCATATCAATTTTTTTATCGTTGGCGGTAAAGTCCGTTTTGAAATAAGTCCCAATAAATTGAAACGATCAGGTATTAATATGAGTTCTAAAGTACTTCGCTTAGGTCGAATCTATAAAGGTCCATTGTAATGCCGTTACAACGCATATTGTTTAGATCATTGAAAGCCAAACTACTTGCGATGTTGATGTTAGTCGCTTTTTTTAGCACTATTTCCATTGCCTCCATGTTCACTATCTATGAACTCAACGCAGTGACTAACGCCGAACAGTCTAGGCTTAACTCAATCGCTAATATACTGGCCCCAAATCTTACCGCAGCTTTGATTTTTGAAGATCAAGCAAGTGCTACAGAACAAATTAAATCTCTTCAGGGGCAAAGTAATATTGTTAGTGCTCAAGTAGAAGACATGAAAGGAAATGCTTTTGTTTCTGTTGTTGCAGCAAAGGACAATACCACACAAATATTTACGGACTTAATGGTGGTTAAAACAACACTGCAGATGCAGGGGATTGTGTATGGCGTATTGACGATAAAGGCTGATTACTCGTTAATTGAACAGAGCTTATTATTTTTTAGCACTTTTTTACTGGTTATTTTAGTACTCATTTTAGTGCTCAGTTTTATTTTGTCGTTATTTTTACGTAAAAGCCTCATTTATCCACTTACTCAGCTCGCTGCCGTCGCAGACAGGGTGACTAAAACCAATAATTATAGTTTACGCTCACAGGTGTTATCGAGTGATGAAGTAGGTAATTTAGCTTCCTGTTTTAATTTGATGTTAGAAACCATTGAACAACGGGATCATTCTTTAGAAGAAACTGTTCAGCAGCGAACAACGGCGTTGAAAGTGGCTAATACACAATTAACCACACAAGCCTTTAGTGACCCTCTCTCTGGTCTGCCTAATCGGCGTTATATACTGAATAAACTAGCTGACTTGATTGAATACGAAAAAGATAAAAGTTTTGCTGTATTAGCACTAGATCTCGATGGTTTTAAAGAAATAAATGACACCTTAGGTCACGACTACGGTGATTTACTGTTGATTGCAGTGAGTAAATCTATTGCAAGTGTGTTGACTGATTTTGAAATATTAGCGAGATTAGGGGGAGATGAATTTATTATCTTAGTGGAAAATGTAATCAACTTATCTGATATAGACACTATCTCTATTGGTATTCATGAACATTTATCAAAAGGATTTGTGATCAAAGGTAAGCATGTATATGTCACCACCAGTATCGGTATTGCAATTTTTCCTGATCATGGAGAAACGGTCAGGGCTAAATCATGAAAAGCCTAAAAAATGAACAGCGTTTTTATAAAAATAAAGTGACAGATATCGCACGATCATTCTTATCACAATGATCG
>NZ_KI519482.1:0-120168 GCF_000482725.1 Psychromonas arctica DSM 14288
TGGTAATAAGGGGTATCAGCAAGCGATACTTGAGATTGTCGAGATTGAGTCATAATAAACTACCTCCGAGCATGTAAAACTGCATCACTGAAAGATAGGTTGATTATGAATATTGGTCAAAGCTTATGGCCATTGGTTTTCACATTGGTTTTCACTTGTTTGTTCCGCGTCATAGTTTATGGCTATTTACTAATTTACTAGTTTCCTTCCTAATTTATCTACACTAATTTCATGTGTCGAAATGAGATCCTCTGACAATGTAAACCATTTTTAAAAGATATGGAGATGCCATTATTTTGCTTCATCGAATGTTAATAATTAGAAAACTACAATTATCTTCATTCTTAATTCGCTTGGTGAATTAATTAAAATGTCTCGTAAAAATAAATTAAATCATGGTAAATAGCTTTATTTTAGTGGTATGTCACGTTTATTTTAAAGTTCACGTCTTGTTGTCAGAGGTTTGAGTGATATTATATTTTTGTTTTAAAAGATAATTCACGGTGCGAAATAATAGAAATTTTGAAGGTCCCATTATAGGAAGGTAATAGATATGAAAAAAAATATAATTGCTATAGCGCTAACAGGTGCATTAGCTTTATCGATGTCTCCAGTTGTATTCGCCAAGCAAGAGGTTGCTGTACAAGCCCAAGTTTCTCCTGCTGATTTTATGACGAAGCGGCAGGTTGTTGATCAGTTGTTAGGAGAAGCTTTAAAAGTCTTTGAATCTCCTGCCCGTATCTCACATGCTGGCTTCACCGCGAAAATGCCGAGTAATATGGCAACTATTACTGAACGATTATTATCTGCTTATGCACTAGAACCATATAGAACTGATCTGCTGATTTCTGCTGCTAATGCACAGGTCTACAATAAAAATATAGATTATGCTATAGAGCTCTTTGAGCAAGCCCTTTCTGTTGCACCAGATGATGTGGATTTGAATTCTTATCTTGCGGTATGGCAAAAATTCAAGGGTAATGAAGCTGTTTCACAAAAATATATGGCTAGAATAGCAGAGTTAGATTCCGGTCAAGAAGCGGATCTTAAGCGTATATTTAAAACAATAGACCGTGTAGTAGAGACCCCATTAAAAGATAAACCAGGGAAACCACTCGCAGGAAATACCGCTATTGTTACTCTAGGTTATGCATTGAATCCCGACGGTTCAATGGATGAGATATTAATTAAGCGTTTACAAACAACACTTGAAATGGCAAAAAAACAGCCTGAATCTCTTATCGTTCTTACTGGTGGTGTACCAAAAAATCATAAAACCGAAGGCAAGCTTATGGCTGACTGGTTGATTAATAAAGGTGTTGATAAAAGTAGAATCATTGAAGAAAACTATGCGACAAGTACCGTTGATAACGCGTTACTTAGTAGTTATGCTCTTGCTCGACATAACATTGACCATGCAACAATTATTAGCTCAGCTAGTCATGTAAGGCGTGGACAATCTTTATTTGAAATTGCTAGTTGGCAAACGGGCCCTAAAGGGATTACTTTTGATACTGTAGCTTTCCCTGATAAGCCCCTTTCTAATCTAAAAGTTCCTAGCGATAAAGAACTTTTAGGCATTTACCGAGATGCTTTACGCACCTATGGTATGTGGAGCTACCGTTCTAAACCACTACTTGCACGATAGTGGAAATGGAAAAAATCAGGAAAGATAACAAAGTACTGGGCACCCATTACTTTGACTGATGATTGTTCACAAACTGCCTTTTAAAGGTGCATACTTTGCACTTGGAGGTAGTTTGTTATGACCCAATCTTGCGAATCAATCGTTCCCCTGTTACAGAATGACCATACCGAAAACACTCAAGGCTAAAAATTTAATTAGATAATTTGAAAAGTATATTATCAGGATTGAGATCGCTAAAGTTAATTTAAGACAATGTTAATAGTTAATTGAATTATTGTTTTCCTGTAAAGGTTAAATATAATGACTCACCTAATCAATTCAAATTGAAGCGAATAATATGATACCCATGGGAAGTGTTGTTACTGCGTGTATGCTCGCAGGTTTAATTGTGGCCGTACCGCCAATGGCAAAAGGTTGTCCTCGACCTATTCGCCTTAGTGTTGGTGTTATTTTACTCGCCGCGGGGTTGTGGAATATCTTTTGGTACGCGAGCCAACACTTTAGAGAGTTTTGGGGGCTGGCAGCCTTTTGTTCCGGTGTATTAATGGTACTGACTTCAATCTACATTATTAAATCAAGCTGGCTACCATTGTTTTTGCGTCGTGCAAAACCTGTTGTGTTATTAATGTTATTAGGCTTTGCTGCACTCTATGCAATAACAATATACCGGCTGTAAGCTATTGTTTTTAAATTAGTTAAATCTAGGGTGAAAACAATGAATCTCTGGGACAAAGTCCTGCGTTTTGCATCAAAAATACAAAGTGCTGTTATATGAACGCCATAATATTAATTCGCGAACGATTAAACCGAATTTCAATATGGCTACATCAACTTCCCATTTTTCTGAATTAATCACCGTCGTTAGCAAGCCTTTAGGTCGAGAGCTATTTATGCGAGAGCTAAGCTCTGTACTGGGATGTGGCATATAAACGGTGCGTCTAAGAAGGCTGTTATTTATTCAGATGAAGAAACGATATGGGCTATTTTTTAGTGATGTTGCTTGGGCTTATTGTGTTGAGTTATTGTTATAGATTGTTGGTTTGGGTTATCGGTATCCGTTGTTGATATTCGTTGTTGGTATTCGTTATTGGTATAATGCAGTTCAATACATATAAAAAAGTGGATGTCCTATTTTTATCGTTGTTGGCATATTCTTCTGAACACATGTTGTGGGTATTTTGTACATGGTACCGTCCATATTTCTAGACTCTTTGCCTTGGTAAGATACACTGCGTTTAATTCGTGAAAACATACATTAATGAGATGTTATTAAATAGGTAGACTCAATGAGCTCAGCGTTAAAAGAACAGCAAGATATAATTTTACAATACTTAGATACCACCCATTATATCGATACTAATGCGCCAACAGCGCAAGATAAACAAGAAGCAAAGTATAAAATCGGTAAAGCCTGTAACAAGGTAAGAGAAATTCTCTGTAGTGATGAAGTTTTTCTTGATTGGGTTTGGGCAAACGTTATCGATGAATGTCCAATTGATATTGAAGAGGTGACGCCTAATACGCTGAACGCTTGGCGCATGCTGCCTAAATTCGGCACTTTAGAGCAATGTGAAATCGTGGGGTTCACACATATTGCTAAGTTATTACTTGAAAAAAATGCAACCATGAAAGCAGAAGTATTAACGATTATTGAGAATAATGATCCGGATACTGCGAAGAAATTGATCAAAGCGGTATTGAAACCCGTCGTTGACTTCACGCCTATTGTTGCTAATAAAAAGGATCTGGCTGAGACCGTTGCTAAAGCTGATAAGTTATCAAAAGAAGCACTGGTTGCCTTAGTAAAAGCCATGCATCAAAAAATGATTAAGTAGCTGCTAGGTAAACAATTTCAAGTAAATAATTGCTTGGCAAACATTTACTTGATAAATAAGCCACACTAAGTTGCAGATACACATTTTTAATCTTAACCATCTCAATGCGTGAAGCATTAAACTTCACTCAGTGTGTCTGCAATTTTCTCCGCCTTGAACTTTCCTCATTGATGAATTGGAGCAGATAGTTCAACGGTGTTAGTCTTTTTCCTTTCTCAGAATATCTGGGTTCTTCTACCTAAGAAAAAGGGAAGTCGCGGATAGGTGAAATCCCCGTATTAAATAATCAGCAATGACTGTAGGAGCCCATCTCAAAAAGCAGCCTCAAACAAGCTTAGCTCTAAACTCTAAGTCCTAAACCCTAAATCCTAAACTCATGCATTGGTATTAATACAAAAGACTACTTGGGTAAGTTATCTAATGCATTCGCCATTGTAATCAATCGACTGAGAATTTTTTCACCTTCAACCCCAATACCATTGTGTTCATATTCATTCGTGATCCAAACGTTAGACATCGGAATGTTGGCCAAAGTCTCGCGTGTATAATCAAACTCAACAAACATATCATCCGCATACGCTACACATGCTAGTGGTACTTTGTTTTGGCTTAATACATTCGTGTCGTACAACTTACTCCAATCGTATTTTTCCGCTAACAAGTTTGCAGCTTCAGATAATGGCTTTAAGGTTGCTAACTGCTCAAACATCCACGGGTAAACCATCTCTCCAGTAAACATAAAGGCCTTACCAGTTTGATAATTAAACTGTGGATATTGTTCACGTACACGATGTGCAGACCAATTTGAAGCAGTGCCTTGGCAATAAATAGATTCATGTAAAATGGCATACAGGGGGTTAGTGAGATAGCCTTGCTCTTGCTGCATCTGATTCAAGAAATTGTAACTCAGTTGTTTGCATCCATTAACGGTTATAAATGCACTTTCTAGTTGATAATAAAGAGCTAAATTTGCATTACAGCGACCCAAATTAATGCCGATTAATTGAAGTTGTTCAACGGTAAATGGCTGCCCGTTAGGTAAAAATACCTCATTATTTGATAGATATTCTGCGATATCACAGCACATCTGTTGTGCCGCTGGAAACTGTGCAAAGAACGCATTATTTTTATCTGTTGTACGCTTATAGGTCGCCTGATAAACATCATCAGCAGGTCGAGTAGTCGACGGGATCCCTCCTGTTACATAGCAACGTGATAGGCTTTGTGGGAATAATGACAGGTAAGTTAATATACAAAAACCACCAAAGCTCTGCCCGAAGGTTGCCCATTGTATGATATTTAATTTAACGCGAATCGCTTCAGCATCACGCACAATACTATCTGCTCTAAAGTGTGCCAGATACGCCGCTTGTTCAGTTGCAGAGAGGTGCGCTAAGGTGTCTTGGCTGATTTCTGTGCTTTGACCTGTACCACGTTGGTCTAAGAGCAATACACGATACTCTTGTAGTAAACGCTTTAACCATCCAGATTCACCGCTTACACGTGGTGATTGGAAACCTGGACCACCTTGAAAGAATACCAACCAGGGTAAGTCATGTTTATCTTTTGTTACATCTACCAATTCACGCGCAAAAACAGCAATTTTCTGTCCATTAGGGTTGTTATGATCGAGCGGTAATTTAAAGTGGTGTTGACGATATAAGGTTGTTCCATCAATAAAACTTGTTTGCAAAGTACGATCCTTTTTATGAATTTTTTATTCACGGTGCCTAACAATAGCCATTTGCTATTAATACATGTATCAACACCCGCCATCAATCTTTCGCTAGCCATGATACTTCAAGATCAAAAAGTCGCAAACAGTCGTTATTTGCTTTTGATGTGAATTTAAGCCAGATGGTAGATGCAAAATTTAACAATGATAGATGTTATTTGCTGGCCTTACTTACCTTACGGTCTTCGGGAAAACCTTCAGTTTAAGTGGTCTAGCTTATACTTTAAAAAGCATCTTGAAATAACATGGAAAAGTTACCTTGAGTAAGGTTGTTTGCTTTACATTTTTATTATACTTTACAGATCAAATGGGTAGTAAATAATTAGTCGTCATTGACATTAGGAGGCGTAAGTTAAATGTTAAATTTAGAGAACCTAGGCGTGTTGAATTATGCGACCTATTTTGTGGGGACGTTATTTATTGTGCTATTACCTGGCCCTAATTCACTTTATGTTCTGGCACTTTCTGCTCGACAAGGAGCACGCCTAGGTTGGTCTGCATTATTGGGCATTTTAGTTGGTGACTCATTACTGATGCTAGCAACCGCACTTGGTGCTGTATCTATTCTGGTGACTTATCCGGCTTTATTTATGGTCATTAAATACGCCGGAGCAGCTTACCTTATCTATATCGGCTATAACTTAATTAAAGATGCCATTACAACGTGGCGCAAAGTCGATACCAGTGATTTACAAAGTTCAATCACTGAGAAGCGGACTACGGGAGCAAAAGCGTTTAAAAAGTCGTTATTAGTGAGTTTATTAAACCCTAAAGCTATTTTGTTTTTCCTATCATTCTTTGCACAGTTTGTTGACCCTAGCTACCCACAACCCGCAATCCCATTTTTGATATTAGCGCTGACTCTGCAAACATTGAGCCTCACTTATTTAGTGATTTTAGTTTATGCAGGTCAAAAATTGGCAGAAGGGTTTAGAAAACGTCAAAAAGTAAGTTCAATTTCTGCTGGTGGTGTTGGTGTTGGTTTTGTTGGCTTTGCAATTAAGTTGGCATTAGCGAGTGCGAGTTAGTTATATAAAGTTAATTTGAGCTTATTAATTTGGAATAGACAATTGTGAGGTTATTGATTCTTTAATTTTTCAATATGTTAGCTAGCTTGAATTTTGCTAGTTTGTGAATTAGTTATTTATGGCTGCTTCCCCTTGATATAAATCTTTAAATGAAGTCTGTTAATGAATGTTGAGTTACATTAACAGACTTTTAATATTGCATTAATAGGCGTAATTACAAGCCATTAGTATCATTACTTGAATGCAAGGTATAGTTACTGAAGTTACTTAGCATAATTAATTACAATAGCTACTTAGCGTAATACTTATTAATTAACAAAGAAGATGCAGTATTTGATTGCTCTACAATGTTACTGGTTGTTATTTTTTTACTTTCATTAGTATTTATTAATGATCTCGTTGATCGCATAGAAATCGACGATAGTTGAGCAGTTGGTGCTTGCTGTAAACTATTTTCATCATTAGATTCAAACTCTTCTTCAAACTCTTCTTCAAACTCTTCTTCATCATCTGTTTCTTCAGGCGCGGTGTTTGACCATTCATTAACTGTTGTAACTGTTTTTGTGCCATCTTCAAATACTTCAACTTCGAAAACATGCCACCAACGTTTAGCTTCGCCTGCAGGTGGAACAAAAAGAGTTCTTTGCTCATCAAGAATAAGTTCTACTCGTGTTTCTGATGGCTTAATTGCTGTTTCGTTTGAGAAATTATAAATAGCATATTTATATATCCCGGGTAAGCTGTATTGAGGTACGGTAATTATTTCTGGTCCGTAACTATCGGTATCATCTACATCGAGATAAATATTTGATCCATTCACTACTACTGTTTGATTATAATAAGCAATATGAAAACGACTATTTTCATCGCTTGGACCGAAGAAATGACTATCTAGATCATCAGGGTTTAAACCCCATTTAAGCTCTATTTTAGAGGTCGCGTTATCTAGTATTAAACACTCATCGATCGTGGTATTTTGATCCTCAGTGTTAATCGTCAGTGTTCTACTTTGTTGACCTGTATTTGCAGATACAAATACTTGGCTATCCATTTTTGCTGGAATTGAAAAGTAACCATCGGCATCTGAATAAGCAGATGAACGACCATTATAATCTTGCCCTTCGGTGCTAATACGTGCACTACTTATAGCTTCACCTTCCGTGTCAACAACACAACCTCCAATCATAATTGTTTCGTATACTCTATCGGCATTCCAAGTTGTAAAGTGTGATACGGTACCAACATAATAATAAACTGAGTCCATGTCCGTTAATGTCGCTACTCCTTCCTCTACCCAGATCCCATTAATATTATCGTAATAATACAAAGGCATTGTTTCCGGAAGTGGCGAGCCTGAAGCTGGAATGCGTACTTCCGCTGTTTTTCCGTCTGCTAATCTTACTGCTTCACCTGAATCATCGGTGAAGGTTGCTGTGATTGCGCCAAATGATTCAATTGGCACTTCTGCTGAAGGATCTGTTGCACTGGCTGTGACCATTTCACCTGGCATTAAATCGATATCATTGGTTGGGTCTATAATAAATAGTTCGGATGTAATATTGCCGGTAACAGTCTCACCATTAGCATTAACAAAACTGTCTGCCTCGATCTTCACTAAAGTATTACCATCCACTTGAAGTTCACTGCTTTCAGAAGCTGAAAATACTACTTGAGCATGTATTGGGGGTAAATATAGATTGTTTTCTAAATCAATTTCTGTGCTAGCCACTCTTTTTGATACTTCCGTATAACCCTCTGCATCGGAAGAAAGGATGGCATTATCAAAGATTAAGGTATCTAAAAATTGTAGCTCGAATGAGCCATCATCATTACTCATTGTGCTATCAACTACGACTCCGTTAATAGAAAGTTGTACTGATTTTTGAGCGATAGCTGCATTCGTATAGTAATCTTTTAAATTACCGGTCACGGATGATTTTCCCTCTTCCTGCTGCACTATCTCTTGATTATTAGATGTATCATTACAGGCAACTAAAGTACTAGATAGTGCCAACAACATAGCGACTTTTGAGTATTTAAACTTCATGTATTTTAAATTCCTTTTTTAATTTATTGTTGTATTTTAATGAAGGTACTATTTTTTGATTTGGCATTATATTGTAAATTAAATGTATTTAATATATTGAGGGTCATGTTTTTGTCATGCTTTTTGATTCTAAGTGCATTATTTAGAAAGAAAAAAAATTATTGTATAAATACTTTTTTTTGACTGTAATGTGTCGTATGTTTTTACATATAAAAATATAAGTAAAGAATATGTAAAATTAGTGAATGTAATTATTGCTGTTAGCTTTATATTAAGTGATGCAATGCCAACGCTATATTTTCAGTTTAAAATAAACTTCTGGTAACAAAAAAGGTATAACTTCAATTTTCTAGCTGTGATCCAGCAAAGATCAATATTGAGGTGTGATATTATTTGGTTTGATTTAATCATTTATCTCAGACCGCAAAAACTAATATCATATGGGGAACAAATATGGATGTCATTGCACCTTCAAGTTGGAATTCTGAGGTTAAAAAACATTGTAAAAAACATCCTTATTTAACCTTAATTCTCATTACCTCTATTATCTTTATTACCTTGATGATATTGAATTCGGTCTACTCGGATCAGCAAGTATTTATTAAGTATGCCTTAATAGGCGGAACTGCTGGTTTTTTAGCGACGGCAATAGGTACTTTACCTGCTTTGTTTATCAAAGAGATCCCAAGAAAACTATCAGACGCTATGTTAGGTTTTGCAGCGGGGATGATGTTAGCTGCTGCTGCTTTTTCATTATTATTACCGGGTATTGAAGCAGCCATTGATATTTCTGGAAGTGCTTTCTTGGGAGGAATGATTGTGCTGTTTGGCATGATCATGGGTGTTGCTTTGATGATTGGTTTAGATGAATTTGTACCTCATGAACATATGGATTCAGGTCCATGTGGTGCAGGACATGAAGCCTATAGTCGAGCATGGCTTTTTGTCTTTGCGATTGCATTACATAATTTTCCTGAAGGCATGGCGATTGGTGTTGGTTATGCGCAAGGTGATTTATCGGTTGGTATCCCATTAACGACCGCTATTGCTTTACAAGATATTCCAGAAGGTTTAGCGGTGGCGGTGACACTTCGTGCAACGGGATTTCAACCGGGATTTTCGGTATTAATTGCAGCAGCAACCGGGTTACTTGAGCCACTGGGTGCATTACTGGGAGTGAGTCTGGCTGGCGGTTATCTTGTTGCTTATCCGATCGGTTTAGGTTTAGCCGGTGCAGCGATGTTATTTGTAGTGTCTCATGAAGTGATCCCTGAAACCCATAGTAATGGTAATAAGACGGTAGCCACCATTGGTTTGATGATTGGCTTTGCTCTGATGATGTTATTGGATACGACTCTAGGATAAATACTAACGGTGCTTATTGACGGTTTATAACTAATAAGGCTTTGTATTCGTTTTACACTTTATAGGAAACCAGACCATTGGTGATCCAAGTGTAGTTGTAGTGGTACAAGTGACTATCTATGCGGGCTAGCGAGCAGGTTAGGGGATCACAGAGCAGGAAAGATGATGAATACTGACTGAATGGTTGTGCTAAAAAGCGTTCTTAATACTATTCAGAACGCTTTTAGTTTAAACAAAAAATAACGCTGTAATTATAAGCTTTCAGTGAAAGTACGCGTTAATACATCTTGTTGTTGTTCTGGTGTTAATGAGTTAAAACGTACTGCATATCCTGATACTCGAATGGTTAATTGCGGGTATTTTTCAGGGTGTTTAACTGCATCTTCTAATGTTTCACGACGTAGCACATTTACATTTAAGTGCTGTCCGCCTTCCTGTGCAGCAGGTGCTTGAACAGGGATTTCTTTATATTCAATATCACCCAACTCAGCTAAAGAAATCACTTGATCTTCAGCGTATGCATTGTCCTTTACACATAAACAACGTGCTTGAGCGTTTTTTTGATCTAATAACCAGAAAGAATTTAATAATGCTGCGTTATCTGATTTAGTAATCTGGATGCCTAAAGCCATGATATTTCCTTAATATTGGTTGAAATACTTAATGTTAATTAAAACGATTAATAGTTATCTTATTTCGTAATAAAATTACGATACTGTATATAAACTATATTTAATATAACGTTTTAATGAATCTACGTCAGATTATATGACTGGATTAGATTGATGTAAATCAATATTCACTTAATTTTTGTATGGTTTAATTGTGTTAAAATTGATCGATATCAAGGTGATTTTATAACTTGCTGTTTTTAATGAGATCTTAAATGAAATATTATTGGTGTTTCTTTTCAATCTTAATTGTTAAATAAATGTGATTTAAAAGTTAATATTTAACAATTACTTATGTGTTATTGTGTATTGAAAGTCTTAAAGGGAGGATGCCATGTGCTGGCAAATGTTTATAAAGCAAGAGCAACAAAAAGCGTATTTTAAGAAACTGCAACAATTTATCGATAATGAAGCTGCATTGGGTAAAAGTATCTACCCAGCAGAAAAAGATCGTTTTAATGCTTTTTCATTAACTGATTTAAAAAATACGAAAGTGGTTATTTTAGGTCAAGATCCTTACCACGGAGAAGGGCAAGCTCATGGCTTAAGTTTTTCTGTGCCCAAAGGTATTAAATTACCTCCTTCCTTACGCAATATATATAAAGAATTAGCTGATGATTTATCGTGGTCCACTGTGCCTGAAAATGGTGATTTGACTAACTGGGCGAAACAAGGTGTATTATTGATTAATGCCGTTTTAACCGTTGAAAAGAGTAACGCGGGCAGCCATGCAAAACAAGGTTGGGAACAATTTACGAATAATGTAATTCAATATATTAATGACAATAAAGAAGGGGTTGTATTTCTATTGTGGGGCAGTTATGCAATTAAAAAATCGACTTTGATAGATTCAAATAAACATCATATTTTAAGTGCCGTACATCCTTCTCCATTATCCGCTTATCGAGGATTTTTTGGCTGCCAGCACTTTTCTAAAGCGAATAATTTATTGATTGCGCAAAATAAAACACCGATAGATTGGAAAGTGGAATAATCATGGGAACTTATAGATATTAAGTGGTTTCTTGATTTACTACAGGTATTTAAATTGTCACTTTGATTATAATTTGACCTTGTTATGAGTGATTAAATACCATCCATATGTTGTTCTATTACATTCGAGGCTTAACAAATGATTGCAAAAATTCAACAAGATCACCGCAATATGATGCAGTTATTGCAGGTTCTAGAGGCTAAAGTCAATTTGTTAAAAGAAGACAAAGAAATTGACTATCGACTTATTAAATCCATTATCAGTTATCTGAAAAATTATGCGGACAAGTACCATCATCCGATGGAAGATCTTATTTATGCTTACTATTTAAAATATCGCGTAGTAAAAGACCAAGTTGCTAATCGTTTAGCTGATGATCATCAATATTTAAAAGTGCTGACATGTGAGTTAGATGATATGTTAGATATGATTTTGTTAGATGCAATTATTCCTAAAGCGCTTTTCACTGAAAAGTTGGCTCAATTCGTCAGTAATCAAAAGTCGCATTTGAATTATGAAGAGCAAGATATTCTACCTGCTATCAAAAAAAGTTTAACGACCGATGATTGGATCCACCTCAGTTTAGAATGGAAGCACAAAGAATATGTTGATCCACTATTCGGGGCTAATATTAGCGATGAGTTTAAATCCTTAGCGACACGTATTAACTTGGCTTAACTTAGAGGGACCATTCTTTTAAGGCTAATTCTTTTAAACCGCTATCTGTAACACTACAATCTTAAGCTAATGGCTAAACATAGATATAAATGTTAGCTTAGATTTAAATGGTAAGTGCTTAGATAACGGTTTTTTACCTCAATTTTATATTTTTCCAATTTCCATCTTAGATGCGCATAATAAAGCTTTTCTTCTGATATAAAACTGGCACTATGCGCTCCCGTTACAAGTGGTTAAAGGGCAGTCAATAATTGCCTAATTGCCTAATAGCTTCATGGAAAAGGTGATTTATCGCCCCATTTAATGGGGTAAATGCCCTACAACTTATATATTCGTTACTTTTTAGTTAATTTATTATCCATTCATATTTATATTAAGGCCACTACTTTGCTAGCAGCAAAAAAGATTAGAGAAATCGGCGGAAATAAAATAATTGATGAATCTTTATTTGCATTGATTGCAAAAGATATTCATCAACAAGGTTACAGTATTAGGCCAACAGCTTTGCCTGAACACTTAACTGAAACCCTATTTATGCATCAACAAGCAATGGAAGCCGATAAGTTTAAAAATGCTGGTATTGGTAGGGGTAAAGAATATTTGAAAAATGAGTTTGTTAGAACCGATGCCATTAGTTGGATAACGGGTGAAAGCCAAGCTGGAAAGGAATGGCTTGAATGGACGGCTAGCTTTCAACGTTATTTAAATCGACGTTTATTCTTAGGATTATTTTCATTCGAAAGTCATTTTGCTCATTACGGCCCTGGCGATTATTACAAACGTCATTACGATGCTTTTAAAGGTGAATCGAATCGTATATTGTCGCTAGTGGTTTATTTTAATAGTCATTGGTTACCAACGGATGGTGGTGAATTAGTATTATATAAAAATGATCATGATAGAGAAGGCATTAAGGTTGTGCCATTAATGGGCACTGTAGTGGCTTTTTTGAGTGAAGAGTTTCCACATGAAGTATTAGCAGCAAACCGAGATCGTTATTCTATTGCAGGATGGTTTAGGGTTAATACATCCGTCACTGATCGCGTTGACCCACCACGCTAACGTTTATTATTCAACGACGTACTGATAACGCTACTTATTCTTAATATTTAACAGCTTAAGTGAGTTAAGGTGTTGTTTTATTTGTTCTCATTTTTGTCTGAATAATATATTTATCTCACTAACTTTGACTCATTGAGGCAGTGAGATAAATAAAGAACATGAACAAAACATAACCTTAAAATGGCGCATAATTATCGATTGCTGATGTTGGTTGTGTCCAACGTTGCTGTGCATCAATCTGCGTCGATTTAATGTCTTGCGGTGGCAATTGTCCTTGATTACCAAACAACCAAAATACAAAGTTAGTACGTTGGCCACTGGTGATCGGTTGCGCAGCATGTATCACGTTACCACGATGCAGCATTGCGCTACCTGGTTTAAAAGTAAGTCCTTTCATTTTTCCTGTACCCGAGTTTAAAAAATCAACTGTTGAACCGGTAAATTCCTCACCGGGCAAGTTTAAATTGATATTCAAGGTGACTGCCGATGCATCCGTGTGTGGGCGGATTGAATTGTCTGTATTTGCTTGGTAATGAATTGAAAAAGCAAATGATTGCGTATCGTACCCCATGACTTCTGGGAAAACGAGACGAGCGATAGGGCGCATATAAGCATTAATTAATTCTTTGTAAAAAGCTTGGAAGCTGGCGCTGCAAGGTATCCCTCAGAACGACTATCTAACATTGCTCCTCGACGATTAAGTACGATTCCGTAGGGTGGGCGCAATGGGATTTTTGCATTCCAAGCACCTTCTAAGTAATCACGTAAAACTGATAAACGCTCTGGATTGAAAAACTGTAACTGGTAAACACCTGGTCCCACTTCTTCTAACAAATCATGGATTGCTAACTCTTTTGTTGGATCTTGCCATGCTTCCATTATCGCTTTGTGTAAACGTTTATCCAGTAATGAACTGTCCAGAGGAGACGTATTAGCTTGCACGTTATTATCCCACTCTTGCCATGCATTACTCAGTAAGTCGATATTGTTGTTCCAAAATTGTTGTACCGATGGACTACGGTAAAGCATTGCCTCTCGCGAAGGGAGCGTTAAGGCTTGTGCTTGTTGTAATTGATTAAGTGCCATTGTGTTATTTACTCCAAATATATTACTAAATAATCGCACTTACCTTGGCGAAAAATGCATTCTATTACACCTGTTTTACTAAATAAACGGCACTAATAAGGAAACAGAATCAAGTTTTTGTAGATAATCAATAACGGTTAATTATTCATTCGTCATCTCAGGTTTTATAATGTAAATAACATTGCTTGCTATAATGGCACTACCGGCGCTAATGGCATTATTAACGTTAATAATCAAACGGGAAAAATACTTAAGAGAGCGGTGGCACTTATCATTACTCAAATAATGTCACGGCTGATCATACTTCTAGTAACTCTGTTGTTTTAAATTGGTATAAAAAATAAACAAATCATTGATAATTTACTTATTTATTCATCTACTGCTTGTCATTGCTGGCTTTTCGATAAAAGCCCCTCTACAATTCGCGCCAATTTCTGTCCTTATTGATCGGCTTTGTTAGCTATTACCAAGGCTTTCACGATTTGAGCAACGATCAACAATCATAAGTAGATAATTCATGACCAATATATCGACCCTATCTAAAAAACGCATTCGCCATGCAAAAGGCCCTTTTGCTATGACCGTTGTTTATGGCTTTACCGGTGCCTCTATATTGGCATCAATCATCTTTTCCTTATTATTGTTTTTATCAATTGATAATGGATTGTGGATGCAGTTTTTATTTGGCTTATTGGCAGTCATCTTTGAACTAGGAAAGTTTTTTGCTTGGTATGAGTTTGGGGAACGTTTAGCAAGGCATAATATTAGTGGCGCATTTTCAGCGTTTATTTTTTACAGTATTTTAGCCATTATTTCCGTTGGTGGCAGTATCGGTGGTATTAATAGTGCAACCAACACCGCACAGAGCCATCTTGATCTACAAAATAATAAAAAAGCTGCATTTGATTTTCAAATCGCCGCCATTGATAAACAGATTGCACTTAATAATGTTGCCGCAGAAAAGTATATAGAATTGAATCGTATTGTTACGGGTGTCGCACGTCTTCAAAAAGAGAACACTGAATTACGTCAACAACAGTTAGCGCTTGCGATTGAACGCGATAAACAACCTGTTGCAAGTCAAGGTTCGGTATTAGGGTTAATCGGCAGTGTAGCGACAGCATTGAATATAGAAACTAAGACGGCACAATTATCATTGGTCATTTTTCTGTCGGTATTATTAGATTTATTTGCAGCTTTCTTTGTGGGATTAATTGGCGAAGAGTTACGTTTTACTCGCACCTTAAAATTACAGCAAGTTGAGCAAGATAAGCACTCGTCACCTGCTCCCCATTTACTTGATAATGGTCCTAACCAGAAAGCGAGCAACTTGTCCCGCAGTGAAGAGTTATTACAACAAGCCATTCCATTATTAAGTTCTGGTAGTATCCGCTGTTCTAAAAAGGCATTATCCGACAAGCTAACATTGAATGTTGAAGATACGGATCAAGTGTTTAGTGTTCTATTAGCAAAGGGATTGATTAGACAAAAACCGAATCGTCATTTCATTTGGCAAGGTGAAGGTGAGCAAAATAATAATAAACCAAGCGTATCTGACAAACTGTCATCGATGCTTGAGCAGGCAGCCTAATCGATAGCGTGGTTTTAAATAAAAGCCGGTGAGGCTTGCTCAATGATGCATAAAGTTAGGTTGATCCTTGGCTCGAATACTTTCTTTGCTGGTGGTAAGCAATACCACTAGTGAATTTGAGTGGTATTTTGCATGACTAAAAGGCCTGCGTACTCTAAGACTAATGAGATGGTTTGGTTTGTTTTGTTTATGTTTAAAAGAAAACTTCCTTTCTGCGCCTAAACGAATTAATGCAATCGCAGCGTTCTTCTTTAAGTCTTTTTCTGCATCATTATGTCAAGTCATCCCTTCGCTGCCAACGTGATGTAATACCAATCTAAGTAATTATCTAGTCATTTGTGCTTGTTAAAATGAATCCTAGCTGCGTTGTTTATTTTGTAATGAGAATACTCTTTTTGCAAAATGTTTAACGCGGAAATAGTTCCTTTTAACCAGTAAGACTGTTCGGTTAGTTATCGGAGTTGGTATTATTACTCATTTTGATGATAGCGATATTAGATCACCTTTATCCTATTTAATTTAGAATAAAGGTTTTTTTATTTTGCTTAATTGTTTAGCCTATATCTTTTGCAATGCTGCAATAATATCTGCAGGCTCAGAACGAATGCGGTAATCAACATCCACAAATCGCCATGTCACTTCACCGTCACTGTTAAGGATAAAAGTGGCGGGAATTGGAATGATATTAGTATTGCCATTATTAATGGCCTCTAGGTCTAGTTGGCGGTCAGTACGCATATGATCCAGCAAAAACTCTGGCACCTGCCATGCTACGCCATATTGAGCTGCCACTTGTGCATCTTGATCCGACAACACAGTAAAGTCCATATTATGTATTTCATCGGCAGTTAACGACCCATCGGGTACCTGTGGGCTAATTGCGACTAAGGTTGCCCCTAATGCTTGAATATCTGCTAATCGTGCCTGCAATGCTTTTAGTTGTAAATTACAGTAAGGGCACCAACTGCCTCGATAAAAAGTGATCACGACAGGCCCTTTTGTTAGTAAATCTGCTAGTGAAGTGGACTTACCCTGTGCATCAGGAAGTTCAAAATGAGGCGCATTTTTACCCACTTCGAGTGCATCGTTACCTTGTTGAAAAGATTTTGCTTGAGCAATAACCTGATCGACACCTGCCATAAAATCAGGATTTCCTTTACGTCCAGCTTCTACCTTTGCTTCGGTTTGTTGTTTTAAAGTTGTCATATTTGATTCCTGAGTAGTAGATATTTGGCTGTGGTATTATCAATTACATTAAGGTTGTTGTATAGAGATCTTAAGGTAATAGGCTGTAAGTGATCATGAATAACTGGTTAGTATTTGGATAGATTTTTTGGATTAAATCTTTAAGCGGTTGTAATTCCATGGCTTCTTGTTGAGCATGAAATTCATTAATATCCTCAAACTTTAATGGTGTCACTGATTCAATTTGTATATTACATACCTTTTGATCTGTTTCTAAGGTAAAAACTTCTACTTCAGAGCCAACGATATAGTGACTCTCAGATTTGTCTCGAATGGTAATAGTTTTTTCACCCGATGCGACAGATGGCGTTAAAAACTCAAAAAACGTAATTTTATTTGTTATCGGGATTGTCATTATATATATCCAGTTTTGCTACGCCTATTGTAAGGGCTGACATTGGTTGTTTTAATTAGCGTGTAAACAGTTTTCTTATTTGCGACCAACGGCTAATGAGCATTGCCATAAAAATGAGGAAACACCCAAAAATTTGCCCTAATGTCATCACTTCTCCAAACCATAACACAGCAAAAATAGCAGCCCATACTGGCTCTAAATTCATGATCACTGCCGCATGACTAACGGGCGTTAAACTCATGGCGTACATCTGAAGTAGGTAGCGCAAACTGGTTGCGATTAAAGTACTGGCTAGAAACCAAAGGGTAATACTAAAGGTAATGCCCTGAGGCATTGCTTCAGTGAATAATGACATGATTAATAATAAGATACCTGCACTAGTTAATTGAATACTGGTGATCACTAAAGCATGCATACGCATTAAAAAACGAGATAGTAGATTCAGTTGGAATGCCACACCGATGGCAGTTCCTAAGAAATATAAGTGTGCAATTTCAAAACTCATACCATTACTCAGAGCTAAAAAAATTAAACCTGTTACAGCAATGGGGAGCGCAACCCAAATGCTGGTGGCGGGCCTATCACCAAACATAAAGCGCCCAATAATAGGAACAAATACAACTCCAAGGCAGGTAATGAATGCGCCAACACCAAGATTAGAGGCTTGATCTAATCCTAATACCCAGCACATCATCGCTAACCCCATAACGCCACCAATTAATATAATGGGTTTAACATCACCCCATTTTAGGTTTCGAAAATAGCGGGGGCCAATTAAAAATAATACAACGCCACCCACTAGAAAACGCATGGAAACAAAAAATAAAGGTGTCATTCCAGCTAAGGACTCTTTAGAAAAAATCCAGCCAAGGCCCGCTAAAATAGTCACCAGTATTAAAATTAGTTCTGCTCTGAATGCAAATTTTTGTTGCAAAATATACCCTTACTTTTAAGGTTAGACAGTGTTTGAGTATTGATAAGGAAGCACAGTAGAGTAAACTATTTTTTGCAATAATTCAGTAATAAAAACACGGTTTTATTTTTTTAATTTAATAATGTTAATTATGGTAATGGAAGGTCTGTTGCCAATTAAATCATTTCGTTAATTGAGCCCATAACCACTCAATATGCATTATTCAGTCATTAACTGGATTTCAAAGCAAGGTGTAAGATAACCATCATCGACCCTGCTTACCTCACTGCTTGCTGATTTTATCTATTGAATAATAGGAGTTATATGCCACATCAATCGCATCAATTCAGTTGAGTAATAACCAGCATAATAAAGAAAGTAATAACAGAGTGAGGCATTGCAGAGGCTTTGATGAGTTGGTCGTTACAGGTGCAAGTAAGGAAATAAAGGGTTGTCACATTAAAAATGAAAACCCTTTACATTTTAAATGAAGTTATTTTTCTAATAACAATTTTACGGCTAATCCAATTAACACCACACCAGTTAAACGTTCCATTATTACTTGTGTTTTACCACCATCAAATCGTTTTTGTGCGGTGACAATCATGCGGCTGATGAATGCTTGCCAACACATTGCAATTGCGAAGTGAATGGTTGCCATCAACAATGATTGCATAAATGCAGAATATTCAGGATTGATGAATTGTGGTAAAAAAGCCAGATAAAAGATAGCCGTTTTAGGGTTTAAAACATTTGAGAGTAAACCTTCTCTAAAACTTTTTGTGAATTTAAAATTACCTTGTGCTGATAGCTTGGCTGGGCCTTTAGTTGAAGCGAAGAAACTGTGTCTTAGCCCTTGAACCCCTAAATATAAAATATACAGTGCACCAATCATTTTGACTGCTTGGAACAACTGCGGTGATTGTGACAACAACAGAGAGATACCTACTGCAGATAAAGAGGCATGGAAAAACAACCCTGTACATATGCCCAGGCTAGTAATGAAACCATCTTTTTCGCCGCCACGACTAGTATTTCGAATCACTAAGGTAGTATCTAAGCCTGGTGTCATGGTTAAAATAGTAATCGCAATCAAAAATGCTTCAATGTGTAAAATAGGCATCAGTAGTCCGTTAATTGTTGTTGGTTATAAAGGCTTACATCTAATGTGACTTGATGTGTTTCAGCAAGCTCATTAAGTTTATTTTCAAGATGAGTTAAGTGATTTATGGTTAGTGTATTATTGTCTAATTGCCAAAGCTGGCGAGAACCTGCGTAACTGAAATGTAAAATTTGCATCGCAATGGGCTCGCCTTGCTGCGCAGCTGATTCTATTTTTTTCATGCGTCGATTAATTTTATTTAAGGCTTGCTTTAAATTCCAAACATAACTGACTTCGTGGAAATAGGCATGGCTTTTAAGTTTATTTAATATAAATAGAAGTGTCGCAGCGATAACAATGACACCCAATAAATTCCAGTGGAAATGACTACCATCGGGTGAAGGCATTAGTAAAATAAGCAATTGACTAATGCCTAAACTGCCAACAGTAAGTATACCAATGCAAGCAAAAATAACTTTGTTTAAGCGTTTACGATAGCGCTCTGGATCTATTTCAATAAGTTGCATTCTGGTTATTTATTCCTTTAACAAAATGGGCAAACATGGCTATCGAATGTTAATCCTAATGTGATGAGGGGATTGACATCGATTATCGACATAGATTACTAGCATAGGTTATTCATAGTGTGAATAATCGCTCATAGATTATGTAATGTAAATAATTGATAGTCTTTTATCGACAACGACTTATAAGTAATTATTAATTGTTAGCCAGTGATTGCGTTTTATTTATTGCTATTTATTGATTGTTATTTATTCATTCATTGCTATTTATTAATAGTAGCTTTCCATCCAGCTCTCTAAAATAAGGGCAGCAGAAACACTATCCACTTTTCCTTTTTCAAGTGCTTTAAATCCACCGCGTTCAAAAATAAATTCTTTCGCACTTGCTGTTGTTAAGCGTTCGTCTTGAAAAGCTACTTTTACGCCAAAACGGCCGTTTAAACGATTACCAAATTTTTTCGCTCTTTGTGTGATGGCTTGCTCAGTGCCATCCATATTTAATGGCAATCCTACGACGACTAAATCCGGGGCCCACTCTTTAATGACAGCGGCAACCGTATCCCAATTAGGAATACCATCATTTGCTTTAATAGCTGCTAATGGCTGCGCAGTCGCGGTGATCATTTGCCCTGTTGCAACACCAATACTTTTTGTACCAAAGTCAAAACCTAATAAAGTACTTGGCGCTTTAGACTCGTTTGATGAAGTCTTCTTTTCTTGTTCTGAATCGTTTTCTGATGTCATTATGCGTGGCCTACGTCGCTACTTAATTGTGATGGGTCGACGCCTAAGCGTTGTAATGAAGTATTCCAACGTTGTTCGACCGGTGTGTTAAAAATAATGTCATTTTCACAATGAATGATTAACCATTGATTCTGGTTTATCTCTTCTTCTAACTGCCCAGAATCCCAACTTGAATAGCCCAAGGCAACCATATAGTGCTCAGGTGCATTATCTGTCCCTAAGCTGGATAGGATTTTATTCGAGTTAGACATCATTAGCTGTTCATTAAGCATGGTACTTTGTGAAATGTCAGGGGTGGGGCTGTGTAATACAAACCCTCTGTCCATGTCTAATGGGCCACCTAAAAAGACGGGGTCAATCAAAGGTGGACTAGGTTCATGGTCAATGCTTTCTGCATTTTCTAATAACTCTTGTAGTGTTAACTTAACTGGGTAGTTAATAATAAAGCCCATCGCACCTTGATCATCGTGCTCACATAAATAAACAACAGATTTTTTAAAGTATGGGTCTGTTAATGAAGGCATCGCGATTAAAAAATGATTCTTTAATGAACTCACTACTTCAGCTTGAGTATTCATTTCCGATGCTTTTTCTTGAACTGTTGATAGAGGAACTGAACGTTCATCGCTAATATCAGAATCAGCAAAAGGGTTTTTAGTTTTATCTATTGTCATTTGATTCTCCATTAGGAATGAATATGTAACGTCACTATTTAAGAGGCAAAAACAGTAAGCCAAGAAGTGAATAGACTTTAGGTATTAAGACTTGTATTTACACCTACCGATACAGGATTAACCTATTAAACCGCTCAAAAGGTCATCATGTTAAATCTTATCTTGATTCGTCAGGTTTATATTACCCGCGATGATTGCGGGTAATATATTCAATCAAATAGCATTCAGTTTTGTTGCTCTTAAATACAATATCTTTTAAGCGCCTTTGATACGTTTTTCAATTGCATCCATTAATTTTCCGCTGATATTAGTACCATAAGCATTATCAATTTCTTGGATGCAAGTTGGGCTAGTCACATTGATTTCTGTAACCTTGTCACCAATAACATCTAAGCCAACAAAAATCAGGCCCTTTTCTTTTAACTTTGGACCTATGGTATTAGCAATATGCCAATCAGACTCAGAAAGAGGTTGAGCAACACCTGTGCCGCCAGCCGCTAGATTACCACGTGTTTCACCTTTTGCAGGAATACGGGCTAATGCATAAGGCATTGGCTCTCCATCCACAATCAGAATACGCTTATCACCGTCTTTAATTTCTGGGATAAAAGCTTGTGCCATGCAGTAACGTTGCTGATGCTCTGTTAATGTTTCAATGATCACACCAACATTGCTGTCATTTTCTTTAATACGGAAGATAGATGCGCCGCCCATGCCGTCTAATGGTTTTAAAATCACATCTTTATGTTGTTGATGGAAAGCACGAATTTTTTCTGCGCTTCTTGTTACTAAGGTGATAGGAGTGAATTCACTAAACCAAGCTGTGAATAGTTTTTCATTTGCATCACGTAAACTTTGTGGTTTATTAACGATTAAACAACCTTCGTCTTCAGCCCGCTCTAATAGATAAGTGGCGTAGATATATTCTGTGTCAAAAGGGGGATCTTTACGCATTAATACCGCATCAAGGTCTGAAAGAGGGTGATCAACTGCATCTTCTAATTGATAAAAATTGCCTGCTTCGCGTTGTACGGTTAATTTTTTGCTGGTTGCAAAACAACGACCATTTTCTAGATATAAATCTTTCATTTCTAAATAATAAAGTTCCCAACCACGAGATTGAGCTTCTAATAACATTGCAAAGCTTGAGTCTTTTTTAATGTTGATGTCTGCGATGGGATCCATCACGATGCCAATTTTTATGGTCATATCTATTCCTGTCATTAATCTATTAAGTAATAAAAGTTATGCTAAATCGCCAAAGCGACATTGCAATGCAGTGATTGCAGTTAATGCTGCTGTTTCTGTGCGTAATACGCGAGGGCCTAATAATGTTTCAGTAAAGTCCAAGTTTTCAGTGAGGCTGATTTCATCATCGCTTAAGCCTCCTTCCGGACCAATTAATAAACGCACATGCTTGATATCGTTGGGTAATGTATTAATTGAATATTTTGCGCGAGGATGCAAGGTTAATTTACAGCAATCAACCTCATATTCACACCATTGTGTTAAAGCTTGTGTTGTATGTATTGTTGGTACAATATTTCTACCCGATTGCTCACAGGCTGCAATGGCTATTTTTTGCCACTGTTGTTGCTTTTTTGCCATCCGTTCAGCATTTAGTTTTACACCACAACGCTCACTGATCAAGGGAGTAATTTCATTCACACCTAATTCGACTGCTTTTTGGATCACAAATTCCATGCGATCACCACGTGAAATAACTTGCCCTAAATGTAAATGAAGCGGGCTTTCATTGTCCGTTTCTTGGAATGAAAGAATATTCGCTTGGCAAGTTCTTTTTTGAACTTCATTCAATTGTGCTAAATACTGCCCACCTTGACCATTAAATAAGGTAATACTATCGCCTACATTTAAACGTAACACGCGAATATGCTGAGTAGCGTCGTCTGATAACGTGATACAGGTGTTTTCGGTCAATAATTGCGGTTCATAAAAACGAGGATTACGCATAAGGTTACTTTTGATTGAAAATAAAAGCTTAGTATAACGCGAAAATTTTTAATATCACTATTGCTAAAGATTGAATTATTACACTGAGTTAGCATAACTTATGTTAATCCGTGAACATTGATAGCCTTGAAGGGTAACGGGTATAAAGTATCGCTAAAGGATATATTGAATTATTGCTTCCTTAATACCAATTAAGCCCAACATATGGGATAATTGTTGCTTTTATTTTTTGTGTGATGTTTCAGGAATTTAATATGTACAGTTCTAAGTTAAAAAGTATAACTACCGACGCTAAGCGTGGCGTTTATTTCATTGGTACCACGCCTCCAAAACATGACACCGATCTTGAACTTGTTTCCGGTATTGCCGATAAATTAGTAGGGCGATTAGAAGAAATTGATTATGACGGTTTTATCGTTTATGACATTCAAGATGAAACCTCTCGTATTGATAAGCCGCGTCCTTTTCCATTTAGATATACTCATGATTCACGCTTATACTCAAAAATATTACACGATAAAGTCGGTAAGCCGGTGATCACTTATAAAAGTGTTTCACAACGGGATGAAGCTGATTTTTCTCGTTGGTTGTCTGATGCTTGGCATCAGTTTTCAGTACGAGATATAGTGTTGGTAGGCTCGCCATCATCGGAAGGTGAAATTAAACTCTCACTCTCTGACGCTTATAAAAGCTTAGCGGCACACCCTCAAGATTTTTATCTAGGCGGAGTGACAATTGCAGAGCGGCATGTTGCTAAGGGGGATGAACATATCCGTTTACGTGCTAAGCAGGATCAGGGCTGTGAATATTTTATTACGCAAGCTGTTTATAATGCACAGGCCACTATTGATTTATTAACTCGCTATGCCAGTGAATGTCGACAACAGGGTATACAACCTAAGCGGGTGATTTTAACTTTTTCTCCATGTGGTAGTGCGAAAACATTAGAATTTATTGAGTGGTTGGGGATTTCTGTTCCGGAAGCGACATCGTTGCGTATTCTTGAGTCTGAAAACCCACTGAAAGAGTCTTTGCAAATTAGTCGAAATAACTTCGAACAGATTTTGCTAGCTGTATTACCGCTAAATATTCCATTAGGTTTAAATATAGAAAGTTTAACCAATCGCAAAGAAGAGATAGATGCTGCTATATTATTATTTAAACTCCTTAAAGCCACGTTGGATTTAAAACTGGCTGAATCACAACTATAAGTCGATGAAATAATGATCTTGTCAAAGGAACAACAAACAGAAATTACACGGATAGCAGTATTTGCTGGGCAAATTTTACATCAACATGGTGCTGAAAGTCGTTTAGTAGAGCAAACAACACAGCGTTTAGGGATTGCACTAGGGGCTGACAACATAGAACTAGCAATCAGCCCCGATGCGATGGTGATCACCAGTTTAGTGAACGGTCACTGTGTTACCACTACTAGACGTTGTCATGACCGCGGCATTAATATGCAAATGGTCTGCGAAGTGCAGCGTATCTGTGTGATGTTGGAAAAAAAACTACTTGACGCTAAAGATGTTAAAAAGCGCTTACAGCGATTAAAACCCTATAAATATAACCGTTGGTTGGTGGTGCTAATGATTGGTTTTGCCTGTGCCAGTTTCAGTCACTTTTTTGGCGGCGATAGAGCGGTGTATTGGACGACTTTTGTTGCTTCTAGTTTAACCATGATCGTACGACAAGAATTAGGGCATCGTCAGCACAATCCGTTTGTGAATTTTGCCATCGCTGCTTTTGTCGCTACAACTATAACCAGTATCGGCGCAATTCTTGAGATTGGGGAAAACCCACAAATAGCAATGGCGGCCAGTGTGTTGTTACTGGTACCGGGTTTTCCGTTAATTAATGCGGTGTCAGATATGCTTAAAGGATACGTCAATATGGGGATCGCACGTTGGGTATTTGCAACGTTACTTGCGGTCAGTGTGTCAATTGGGATTGTAGCAGCCATTAAGGTCACTGGCGTATCAGGGTGGGCAATCTAATGAGCGCATTTTTTGATTTATTAGGCTTGTTAATTATCGATGCATGGTTTGCGTGGATACCAGCAGTTGGTTTTGCCATGGTATTTAATGTGCCGCGTAAAATGTTGATTTATTGTGCTGCGGGCGGTGCATTTGCTCACAGCTTACGATTTTTGCTAATGCATTTTGATTTACCCATTGAATGGGCAACCTTAATTGCTTCAGCAAGTATGGGTTTTTTAGGTTTATATTGGTCTCGTAAACATTTGATTCCGCGTCCTGTTTTTACCGTCGCATCAGTAATACCTATGATCCCTGGTAGTTATGCCTTTTCTGCAATGATTGGATTGGTTGAGATTAATACGACAGGTTATAGCTTAGCGTTAATGCAGGTGGTCATGGAAAATGGTTTGCGCACTTTATTTATTTTAACGGCATTAAGTTTTGGATTAGCGATACCGTCAATTTTAATTTATCGTGGCCGTCCGATTGTTTGATCGTAATTTAATACTAACAGTGAGCATATAATTAGATAGATTAGTTTAATCACACTGTGTAGGTAAGTGGAACAGCGAATATTACGCTAGATTGGTCTAAGGAATACTGTACACTGTGCGAAAAATGCTAAGTACAATAAGTGTGCAGAACAAAGTGTGTGGAATAAAAAAGGTCCAATATGTCAGATAAATTTTTCTTTAAAGGTAAAAAAGAGAAAAAACCAAAACATTCAAGTTATGGTTTTAATACAAAGCGTGCAGTAAAAATTGGTACTGAAGAGCTACCTTTACAGGTTGTTGTTAATACCGATGCCCGTGCTGAAGCAGTACAAACATTAGCTGAAGAACATAACTTAGTTATCGCTATTACCGTTGATGCTGAACAAGCTGAGAATACTACCGAATTAGATGTGTTGATTAATAAACCAGTCACTACTCGTTTTGAAAAAATGCCTGCTCGTAACGAACCTTGTGTTTGTGGTAGTGGTAAAAAATATAAAAAGTGCTGTGGTTAATTCGTACTATTAATTTTTAATAGAACAAGAGTAGAGCACACATTAAAAAGCCCCGAAAATAAATATTTATCGGGGCTTTTTTGTGCCTGATATTTTTGTATTGTTTATTTTAATAAGCGTAACCTTACTCAATCATCACTTATTTTAACCTTGTTCTAATAAACGCCTTAAATCAATCAGGGCTGCATTGGCTCGAGAAACGTAGTTTGCCATCACCAAGGAATGGTTTGCTAAGAAACCAAAGCCATTACCATTTAATACCATTGGGCTCCATACTGCTTGTTGTGTTGCTTCTAAATCACGAATAATTTGTTTTAAACTAACTTGTGCATTTTTCTTTTCGAGCACATCTTGAAAGTCAATTTCTACTGCTTTTAAAAAATGTAGAATAGCCCATGTTGAACCACGGCTTTGATAAAAAACATCATCAATCTTAAACCAATTTGTTTTGATCTCAATTTCGTCAGCGCTGGCCGTTGATTGTTTTGCTGAAGTATCACCTGCTAGGTTCGTATCAAATATATCATTACCGACACTGGCGCTTAAGTTTTGTGAAATAGAGCCTAATCGTTTTTCAATCTCACGTAACCAATCACTTAGATTATCCGCACGCGTATAAAATTGTGCTTCTGTTTGGTCTGTTGCAGAGAGACGAGCACGATAGCGTTTGAATGCTTTAATTGCATCTTTATATTCACTTTCTGCACTAGGCAAAACCCAGTTAGTATGCGAAATATTCATTTTATTCTGTGCTATTTCTAAGTCTTTATCACCCGTCGATTGTGATTGTGAACGGCTGAAGTCTAAACGCATCACTAAAGCTAAATCTCTTACTTGCTCTAATACACCGTATTCAAAGGCAGGCATATTATCCATAAAAAATCCTGGTGGAGTGACATCGTTAGATAAGAAGCCCCCGCGTTTATCTACTAACCAACTAGTTACGTCAATAAGCGTTGTTGTGGTTGCATAACCAGGTACTATTTCACTATTGGATGCAGTTGCTGCTTCTTGTGTTTTTGCTTTCACATCAAATGTTGATGGCATCCAGCCAGACCAAATTGACATTATCCATAATAAGAAAACAATGATCAGCAGTATGGGGATGATGCTTTTTTTAGGTAAAGTAGCCATGATCTGTTCCTTAATATCATGTTGAATGGGTATCAACTTTACCATAACCCTGTTTATTATTTCACCTCAATTGTCGTTAATGGAGGTGTAAAATCATAAAGTTATAAATATTATTCTATTTCACTATATTTCATGGTGGTAGGTGCGTTTAGTTGTGTAAATTGTAAAGAAAATATTGTCGTTACTGCTCGACTACAAATAACGAACACTTATTACGTGGTTAAGATTAAGCGTTAACGGGTTAAAGGTTTAAAAAACGTCATTACAAAATCTACAAATATAGCGCTATCTACTTGATTGCCCATCAATAGGGGCATTTCAGGAGAAGGTAGTAATTAAATAGATGAATTTTAAAACGTAATTGATAAACTTATGCTCATTATATAAAAATTTGGAAAATAAATGAAAATTTCAATGATAGTAGCCATGGCAAATCATCGTGTAATTGGTTTAGAAAACAAAATGCCATGGCATTTGCCAGCAGATTTGCAATATTTTAAAAAGACAACACTAGGTAAACCAGTGATCATGGGCCGTAAAACCTATGACTCAATTGGTAGAGCATTACCAGGACGTTTAAATATTGTAGTTTCTCGCGATCCTAATTTAAACATGGCAGGTGTTACTTGTGTGACCTCCGTTGAGCAAGCATTACAAGCTGCTGCGGGGGTTGAGGAAGTGATGATTATCGGCGGAGCCACTATTTATGAACATTTTTTACCTGTTGCTAATCGCCTGTATTTAACATTCATTGATTTGGAAACTAAAGGCGATACGCACTTTCCTGATTATCTTACTCAAGGAAAATGGGAAAAAGTAAGTAGTGAGCATTATTTAGCAGATGAAAAAAATGTGCACAATTTAGAGTTTTTGACCTTAGATAGAGTGAGTTAAGCGCTAGTTATACCAATCTAAATAATTATCTAGCCATTTATGTTTGTTAAAATGAGTCCTAGCTTCGTTGTTGATTTTGTAATGAAAATAACTAGTTACTGCAATCAACGCCTTGCTACCATGCATTTTCCCTAACGTCTAAATAGACCATTTATTTATCCAGATTGGTTTTAACCGTATGCGGGGCAAGATAATGAAAATAGTTTCTTATCTTGCCAACGTATCATGGTAAGACTGTTTCCCCAGACGCAGCCCGTATCTAATGCATATAAGTTTGGTTGATTTGTTTGGCCTAATAATGCAGCCCAGTGACCAAATAAGATAGGTTGAGTATGATCTCTTGGCGTTATTTCGAACCAAGGTTTTAATACATTGCTATCTGTTTCTGCTGGCGATAGTTTGTTATAAAACTCCAACTCGCCATTTAAAGTGCAATAACGCATACGTGTGAACACATTGATAATGTAGCGTATTCGTTCAATGCCTGAAAGTGAAGGGTGCCATTTAGTCGGGTGGTTACCGTACATGTTTTTAAGCAGTGATTGGTAATCTTCCCCATGCAATTGTTGTTCAACTTCTTTGGCGAATTGTTTTGCTTGTGGAATTGTCCAAGAAGGTAATATACCTGCATGCACCATAATAAACTTATGTTCAGGATGCTCTAATAACAAAGGCTGATTACGTAACCATGTTAGAAGCTGCTGACTGTCATCCGCTTCTAAAATAGGGGATATTTTGTCTTTTTCTTTGGGTTTATGAATGCCCAAAGCCGTCGCTAATAAGTGCAAATCATGATTACCTAGAATCACTTTTGCCTTTAACTTTTTAAGGTAGCGTAATGTTTGCAATGATTTAGGGCCACGAGCGACTAAATCGCCAGCAACCCATAACTCATCATTTTTTGGATCAAAATTGGCCAAAGATAGAAGCTGTATCAATTCGTCATAACAACCTTGAATGTCACCAACTATATAAGTTGCCATCGTTATTTGATCCTATTAAAAATTGTTATTGAGCTCTAAACTTCTTTTTGTAGGCGGTCATAAACATAGTTTGCAACACGCACATACTCTTCAACAGAGATGTTTTCTGCGCGGTGGCCAATATTAATACCAAGGTCAGTTAATTCTTCAGCAGTTAATAGATCTCTCCAACCATTACGAACTGTTTTACGGCGTTGGTTAAAGGCCATCGAACAAACTTGGTTTAATACTTTCATGCTCTTAGCAACAAAAGGTGGTGTATCGTAAGGCTCTAACCTTACTACTGCAGAATCAACTTTAGGTGCGGGTTTAAAAGCCGTAGGCGGCACTTCTAATACAGGAATAACATTACAGTAGTATTGTGCCATTACACTTAAACGTCCGTAAGCTTTACAATCTGGACCTGCACATAAACGGTTAACTACTTCTTTTTGCAGCATGAAGTGCATGTCAGAAATTTTGTCTGCAAACTCAAATAGGTGGAACATTAAAGGCGTTGATATGTTGTACGGTAAGTTACCAAACACTCGTAATTGTTTGTCACCTTGCACTAATTGTCCAAAGTCAAAACGCATGGCATCAGCTTGGGTTATTTTTAATTTATCACGTAACGTAGGGTGCTGTTCTAAACGCGCTGCTAAATCACGGTCTAATTCCACTACATTTAAGCAGTTTACTTTACGTGCCACAGGCTCTGTTAATGCGCCTAAACCGGGACCAATTTCTACAATGTTATCGTCAGGTTGTGGCGCTATTGCTGCCACAATTGAATCGATAATGTAATCGTCGTGTAAGAAATTTTGTCCAAATCGTTTACGAGCGGTATGGCCTAGGTGGGTTTTATCATTCATTTTATTCATTAACCTTGTTGATGTTACTTTGGACCATGGTAATAGCTTCGTTGACTGCACATAATAAACTACCTGAGTCAGCTTTGCCTGTTCCTGCTAGATCTAATGCGGTGCCATGGTCAACCGATGTGCGTATAAATGGTAAGCCTAATGTGATATTAACGGAGCGACCAAAACCTTTATATTTTAAAACAGGTAGACCTTGGTCGTGATACATGGCTAATACCGCATCGGCATGTTGTAAGTATTTATCTTGAAATAAAGTGTCAGCAGGCAGTGGGCCCACTAACTGAATACCTTGTGCGCGAAGGTTGTCTAGTGCAGGTTCAATGGTATCTATTTCTTCTCTGCCCATATGACCTCCTTCCCCTGCGTGTGGGTTTAAGCCACACACATAGATAGTCGGCTGTTTAATACCGTATTTTTCTTTTAATTCAGCATTTAAAATTGTAATAATATTCGCTAATAAGGGTTCTGTTATTGCGCTGGGCACGGCAGAAAGTGGTAAATGCGTGGTTGCTAAGGCAACACGTAAACCCGTTGTTGCAAGCATCATTACTACTAAATCAACGTTAGCTTGCTCAGCAAAAAATTCAGTATGGCCGCTAAAGGTAACACCGGCGTCATTGATAATGCCTTTATGTACTGGTGCTGTAACCACCGCAGAAAACTCACCATTTAAACAACCTTGGCTTGCAAAACGTAAGGTTTCTAAAACGTATTCACCATTGCGAGCATCAAGTTGTCCCATTTTCACGGGGACGTCAGTCGCAATATGAGCTACGGTTAATTGACCTAAGAGCGGTTCCGCTTGAGGCTTTTCGACATCATATTCAATAAAAGTAATATTTTTATTTAAATGCTGTGCTCGCTCTTTTAATAGTATTAAGTCTGCACAAATAACCAGTTCAGCGGGCCAAGTCTGTTCCGCTAATTGTAAAACTAAATCAGGACCAATTCCGCTCGGTTCACCAGCGGTGACAATAATACGAGGTAACATTATTCTTCCTCAATAATATAAGCAGGGTTATTAATCTTGATATACGCTTCTTGGCGTATCTCATTTAACCAAGCGTAAGCCTCAGCAGGAAAGCGTTGTCTAAATAACATACTGTAAGCTTTTTGCTTAGTGGCATTTTCAGTCGTATCAGATTCGCGTTTATCAAGTACTTGAAGAATATGCCAGCCATGCATTGTATGGAAGGGTTGACTGATTTCACCGATTGCTTGTTCTTGTGCTAAATCACGAAATTCAGGCACATACATGTTTGGATCAGCCCAACCTAGTTCACCACCTTTTACGGCAGAACCAGGATCTTGAGAATACTCTTTGGCTAATTCATCAAAGGTTTTTGTGCCTGATAATATTTGCTGACGTAAAGTTGTTAACAATAACTTGGCTTTTTCATCACTCAAAATGATAGTGGGTTTAACCAGAATATGACGTGCATTCACTTCTTCTGTGATCACGTTATCATTCCCTTTTTTATCTAGCACTTGAATGATATGTACTCCCATTCTGGTATTGAAAGGGCCAATGATATCGCCTTTTTTATTGCTCTCTTGTAAATTTTCTACAAATAAACTTGGAATTGAATCTAGCTTACGCCATCCCCAATCGCCGCCTTCTAAGGCCTTTGGGCCTTCAGAATTGGCAATCGCTAGCTGTTTGATATCAGCACCATTCTCTATTTTTTGTACTAACGAGTTCGCTTCATTGGTTACCGCAGTTCGTTTCTCTTCAGACGCTTCCGGTGATAACTTAAGTAAAATATGTGCAAAATGAAACTCAGTCGTTTGCTCACCTTGCTCTTTAATACGATCAACAACTTGTTGAACTTCTTGATCAGAGATATTGATACGGCGGCGAACCTGCACTTGACGCACTTCATTAATAGTCAATTCATCACGAATGTTAGCAACGAATGCCTTATAATTGATGCCCGATGCCTCTATATCGGCACGTAATTCGTTTAATGTTTTATTTTGCTTTTTCGCCATTTCGGTAATGGTTTGATCAAGTTGTGCATCACTGATGCGCAAGCCTATACGTTCTGCAATTTGTAACTGTAATTTATCACTGATTAATTTATCAAGAATTTGCTTATCAATATTTTTTGGATCCGGCAGCGTTTGACCACTCTCTTGATAGCGAGTAATTAAGTCACGCTTAAGGTTACTCATATCACTGCTTAAGATTAGTTCTTTGTTTACTACTGCTTCAATCTTATCTAGTTGTACTTCCGCAGCCGTTGCCAATTGAGGTAAAGTACTCGCTAAGATTAATACACTTAAAAATTGTTTTGTTAATTTCATTTTTTACCCATTACTTTAAATAAAATGGACGACCGTAGTCGAATAAACCATCTTCACTATCTGAATAACCGACACCACCTAACCCCATTAATTCAATCGTTAAGTTAATGCTATTTTCTGTTTCCATATCATCGTTAAAATCAGACTCTGTTCCATAATAAGACTGCATATGTTTATCGTAACTTAAACCAAGAGCCCAACAACAAGACTGGTATTTAATACCGATGATACTTTCATAACTATTTTCAAATTCAAGGTCATAATAATAACTCGCATAGGCTGACCATTGCGTGTTGATTGACCAGTTTACTTTACTACCAAGTTGGTTAACAATTTCATCCCATTCTGCATCTTCATCTTCTTTATAATAACGGTAGCTTAACTGCATAAATGTATTGTAAGCCCAACGTTTCTCAAACGTAGTATTCGCACGTTTAAGGAGGTTTTCATCACTGTCCCACTCTACACCTGCATGCAGGAAATAATCATTTTCAAAGTTAACATCAAACTCAGCAATAATTGAAGAACGGCTGACAGATTGACTGTCATCATCGTCATCGGTTGGTAATACGGTACGAGATTTCGATAAATAATAATTTTGCCCAATAGCAAAACGTAATTTTTCTTCACCTTGTTCATTTAAGAAGCTACTTGAAACCCCCACTGTGATTTGATTCGCTTCGGCAATGCGGTCATACCCAGAATAACGATTATCTCGAAATAAGCCGTAATAATCTTGTTGTAATGTTGTTGTATCGTATAAACCAATATCTGATTGATTTTGGTATGGCACATATAAATACTGCATTTGCGGTACTAATGTTTGTCGGTAATCATTACCAAATACTGAAAAATCGCGTTCTAAGTTGATACCTGAATGTATTTTAAATGACGGAAGGTATCGCACAACAGACTCATCTAACTCATCATACCAACTGTACTTTGTTGCGTTTTCTAGATCCTGTTGATAGACGCTAAGCATGTATTTTAGTTCAGTATTGATAAATAGAGAATCGTAATAAAGGGGTAAAGATAGCTTTGGTTCAGCATGGATACGCGTACCGGTATACACCTCACTATCACTGTGTTCAAAACGCGTGACTTCTGAATACCAATCAAACTGTAGACTTTTCCAGTTAAGCGGCTGGTATGCATTTATGGCTAATTTAGGTAATACAATATGTGGGGTATCGTCATCGCCTAATATTTGAAAGTCGCGTACTTCCAGCTCACTATTCCAATTACTTTTTGTATAACTTAATTTAGCGGTTTGTAATAATTGGTTATCTGTACTGGTACCGTATTCGGTATCAATATCGGTGAAATAATAATCATCACTGACTTTGTTGTAATCTGCCTCAAAAGCCCAGTCTTGTGAAAAATTAACTTGATGTTCAAAATGAAATAAATAGCGTTTTCCAATTAAATCGCCATCATCGTCTTCGCGTATTCGATCATCCGCAAGATATTCAGTTTGAATTTGACCTGAACCAATATCAAACAAATAACGATATTCAGTCGCTACTAATAGACCCCGGTTTTCCATATAAGTCGGTGTGATGGTTGCATCTTGATTGGATGTTAAATTTAGGTACAGAGGTTGGCTGTAAGAAAATCCATTCACTGATGAAAACTCATATTTTGGAAATAAAAGTCCGGTTTTTCGCGTGTCGGATAAAGGGTAGCTGATATAAGGGAAGTAAAATACTGGCACATCCTTTATTCTTAATACTGCATTGTAAGCTGTCCCCATATCATTTTCTTTGTCAATGTATAAGGTCGAAGAATCGATGCTCCAAGTAATATCACCCGGTGGGCACGCCGTGTAACTAGAAGAATTTAACTCATAAAAACCTTGACCATTATCATACACGCGATCTGCATTACCACGACCAGACTGACCGTGAAACTGATACTGCGTCTGTAACAACGATGCTTCATCGGTTTTTAAATTAGTATCTATTTGGTCGGCTAAAAGGGTGATTTGTCCATCAACATAGCGCGCATTGCCGATTGCATTTGCTTGTTCAGTATTGCGGTTATAAATTAATCGGTCTGCATCGAGGCTCTTTTCACCTTGAACCACATTGACATCACCTTGATAAATTATCTCGCCATTAACACCGCGTAATGAATTGGCATTGATGCTGATTGGAATTTGGTTTTTATCTAGATTATTATTACGTGTCGTGACGGGAGGGACTTGGCTATAGCACTGCCTAAAGAACACTTGTACGTCACGTGGCGCTGATTTTTCTTCTAAGCTGGCAATCTTAGTTATTGCATCGCTCTTGGTGCTAGCACTACTATCAGTATTACTTTGCGTTGCAGAGGTGTTTTTATTTTCAATTTCCTGTGCAACGGCACTAGCAACTGGAGATAAGACAAATAATAAGGGGATTAGTTTTAACATTAATAACTCACTACAAGGGCTTAGAAAGAAAAAGGAAACGCTAAGCAGAAACAACAATATAACCCCTTATAATAAAGTAATCTTTTGCTGTCTCCAATCTTTGATTGGCTAATACACGAGTATTTTGGCTATTTATTACAAATAATTGGTAAATCTTCACATAGTTAGTCAAAATAATAGAAAAATTCAATATTTTCTTAATTTAAAGGTAATGATTAATTATGCGCATATGGGGCAAGTTATTAGGTGGTTTTTTTGGATTTATGTTTGGTCACTTCTTTGGCCTGCTGTTAGGCGTTTGGTTAGGGCATCGTTTTGATGTGGCCGTCGGACGTAACTTTAATATGCGCGATGGCATGTTAGGTGGACGAACCAACAGTGCGGATAAACAAAAAGCGTTTTTTGAAACCGCTTTTTCGGTGATGGGACACGTTGCCAAAGCAAAGGGACAAGTCACTCAAACCGATATTCAAGTCGCCAATGCATATATGGACCAAATGAATTTGCACGGTGATGCAAGATCGCAAGCTCAGCATGCCTTCACCAGTGGTAAAAGTGCTGACTTTGCACTAGTAGAAACATTGCAAGAATTTGTACGTAAATTGCACGGTGAACGTAACGTCCTGCAAATGTTTTTAGCGATTCAAGTACAAGTTGCTTATTCAGATGGTGTGATTGATGATAACGAAAAAGCCTTGTTGTACACCATTGCCGAAAATCTAAATTTTTCACGTTTCGAATTAGACCGTTTGATTCAAATGATTCAAGGGCAGCAACACTTCCATCAGGGTAAGCAGGGTGGTCAGCAATATAATAAAGCTGAAGTTGAAGATGATGCTTATCAAGTACTAGGGGTTGAAAGTACAGCCACGGACAAAGAAGTGAAACGAGCCTATCGCAAGTTAATGAGTCAAAACCATCCTGATAAACTAGCTTCCAAGGGGCTACCGGAAGAGATGATGGAATTAGCTAAAGAGAAAACGCAAGATATTCAAAAAGCCTATGAAGTACTGCGAAGCAGCCGAGGTTTTAAATAACATGCTATCGGTAATAAAACGTTATAGTTTACAGCTAGTATTTACTATTAGCTTACTATTAGGTTTACAGTTACCGAACTTTTTACAACAATATGAATTGCGTTTGCAGGGGCATTTTGTTGAAGCGCAACAGCATTTAGCTGAATTTCAATCGCTTGCAGATAAATATTTTGCTGGTGATTTGAACGCACTCATTACAAAACATAAAAGTAGTAAAGATAGCTTGTACCGTGAAGAAGCATTGGTTATAGAAAATACTTATTCACGAGTGCAATTTTTACAACAAAAAATAGATAATTTAAATCAGCCTATTTGGTATCGATTAGGGGAATTAACGCAACAAATCAAAGACCCTATTGTTAACGAAACGTGGACAGGTTACCAAGCTAATGTGTTACTTAATCAACAGGCTATTTTAGTAGGGGTTGTTGCTGCGGTGTCAATGATGTTGTTATTAGAAATATTATTATCCTTCAGTAAATATGGTTGTTATCGTGCTTTTTCTTATTGTAAAAGAAAGCGTAAAAAACAAACCAGAAAAATAGGTTTATAAACTTTTCTTTTCATTTAATGGCTTTTTTGCTTTATGTCATGAAAGCTAATGAATGAAAAGGCACTCGGCTATTTGATTTTAGAAGTCGTCGTTATAAAGGTATAAATGGTGATGAAAATGATCACTCTCATAACCGATAAACAACACAACCCTTCTTTTTAGCGAATATTATACTTTGAATGGATTAATGAATCTTGAAAAAGCAACCTATGTATACCCGTTACCATTCAAGATGCAAAGTTCAGCAAGTTGTGAGGTGAGTAGCTTCTAGGCAGGAAGTTGAAGATCTAACTAGTTCAATCAATACTTTCTAACAACGAAGATGCTTGCCTCACAACTTGCCCTGTGGGTCGTTAGCTCGAAAAGCAATTCAGCGTTGCAACATTCGATAAGGACTAGGCATTGTCATCATGTTACGCCTTGCCTTGCTGTCCAAGCTAACGACTGAATAAAGCATCTCGATTGATAACGGGTATAGATATAACTTCGTTTCTCTATCGTGACTAGACTAATTAATTCGCTCTTATAACATTTTAGTTTTGCATCTATCGTAGTGCTTCTCTATTATTGGCTATTTATCATTTTAGTAATCAATTACGGTGTTTCACCGAATAGACCTTAAATCGGAGCTTAATACATGTCTACATTTTCACTTGCGTTTGGTACAGCGACTAAAAACCGTGACCAAAAAATCATCGAAGCATTTTTTCCAAACCCAATTTTAAATCCAAACGAAGATCTAGTTGCAACTATTGGTGCAATTGCTGGATATGAAGGTGGCAATCAAGTTATCGAAATTAAACCCGCTATTGCAGAACAACTGGCTGCGGCTTTTAATGGTGAAGACGATGCAGATAATGCAGATTTTGCAGTTGCAGCAGCTAAATCAAAACAAACATTAGTGTTAGTTATTTTAGCCACTGACGAAGCACCACAGAGTGTCGCTGAAGGTTATTTGAAACTGCAACTTATCTCTCATCGTTTAGTTAAACCACACGGCGTAGTGTTAGACGGTATCTTTGGTTTATTGCACAATATCGCATGGACAAACAAGGGTGCTATCGACTTACCTGAGCTTAAAGATCGTCAAATGAAAGCACGTTTAAAAGGGAAAACTATCATTGTAGATTGTGTTGATAAATTCCCTAAAATGGTTGATTACGTAGTTCCAGCTGGTGTGCGTATTGCTGACACTTCACGCGTACGTTTAGGCGCTCACGTTGGTGAAGGTACAACAGTGATGCATGAAGGTTTCATTAACTTTAATGCAGGTACAGCGGGTGTTAGCATGGTTGAAGGTCGTATTTCAGCGGGTGTTATGGTTGGTGAAGGAAGTGATATCGGTGGTGGCGCTTCTATTATGGGTACACTGTCTGGCGGTGGTAAAATGGTTGTCGCTATTGGCGAAAATAGCTTATTAGGTGCTAATGCTGGTTTAGGCTTCCCACTGGGTAACCGTTGTACTATTGAGTCTGGTTTATACGTTACAGCGGGTTCTAAAGTTAAAATGTTAGATAACGAAGGTAATGACGCTGGATTTGTTAAAGCACGAGATTTAGCTAATAAAGATGACTTATTATTCCGTCGTAATTCAACGACAGGTCAAATTGAATGTCTCGTTAATAAAAGCGCTGTAGAATTAAACAGCATGTTACATTCTAACTAATATTCTCATTATTGTTCTGAGCAATATTTTTATTATGCATTGAGTAATCGAGGCTACTATTGAGTAGCCTTTTTTATGTTCGTCTATTTTTTACCCATCTATTTTTTACCCATCTATTTTTAAATTGCTGTATTCCTTTTTATAAAATTTTTCCACTTTCATATACATAGCCTTTTCTCGCGTTAGCATCTTAAAACGTCACATGATTGTCATGCGAGATCTATATCATACTTGCTAAGCAAAGCGCGAGGGGAAGCGTAAATGTCAGCCAATAATAAAACATCATTAACATTGAATGTGGACTTCAAAAATAAACTGATCAAACTCAAGGCAACATTGAGTCGAGCCTTTGATATTCAGTTGCCGATCGATAAATTAGTACATGACACTGTGTATAGGCTAAACGTTTTTGATGAGTTACTGAGCTTAGGTCATGAACAAGTTACCGCACAAGTGAAATCATTGCAGCAAACTTCTGTGTATATCGATATTCAGCCGGTAAGTGGCAATGTAAGTAAGCAAGATGCAACCGTTGAACGTAATAAGCAGCGTATTAAACATGCTATTGCGATAAAAGAGCATACGCTTAATAAATCTTCTTTTGTTATTTTACTGCTGGCGAGTATCATATTTATCTTTATCGTTTTATTGCAGACAAATATATTGCAAGTCACTGTTTTGTCAGGGCCTGTTTCAACTCAACACTCTTCCCCAAATATTTTAGATAGCTTATTAGCTGAAGCCGCTCCTGCTGTTCATTTAGCACCAACTATTCAATTACCTGTTGATAATGCAAAGCTTACTATGCGCTTACATGGTTCAAATACAATAGGGGAGCATCTTGCACCTGCTCTATTAACTGCATATTTAAAAACATTGGGGGTGTCTGAAATGCGCTGGATAAAAGGGGATTCAGAGGTAGATCGCCAATTACAATATATTCATAACAACCAAGCCTATGAAATTGAACTGCAAGCTCACGGATCATCAACTGCATTTAAAGACTTAGCAAATGGGGTTGCTGATTTGGCCATTTCATCTCGGAAAATTAAAGACGACGAAGTGGCGTTATTAAAGGCGCAGTATGGCAACCTTGGTTTAGCTGGTAGCGAAGTGATCATCAGTCTGGATGGCGTTGCTATCATTGTAAATAAGAAGAACTCACTGAATTCACTCACCTTATTACAGCTAGCAGACATTTTTTCAGGTGAGATTAATAATTGGGAACAACTAGGTGGCGAGGACCTAAGCATTAATGTTTATGCGCGAGATCTGAACTCAGGCACCTGGGATAGTTTTAAAAGTATAGTTTTTAGTGAAGGCGATAGCATCTTATCACCGAATGCGAGTCGTTATCAGTCTAGTAGTAAACTGTCCGACTTAATTGCACAGGATCAGGCTGGTATTGGTTTTATAGGCTTACCCTATATTAATAACAGTAAGGCGTTATCGATAGCGGCATCCATTACTTCTCCTCCTATTTACCCAACACAATTTACGGTGAGTACAGAGGATTATCCTTTAAGTAGACGTTTGTACCTGTATGTACCTGCTGCTAGTAGTGAATTTATTGAACGTTTTACACATTTTGTGACCTCGGCAGCGGGGCAAAAAATTGTTGAGCAGGTAGGCCTAGTTTCTCAAAATATTCAATTACAAGGTATTTACCCTAATAAGCAAGCCCCACAAATTTATAATGATTACGGTGAGATAGCTCAACGCCTTTCCTTGAATTTTCGCTTTCAACAGGACAGTAATCAATTAGATAGTAAAGGCAAAGATGATTTACTGAGGGTCGTTGAATACATAAGACAACATGCTGGTCTTAGAGTGGTATTGATGGGGTTCTCTGATCTATCAGAAGAACAAGACAAGCAATCTTTATTATCGCTAAAGCGTGCCCAAATAGTAGAGCGAGAGCTACAAACTCGCGGTTTAAATATTACTGCGGTGGAAGGGTTTGGTTCACAATTACCTATTGCTTCAACAAAAACGGCAATCGGTCGCAGTAAAAATAGGCGTGTCGAGGTGTGGGTTTTTTAAGCCCATTTTTATAATAGGTATGCGATGAGTATTTTATTAAAAAAATCACAATACTTGATGACATTATTCAGTGATTTAAGTTGCCATGATAATGCCATCATTAATAAAAATATTGATGACACGCTTTATCTTTTAAAAGTCGTCTCTACCAAAACTCGGCAATTAATGGCGGAGCAAAATGTGCCCATTGAGGATTTATTAGCAGATAAGTGCTTACCATTAACACGTTTTTATTTGTCAGATGAACACTCGCAATTAGCTTATTTTTTAAATAGTGAGCGATTAGCTTTATTTTTTAGTGCGTTACCAATGGCAGAAGCCACTATCTTTCAACAATATGTAATACGTGCAAAAAAATCTTTAATCTTACCTGAGCGACAGCCATCTTCAGGAGTAGAAGATCTTACATATTTTTCGACAAGTTTCGAAGAAGATAATGAAGGTTATCATCAACTAACTTATTTACAGTCTTTGCAAAATTTAGTAAAGGTGGTGAGTGTTAATTCAGAAGTTGATTATAAGGCGCTGTTTTATGATTTACAGAGCTTTAAAAAGTCTAATGGAAAAATTGATACAAGACTGCTTGTGTACCCTGAATATCAATATAACTTATTATTCTACTGTGAATTGTCGCCATTATGGCAATTAAAAGCGCAGCAGTTATTCACAGAGCAAACGACTATGTGATGATTCAGTCATATTAATTTCATTAGCTCTGAGAATAAATATTGGGCTGTTGTAAATAAAATAAGACAAAAATAATGTCAAATAGGTATTACCAGTTCCATTAATTAGCGGAGTTGGTATTACTCCCATTGCAATGTTTCTAAGGCAGATAGGATGTGTTTTTACTCTCAACAAAGGGCTGTTATTTATCGGAATTGTTACCAAGAAAAAGCCCGTTGTGTAGTGCTATACAACGGGCTTTTTGTTGACACTCGAAAGTGTTAAAAACGTTTTTATTCCGCTTCTTTTTTAGCGTCGACTTTTTTCTTCTTATCTTCACTAGGCAGGTATTTATAAATATACAAACCACTTAATAAGGTAAAGACTAAAGTTGCTCCTAACAATCCAAACACTTTAAAGTTAACCCAAACTTCTTGTTCTAGGCTAAATGCAACATAGATATTAATTAACCCTAGCGCTAAGAAAAAGACTGCCCAAGCGATGTTTAATGTTGACCATACTTTTTCCGGCAAAGTTATTTCTTTACCTAGCATCTGTTTAAGAATTGGTTTTTTAAAGATAAATTGGCTAGCTAATAATGCAATGGTAAACAACACATATACCACGGTGACTTTCCATTTGATGAATACATCATCATGCAAAATTAGCGTTAATGTGCCAAACACCAACACCATTAAGAAAGTGATGATATGCATTTTTTCAGCTTTGCCGTGCTTAAAGTAATTGTAAGCTAACAATAAGCCTGTTGTTACAATTAATGATCCCGTTGCGGCATAAATGTCGACCATTTTATACACGGCAAAAAAGATAATTAAAGGAATAAACTCAAAAAATTGTTTCATGACACTCTCTTCTTTAAAAAATTAAATAATGATAGTCCGTTATTTGAAGGTTGCGGCCTTCATTGCACTAATAAATTCAAACATTTCTGTTTTCATTGTAGCGGGATCATCAAGGTTACGTTGGATTATTTTCACTACCGCTGAGCCAGAAATTGCACCTGCCGCGCCTGCTTTAATCGCGTTAGCGACCTGTTCAGGTTGTGAAATACCAAACCCTAACAGCGATGGTGGTGCATCATACTCGCCTAATGTTTCAAGCATATGTTCAACGGGCATGCCCGCTTTTGCATCAGCCCCTGTTACACCAGCACGACTTAATAGGTAAGTGTAGCCTTGGCCATACTCTGCTACTTGTTGCAACGTTGTTTTATCACCATTAGGTGGCGCAATAAATATTTGCTGTAAGCCAAATTTCTCTGCAGCTGCACGGTATGGTGCACTTTCATGTAATGGCACGTCTGCAATTAATATTGAGTCAACACCAGCTTCTTTACAGCGCTGATAGAAATTCTCTATACCGTTACAATAGACTAAGTTCACATACAGTAATAATCCAATAGGTATCTGTGGATGTTGAGTACGGATCTCTTTAATTATTTCAAAACAAACCTGTGGTGTGGTGCCTGCCTCTAACGCTCGAATTGAAGCATCTTGAATGACGATACCATCAGCAACGGGATCTGAAAATGGAATGCCTAATTCTAGTGCATCTGCACCAGCGTCTATTAGTGTATTAATAATACTTAATGATTGCTCACGGTTTGGATCACCGACAGTGACGAAGGGAACAAATGCACCTTGGTTCGCACCTGCTAGGCGATCAAATAATTGTGCGTATCTTTGCGTCATTAAATCGTGCGTCATTAGATTATCCCTCTTTTTTCAAAAATATCAGCAACGGTAAAGATATCTTTATCACCACGGCCTGATAAGTTAACAATAATAATTTGCTCTTTATCATCCTGTTCAATAATTTTTAATGCATGTGCTAGCGCGTGAGCAGATTCTAATGCGGGGATAATGCCTTCCTGTTCAGCTAATGCTTTAAACGCCATTAATGCTTCATCATCGGTTGCATTCACATACTGTGCTCGACCTGTTTTGGCCAAATGTGCATGTTGTGGCCCTACAGATGGAAAATCTAATCCAGCTGAAATTGAGTAAGACTCTTCAATTTGCCCGTTATCATCCTGCATCATTAACGACTTCATACCAAAGAAGATGCCCTTAGTACCACAGGCGATCGGACAACCATGTTCACCGGTCTCGATGCCATGACCACCAGGTTCAACACCAATTAACTCGACGTTTTTATCGTCAATAAAGTCTGAAAAAATACCAATAGCATTTGATCCCCCACCAACACAAGCTATCACTTTATTTGGTAGAATACCTTCTTTACGAAGACATTGTTGCTTTGCTTCTTCACCAATCACTTTTTGGTACTCACGTACAATTGTTGGGAATGGATGTGGTCCAGCTGCAGTGCCTAATAAATAATGTGAATTTTCGTAACTACCAGCCCAGTCTCGTAAAGCTTCGTTACAGGCATCTTTTAAGGTAGCTGAGCCGGAGGTTACTGGAATGACTTCTGCACCCATTAGGCGCATTCTGAACATGTTTGGTTTTTGGCGTTCACAATCTACCGCTCCCATATAAACACGACACTTAAGCCCTAGTAGCGCACAGGCTAAAGCCGTTGCAACACCGTGTTGTCCGGCGCCAGTTTCTGCGATGATCTCAGTTTTACCCATACGTTTAGCCAGTAAAGCTTGACCTAATACCTGATTCGTTTTGTGTGCACCACCGTGTAATAAATCTTCACGTTTTAGGTATAATTTAGTTTTTTTACCTTTGGTTAAATTACGGCATAAAGTTAATGGTGTCGGGCGTCCTGCATATTCAGTCAATAACTCTTCTAGTTCTGCTTTAAATCCATCATCCTGCTGTGCTTTTAAAAACTCTGTTTCAAGCTGTTTTAATGCAGGAACCAATATTTGTGGTACGTACATACCACCAAAATCACCAAAATAAGCGTCTAACGTTTTCATTTTATTACCTTCTAAAGCGTTTATCGTTGCATGTAACGACGAATTGCAGCAAAGCTACGATTTAATTTGTCAGCGTCTTTTTTACCGGGTTCAGATTCAACACCTGAATTAAAATCTAATCCTGCACAACCTATTAAAGCGGCTTGTTGCGCATTGTCTGGATTAAGCCCACCGGCTAATATCAGCTTGCTTTTATCTATCTTGTTCGGTTCGCTTTCATCATGGGTTAACAGAGACCAATCAAAAGCTTGTCCTGTGCCGCCACTTTGCTTACCAACACGTGTATCGACGATGTGTTTACTAACATTGTATTTTTCAAATGCAGGCAAGCTATCACTAATGCCGTGTGCTTTCCATATTTCACAGCTTTTTGGTAATACCGCCAATAGTGCTTTAACATATTTAGGTGTTTCATCACCGTGTAATTGCACTGCGCTCAAACCTAAACTTTTTGCGGTGTAAGCAACTAGTTCGATCTCTTCATCTTGGAATACACCCACATACTTTAAAGGTGCACCTAGCATCACTAAACGTGCTTGTTCAAGAGCGATGAAGCGCGGCGATTTCTCAACAAAAATTAAACCACCATAAACCGCACCGGCTTTGTGTGCATCAGCAGCATCTCTGGCATGTGTTAAACCACAGACTTTATTTTCACCTAGAATCAGCTCTCTACACGCTCGATCAATATTGTTTTTTGACATGATTGAACTGCCAACTAAAAAACCATTCGCGAATTTGCTTAATTCTTTTACTTGCTGGTGGTTATAAATACCTGACTCAGAAATAATAATTCTGTCTTTTGGAATTTTAACTGCGAGTTCTTTAGTACGATTTAAGTCAATAGTAAGATCACGTAAGTCTCTATTATTAATGCCAATTACTTTTGCATTTAAGGCGATTGCACGTACCAACTCTTGTTCATTACTAACCTCGGTTAACACTCCCATATTTAAGCTATGTGCGGTATCGCGGTATGCTTGGTAAGCATCATCATCTAATACAGAGAGCATTAATAGAATAGCATCGGCTTGGTAATAACGAGCTAGGTAGATTTGGTATGGGTCGACAATGAAGTCTTTACAGATAACAGGCTGTGTTACTTGCTCACGTACTTTATTGATATATTCTAAATCACCTTGAAAGTACTTCTCCTCAGTGAGTACTGAAATAGCAGATGCATAATTTTTATAAACGTTAGCAATTAACTCTAAATCAAAATCTTCACGGATCAGGCCCTTTGATGGTGATGCCTTTTTACATTCTAGAATAAATACACTGTGCTCTTGATCTAATGCTTGGTAAAAGTGACGGTCACTTTCCACCAAATCATCTTTAAAGGTAATTAAAGGCTGTTTCACTTTACGTGCTGCAACTGAGATTATTTTGTCATCAACAATTTTGCCTAAAATAGTATCTTGTAAACTTTGGTCGTTAAGCATTGCTTTGCTCCGCAAGTTGTTTGAGTAATGTAAGAGGTAAACCTGATTGCATGCTAGCTAATGCTATTTGCGTTCCTTGTTTAAAATTATCTGCTTTGCCATTTAAGACTAACAGGGCTGAGACATTAATCGCTACAGCGACTTGCTGTGCCTCAGTGCCTTTACCTTGTAATATTTGTTCAATAATGACTTTATTCTCTTCGGGTGTGCCACCAAAAATACTTTCAATAGGATAAGGTTCAACACCAAAATCCTGTGGCGTTAATGTGTATTCTTTTATTTCACCATTATGTAACTCGGCAACCTGTGTACTGCCATGTAAGGCAACTTCATCTAAGCCACTGCCATACACAACCATTACGCGTTTCATGCCCAATTGTTGATGGACTTTCGCAATCGGTAATAATAGCTCTGGCGCATAAACACCCATTAATTCAAAGTCAGGGCGAGCCGGGTTAACTAAGGGACCTAACACATTAAATATCGAGCGTGTTTTTAAAGTTGCTCTAACCGGTCCCGCAAAACGCATGCCTGCGTGGTAACTAGGTGCAAAAATAAAGCAAACATTTAAATCATCCAAGCATTGGCGCGCCGTTTGTGGTGGCATTTCGAGGTTAATACCAAACGCAGCCAATAGGTCCGATGAGCCTGATTTGCTAGAAACGCTACGACTGCCATGCTTACATACTTTCACTCCGCAAGCGGCTGCAACAAAAGCACTGGCAGTCGAGATGTTGATGGTACCTAAACCATCACCACCGGTACCAACGATATCGGTAAAAGGGTAATCAGGACGAGGAAATACTTTAGCCTGTGCTAATAACGCTTTCGCTGCGCCGGTAATTTCAGTGGGTGTTTCACCTTTAATTTTTAATGCGGTGATCACTGACGATAATACGATTGGGTCAACCTGCCCTGATACAACTTGCTCAAAAAAGGTTTGGCTTTGTTGTTCGCTCAGTGACTGCCCTAAATAAAGTTGTTCTAAAATCGGGTGTACATCATATTGGCTCATTTAATTTTTCTCCGATTCAGTCAGTAAGTTAAGACTGTTTTCTAAAAGCTGTGCACCTTCGCAGGTTAAAATAGATTCTGGGTGAAATTGAAAACCGATCATCTTATCTTGTTGGTGATAAATAGACATACACATACCATTATATTTTGCCACAGTTTGCAAATTATCAGGCACGGTTGTACCCACTAGTGAATGGTAACGAGCAACGGATAAGGGTTGAGATAAACCTTGAAACATTTTATCTCCACAGTGCTGAATGAGAGACGACTTACCATGTTGTATTTCATCCGCTTGTCCAACGACACCACCATACTGCTCTATTAATGCTTGATGGCCTAAACATATACCTAAAATAGGCACTTGACCTTTACATAATGTGATTAAATCTATCATACAACCCGCTGCACTTGGCGTGCCAGGACCTGGTGATAAGACTAGGACCACTTCACCTACGCAGGCATCAATATGCGCTTTAATGTTCTCCGCACTTTGGTTATTGCGATAAATTTTAACCGGATAACCCGCTGCCTTGAACTGATCCACTAGGTTATAAGTAAAGGAGTCAAAGTTATCAAGAAAAAATAAGGTTGCTTTGGTTGCATTTTGATTGCTTTGAATAGTCATGGCCTTATTCTCCTTGCTCGTTGGCATCGTTTGCTGCGGAGGTTACCGCTGCGAGTGTTGTTCCGTGTGCGAGCGCTATCGCATTTAATACTGCGGCTGCTTTACTGCGTGTTTCATCGGCCTCTAATTGCGGCACTGAATCGTAAACAACACCTGCACCTGCTTGTGCTTGTGCAATACCATCTTTTACAAAGGCAGAACGGATCACGATACAACTATCCATATCACCGTTACCATTAATATAACCGACTGCTCCGCCATAACTTCCACGACGTTTTTTCTCTACTTTTCGCACCAGATTAGAGGCACTAATTTTTGGTGCACCTACTAGGGTACCCATATTCATGCAAGCTTGGTAAGCATGTAAAGCATCTAAATCTTTTCGCAATTTTCCAATAACACGTGACACTAAATGCATCACATGGCTGTAACGATCGACCTGTAAGAGTTCCGCTACATGGCGTGTCCCAGGTTCACTGATACGTGCAACATCATTACGCGCTAAGTCGACCAACATTAAATGCTCAGAAGTTTCTTTTTTATCTAAGCGAAGCTCTAATTCTAAGCGGCCATCTAGGTCTTTATTGATACTACCGTCGGGGTTAAATCCGCGTCGGCGTGTACCAGCAATAGGATAGATTTCGACATCTTGAGAGCTTTGAGTGAACTTAATTGCACTCTCTGGTGAAGCACCGAATAGAATAAAGTCGCTGTCTTTTAAATAAAACATATACGGGCTTGGATTCGTTTCTTTTAGTTTTTGATACGCTGAAATAGGATCTGGACAAGGTAGTGAAAAGCTACGAGAAGGCACTACCTGAAAAATATCGCCTTTAACAATGTTGGTTTTTAATTGTTCAACAATTGCGCAATATTGGGCATCGGAAACATCGACGCTCACTTTTGCATCAATGGTTATTTGTTGATTGATTGGCGCAATAAAGTTATCGCAAAATCCTTGTAATTGAGCAATACGTTTGTTTATTCGCAACTTACTTTCGTCTGAATATAAGCCACCAAAAATACTGCCTAAAATTTCACCCTGTTTGCTTTGATGATCGTGGATCATTAATGTTTCGGCGACATAGAATACATAGTCAGGGGTCGTGTTTTCGCTGTCTTCAACTTCCAACAATTGTTCAAACGTTGCAATAAAATCATAAGCAAAAACCCCACCTAAAAATAACGCCTCAGAATGTGAAGACTGTTTTTTGATGCGGTCAATTAAGCAGCGAATGGCATCCATTGGCGAGGCTGATTTTAAACGTTGATCTTCATCACCGCTGGTATCTGATTGTGGAAAAGTGAGTTGTAATTGGCTAGGACTTTGTGCGCTGATCAATTGTGTTGAGAATTTAGGAGTGATGAAAGTCAGTAAATCTTTGCCATTATCAGTTAGTGTGTCAAGTGTCACGACTAAACCTTGGCAGGTAATCTTCAAACAGGCATCAACCAGTATCAGACTTTTCAAATGCGCTTTACTTTCTATTTCAGCAGAGTCGAACAATAAATGGTTATCGCTATTAGCGCTGATTTGTTGAAATAATCCTAATGAATCTTGAATGTAACTACAGGGTGCTTCAATGGTTTTTAATACGCCGATTGGGTGTTGAGTATTCATGTTTAAATCCTTAATAATGAGTGAGCAAATATTGAAATAGTTGTTATTTAATTTGCCATCGCCAATTAAGGACTGTGTTTAAAATTGTCATTGAATTTACCTGTTTTACTTTTGTTGGTTCCAAATATGAAAAAAGCCCGCAATATGCGAGCTTTAGAATTGGTTTTGCTGGGAAAATTAAATATACAAAAACCTCATTGCTCGCTTATGAGAATGAGTGCCACCAAGAATCTTTAAGAGTAATTGTAGAAAAAATCATATATTATGCGTCCCGTAATAATTAGAAGCTATTTTTTTGCATTCTGCTTTTAATGTCAAGGTGTTTTTAGGATATTCATGTTAATTGATCTTCACTCTCATACGAAAGCTTCAGATGGACAGCTCACCCCTAGTGAATTAGTACAGCGTGCTGAAAATAGGCAAGTTCACTTTTTAGCCATTACTGATCACGATACAGTAGATGGCTTGGTTGAAGCAAGCCAATACATTAAAGATAATAATTTAAAGTTGCAATTGATCAATGGTATTGAAGTGACAACTAATTGGTTGAATCATGAAATACATGTTGTGGGTGTCAATATTGACCCTGAACATCCTGAATTATTTAAATTAATTGAAATACAAAAAGAAAAGCGCGAACAGCGTGCCATGGAAATGGGCCGTCGTTTAGCGAAAGCTAATATAGAAAATGTGTATGAAGGAGCAAAAGCCTTAGCCGGTGATGGTGCTATCACTCGCGCACATTTTGCTCGTTATTTAGTTGAGATTGGCGTAGCACCAACTTTTCCTAAAGTATTCGATAAATATTTAAGCCGCGGTAATACCGGTTATGTCCCCCATGATTGGGTTGATTTAGCGCATGCAATTGAGATAATTCAAGCATCAGGGGGACAAGCAATACTTGCCCATCCTGATGCTTATAGCCTATCGAATAAATGGTTAAGAAAATTATTGATTACATTTAAAGCGGCTGGAGGTGATGCAATGGAAGTGGCTATCGGCCAGCAATCACCACAAATGCGATTGCAATTAGGATTGTGGAGCAAAGAGTACGATTTATTAGCTTCTCAAGGCAGTGACTTTCACTTTGTTGGACGTTGGCGTGATTTAGGAAAAAGTTTATTTTTACCTGAAATTTGTCAGCCAATTTGGCATAATTGGACGGCTTGTCAGAGTGTTGAATAAAAGGCATTTTTTGTGCCATTTTTAGCGTAATATGAACAATATTGAGATACAAGAGTAGTAGAGACTTATGAGTCAGTTTTTTTATGTACATCCTGAAAATCCCCAAAAACGATTGATGAAACAGGCTGCTGAAATAATAGAGCAAGGTGGGGTGGTTATTTATCCTACCGACTCTGGTTATGCGTTAGGTTGTAGCATTGATAATAAACGCGCCCTAGAGCGTATTTGTCATATTAGAAAAATAGATAAAAAGCATAACTTTACCTTAGTGTGTAAAGATTTAGCTGAGATTGCCATTTATGCACGTGTAGATAATGCGGCTTATCGTATGCTTAAAAGTAATACACCGGGTCCTTACACGTTTATTTTTAAATCTACCAAGGATTTGCCTAAACGTTTAATGAATCCAAGCAAGCGTACTATTGGTATTCGCATTCCAGATAATGCTATCGCACTAGCGTTACTGGAGGAGTTGAGTACTCCATTGATGACAACCAGTCTGATTCTACCCGGTAAAACCAGTACTGAATTTGACCCGGAAGATATTCGCGATCATTTAGAACAACAGGTTGATTTGATTATTAATGGCGGTTACTTAGGTGAATCACCCACTACTGTGATTGATTTGTCCGATGATGACGTTACTATTGTCAGAGAAGGCGCTGGAGATTTAACGCCGTTTATTTAAATCTGTTTATTTCGGCTCTTTTGTTTGATTAAAGAAGCAAGTTGTGAATACGTTAATATGAATAATAAGTATTAATGTTTTTACATTAAGAATGTAAAGAAAACCCGCTTGCAGTGTGTTGCTGTTGGCTTTTAATGAAGATATTAATGGTTAGCGATTGAAGCTTAATAGAAGTGTAAATAGCTAACATTATTTATTGGCATAATGTGAATTACCCAAAGGAAAAGAACATGAGTGAAAAATTACAAAAAGTATTAGCCCGCGCAGGATTAGGTTCTCGTCGTAAAATGGAAACGGTTATTGCAGAAGGCCGCGTTAGCCTTGATGGAAAAATTGTTGAGCTAGGCGAACGTGTTACACAAGAGCAAGTGATCCGTGTAGACGGACATGTTGTTAAATACCAAGCGGCGGAAAGTGTTGTTTGTCGTATTCTAGCGTATAACAAACCCGAAGGTGAAGTGTGTACGCGTAGCGATGAAGAAGGCCGTAAAACTGTTTTTGATCGCCTACCACAGTTGAAAGGCGCTCGTTGGATTTCTATCGGACGTTTGGATATTAATACATCAGGTTTATTACTGTTTACCACAGATGGTGAATTTGCTAATAAAATGATGCACCCGAGCCAACAAATTGAACGTGAATATGCAGTACGTGTATTTGGTGATGTAACGGAAGCGATTTTAAACCGCTTACGTACTGGGGTTCAACTTGAAGACGGTGAAGCAAAATTCTTAGATATTAAAGAACATGGCGGTGAAGGTATTAACCGTTGGTTCCACGTTGTATTAACCGAAGGTCGTACACGCGAAGTGCGTCGTTTATGGGAAAGTCAAGGTTTGCAAGTTAGTCGTTTAATGCGTGTTCGTTACGGTAATATTATCCTAAACAATCAATTACCACAGGGTGGTTGGCAGGAGCTTTCTCTGAAAGAAGTGAACTACTTACGTAAATTAGTAAATCTACCACGTGAAACAGAAACGAAAGTTCGTGTTGACACCAATAAAGTCACTAATCCACAAGCAAGAATTCGTCGTGCCGTGAAGAAACATAATCAGCACCGTAAAGCCGGTGAACGCCGTCGAGTGACGCGTACAAGAAGCTAATTCATTAATATATAACACTATTATGGTGCGTGTTTTATCTATAAAATGATGATAAAGTAGATTTAGGTCAAGTAAATGTATTCATTAAGTGAGGGATTATGATTAAAAAATGTTTATTTCCAGCAGCAGGATATGGCACACGTTTTTTACCTGCTACTAAGTCAATGCCAAAAGAGATGATGCCACTGGTTAATAAACCTTTAATTGAATTTGGGGTTGATGAAGCAATTGAAGCGGGTATGACGGGCATGGGGATTGTGGTTGGCCGCGGTAAACACTCTATCTCAGACCATTTTGATCATAATTATGAATTAGAGAAAGAAATTAGTGGTACACCAAAAGAAGAAAAGTTAAAAGATATTCGTAAAATTATGGATACCGCGACTTTTTCTTTTATTCGCCAGCGCCAAATGAAAGGCTTAGGTCATGCCATTTTAGTGGGGCAAGAGCTGATCGGTGATCAACCGTTTGCCGTCGTATTAGCTGATGACTTATGCATCAACCAAGAAGGTGATGGTGTATTAAAGCAAATGGCAGCTTTATATGAACAGTTCCGTTGTTCAATCGTTGCGGTTGAAGAAGTGCCTGAAGATCAAATCCATAAATATGGTGTGATCAAAGGTTCGGTGATTAGAGACGATATTTATCGTGTTGATGACATGGTTGAAAAACCAGCGCCAGGCACTGCACCAAGTAACCTTGCGATTATCGGACGTTATATTTTAACGCCAGATATCTTTGAAATATTGAAAAATACTAAACCTGGTAAAGGCGGTGAAATTCAAATCACCGATGCTTTATTAGCACAAGCTAAGTCTGGTTGTGTATTAGCTTATAAATTCAAAGGTAAACGTTTTGACTGTGGTAGTGTACCCGGCTATATAGAAGCAACAAATTTCGTATATGAAAACATATACAAAGAATAAACGTTAAATTAACTTATTTAGTCATTATGCATAATGCCGTTCATCAACCTGAACGGCATTTTTTTGCTTTTTAAAAATAAAAATAGAAAGCAATTAACCACGAAGGCACGAAGAGTGGAGAAGGTTAGGTCAAAACCGGCATCATTAATTTTAGTCTACAAGTTTTAAGCCCCTCGTTTTTTAATATTTTCAGCTTGTTCTTTTCTTGGTGCCCTTTCTGCAGCGGCTTCGTGGTTGCTTTATGTTTTTAAAATCAAAGGCAAAAAGCAATTAACCACGAAGACACGAAGGGGGCAGAAGGTTAAGTCAAAACCGGCATCATTTTTTGCTTCTATTGCTTGGGCGCGGCTTATTTTTCTCAACGTCTACTTTATTAAGTGTGATGAACATTCTACTAAATACATTGACGTATAAAGCCTTGATGTTGTTGAAGACTCGCTGTTGCTTGTTCTACATTACTGTCAGTTAAGATCATCACTATTGCTGTTTTACAGTGATGGCCTGATTCGGTTAGCGCCATTTCGGCGATCTCTCTGCTACAGTCTGTCGCTTCCATTATTATCTTTTTTTGACGCTCAATCAGTTTGGCATTGGTTGCTTGTACATCCACCATTAAATTACCAAATACTTTACCACTTTTAATCATGGCTCCTGTGGTGAGCATATTAAGCACCATTTTTTGTGCTGTACCAGCCTTCATTCTTGAAGAGCCAGTGACTACCTCTGGTCCAACAATAACATCTAAAGCAATATCAGCAATTTCAGCCATTTTACTGCCTTCGTTACAACATAAACTGATCACCTTACAACCTTGTTGTTTAGCATATTGCATTGCACCGAGTACATAGGGGGTGCGCCCGCTTGCTGCAATACCAACAACAATATCGTTATCTTGTAAATTGATGGTCTGTAAATCTTGTTGTCCTGCCAGAATATTATCCTCTGCATTTTCAACCGCTTTTAAAATAGCGGGTTTACCTCCTGCGATTAAACCTACCACTTGTTCAGCGGGGCTACCAAAAGTTGGTGGGCATTCACTAGCATCTAAAATACCTAAGCGGCCAGAAGTACCTGCCCCGCAATAAAGTAAACGACCTCCTGCAGCAAAAGCTGATTGAATTGTATCTACTGCTTGTGCAATAGCTGGTAAAATATCGGCCACTGCAAGTGCGACTTTTTGATCCTCTTTGTTAATAATGGTGAGCATCTCTAAGCTCGATAAGGTATCGATATTAGCACTGGCTTGATTACGACTTTCGGTAGTAAAGTGTTGTAAAGATAAACTCATAATAGGGATTTCACTATAATTGATTGTCACATTAGGTGCGTAAGTTGTTATAATAACAGCTCACTGAAATGAGTTGAATTGATATCATGACCAAGCCCTCGAAGACACCTTTAACGCAACATAAAATAAATACAGCTCAAACAGAGCAAATAGATAGCTCTGAAAATAATGTGCCTAGTAAAAAAAATAAAAATGTTGAATTATTATTTAACCTATTAACCTTGCTGTTAGGTTGTTTTATCATTTTACTTTTTCTAAGTTTAGCAAAAGCGATCACTACTTACTTTCAAATTACTTTTCCGGCCTCTATCCTGGGTATGTTGCTATTATTTTTAGCGTTGTCTTTAGGCTTAGTTAAATTAAGTTGGATAGAGTTTACTGGTAATCTGGTGCTTAAATATTTGGCTTTATTATTTATTCCGATCGGCGTTGGCTTGGTCAACTATTTTGAATTAATTGCAACACATTGGTTGGTAATTGTTTTTTCATTGTTTTTCACAACATTACTTACATTGTTGATGGTTGGTCATTGTTATCAATGGTTAGTCAAGGAGGGGAAATAATGTTTATTTATATTGCAGCTCCGCTGACATTGTTTTTTTTCTTAGCTTTTAAAAAGTTGTATCAACTAAAACCAACTGCGTTATTAAACCCTGTGCTTGTCACCATATTTTCTCTGATTGCCACGTTATTGATATTTGAGATTCCTTTTGCGGAATATAAGCAGGGGACCTCTATTATCACAGCATTATTAGAGCCTGCTATTGTTGCGCTTGCAGTGCCATTATATTTGCAGCTTAAACTGATCAAAGCTCGCCTTAAGTTTATTTTGATCAGTTGTTTATTGGCTGTTTTTGTTGCGTTTTTCTGTGCATTTTATATTATGCCGCTATTGGGTGCTGATTTAGTTACCGCTGCTTCTTTTGCCGGACAATCGGTTACCACGCCTATTGCTATGGAAATTAGTGAGCATCTTAACGGTATTGTTTCTTTGACTGCTGCGATGGTGATCTTTGCGGGCATTATTGGAGCCAGTATAGGCCTTCCATTCTTAAAGCTGTGCAAAATTAAACATCCACAGGCGATTGGTGTTGCAATCGGTTGTGCATCGCATGCTATTGGTACTTCTAAAGCCTTAGAGGAAGGTGAGGAAGTCGGTGCATTTTCTTCCATTGCATTGATTGTTTGTGCGATCCTTTCTGCCTTGATCATGCCGGTTTTATATCATTGGTTAATTGAATAATTTTATTATACTAACTTCAGCAACTTCATTAAGTATGTGTTCAAATATTGGGCTGGGAAAATGAACCGATTTAAGGTGGAAATTGCAGCAAATAGCTGTTTCCTTTGTACAATATCAAACGCAGAAGTGATGTATTTAAGTAGTAAAATGGCTTAGCTATTTAATAGGATTGATATTCACGAATCTTGCATTCCTTTGCTTATACCGAGTTGAGCTTATGTCGAGATCGCTCTGATGTTATATAGCGACTTGATAAAAGAGGCGTTTAGCAGTTAAATTCTAGCTATTTTATCTCACTCTTATTTATTTCTACTTGTCTTCCTTTTCTACAAAATCCATTAAAAATTGACCTAATCGATAAAATGTTACGTTAATGATTCTATTTCCTAGAAAATAAACTGCGTTATGGTAGCTTATTTGTCTTACTTTTAGGTGTTCAATAGGAATTAGCCACGTATTAGTGGTTTAAATAAGCAATATTTAATACCTAATAAGTCCTTTATCTATCAATAATTAGGAGTTGAATGACATGGAAAGGCTTAAAAATAAAATTACCCAAGCTGTTTTATTAAGTGTTGGCTTAACGTTGGCAAGTACTTCTTTTTCAACTTTTGCTGCGGATGTACCTGCCGGTACTCAGTTGGCTAAAGTACAGGAACTAGTACGTGGCAATGGCGCCGAAGTGGCTTCATTGGATCCACATAAAACTGAAGGTGTGCCTGAGTCACATGTTATTCGCGATCTGTTAGAAGGGCTTGTCAATCAAGATTCAGAGGGAAATACTATTCCTGGTGTCGCCACGTCATGGGAAACGACCGATAACAAATTATTTACGTTTCATTTACGCAAAGATGCTAAATGGTCAAATGGTGACCCTGTGACTGCTGAAGATTTTGTATATAGCTTTAAACGTGTCGTTGATCCTGTTACCGCTTCACCTTATGCATGGTATTTAGAAATGACCAATATGGTCAATGCCAAAGAAATTATCGAAGGGACAGCAGATAAAGAAACACTCGGTATAAAAGCGATTGACCCTTATACCTTGCAAGTGACGTTAACTACAGCGGTGCCTTATTTTGTTAAAATGATGGGGCATACTACGGTTAAGCCCGTACATAAAGCAAGCATTGAAAAATTTGGGGATAAATGGACTAAGCCGGAAAACTTTGTTGGTAATGGGGCATTCACTGTTGCCAATTGGGTTGTTAATGAACGTATTGAATTAGTACCAAATAACTACTATTGGGATAATGCGCATACGGTGTTAACTAAAGTGACATTTTTACCGATCGAAAACCAAGTAGCTGAAATGAATCGCTTTCTATCTGGTGAGATTGATATCACCTATGAGTTACCTAATGAACATTATAAACGTCTTGCAAAAGATCATGCGGAATCAGTATCGATTCCTGGTAATTTGTGTTCTTACTATTATGGTTTTAATAATGCTAAAGCTCCTTTTAATGATGTGCGTGTTCGTAAAGCGCTTTCCTATGCGATTGATCGTAATGTGATCACCAAATTTTTACTTGGGCAGGGGCAAAAACCAGCTTATTTCTTAACGCCTGAAATTGTTGCTGGATTTCATCCGCAAATGCCTGCTTATGGAAAACTTACTCAAAAGCAACGTGTTCAAGAAGCAAAAGATCTGTTATCAGAAGCGGGATTTAACAAACAAAACCCACTTAAATTCACACTGCTATACAACACATCTGAAAACCATAAAAAAATTGCTGCTGCGATTCAATCAATGTGGAAAAAATCATTGGGTGTAGATGTGCAGTTAGAAAATCAAGAATGGAAAACGTACCTTGATACTCGCCGCCAAGGTGATTTTGATGTGACTCGCGCTGGGTGGTGTGGTGATTACAATGAAGCATCATCATTTCTTTCTTTAATGCAGAGTAATAACAGCTCAAATGATCCTAAATACAATAGTGCGGAGTACGATCAAATCATGAACAAAGCGCTATTATCTACAAATGACCAAGAACGTAATGCTTTATATGCTGAGGCGGAAGTTGTTTTAGCCAAAGATATGCCGATTGCACCTATTTATCAATATGTAAAAGCACGTTTAGTTAACCCTCATGTTGGTGGTTTCCCTACTAATAACGCTGAAGATAAGATCTTTTCGAAAGACCTTTATATCAAACAGTAAATTCATTAATTGCTAATACACATCAGTCGATATCACAGTACAGCATATCGTCTGATGTATTTATTAACCGTCATTTAATACACAGAAAAGAGTGCGTTTATGTTTAAATTCATCGCTAAAAGAATTTTAGAAGCGATCCCTACACTGTTGGTGTTGATCACTATCTCTTTTTTCTTAATGCGCTTTGCACCGGGTAACCCTTTTTCTACGGAACGCCCATTACCTCCTGAAGTGATGGAAAACATTAATGCTAAATATGGATTAGATAAATCTGTATTTGAGCAATATACGACCTACTTAACCAATGTGTTGCAAGGTGATTTCGGTCCTTCTTTTAAATATAAAGACTTTACTGTCAACGAATTAGTAGCCAGTGCGCTACCTGTTTCAGCAAAAGTTGGTGCGGCTGCTTTTGTTTTTACATTAATTATGGGGGTCGGAGTTGGGACGATAGCAGCGTTGAAGCAAAATACCTGGATAGATTATACGATCATGTCAACGGCCATGATCGGTGTTGTGATGCCCTCATTTGTACTCGCACCTGCGCTAATTTATGTTTTTTCTATCTATCTTGGTTGGTTTCCGGCGGGTGGTTGGTTAGATGGTTCTTTTCAATATATGTTTTTACCGGTGATCGGTATGTCCTTACTTTACGTGGCCACATTTGCTCGGATAACACGCGGCAGTATGATAGAAACCTTAAATAGTAACTTCATTCGCACCGCTAGAGCCAAAGGTTTGAGTTACACCTATATCGTACTTAAACATGCATTAAAACCTGCTATGTTACCTGTAGTTTCTTATATGGGACCTGCTTTTGTTGGCATTATTACCGGGTCAGTGGTGATAGAAACCATCTTTGGTTTACCGGGTATTGGTAAATTATTTGTTAATGCCGCGTTTAATCGTGATTACTCGTTAGTGATGGGCGTGACCATTTTAATTGGCTTTTTATTCATTATATTCAATACCGTTGTTGATATTTTACTCGCGGCGATTGATCCTAAAATTCGCTATTGATTGGGGAATAGATGATGTTAACAAAAAAAGAAAATCTAGACGCGATCGAAAAATTCTCAGAAAACTTAGAGATTGAAGGGCGTAGTTTATGGAAAGATGCGCAAATTCGCTTTATGCGCAACAAAGCGGCCATGATCAGTTTAGTAATATTAACAATAATGGTGTTAGCCGTTATCTTTTTACCTATGTTTGCGGAGTTTACTTACGACGACACCGATTGGTATGCCTTACATCAAGCTCCATCTGCCCTGCACCTTTTTGGTACCGATAGTTTAGGGCGAGACCTTTATGTCCGCACCTTAATCGGTGGTCGTATATCGCTAATGGTGGGAGTGTTAGGTGCCTTAGTTGCGGTTTTGATTGGGACGCTTTACGGTGCTACATCGGGTTATATCGGTGGCAGAACGGACCGCATTATGATGCGCATACTAGAGATTTTATATGCCGTACCATTTATGTTTTTAGTGATTGTGTTGGTCACTTTTTTTGGCCGAAATATTGTCTTAATATTTGTCGCTATTGGTGCGATTGCTTGGTTGGATATGGCGCGCATTGTACGTGGACAAACATTAAGTTTGCGCAGTAAAGAGTTCATTGAAGCGGCGCATGTTAGTGGGGTTAGTAATTGGAAAATTATCACCCGTCATATTGTGCCTAATGTATTAGGGATTGTGGCGGTGTACTCAACATTATTAATTCCTAGCATGATCTTAACGGAATCGTTTTTATCTTTTCTAGGTCTTGGCGTGCAAGAACCGATGACCAGTTGGGGCGCTTTGTTGCAAGAGGGGTCACAAACGATGGAAGTTGCAATTTGGCAGTTGATTTTCCCAGCCTGTTTTATGATCGTAACCTTATTTTGCTTTAATTATGTGGGTGATGGTTTACGTGATGCTTTAGACCCTAAAGACAGATAGCGTTAAGTAATAACAAATAGGTACATGGACGGATAGTAGTAAATGTTATCGGTTCACTCTACAAATAACTATTAGTGGACATAAAAATGAGTTTATTAGATGTCAAAGACTTACGTGTTGAGTTTAGCACTCAAGATGGCATGGTCACTGCGGTAAACGATTTAAACTTCTCACTTGAACCTGGTGAAACCTTAGGTATTGTGGGCGAATCAGGTTCGGGCAAGTCGCAAACAGTATTTGCAATTATGGGACTACTGGCGAAAAACGGGCTAATTAAAGGCAGTGCACAGTTTGAAGGTAAGGAGATTCTTAATTTACCTGAAGTGGCATTAAATAAAATCAGAGCAGAGCAAATTGCGATGATTTTCCAAGATCCAATGACTTCACTTAATCCTTATATGAGAGTCAGTGAGCAACTGATGGAGGTATTGATTCTGCATAAAGGCATGAGTAAAAGTGATGCCTTTGAAGAATCAGTACGTATGTTAGAAGCGGTTAAAATCCCCGAAGCGAGAGCACGTATTAATATGTATCCTCATGAGTTTTCAGGTGGAATGCGGCAGCGCGTCATGATTGCAATGGCATTATTATGTCGTCCCAAATTATTAATTGCCGATGAGCCCACGACTGCGCTGGATGTAACGGTACAGGCGCAAATAATGGATTTACTCAATGAGCTAAAAAAAGAGTTCAATACCGCTATCATTATGATCACACATGACCTTGGCGTTGTGGCTGGTAGTTGCGATAAAGTTTTGGTGATGTACGCGGGCCGCACCATGGAATATGGTGCTGTTGATGATATTTTTTATCGACCAAGCCATCCTTATACAGAAGGATTGTTGAAAGCAATCCCGCGTTTAGACGCAGAGGATGGGGTGTTACCCACTATTCCAGGCAATCCACCTAATTTATTACGTTTACCTGTGGGGTGCCCGTATCAAGAGCGTTGCCACCGCGTGACTCAAGAGTGCATGCAGAAAGCACCGCCATTAATGACATTTGCAGGCGATCGACAACGTGCTTGCTTTTCTGATTGGGAGAGTTGGGCGAAATGAGCGAGCAAATAAAAATGGAAAAAAAACTGTTACTGGACGTTAATAACCTAAAAGTGCATTTCGATATTGCATCTAAATCCTTATGGCCTTGGGCTAATCCCGATAAATTAAAAGCCGTTGATGGTATTAATGTGCGTTTATTTGAAGGTGAAACCCTCGGCGTTGTAGGTGAGTCCGGTTGTGGAAAGTCAACATTTGCTCGTGCCATTATTGGTTTAGTCGAGGTGACCGAAGGGGAGGTGATGTGGTTAGGTCAAGATTTAACTAAAATGCAAGCAGTCCAGCGCCGTGAAACACGCAAAGACATTCAAATGATTTTCCAAGATCCATTAGCATCACTTAATCCGCGTATGAATATTGGTGATATTATTGCTGAACCATTGCAAACCTTTTATCCCAAGCTAAGTAAGCAAGAGGTAAAATTACAAGTTAAAGAGATGATGGATAAGGTAGGACTTCTGCCGAATTTGGTAAATCGCTATCCACATGAATTTTCTGGCGGTCAATGTCAACGAATTGGTATAGCACGGGCACTTATACTCAAACCTAAAATGATTATTTGTGATGAGCCCGTCTCAGCATTGGATGTTTCCATTCAAGCACAAGTAGTGAATTTATTAAAAGAGTTACAACAAGAGTTAAGCTTGAGCTTAGTGTTTATTGCACATGATCTCTCAGTGGTAAAACATATTTCCGACCGAGTATTGGTGATGTATCTTGGTAATGAAGTAGAGTTGGCTGAATCTTCTGCTATATTTAAAAATCCTCAGCATCCTTATACTAAAGCATTGATGTCTGCTGTGCCCATTCCAGATCCTAAAATAGAACGCACTAAGGTGATCCAAATGTTAGAAGGGGATTTACCGTCGCCTATATCACCGCCTTCAGGATGTGTATTTCGAACGCGATGTCCGATTGCAACAGCGGCATGCAGTCTCGAGAAGCCTTTACTTAAAGGCTCCGCAATTCATTCCGTTGCTTGTATTCATGTCTAATAATAAAAAACCGAAGCAAGCTTCGGTTTTTTTATAGATGGCAGGGGTATTAACGATTGCCACTATTAAAGTGATTAACTATCTATTTACTTAATCAGCAGCGTAACCAAATTGCTGTAGTTGTTTACCATCTAAATAAGCAAATTGATCTTGCATTTTTAAACGATCACCAACAAACCAAGAAGCAGCAAGTGCATATATTTGATGCTCTTGGGTCAATACGCGATCTGCTAGGTCCTGTGCAGTATCTTCAGCAAAAATAGGTACTTTTGCCTGTAATACAGTAGGGCCACTGTCTAACTCTGGAGTCACAAAGTGTACCGTTGCGCCATGAGCTTCATCTCCTGCATCAATAGCACGTTGATGTGTATTGACACCTGGATATTTTGGCAACAAAGAAGGATGAATATTGAGCATCTTGCCCTGATATTGAATAACAAAATCAGACGTTAAAATACGCATAAATCCAGCAAGCAAAATAAGATCAGGTTGTAATTGTTCTAATTCAGCTGCTAGTAGTGCGTCGTATTGCTCTCGCGATGCGACACCTTTACTAGCAACTAAGATAGCTGGAATGTTCGCTTCTCGAGCTCGCTCTAAACCATAAGCATCTGCTTTATTGCTGATCACAGCAACAATTTCGACTTGTTGATCGTTTATTTGCTGTTTATGTAACTTATCCATGAGAGCTTGCAAGTTACTGCCGCTACCTGAAATAAGTACCACTATCTTTTTAGTCGCCATTGTATTATTTAATCTCTACTTGAGATTCACCTTCAGCTGCATCTTCGATATGACCCAATACCCAAGCGTTTTCACCCTGTGCATTTAAGATCTCAACTGCTTTCTCTTTTTCTGCGTCAGGAACAACAATCATTAGGCCAACACCACAGTTGAACGTGCGGTACATCTCTTCTGTCTCAACGTTGCCATTTTCTTGTAACCAGTTGAAGATAGCAGGCCATTCCCAACTTTTACCGTCAACAACAGCTTTACTACCAGCTGGTAACACGCGTGGGATATTTTCCCAAAAACCACCACCTGTAATATGCGAGATAGCATGAACAGGGCAGTTCTTGATCAACTCTAAGGTTGATTTCACGTAAATTTTAGTGGGTGTTAATAACGTATCGCCTAAAGTTGAGTCGCCAAATGGTGCACTGGTATCCGCTTTTGATACTTCTAAAATTTTACGTACTAATGAATAACCATTTGAGTGAGGACCACTTGATGCTACAGCAATAAGTGCATCACCAGCAGCAACTTTAGTTCCGTCAATCACTTCTGACTTTTCAACCACACCAACACAGAAACCAGCGATATCGTAGTCATCACCTTCATACATACCAGGCATTTCAGCAGTTTCACCACCGATTAATGAACAGTTAGATTGTAAACAACCTTCGCCGATACCTGTTACAACGTCCGCTGCTACATCAACATCTAACTTGCCTGTTGCATAGTAGTCTAAGAAAAATAGTGGCTCAGCACCTTGAACGATTAAGTCATTTACACACATTGCAACAAGGTCAATACCGACAGTGTCATGTTTTTTAAGATCAATTGCTAAGCGCAATTTAGTGCCCACACCATCAGTACCTGCAACTAATAATGGCTCTTTATAACCCGTTGGTAGATGACATAAAGCGCCAAAACCACCTAGTCCGCCCATTACTTCAGGACGTTTAGTGCGTTTTGCTACACCTTTAATACGTTCAACTAATGCTGTGCCTGCGTCAATATCGACACCAGCGTCTTTATAGCTTAAAGAGTTTTTTTGGTTGCTCACTTGTATTCCCCACAAAATAGAAGTTAAAAGCGATAATCGCTTTAGAAAGTTAAGGTAAAAAATTGTCGGCATTTTAACATCTATATGACACGGGTCGAATTATTTCTGAAAAGAATTGTCTGTTTTGATGAAAGTTAGGCGGAAGTGCCCCTAAATTAAGGAAATATTGTTTAATATTTCTTCCTTTTTACATATTTACTACCGGATACTTGCATTAGTAGAAGATCTGCTTATGATCCGTTACATAGTAATAAATGAAATGGTTGTATAAGTAGATGAAAATGAATGTCTTGGTACGTTTCTGCGCAATAATAAGTATGCTGTTCTCAATGCCTAGTATGGCGTTACCTGAAATAAGCCCATACCAAGGTGTCGTCCCAGCACAAGATGCAACGGAAACACAATTAAGTGAACTAGCACTTAAGCAAGTATTAATAAAAGTGTCAGGTAATGTAAACATTAATAAGTTAGATGATAGTAAATTACTGACTAAGCAGTTAGATGCTTTACTAGCCCAATTTGGTTATCAAGAGCTAAATAATAAACGTTTCTACTATGCCCTGTTTGATAAGCGAAAAATTAATAGTGCGTTGATAGCAATGCAACAACCTATCTGGGGGGATACTCGCCCTAAACCATTAATTTGGTTAGTAGATGAAAATAAACGTTTAACTTCTGAAGACATGATAAACAGTCAGCAAGATGAAGCAGTAGCTAGCGGACTGCAACAGGCCCAATTAGAACGTGGAATTGATACACAATTTCCATTAATCGATTTAGATGATGCATTAGTTATCTCAGCCTCAGATATCAGTGGCCGTTTTTATCAAACCGTGGCGGATGCTTCTCAACGTTATGGTGCCGAGTATTTTGTAGTTGCTAATTTGAACAAAGCAAACAATCAACAATGGCAATTAAGTTGGGAGTTAGTGCAGCATCTTGCTAAAAATAAGAATAATCAAGTCGTGATTAAGCAAACTAATAGTGGTGATAAGGCCGTTGTTATGCAGGCGATGCTCAATCAAATTGCAGATTATTACGCGCAACGATTTGCTATTTTAGAAAATGAAGGCCAGAAAGCAACACAGGTTTTAAGTATTAATAATATTCATTCATTAGCGCATTTAATGCGTTTAAACGCATTGCTTGAAGAATTAAATGCAGTGGATACTTTTGAAGTTATTAATATTAGTGAACAGCAAGTACAAATATCAGTGACATTAAAAGGTGGCTTAAGTAGTTTACAAAATGCCTTAAATGCACATTCACAGTTAGAGAGTAATGGTTCGACTGTTTCTCCATTTCACTATAATTGGCAACCGTAGAGTACTTAATGCCTCAAGATGAATTAAGATTTCAATATCCTTTATTAGCGTTAAAGTTTCCTGATGATGAAACCTTTGCAAGCTTTTATCCAGGACAAAATGCTGAGCTATTGACGCTCCTTAAGAATAATGTGGTAGGTATTGGTGAGCCGATACTCTATATGTGGGGAGAGTCCGGTAGTGGGCGCTCCCATTTGTTGCATGCATTATGTTCCGAGGTTGATGAAAGAGGTGATAGTGTCGCTTATATTCCATTACATCATCATCGCAGTATGACCTTAGATATTTTTGAGAATATGGAAAATATCACCTTAGTTTGTATTGATAATGTGGATGCAATTGCGGGTAATAAAGAATGGGAAAAAGCTTTATTCGATTTTTATAATCGCTGGTTAGATAATAAAGATAACCGCACTCCCGGTGCTAATTTAGTGATTGCTGCCAGTGATTTACCGAAACAAATTGGCATTGAATTGGTAGACTTAGTTTCTCGCTTAGAATGGGGGGCTTGTCATCATTTACAGTCACTTAATGATGAGGAAAAGTTAGGTGCTTTACAATTACGAGCGCAGTTAAAAGGCATGCGTTTGCCGATTGATGTTGGACGCTTTTTGTTGAACCGACTTTCTCGTGAAATGTGTATGTTACTGAATACTTTAGATCAGTTGGACAATGCTTCCCTAGAAGCAAAACGAAAATTGACTATCCCTTTTGTCAAAGAAGTGTTGCGCTTATAAGTGAATGCTTAAAAATGATTGTTTTTTTGTAAGCTCACTCATATAGATGAGTTTATTTTGATATAAATTAATGAAACTTAGTATAGAAAGGATTATAACTGTCTGAATTCAGTTCATAACTCGAAGTCATTTTCACTGATTGATTTCTCTGGTATGAATTTCTCATATTATATTGCAAGGAAACATAAACATGAAAAAATTCATTGTGTTGGTCTGTGGTGTGTTGATGACAGCTGGTACTTTTGCCACTGAAACTGATAGCTCAATAATAGTCATAGATAAAAAGACCGAAAAAGTAGTACGCAAAAATACTGAAAAGTTAAAAAACTTTAAAGGTAACTTTTCTACTGAAACGGACAAAGCGGGTAATAAAGTAGAGAATAGCTCAGAAAAATTGATAAAGTTTAAAGGTGACAAAGTTAAAGGTAACAAGGTTAAAGCTGCCTCCGCTGAACAAGTCTCTGCTAAAAATGAATTACTCTTCGATAAAATGGACTCTGATGCTGATGGTATGATTTCAAAGGCTGAGTATATGCATTTTAAAGCGCAGCAATTAACCATTCAAAACGCTAAAAAGAGCCAATAGTTGAATTAAGTCTTGAAATCAAGAGTTGAAATTAAAGTGTGAGTCGAAAAAGCCATTATTAATCTGTAATAATGGCTTTTTTAACCGCCGCCCAAATGTATTAGCAAAGTGCTAGTATATGGTAAGGAAAGGAGTAAAAAATAGGTTATTTTTTAGTTTTCTTTTTACGAATACTTAACCCTAACTCTTGTCCTTTATATTTAGCAAAATAGATATTCCCTGCCAAAAATAAACTCGCTAATACCAACTCAACTACCGCTAGCCATCGTTCTTGTTCATCGCTCATTATAATGACACATGCATGCATGATATAAATTAGGTCAATGAATCCACTCCAAGCATAAGTATAAGGATTACCTTGAACGATCCCTTTTAAAGGAAACAGCAATGGAATCAACCAGATCAGCATTACTAACCAAGGATTAATATCTAGTGCGGGAGGGGATAGATAAAGATGCCAAGTTGGAACCAAAATCAATAACCCAAAATACCCACACTGTGCAAGACGTTGAAAATGTATGGTGTTCATCTAAAGCCTTTTATTTTTTTGCTGTTAATAATATCACTATAAGATATCTAAAACAGATTCAGGTGGACGACCCAAAGCAGCTTTACCGTTAGCCACTACTATTGGTCGCTCAATTAATTTGGGATTGGCTTGCATCGCCGTTATTAATGCTGACTCATTGTCTTCATTTGCAAGATCTAACTCTTTATATAACGTTTCTGTAGTGCGCATTAATTGGCGAGCGGAATCAAAACCTAATTGCGTGATTAAGGTCTGAATTGTCTCTACAGAAGGTGGCGTTTCTAAATATTTTATTATTTCAATACTGTGTTGTTCGTTATCGACTAGCGCTAATGTTTCTCGGCTTTTTGAGCAACGTGGATTATGATAAAAAATGATATCTGTCATAGTAACCTCTTGTTATATAGTGAATTATTTTTAATGCAGGTGTTTAGTTGAGTATTTATTCTGCAGGCCAAATGGCGATATAGTCCTCTAAATTATCGAGATCAATTTGTGTTTCTGAAACAATTTTCCCTCGAATAGAGTGTCCGCCTTTATGCATTGCAGATTGACTACCTGTTAATAAAGGATGCCATACTGGCAATGGTTTTTCTTCTATTAATAGTTTATAGGCACAACTTGCTGGTAACCAGTGAAATTGTTCAACATCATCCAATGAAATTTTGACACAGTCAGGAACCAGTTTTAAACGCTTTTCATATTTTCTACATTGGCAGGTTTTAGTATGTAATAAATGACAAGCGACATTAGTAAAATGTAGCTCTTCTGTTTCATCATCGATTATTTTATTAAGACAACATTTACCACAACCATCACAAAGTGATTCCCATTCGTTTTGTGACATTTGCGATAGTGTTTTTGTTTCCCAAAATTTTTCCATTTTTTCTACTTACCTTGTAATCGACTATTATTTTTTGCGATGGGTAATGTTTATTACCCATTTTATTATTTATGTCACTTATTATTAGAACACGATTAAAATGCTGTTCGACTATTAGTTAAATGCAATTCAACTTAAATGCTATTCAACGACTATGCGTGGCGAAAGAATACGCTCTGATAAATAACTGACCGCAGTGGCAAAGTAATAAGAACGGTTCCAATGCATTAGCACTTTGTAGTTATTATAAGCTAAGTAAACACGTCCGTTTTGATCATCAGGTATAACAATTGATGCCTGTAAGTCAACATTTGGTAAATCAGTTCCCTCGTAACGGCGCACTCCTAAAGCCTGCCATTGTGCTAATGATTTTGTTTGTTTAATGCCTGCTAATTCAGTATCGAAATCAGCTGGTAACTTAACTTGTCGTCCCCATGTCTGCTGGTTATTCCAACCTTCTGTTTTTAAATAATTTGCTGCAGAAGCAAAAACATCGCCAGGTGTATTCCATATGTCTTTTTTACCATCACCATCGTAATCAACAGCATAATTTAAATACGAGGTAGGCATAAATTGAACTTGTCCCATTGCACCTGCCCATGAACCAATAAATTTATCCTGGCTAATATGGCCTTGCTCTAAAATCGTTAAGGCTGCAAATAGTTGTTTTTTGAATAATGCTTCACGACGGCCTTCATAAGCCATTGTCGTTAATGAAGAGATAACGTAATGACGTCCAGTCAAACGTCCGAAATTGGTTTCAATGCCCCATAACGCAACAATAAAACGAGGCTGAACGCCATACTCTTTACCAATCTTTTGTAAAAGATGATAGTTATCAGCGTAGGCTTGTCGTGCTTGATTTATTTTCCAATCAGGGACAGCACGTGGAATATAAGTATCCAAGGTCATCTTAAATTCAGGTTGTTGTTTGTCAGATGACACACTGCGTTGTAAAAATTCTACTTTTTCAAAAGCACTGTCAATGATCTTTTGATCGATACCTAACTCGGCAGCTTCTGCTTTGATATTTTCAACATATTTAATAAAGGAAATGTCATCTTTTGCAGCGGCGAAACTACTTATTGAGAAACTGCATAGCGTAAAAACAGATATCGTTTTAAGTAAGTGCCCCATTTTATTTGAAAATTGCTTTATTGCATTCATTCCTCTGTTCCCCGTTTTTGTTGTTGGCGTTTTTTATGATCTTTTAAATGGTCAACAGGAGGTGGCGGAAGTTGCAAATAAAAACCTGATCTAGTCACTTCTTTGATCACCTTAGGTGCTTCGGCCATCGCCATTTTGGTGGTTTCAGTGATATTTAACATGCTCACTAATTTTGGTGGACCAAATTGTTCTAACAAAGCAGTCGGGACTTGTGAAAAGTCATCTCGTTTTGCTACAAAAATGTAGGTTTGTGGTTTACGGATACTTTTATATACAGCACATAACATAATACTTATCTAGCCCTTTACTTGCCTAATGTTGATGCAAACTATAACATGCATAAGCGTTTATTTTTTATAGAAATCCGCTGAATTTTATGTCAAATAATAAAGATTTAATAAGAAAGGACAATTATGACGTTAAAATCGTTAAATTTTACCTTGTTAGTCGTCAATCTTGATAATGAAACACTTTCAGACCTTGCCGAAGAATTAAATAGAAAACGGTTAATGGCACCTGAATTTTTTGCTCTGACCCCAATGGTGGTCAATATTGCTGAAACATCGTTAAATATCGATTTTCTACAACTACGAAATATCGTAGAAGAGCATGGTTTTATCTTGACAGGTATAACTGGCAAAGTGTCAGAACAGCAAAAACAACAAGCGAGTGAACATTCAATTGCGGTGTTACATGGTTCTAAGAGACAGGTTGTAAATACTTCTCCTGTGCCTGAGCCCATGGAGGAGAATAAAGAAGTTGCTGATGTCTTACCTACCGAGCAAGACTATACCGTCAGCGAAGTAAAAACAAAAATACATACTGGCCGCGTTCGGTCAGGACAGCAAATTTATGCAAAAGAATGTGATTTAGTTATTCGTGGTGATGTGGGAGCCGGTGCAGAAGTTATTGCCGATGGCAATATTCATATCTACGGTACCTTAAGAGGTAAAGCATTAGCAGGTGCGATGGGAGATACCGATGCGGTTGTTTTCTGTACGGTTTTACAACCTGAGTTAGTGTCAATTGCAGGTGTTTACAAATTAAGTGATACCTTGCCTGAAGATATGTGGTCAACCTCGTGCTCAATCTCTTTAGAAGATCAAAACATGGTTTTTTCAAGTTTAAATAAAATTTAAAATTAGGAAGGAAAGTTATATGGCAAAGGTAATTGTTGTCACTTCAGGTAAAGGTGGCGTTGGCAAAACAACGAGTAGTGCCGCTATCGGCACCGGTTTAGCTAAAACAGGTGCTAAAACGGTGGTTATCGATTTTGATATTGGTCTAAGAAATTTAGACTTGATCATGGGATGTGAGCGACGTGTAGTTTATGATCTTATCAATGTGATTAATGGCGAAGCTAATCTACAGCAAGCATTAGTAAAAGATAAACGTGTTGATACCTTATTCATTTTACCTGCATCGCAAACACGTAATAAAGACGCGTTAACCCAAGAAGGGGTTGCACTGGTTATTGAAGCATTAAAAGCAGATGGTTTTGAATACATTATTTGTGATTCACCGGCTGGTATCGAGCAGGGGGCAATGATGGCTTTATACTTTGCAGATGAAGCAATAGTCACGACTAATCCTGAAGTATCATCGGTGCGCGATTCTGACCGAATTACGGGCATGTTATCCAGTAAATCATACCGTTCAGAAAAACAAATGGAGCCAGTTAAAGTCCATTTGCTAATTACGCGTTATTCTCCAGAGCGTGTTGAACGTGAAGAGATGCTCAGTATCGAAGACATTGATGACATATTAGGTATAGATTTACTAGGCGTTATTCCAGAGTCTCAGGATGTGTTAAGTGCATCTAACTTAGGTGAACCAGTGATCTTAAATCAAGAAAGTGATGCAGGCAAAGCTTATCAAGATGCTGTTGATCGTCTTTTAGGTACGCCACGTGATTTACGCTTTGTAACAATTGAGAAAAAAGGCTTTTTAAGCCGTATATTTGGGGGTTAAGATGGGATTATTACAATATTTTAGAAAAGATAAACCTAAAAAGGGAACTGCGAAATTAGCAAAAGATCGCTTGCAGATAATTGTAGCCCATGAGCATTCAAGTTTTGACGTGCCTTCATACATGCCTGAATTACAAAAAGAATTAGTTGCAGTGATCCGCAAGTACATGGATATTTCATCGCATGATGTTAAATGTGAATTTAATGATAGAGCGGATGATGATATGTCGGTATTAGAAGTTAATGTGACATTGCCAAAAAATAAATAAACAATCCAGTAAATAAAATGCGACTTAATAGTGGTCGCATTTTATCACTTTTTGCTAAGCACGGTATGAAGCCTGTCATTCAGTATTAGTCATTTGCGTTGCTTTAACTTACCCTAACTTAGCTTAGTAAACTCAGCTTAAATTTAACAAAAGCTTTACTCTTTAGTTGCTGGTTTAACTAATGTGATGCTATTAATAATAACCGTTTGTACGGGTTTATCTGCCGCCGCGGTTTGCACTGATGCGATGGCATCGACAACATCTAAGCCTTTGCTCACTTTACCAAATACTGCATAGCCCCACTGACTACCCCGCATATCCAAAAAAGTATTATCTTTGTGATTAATGAAGAATTGACGTGTTGCCGAATGAGGTGCATTTGTTCTTGCCATTGCAATAGTTCCTCGTTCATTGCTTAAACCATTACCTGATTCATTCCTAATCGCAGGCAGTGTCTGTAAGCGAGTGCCATCTTTTAAAAATCCACCACCTTGGATCATAAAATCTTTTATAACGCGATGAAAAGTGGTGCCTTTAAAGCCATCCTGTTGTACATAACTTAAAAAGTTAGCAACACTAAGGGGAGCTTGCTCAGGGTATAACTCGACGCTAATTTGACCTTTGTTAGTATCAATAATGACGACTGGGTTTTCGGCCGCTAACGCGAAGTGGCTACTCACTAATAAAATCAGTGCGGTGATGTACTTCATATCATTTCCTTTATTATATTTTATCGACTATAAATAAAATTAATTACTGTATTTACAATGTTGCTAACGAGTTGATTATACCAACTCTGCTAACTAACTGATCAATCTTGCTGGTTAAAAGAACTATTTTTACGTTAAAAGTTTTGTAAAGGGAGCAATCATTTACGGCAACTTTTGCCTTAAGCTAGCTCCTTTTTCCTGCGTAATATTTGATCATTAAATTAACGTAATTGGAATTAAAACTGTTGTAATTTACTATTTAGTTCTGGGTCCTGAATAATTTGATTTAATAATTGTGATATCTGTACATTAAGTTGCTCTGTGATGCCTGCTGCACTGGTAGAAAAAGCGGCATCCCACTGTTTGTTGCTGCGGAATAATTTAACGAAGTTCTTGCCTTGGTAGTTAAGTTCTACTTTTATTACCATTTGTGAATCTACATCATAGCTTAATGTTGATTCAGTCACCGTAGCCAGAGCTTTGATTAATTTAATATTAACTTGGTGCTCACTGCTTTTATTCACTTTTAATTTATTGTTTATCCAAGCTTGGGTTAAACTTTTTTCAACTAGCAAACGTAATGATTGTTGCTCATTGATAAGTTGTGCGACATTGTCCCCATCAATAATCTCAATTAAATGGCGTGCAACTCGTAAGTCTTGGCTACCTATTTTCCAAGTATCCGATTTGTTAAAAGTATAAGCATTTTTTTCAAGGTCAAGCTCAGGGTTAATATTAATATCGGTCGGTAAAGACGCACAGCTGGCTAATGTAAGTAAGAGGGTAAGCATGGCAACTAATTTGCTATAAGTATTAAGCATTCAAAGGTCCTTAGAAGAAAAATAATAATGCATCATATCAAACCTATTATTGAATCGTATTAATAAATATTCTATTTGGTTTAATTTTGAACAGGATTGGTTTTATTGAATCAGTTAAGTTAACAAAGTGTTACATTTTTTGCTATATACCATCATTTTAGGCACGACTTGCCGCAACACCTTATTTTTTTATAAATGTACTTTTTTGTATAAAATATGATCGAACTAGCTAAATTATTTGCTAATGAGATCTCTGTCATATTATCTTAATCTTTCTGTAACACTGATAAACTCTAGGCTAGCGATGGTTATCCACTTTTTCTGTGGATAACTCTGTGGGAAGTTAATGAAGATCGTGCTGAAGGCCTTGCTATACCTTGGGTTTGATTAGATCGAAGTATTTTTGAGCATGAAATTTAAGTTATATTTATCAATGAGTTGTAATCGTCAAGTGGTTTTTTTATGGTTTTGTCACTTGTCTATAAGCTCGCTTTTGATTTATGCCTTGTCAATCATTTTCTGTGCATTATTTGTTAAAAAATATATTTATTTTAATTGACAAAAATACGGATCACAGAATTTATATTGCCTATTTATTGAGCGGGTGCTGCGCCTTGTATTTATTATAAAGCGTGCTTTTGATGCGCATGAATATTGAACTGTTGAAAAATTAGTAATGACTTAAAATGCCAAATAAGGTCTTTTATTGTTATTTTACTCTTGTAAATATTATGTTTGTCAAATAATTTAATCGTAACCTCTATTTTCAGCTATTACTGATATTTGTGTTTTTATCGGTTGTTAAAAAATGTTCATTTTAGTGGTGATCGTTATAATGATAAGATGAACTTTTGAATTAAAATCAATAACGAGGATTTATGAGTAAAGTATTTGAGTTAGTTTGTCCATTTTCTCCCGCAGGAGATCAACCACAAGCGATTGCTAAGTTAGTTGATGGCATTGAGTCAGGATTGGCATATCAAACCTTATTAGGGGTGACTGGCTCAGGTAAAACCTTTACTTTGGCAAATACCATCGCTCAATTAAATAAACCGACTCTTATTTTAGCGCCTAATAAAACGCTTGCCGCGCAATTGTACGGTGAAATGAAAGCTTTCTTTCCAAACAACGCTGTTGAATATTTTGTTTCATATTATGATTACTACCAGCCAGAAGCTTATGTCCCAAGTTCAGATTCCTTCATAGAAAAAGATGCTGCTGTTAATGCGCATATTGAACAGATGCGTTTATCGGCAACAAAAGCCTTATTAGAGCGTGATGATGTTGTCTTAGTCGCTTCCGTTTCTGCTATTTACGGTTTGGGTGACCCACAATTGTATCTTAAAATGATGTTGCATATTAGTGTCGGTGAAATGATTTCTAGCAGAGATATTTTACAACGTTTAGTCGATATTCAATATACACGCAATGAAACAGAGTTAAGCCGAGGCACCTTTCGTGTCCGTGGTGAAGTCATTGATATTTTCCCAGCGGACTCTGAAAAACAAGCTGTTCGTGTGGAATTATTTGATGACGAAGTCGAAGCGATTAGCATTTTCGACCCATTGACGGGTCAACAAATAGAAAAACTCTCACGTACCACTATCTTCCCTAAAACACACTATGTAACACCCAAAGAGCAAATCCTAAAGGCGATAGATGGTATTAAAGAAGAGTTACAGGATAGAAAGAAAACGTTTTTAGCTGAAAATAAACTCATTGAAGAGCAACGGATTTCGCAACGTACTTTATATGATTTAGAGATGATGAATGAACTCGGTTATTGTTCGGGTATTGAAAATTATTCTCGTTATTTATCCAGTCGTGGAGTAGGAGAAGCTCCACCTACTTTGTTTGATTACCTACCTAATGATGGGTTATTGATAATTGATGAAAGCCACGTTACGGTTCCACAAATTGGTGCTATGTATAAAGGTGATCGGTCACGTAAAGAAAATTTGGTAAATTATGGTTTTCGTTTACCTTCTGCGTTAGATAATCGTCCATTAATGTTTGAAGAGTTTGAGAAGTTAGCACCACAAACTATTTATGTGTCGGCGACTCCAAGTGATTATGAGATTAATAAATCACAGGGAGATATTATTAGGCAGGTGATACGCCCCACGGGATTATTAGATCCAATCATCGAAGTTCGTCCGGTAACTACACAGGTAGATGACCTGTTATCTGAAATTAATATTCGCGTTGCAAAAAGTGAACGTGTATTAGTTACTACCTTAACAAAACGTATGGCAGAGGACTTAACTGAATATCTGAATGAACATGGCATTAAAGTGCGTTATTTGCATTCAGATGTTGATACGGTGGAACGAGTTGAGATCATACGCGATTTACGTTTAGGTATATTCGACGTATTAATTGGTATCAACTTATTGCGCGAAGGTTTGGATATTCCTGAAGTTTCTTTAGTGGCTATTTTAGATGCGGATAAAGAAGGATTTTTACGTTCGGAGCGCTCGTTAATTCAAACTATGGGTAGGGCTGCACGTAATTTAGAGGGGCGAGCTATTTTATATGCGGATAGAATTACTGATTCTATGCGTAAAGCCATTAAAGTCACAGAAGATAGACGAATATTGCAGGATGATTTTAATAAAGCCAATGGTATTGAGCCTAAAGGTCTGTCAAAAGAAGTCAATGATGTGATGCAGTTAGGGCAAAAACCACAACCTAGAAGTAATATTACACCGCTTAATGTAGCTGAGAATGGGGTTTTGTATCAATCCAAGAAACCACTTCGTACAGAGCAAGATATCTTAAAAGAGATTGCCAAGCTTGAGAAAGAAATGTTCGCTTTTGCCAAAGCATTAGAGTTTGAAAAGGCGGCACAGTTGCGCGATCAAGTGTCCAAATTACATGAGCAACTTCTATCTGTAGGGTAAACACTGATAGCTGTTTATATTTATAGCCAGAATCTAGTCGCTCATGTCTTGCAGATTTTGTTTCTTCAATGGTAACGAGTATCAATTATCTAGTTCCACATAATTAATGCTCAATTCTTTTTTCTAATTGGTACTAATAAAATGTGATACACCTCATTAATATAGATGAAGGTGAACAAGCAGGCAGTGCATGACCTCTCATTAGCATAAAAGTAGACTGCAACAGTAAAAATGACCATTATACTTAAAATAATAAGTCATACTTATAAGTGATCAAAATGGACTGACATTTTTTAGTTGAATCCAAGAATGGTAAATTAATGATAGAAACTGAAGAATATGGATATCGCCGCACTACACTGCGGGTTTTACTCGTTGTAACCATTTTTGCAGCAAGTTTTTTTGCTGTGACTAATTGGCTCGCAGGGTTTCATCTTTTTTCAATTATCGAAGCAATTATTGCGAGCTTTTGGAGTTGGATATTAGTTATTAGTAAGACAACACAATATTTACAGAGATGGTCTTTTGTCTATTTATGTACTTTTTACTTCCTAGTCATATATGGAATTATGATCACTAATTTTAAGGCCGGGCTATTCTCATGGCTGTTTATTTTCCCCATTCTCTCTTATCTACTGTTAGGGCTCAAAGCAGGAACAGTGATCACCTTTGTTAGTGTTTCTGGCGGCTTAGCAGCGCTAGGTCAATTAGTGTGGGCAAGTGATACCGAAGCACACTGGATTGTTATAGGTAATGTTGGGTTTACGCTTGCTGCAATTTGGTCAATGGTTTATGTATACGAAGCTAAACGTGAAGAGGTTGTTAAATACTTGAAGGAGCAAGCAAGGAAAGATCCTTTAACTGGTTTACTCAATGTACGGGACTTGAATGGTATTCTCACCAGCACATTACAAATAGCGGAGCGGCATTCACAACCTGTGACCTTGGTATACATTGATATTAATGATTTTAAGCAGATTAATGATGCGCAAGGGCATCAAAAAGGCAATGAAATTTTGCTTGCAGTGGCAAAAGCTATAAAAAAAATGACGCGTGTAGAGGATCAAGCATTTAGATACGGTGGAGATGAATTTTGCATTATTTTCCCTAATTGTGTTGAACAACAAGTAGAGCAAACCTTTGGAATACGACTAGCTAATGAAGTACATGAAAATTTAGATAAATTGACCATGAGCATTGGTTATGCTCAGACGGGCCCTACTAATTTTTGTTCTCCTGATTCCCTTATCCATAAAGCAGATAAAAACATGTATTTAGTTAAGTCAACTTCCAAAATAAATATTTAACTTGGAAGCTGGCTGAATAAATACGCGGATATATTGTTAAGTAATTATTTTGCAATTACTTTATGTCGCATACTTGAATGAGCGATGACAACAATCATTATTGCGATATAAAATTAATGATGTCACTAGATTCATATAACCATTGTGTTTCACCGCTGGCATGCTCGATGCGTAAACATGGTACTTGTTTTTTACCGCCACCTTGAATTAAATCATTACGATGTTGAGTTTGCTGTTGGATATTTCTGTGCTCTATATCCAACCCTAATTTTTGTATCGCTTTACGTGTCATTGCACAATATGGGCAAGCATCGTAATGATAAAGAGACAGAGATTTTACTGGTGTTTTTGATAATGTCATTTTGCTTCCTTAAAGTGGAACTGGTTGTTATAAAACTTAATTTTACTGATTCATTTTGCTGATTGATATTTGTAAATTGAAGTGAATTATAAACAATGAATTAGTGTTGGTAGCGACCGATCGTCTAAATATCCCCCCCATTAGTCCATATCGTTGATTTACAGATAAATGTTCACAAAGCCAATTCCTTGGTTTTGAATTCACTATCAATCTGCTTATCAGACTGCTTTTGACATTTCCTTACCGTGCAAGGAAGTTAGTTTTTTTAATAACATATCACCAGCAATATAAATAACGATAGCCCCTACAGGCGGATTAATGGTTGTGAATAACCACCAGTTCGAATGCCAATACCAGGTGCCAAGCTGCGTACCGACAATTTCTAGATATAAGACCAATAGACTCATTATTAGATATAAAATAGCGTAGTTTTTGCGCTGCAGCAGATAAAAAAACAATAGCGCTAAACAGGCGCTTAGGGTGTCGCTGAGCACTATCGATACGGTCAAAAATAATAGAATGAAAAAGGGCACTAAGACCATTTTAATTTTGTGTTCATTTTTCTGGATTAATTTTACGTTACTGATTAATAAACCAGTGATATAGATTACAGCATGGCCAAAGGGTACGTATAGGGGAATGCCATCATTCCTATAATTATACATATCAAGCCATAGACAACAGATCAGCTCACCAAGCCATGATAAAGGCACCATGATGATCATTAGTTTTTTTAGTGATGTATTGACTTTAATAAAAAGAAAAGCCCATAAGCTCATAATTATGATTGATGTAAAGAGCTTATTATCAAAGTTAGTACCTTGTATCAATGTAGAATCTAACATCAATGCAGGGATCCATATCAAGATAAGTAATGAGTAGGTAGCATATTTATTTAGTAGCATTAATTAATACTTTTAATGAAGAAGTTTTTTAGGTTGATCAATTAAACAGCATTTTGACAAAGACATTATCATTTGCAAGATTTCTCTATATTATACTGCTATGTAAATCCTATGTAGAGTTCATAACATTTCTAAGCAGGGTAACTATCACACTGTTTCAATACTAAGCTAATGGTGTTAGTTGATGCTGTTTGGCAATGGCATTTGCAACCTGTATTAATCGATTTTTTATTGCTTGTTCAATACCTTCATTTATTTTTACTAAGTCTGCAATTGTAATCAAGGCTTGCGTATTTAGGTTATTACCTTGGTGTTGATAAGCAATGCCAGTATCGACCACCCAATGTTCTGTAGTCAGCTGTTTTTCTTCTATTGTCTTTACTAGCATAAAATTAATGGACAAAATAATCCTTTCATCTTCATACCAATTTGCCTTTAAAGCTTGAAAGTTGATCCACATTTCTAATTTCTTTATTAAAGGTGTTAGCGCACTAGAAAATGTCTGGTCGGCGACGACTGTGATAGGAAGTGAATTATACATTATGTAGATCATCTATTATTAGGGGCAGGAGTTGGCCTATTAACCTGATCCTGCCTAACGTTATTAGAATCTTGCTGCGGTACTTTTACAGTACTACACGATGCTGTTAGCGACTGCAGTATACGTATCAACACTTTGCTTAAAGCACGGAAAACCCTTCTTTTTCTAATAGCTCAATCAAAGAGATAAGTGGAAGCCCAATTAAACTATTTGGATCTTTCCCTTCAAATCGACTAAATAAGCTAATACCAAAACCTTCACTTTTGAAACTTCCTGCACAATTATAAGGTTGCTCTTTGTTAAGGTAATTAGTGATCATTGCATCTGATAAATCACGAAAATAGACGTCGAAAGGTTCAACTAAAGAGTGTACTTGTCCCGTTTTGCTATTAACTACCGCTAATCCAGTATAAAAAGTAACGTGTTGACCACTGGCTGCTTTTAATTGTTTAAATGCATTTTCAAAGTTACCGGGTTTACCTAAGATTTTACCGTCGTTTAAACACACTTGATCTGAACCTATGATTAAGGCGTCTGGAAATTCGCTAACAACTGCTTGAGCCTTTGCTATCGCCAATCTTTCTACTAATTGGATTGCCGTTTCTCCAGGTAATTCCTCTTCGTTTACGTGTGGGTTAGCTGTTGAAAAGTCTAGATGTAGCTTTGTTAATAGCTCTTTTCTAAACGGTGAAGTCGATGCTAACACTAGCTTCTGTGGCATAATAAACCTTACTTAAGTGGAAAAATGAGTTTATTTTAAGGACTGTGAAAGAATAAAGCGATAGCTGAATAAAAACTTAAGAAAAATAACGCTTTTTCTTTGACTATATTGAACTCTATCTATATTATTCGCGACCATGCAAAAGGTTAAACTACCGATTAGCGTTGATTCTGTTCGCGCTGCTAATAATAGACTGGAGCTAGTTGCTAGCCTCGATAAGTCTTTATTAAGCAGATTAGGAGAGTCAACAAACAGTATTCACTCTGATATCGATACTGCTTTTTCGTTTGATGTGGACCAGCAAAAGCTGAGAATATTCAAAGGTAAAGCAAGTGTCGCAGTAGAACTCACTTGTCAACGGTGCAATGAGCCTATGACTTATCAGTGTGAAGCTGAATTTACGTATTGTCCCGTTCTTAATAAAGAACAGGAAAATAATTTACCAGACGTTTATGAACCCATTTATTACGATGAAAATGGGGAGGTAAACCTTCATCAAATAGTTGAAGATGAGCTGTTATTAACACTTCCGCAAATTGCAAAACATGCAATAGCAGAATGTAAATATGGCAACTACGAAAGTAGCTTTGGCGAAATTGAGGAAGAGCAAGAACGTCCTAACCCATTTGATGCTCTAGCGAAGCTAAAGCTCAAGTAACTAGCAGGAATTTTTAAAATGGCAGTACAAAAAAGTCGTAAGACTCCTTCAAAACGCGGTATGCGTCGTTCACATGATGCACTAAGTGCACCTACTTTAACTGTTGATAGTACTTCTGGTGAAACTCACCGTCGTCATCACGTTACTGCTGACGGCTTCTACAAAGGCAAAAAAGTAATCGAAAAGTAAGTTATTACTTTGCGTAACTTTACCATTGCGCTTGATGCCATGGGGGGTGATTTTGGCCCCCATATTTCTTTATCTGCAAGTTCAAAATCCCTACAGTTACACCCAAATTTGTTCATTACTATCATTGGTGATGCCCAACAAATAACTCCTCTATTAAAAAAATATCAGCTACTTAATCACAAGAGAATAAAGTTTGTACACGCACCAGAAACCATATCAATGGAAGATGATCCTGTTTCTGTTTTACGTCATCGTTCTCAATCTTCAATGCTCGTTGCGTTACAATTAGTGGCTAAGGGAGAGGCAGATGCTTGTGTCAGCGCAGGTAATACTGGCGCATTAATGTTACTAGCTAAGCATACCTTAAAAACATTAGAGGGTATTTCAAGACCCGCTTTAGTCTCTGCACTACCAAATAATCGTGGTGGTCACAGTTACTTAATGGATTTAGGTGCAAATTTGCAATGTGGGTGTGATACTCTGTTTAATTTTGCATTGATGGGCAGCGTACTTTGTGAACAAGTTGAGCAATTAAATGCTCCATCGGTTTCATTACTAAATGTTGGACGCGAAAGCAATAAAGGTAATGAAACGATTAAACAATGTGCAGAGATGTTGTCTGCTACTGAGTTTATTAATTACATCGGTTATATCGAAGCCAATGAACTATTCGACGGACGTGCAGATGTCGTTGTGACGGATGGGTTCAGTGGTAATATCGCGCTTAAAAGTTATGAAGGCATGGGACGTGTTTTTTTTGCACGATTACAGCAAGCGATAAATTCAACTTGGTATAGCCGTTTATTGGGTAAAGTATTGAATCCAATAATAAAAAACCAATTAAAAAATTTGCATCCAGATCTGTATAATGGAGCAAGTTTAATCGGATTACGTGGCATTGTTGTAAAAAGTCATGGAAGTGCAAATGAAAGTGCATTTTTCTATGCAATAGAACAAGCCATTAAAGAAATTCAATGGCAGATACCTGCTTGTATTAGCGCAAGGTTGGAATCTGTCCTAGCAGAGCGAGATTGTTTATCACATGAATAGCAAAATTATAGGTACGGGTAGTTATTTACCAACAGCAGTGCGCACCAACCAGGATTTAGAAAAAATGGTTGATACCAGTGATGAATGGATCACTGTACGTACTGGCATTAAAGAACGTCGCATTGCTAATGAGCAAGAAACAATCGCTTTCATGGGCAAGAAAGCTAGTGATCTAGCGTTAGAGGCGGCTGGTATGAGTGCGTCGGATTTAGATTTAATTATTGTGGCAACCACAAGTAACCATAATGCATTCCCTTCAGCAGCTTGTGAAGTGCAAAATTTATTAGGTATCTATGATATACCTGCCTTTGACGTTGCAGCTGCCTGTGCTGGATTTACTTATGCCTTAAGCGTTGCAGATAATTTCATTAAAGCCGGCGGAGCCAAAAACGTACTCGTGATTGGTGCAGATACATTGGCGAGTACTTGTGATCCAGAAGATCGCAGTACTATTATTCTATTTGGTGATGGTGCCGGTGCAGCCGTGCTAACAGCAACGGAAGAACCTGGTATTTTATCGACTCATATCAATGCCGATGGTCGTTTTGGTGATTTACTCAAACTGCCAAATGTTGGCCGCGATAAAAATGCATTATTAAGTAATTCATATTTAACGATGGCGGGCAATGAAGTATTTAAAGTAGCAGTTAAAAAACTAAGCCAAGTGGTTGTTGATACTTTAGCCGCTAATAATATTGAAAAAGAAAAACTAGACTGGTTAGTACCGCATCAAGCGAACCTTCGTATTATCGCAGCAACGGCAAAAAAATTAGAGATGTCTATGGATCAAGTTATTTTAGCACTTGATAAGCAAGGCAACACTTCTGCAGCATCTGTACCACTTGCTTTGGATGAAGGGGTAAGAAGTGGCAAAATTAAACCAGGCCATTTAGTGTTATTAGAAGCATTTGGTGGTGGTTTTACTTGGGGTAGTGCATTGGTTGTTATGTAATTAACTTTACTAGTTACTAACACTATTAACTTCCAAGTTTCATTTTAAAAATTGTTAATACAAAATTTAGGAATAAAGATGACAAACTTTACATTCGCCTTTCCTGGTCAAGGCTCACAAAGTGTGGGCATGTTGGCTGATTTAGCGGCAACCTATCCTGTTGTTGTTGATACGTTTAAAGAAGCAAGTGCAACGTTGGGTTATGACCTGTGGGCATTAACCCAAGAAGGTCCTGCTGAGTTGTTAAACCAAACAGATAAAACACAACCAGCATTATTGGCTGCATCTGTAGCAATTTGGCGTGTATGGGCAGAAGTTGGCGGTGAGTTACCAACAACAATTGCTGGCCATAGTTTAGGTGAATATTCTGCATTAGTGTGTGCTGGTGTGATTGATTTTAATGATGCCCTTAAATTAGTTGAGTTACGTGGTCAATTAATGCAACAAGCTGTACCAGCTGGTGTTGGTGCAATGTATGCGATCATCGGTTTAGGTGATGCAGAAATAAAAGCGGCTTGTGAACAAGCTGCGCAAGGCGAAGTTGTTTCTCCTGTCAATTTTAACTCACCAGGACAAGTTGTTATCGCTGGTAACAAAGATGCAGTAGAGCGTGCCGGTATATTGTGTAAGGAAGCAGGTGCTAAACGCGCATTACCATTACCTGTTTCTGTACCCTCTCATTGTGCATTGATGAAACCTGCTGCCGATGAATTAGCCGTTGCACTGCGTTCTATTACATTTAATACACCGAAAATTTCAGTGATTAATAATGTTGATGTCGCGATTGAAACTGAAGCTAACAAAATCAAAGATGCGTTAGTGCGCCAACTATATTGTCCTGTACGCTGGACTGATATTGTAGTGAAAATGGCCGCCCAAGGCATTAATCTACAAGTGGAAGCTGGCCCTGGCAAAGTGTTAAGTGGTTTGGTTCGTCGTATTGAAAAAGGTGTTGCTGCGCAAGCTATCAATGATTCAGCAAGTTTAGACGCTGCATTAGCTGCAGTTAAAGGAGAATAAGAATGAGTATGCAAGATCAAGTTGTTTTAGTCACTGGTGCAAGCCGTGGTATCGGTCGTGCTATTGCCGAAAGCTTTGTTGCATTAGGTGCAACTGTATTAGGAACCGCGACGAGTGAAAGTGGCGCAGCTGCAATCAGTGAATATTTAGGTGATGCGGGTAAAGGTTTTGTCTTGAACGTCACAGAAAACGAGTCTATTGAAGCATTATTTGCTGACATTAAGAAAGAGTTTGGTACTGTTGATGTGTTAGTGAACAATGCTGGTATCACTCGTGACAACCTATTGATGCGTATGAAAGATGCAGAGTGGGATGACATCATTGGTACTAACTTAACGCCTATCTTTAAATTGAGCAAAGCGGCGCTTCGTCCCATGATGAAAAAGCGTGCTGGTCGCATTATTAATGTAGGCTCTGTAGTCGGTACGATGGGTAATGCTGGTCAAACTAACTATGCAGCAGCGAAAGCGGGCGTAATTGGCTTTACTAAATCATTAGCTCGTGAAGTGGCAAGCCGTGGTATTACTGTTAATACAGTAGCACCTGGTTTCATTGAAACTGATATGACTAAAGCATTAAACGAAGAGCAACGTGCCAATACTTTAGCAAACGTACCAGCTGGTCGTTTAGGTGATCCGAAAGAGATTGCTGCAACTGTTGTATTTTTAGCCTCTGAAGGTGCGGCTTACATTAATGGTGAAACAATTCACGTTAATGGCGGCATGTACATGGTCTAATTTTTGACTTGTTGAGTTATCAAATTAACCTGAAAAAGATAGATATTCTATAATTTATTGATTAAAGTCGTAAAATACTGGTCTAACCAGTGATAGAATACTTGAATATTAAACGCGATAGAATAAACTACCGCAACTTAACGCAAAAGCGTAATTACAAAGGAAGATAAAAAATGAGCAATATCGAAGAACGCGTAAAAAACATCATCGTTGAACAATTAGGTGTTCAACTTGACGAAGTTAAAAACGAAGCTTCTTTCGTTGACGATCTTGGTGCTGATTCACTAGACACAGTTGAGCTTGTAATGGCTCTTGAAGAAGAATTCGATACAGAGATCCCAGATGACGAAGCAGAGAAAATCACGACTGTTCAATCTGCTATTGATTACGTTGTTAACAACGGTTAATTCTTCACTTTAAAGTGTAGTTAATTTCTAAAGGCGGTCTTCTGACCGCCTTTTGTTTTTTATAGTTTGAATCCAATCATTTTCTTTAGCAATACCTAAGTATTTTATTTAAAGTTTTTAGTTATTGTTTTTAAAGCCTCATTTAGGAGAGTCTAGTGTCAAAGCGTCGAGTTGTAGTAACCGGTTTAGGTATGATATCGCCAGTAGGTAATACAGTAGAGCAATCGTGGCAGGCCATTCAAGCTGGTCAAAGTGGGATCTCAAATATTGAGCACTTTGATACAGAGAAGTTTTCTACTAAATTCGCTGGTTTAATTCGAGACTTTAATGTCGAAGAATACATGCCAAAGAAAGAAGCACGTAAGATGGACCTATTTATTCAATACGGTGTAGCAGCTGCTGATCAAGCAATCAAGGATTCAGGTTTAATCATTAATGATGATAACGCTGAACGCATTGGTGTTGCTATTGGTTCTGGTATTGGTGGTCTTGGTATCATTGAACAAAACAAAGATAATTTTGCAAAAAGTGGCCCTCGTAAAATTAGTCCATTTTTTGTCCCAGCGACAATTATTAATATGATTTCAGGTCATGTTTCTATTAATAATGGACTGAAAGGTCCGAACATTGCGGTGACAACGGCCTGCACAACGGGTACGCATAGTATCGGTTTAGGTGCTCGCATGATCCAATACGGTGATGCAGATGTAATGATTGTAGGCGGCGCTGAAAAAGCATCGACTGAAATGGGCATGGGTGGTTTTGGTGCCGCACGTGCATTATCGACACGTAACGATTCGCCAGAAACTGCAAGTCGCCCGTGGGATGAGTCTCGTGACGGTTTTGTATTAGGTGACGGCGCTGGTGTGTTAGTGATTGAAGAATACGAACACGCAAAAGCACGCGGTGCAAAAATTTATGCTGAGTTTGTTGGTTTTGGTATGAGTGGTGATGCTTATCACATGACTTCACCACCAGAAAGTGGTGCAGGCGCTGCGTTAGCAATGAAAAATGCGATTAAAGACGCGGGTATTAACGCTGCAGATATTCAATATATTAATGCACATGGCACTTCAACACCTGCTGGTGATATTGCTGAAACACAAGCTGTTAAAGGTATATGGGGAGAAGATGCAAAATCAGTAATGATGAGCTCTACTAAATCCATGACTGGGCATTTATTAGGCGCTGCTGGTGCAATTGAAGCTATTTTCAGTGTACTTGCAATTAAAGATCAAGTCGCTCCACCTACTATCAATCTTAAAAACCCAAGTGAAGGTTGTGATTTAGATTACGTAACAGATGGTAAAGCGCGTCCTTCGAATATAGAGTATGCACTATCGAATTCATTTGGATTTGGTGGAACAAATGGTACGTTAATCTTTAAACGTATCTAGTTTTACGCATTACCTATAAAATGAAAACCCGATATTGACTCGGGTTTTTTTATGTCTAAATTTTACATCGCTAAAGTCGCTTATTTTCAGTACAAGTGACTTGTATTGAGCACAAGTGCTTTCTTATTAGCTTTGTTTAACCCTGTATTAGCAATTACTTTAAAATAGGTGGCAGTAAGCTGATGTTTATTAACGGTGAACAACATAACTCAATCGATGCAAGTGATCGCGGTTTAGGCTATGGGGACGGTTTGTTTTCCACCATAAAAGTCGAATATGGCAAGGTTGTTGATTGGCAACTTCATCTACAACGTTTACAGCTAGGCGCCTCGCGTTTATTTTTTCCTGCTATCGATTGGTTGCAACTTCAAAGTGAGGTGCTTAGCTGTGCAACTACGGTGAAAGCAGAAGCAAATTATGTGTTAAAAATCATATTAACTCGCGGTAGTGGTGGTCGGGGCTATAGTGCTGAAGGTTGTGAGCAACCGATGCGCATCATTAGCTTATCACCATTCCCAGTGCATTATTTTGAATGGCAAACACAGGGAATTGACATTGTGCAATGCCAAAGTCAATTGGGGCGAAATAAACAATTAGCTGGGTTAAAATCATTAGCGAGATTAGAACAAGTCTTTATCAAACAAGAACTAAGCTCATTAAATGCAGTAGAAGGCTTAGTATGTGATGAGTTTGGGCATGTTATTGAGGCCTGCAGTGCGAATCTTTTTATTCACCTAAATGGGCAGTGGTTGACGCCTAAATTAGATTATTGTGGCGTAGCTGGAGTGATGCGTCAGCGTATTATGCAACATATCGATATTGATGTGACTGAAGCTGAATTGACCGTCGAACAAGTTAAACAAGCCTCCTGTATGCTATTAACTAATGCGTTGATGGGGATCGTACCCGTTAAGCAATACCAAGATATAACATATTCTCAACAACAGTTGCAGCAAGTAACTGACTTACAAATTAAGCTTAAGCAAGGAAGTGGTTACTAATGGTCAAAAAAATTATCTTAGCCTTACTATTTATCGGTATTTGTCTGAGCATCGCTTTTTTATGGGCACAGCAACAGGTAGATAAATATTTACATGTGCCAAGAGTACAACAAACACAGTTGTTTACCTTATCCGAAGGGCGTTATTTTGCACACCTTGCACCGCAGCTAATTGAACAAGATTTATTGGATACTGATCGATGGTGGAAAGTTGTTTCTAAATTGAAACCTGAGTTAACTAAAATAAAATCAGGCACCTATGAGTTACCTAAAGGTGCATCATTAGCAGATATCTTAACCATTTTAACCACAGGACGTGAGTTTCAATTTAAATTGACATTTGTTGAAGGTAGTACCTATAAAGACTGGTTAGTGATATTGCAAAATGCACAACATATTCAACCATTACAAGAGTCTGAGCAAACTTTGTTAGCTAAACTAGGCAGTAAAGCAACAAAGTTAGAGGGGTTATTATTCCCTGAAACTTATCATTACACTGCTAATATGAGTGCTTTTAGTATTGTTAAAAAAGCCTATTTGCATCAACAAATGGTATTAGATAAATTATGGCCTGAAAGAGACAAAAATTTACCTTATAAAACACCTTATGAAGCGCTGATCATGGCCTCTATTATTGAGAAAGAGAGTGGGCTTGCAAATGATAGAGATAAAATAGCATCAGTGTTTGTTAACCGTTTACGTATTGGCATGCGGTTACAAACCGATCCGACGGTTATTTATGGCATGGGAGAGCGCTACGACGGGCGTATTCGTAAGAAGGATTTGCAGGAGAAAACAGCTTACAATACGTATACTATTAATGGTTTACCACCGACACCAATCGCGATGCCGAGTGAGGAAGCAATGTATGCGGCTCTACATCCAGCGAAAACACGCTACTTATATTTTGTCAGTAAAGGGGATGGGACCTCTTATTTTTCTAAAAATTTGAGAGAGCATAATAATGCCGTTAATAAATATATCCGAGGAAGGTAACATGTCAGTATTAGAAAAATTAGCGGGTAAATTTATTGTTATTGAAGGGTTAGAAGGGGCAGGAAAAACGACTGCCATTCAGTATATTAAAAACTGGCTAATATCAAAAGGGCTTGCTGAACGACAACTTGCCTTTACTCGAGAACCTGGTGGTACTGTATTAGCTGAAAAAATGCGTGATATAGTTAAAATGGACGTGACAGACGAACAATTAGCTGACAAAGCGGAGTTACTGATCATGTACGCAGCACGAGTACAATTGGTTGAGCATAAAATCAAACCAGCTTTAGCGGCGGGCCATGTGGTGATTGGTGACCGACATAATTGGTCTTCACTTGCTTATCAAGGTGGTGGTCGTGGCATAGATCTAAACCTAATCAATGAAATTAAGCAGGTTTCCTTAGGTGACTTTAAAGCGGACTTCACCCTATTTTTAGATATTGAACCTGAGTTGGGACTTGCAAGAGCACGTGGCCGGGGAGAGTTAGATCGCATTGAGCGTTTAGCCATTGATTTTTTTAATCGTTCTCGTGCTGTTTTTCAGCAGCTGGTTAGCGAAGAAAAAAATGCGGTCTGTATTGATGCAAGTCAAACATTTTCGCAGGTTGAAATTGATATTAATCGACAGCTTGACGCATGGTTAGCGAGTTTATAAAAATGCCCGAAAGTAATATTTTTGAAAATGTGAGTACCCCTTGGTTAACCCCTTTCTATACGCATTTACAGGATGCATATCATCAAGGGCGTTTTGCGCACGGTCTATTGTTTACTGGCAGTAGTGGTATTGGTAAATATAAATTAGCGCGACAATTAGCCCAGTATTTATTGTGCAGTAATAAACAACATAACGATGCCTGTTTTGAATGTCACTCCTGTCAGCTGTTTAGTGCTAATAATCATCTTGATTTTAATCTATTGGAAGCTGAAAAAAATAAATCAATTGGCATTGATCAAATTCGTTTATTAACAGATAAATTGAATGAACGCCCGCAACTTGGTAATAATAAAGTTGTGTTGATTAAAGGTGCAGACCAATTAACCGAGGCTGCTGCTAATGCATTGTTGAAAACCCTTGAAGAGCCTCAAGGTGATAGTTATTTAATTTTATTAACTCGAACACATCATCAATTGATGCCGACCTTACTAAGCCGTCTGCAACAAACACATCTACACAGTCCCGACGATCAAACCTTAATTGATTGGTTATATCAATTTGGTTTTCAAGTCAGTGACGTTGGTGTATTACGTTGGTTTCAAAATAGTCCTTTAGCCTTGCTCAACCATTTAAAAGCGTTACAAGAAGATGCGTCGCTTGATACTCGTCGGCAATGCATCGAAGGGTTGTTCTCTCTTTTATATGAGCCTATTAATTTATTTTCCTTTGCACAATTATTAGTGAAGGACGTTGAACAAAATCTATTATTATTATTTCATTTATTACATGACCTGCATAAATTAAAATTGAATGGTAACCAGCTTGATCCTGATGCTATTTATTACTTCGCTTTACCGCAATTGAAAATCTGGCAAACACAGTTGTCGTTAAAAAGTTTACGTCTATTAAGCGACGAAATACTAAAAACTCGCAGCCTATTAATGGGGCATTCGGCGCTTAAAAAAGAATTATTGGTTAATGCGTTATTAATAAAAATTAAAAATGAATTTAAGGAAATTACAGTATGTTAGTAGACTCTCATTGTCATCTCGACCGATTAAAATATGGGGAAAAACATACCGATATTACTGAGGTCATTGAAAAAGCCCAAGCAAAGGGCATTACTCATTTATTGAGTGTTTGCGTGACGTTACAGGATTACCCTGCAATGGCTGCAATGATTGCACCTTTTAAACAAGTCTCTAGCACCTGTGGCGTACATCCGTTATATGAAAAAGCGGTGATGGATGAAGCCTTATTACTAGAATATGCAAGTGCAGAAAAGGTGGTTGCAGTAGGAGAAACAGGTTTAGACTTTTTCTATTCTCCAGAAACAAAAGAATGGCAAATCGATGCATTTCGTAAACAAATTAGAGTGGCTAAACAACTCAATAAACCTTTAATTATTCATACTCGAGGTGCTCGCCAAGAAACCTTAGATATTCTTCGTGAAGAAGGCGCTGAGCAAGTCGGTGGGGTTTTACATTGTTTTACTGAATCAATTGAAATGGCAGAAGCAGCGATGGAAATGGGTTTTTATATTTCTGTCTCGGGCATTGTAACCTTTAAGAATGCAAAAGAATTACAAGCAGTAATTAAAGCGGTGCCTTTGGAACGCTTATTGGTAGAAACGGATTCCCCTTATTTAGCACCAGTCCCTCATCGAGGGGAAGAAAATGAACCTGCTTATACCTACGATGTTGCACAATTTGTTGCTGAATTAAAAGGGGTGACATTTGAAGAGCTTGCCAAGGTCACCACTGAAAACTACTTTACGCTATTTAAAGGTGCGCAAAGGTAACCTATAGTCATTAAACCTAGCTCAATTGGGAATGCTCAGTTTGGCAATGAAATTCGTTTTATATATAAGGACCTCTCATGCAATCAATATTATTAAATGGAAAAATAATTACCCCGTCGAAAGTAGTTTGTATTGGCCGTAATTATGTAGAGCATATTGCTGAACTGAACAATGAAGTCCCTACTGAGCCGGTTATTTTTGTCAAACCTAACTCTGCTATCGCTGCTGAAATCAAAACACATGCCGTTGACGCGATTCATTATGAAGCTGAAATTTCTTTTGTTGTTGAGAATAATCAGTTTATAGGTGTTGGCATTGGATTGGATCTAACTAAGCGTGAAGTGCAAAGTGTCTTAAAGGCTAAAGCATTACCTTGGGAACGTGCAAAAGCATTTGATGGGTCTGCTGTTTTTTCAGATTTTATTACGCTCGATTATGATACTAATATTGAATCGATACGCTTAGTTTTATTGATTAATGAGCAGGTCACTCAGCAAGCGACGTTTGATTTGATGATCTATAAACCAATGCAAATTGTTGATGCAGTAAAGGCATTTATGTCCTTTGAAGATAACGATATTTTAATGACAGGCACACCTAAAGGTGTCGGGAAAGTGAATCAAGGTGATTGCTTTACTGGACAATTATTTGCAGAGGATAAGTTGTTGTTAAGCAAAACGTGGACGGTATTATAAGTCCTTATTTCATCTGTTTTAGTTCAATGCTGGAGTGAAGACTTTAATATCGTTAATTAATTCTTCATTTCCAGCGTTTTATAGTCTGCAAAACGCCCTCAGCACTAGCCATATCAATTTGAACTGCGTAAAATTACATCCATATTTTTTATCACTTGTCTAAAGTAGAGTAATCAAATGCAGCATCTAGATGAAATCGTTGCTAATGCGCAACAACAGATCGAAAACGCCGCTGATACCAATGAATTAGAAGAAATTCGTTTACAGTATCTTGGCAAAAAAGGCTTAATGACTGAACAAATGAAAGGCTTAGGCAAATTACCGCCTGCTGAAAAACCAGCCGCTGGACAAATGATCAATCAAGCGAAACAAGCAATTCAAGCTGTTTTAGTTGAACGTAAAAAAGGCATGGAAGAAGCTATTCTAAATGAAAAATTAGCGTCTGAAACTATCGATGTCACTTTACCTGGTCGCGGTTCAAAGCAAGGTAATATTCACCCTGTAACACGTACAACAGAGCGTATCGTTGAGTTTTTTAGTGAATTAGGTTTTGAAGTTAAAGACGGACCTGAAGTTGAAGATGGTTACCATAACTTTGATGCGTTAAACATTCCGCCTCATCATCCAGCACGTGCTGATCACGATACTTTCTACTTTAATCCTGACTTAGTATTACGTACACAAACCTCAGGTGTACAGATTCGTACCATGGAAAAGCAAGAGCCTCCGGTACGTATTATCTCTCCTGGACGTGTTTATCGTAACGACTACGATCAAACACACACACCAATGTTCCATCAGGTTGAAGGCTTGATGATTGCTGAAAACGTAAGTTTTGCGCAGCTTAAAGGTATTTTGAACGATTTCTTACATAATTTCTTTGAAGAAGATTTAGAAATCCGTTTCCGTCCATCTTACTTCCCATTTACTGAACCTTCTGCTGAAGTAGATGTAAAAGGTAAAAATGGTTGGTTAGAAGTGTTAGGTTGCGGCATGGTACATCCAACTGTATTAAAATCGATGGGAGTTGATCCTGAAAAATATTCAGGCTTTGCCTTTGGTATGGGTATCGAGCGTTTAACAATGCTGCGTTACGGCGTAAATGATTTACGTTCATTCTTTGAAAACGATCTTCGTTTCCTCAAGCAATTCAAATAAGGGTTAATAATAATGAAATTTAGTGAAGCTTGGTTACGCGAGTGGGTTAACCCAGAAATTACACGTGATGAATTAACACATCAAGTGACAATGGCCGGCCTTGAAGTTGACGATGTTGATCCTGTTGCTGGTGAGTTTAGTAAAGTACTTGTTGGTGAAGTCGTTGAATGTGGACCACATCCTGATGCAGATAAATTACAAGTCACTAAAATCAATATCGGTGAAGATGAATTAATCGATATCGTTTGTGGTGCTAAAAACTGTCGTTTAGGTTTAAAAGTGGCTGTTGCCGTTGTTGGTGCAGTATTACCGGGCGATTTTAAAATTAAAAAAGCAAAATTACGTGGCCAGCCATCATTTGGTATGTTGTGTAGTGAATCAGAGTTAGGTATGGCTGACAGTGCTGAAGGTATTATTGAATTACCTTTAGACGCACCTATCGGACAATGTGTTCGTGAATATTTACAACTTGATGATGTGATCATTGATGTTGACTTAACAGCCAACCGTGCTGATTGTTTAGGTATCGCCGGTCTTGCTCGTGAAGTGGCCGTATTAAATGGCATCGAAGCAACACCGGTAACTTGGAATAATGTTGATGTAACGATTGATGACCAAGTCGCTATTAATCTACAAGCGCCTGAAGCATGTCCTCGCTATCTTGGTCGTGTCATTAAAGGCATTAATCAAAATGCAACAACACCACTTTGGATGGTTGAAAAACTACGTCGTTGTGGTGTGCGGAGTGTCGATGCCGTGGTTGATATTACTCAATACGTATTACTTGAGTTTGGTCATCCAATGCATGCATTTGATTTAACTAAACTAGAAGGTGGTATTGAAGTTCGCCTTGCTGAACAAAATGAAAAACTAACGCTTTTAGACGGTAAAGAAGTTAAATTAAACGCTGATACATTAGTGATTGCCGACCAATCTAAAGCACTTGCAATGGCGGGTATCTTTGGTGGTCAAGATTCTGGTGTTCAAGAAGGCTCAACAGATATTTTCTTAGAAAGTGCATTCTTTGCTCCTTTAGCGATTGCGGGTCGTGCACGTAGTTACGGTTTACATACTGACGCTTCACATCGTTATGAACGTGGTGTGGATCCTGTATTACAAGCAACTGCAATGGAACGTGCTACACAGCTGTTAGTTGAAATCTGTGGTGGTCAAGTTGGCCCAATTACAGAAGCTGTAAGTGAAGCCCATTTACCTAAGCAAGCTAAAATTGAACTACGTCGTAATAAATTAGATCGTTTAATCGGTATTTCAATTGATTCAGATCGCGTTCAGAAAATATTAACGCAATTAGGTTGTGTTGTATCTGAAACGGCAGAAGGGTGGTCAGCTGTTGCACCTACTTATCGTTTTGATATGGAAATTGAAGAAGATTTAATCGAAGAAGTTGCTCGTGTATTTGGTTATAATAATATTCCAAACATTGCTCCTCAAGCAGCGTTAACAATGCCTGCGCATAATGAATCTCGTTTAAAATTATCTAAAATTCGCGATGTGCTAGTAAATCGTGAATATCAAGAAGCGATCACCTACAGTTTTGTTGACCCAGATAAGCAACTTAAACTACATCCTGAAGCGGATGCTCTGATTTTGCCACATCCTATCTCTAAAGATATGTCGGCAATGCGTGTTAGTTTATGGACTGGTTTGTTAGAGAGCGTGTCTAAAAACCAAAAGCGCCAACAAAATCGTGTGCGTTTATTTGAAACGGGTTTGCGTTTTATTAAAGATGAACAAGCTGAAAATGGTATTCGCCAACAAGCAATGCTTTCAGGTGTGATAATCGGTAATGTCAATGACGAGCACTGGGCGATTGAAACTCGTGCTGCTGATTTCTTTGATCTTAAAGCAGATTTGGAAGCCGTATTGGATTTAGCTGTTGATGATGCAAGTTTTGAATTTAAAGCAGAGAAACACAGTGCTTTACATCCTGGTCAATCTGCAACTATTTACCGTAATGGCATTAAAGTCGGATATATTGGTACTTTGCACCCAAGTTTGAAAAAAACTTTTGCTTTAAACGGCCAAGCAATTGTATTTGAAATAGAAGTTGATGCTATTTTAACCCGTCAATTACCTCAAGCTGGCGACATTTCTAAGTTCCCTGCAAACAACCGAGATCTCGCTTTTGTAGTCGATGATCAAGTAAATGCAGGTAAGGTCCTCAAATTTATAGAAAAAATTGGCGGATCTCAGCTAGTTAGCATAAACTTGTTTGACGTATACAAAGGATTGGGTGTTGAAGACGGTAAGAAAAGCTTAGCAATAGGCTTAATATTACAAGACGCGACACGTACTTTGGAAGAACAGGAGATTGCTGATAGTGTTAATTCAATAGTTGAAGCGGTTTCTACGGAATTTCATGCATCGTTGAGAGATTAATTTATGGCACTGACAAAAGCTGAGATAGCGGCACATTTATCGGAAGAAATCGGATTAAGCAAACGAGAAGCTAAAGAGTTTGTGGAATCTTTTTTCGAAGAAATTAAATCAACTCTTGAAGCAGGTTCACCAGTTAAAATATCTGGCTTTGGTGGATTTGAGCTAAAAGATAAAGGAGAACGGCCAGGTCGTAATCCTAAAACTGGTGAGGATATACCTATAGAGGCCCGACGAGTTGTTACTTTTAAAGCGGGTCAGAAATTGAAAGAGTTAGTAGAAACGAGTCTTTCAGATAAGCCTAAAAAATAATTTATTCCCTTTTAAAGAAAGTCGCTTTGCGGCTTTTTTTTTGCCTCAAATTCGGTTGGAATATGAACTGAACCACAAACTTTTTCTGATATAACATTACAATCAATAATGACATTTTTGATACTTTATTGCCGCTTATCAAAAGTCAGGTTGTGAACAGTCAGATTGCATTGGGGCGTTAGTAAATAAGGCATTAATAAATAGAGCTCAGCTTTATGCTGTTGGGATTATGTTTTTGATTGAGGTTTAAAGTAGTGAGTAAATATAAAAAAATAGTAGTGTTAACAGGAGCGGGTATTTCTGCAGAATCAGGTATTGAAACGTTTCGTGCAAAAGATGGTTTGTGGGAAAAATATAAACTTGAAGACGTCGCGACTTTGGATGGTTATCAACGTGATCCTGAATTAGTATTAGATTTTTATAATAAACGACGTCAGAGTTTTTGTTTAGGAGAAAATAAACCTAATGCTGCACATTATGCGTTAGCAGAATTGGAACAAAAATTTGATGGGGACTTTTTACTTGTTACTCAAAATATAGATGATTTGCATGAACAGGCTGGATCAAAGAGCGTTATTCATATGCATGGCGAATTATTAAAAGTACGCTGTGCTAAAACTAATCAAGTCATTCCTTGGGCAGTGGATTTAACCAGCGATGATTTTTGTACCTGTTGTCAATACCCGTTACCTTTAAGGCCACATATTGTTTGGTTTGGTGAAATGCCTATAGGCTTAGATATTATTTATCATCACCTTGCACAAGCTGATTTATTTATAGCCATTGGCACTTCCGGCACTGTTTATCCTGCAGCGGGGTTTGTTGAAGAAGCTAAAAGTGCAGGAGCCGATTCTATTGAGGTTAATCTAGAGCGCAATGAGCACAGTCATTTCGATACCATACTAGAAGGTAAGGCGACGCAATTAGTCCCTGAATTAGTTAAAAACCTACTAGCATAAGATAAATAACAGGTTTTATAGTGACCAAAAGCTAAATAACCTGAATGTTTGAAATTTTGAAGGGTAGATAAGGGCGAGTCAACATTCTTAACTCGTTAATAAGCAATCAAAGATTAATGTTTATATTGCTCGATCCGGTTTTTTTAAGTGCAAATTCAAAAGCAATTAACCACGAAGACACGAAGGGTGGAGAAGGATCAATCAAACGATGATTCCCTTACCCTGTAACAAGCGATTAAAATTTACTTTTTAGCTTGATCCTCATTTTTAATCTTTTCTTCGTGTTCTCTGTGCAGCGGAGCGGCTTCGTGGTTAATTGTTTTAAAATCAAAAGCTGATTAACCACGAAGAGTGCAGACGGATGAATCAAACCATAACCCTTTAACTCGTTTACAAGTGATTAAAATTTACTTTTTAGCTTGATCCTCATTTTTAACCTTTCCTTCGTGTTCTCTGTGCAGCGGAACGGCTTTGTGGTTAATTACTTTAAAATAAAAAGCGAGTTAACCACGAAGGCTCGAACTGAAATCAAAAAACTGAAACAAAAAAACTTAAAAAATGATAATAAAATAGCTTAGTTTTTCCTTAGTAAGCTCTGTGTCGTGTTTTGATTTTGTCGTTAATTACTTTTTAAAATCAAAACTGACTAAGCACCAAGCATAGTAAAGAAGGCGTGTTTAAAAACTTACTAAGTAATCAATTCTAATTAATCTTGTTTAGTCTTGAATGTACTTGAAAAGCTAACAGAACTCCCTACAATGATCCGCTGTTAAGCAGCTGTTATTCAATTTAGGGAAGTTAGTGTGTTATGAATTCAAAATATTTTGTATTAGGTGGTGATATTAAAAAATCGCTGACCGAAGGGTATCGATTTGATCTGAAAAAATTGTTGCTAGATGCCCTTAAAATTACGCGTAAACATTTCTTTCCTTTGCTGACTGCTTGTTTATTTATCATGTTGGTTTCATTTGCTTTACTCAGCGTATTTCTTGATCAAACAACATCACTTGATGATCCTAAAACCATGATCCTTTTCTTTATTTTTGCCTTAATTGTCGTGCCTCCTTTGATGACCGGTATGCTGATGATGGGAGTACACCATTCAGTTGGATTAAAAACGAAATCTTTCCACTTGTTTAATTATTTTAATATCATCTTTAAACTATCATTAGCGGCGATGATCATCAATTTAATGACCAACGGGGCCAGTATGTTCCTAGGGCAAGTCTTTGGTAGTGTTGGTTTTGTGTTATCCGTTATTGTACTGCTGTATTTAAAAATGTCTTTCTGCTTGGTTTACCCTTTGATCGCCGAGAAAAAAGTATCGCCTGTGATCGCCTTAAAACTCTCATTTAAATTGGTTCATAAAAATATTGCTCAGTTTACTCAACTTTTAATTATATTTTGTGTTCTTTTTATGATTGGTATTTTGACATCAGGCATTGGCTTATTATTCGTTATTCCATTTGCTATCAACGTGATGGGAATTGTTTATCGTCAAGTATGCGGTGTTAGCATATCGGTAACAGAAGCAACGGAAGGTCCAAAAGACAACGACAATAATGACGATGATAACCATCACTCAGGACCTAAAAACGGCGGCTTTGAAGCTTAACTCCCAATACAGAGAAGGAAGGTATAATGCGACGTTTAGTGCTCGCCATTTTATTATCTAGCTTGACTTCATTGAGTCAAGCTTCAACTATTAAGCTTAATTATTCAGTGTTTTTTAGCTACATGAAAACCATGTATAAGCTTGACTATCCCTATGTCACTACCGCCTTTTATCTAATCGATAGAGAGGATAAAACGCTATGTACGATTACTAATGCAGAGATGGTGGTTGAGAATATTCGAGAGCCTATTTTGTTTGAATCAGCAGGTCGTTTGTTGCCTTTTTACTCTGATAAACATCGCAAAGACGGTGGCATGTTAGAAGTTGATATCGATGATAATAAAACATTATCTAGTTGTGACTTACAAGTAACAGTGATGGCAAAAGAGAGTGAATTATTTAATTTAAACGAACAAAAACTCGCTGCTATTAATGAACAATTAGAAGGGGTGATAAAGAAAAATGCAGGCATGATAGGAAAGCATTTTTTACCAACGTTTGCTGGTTTACGCCTGCAGTTTTTAGACCCAATTTCCGCATCCATGAATACTTCACTAAGTAGCAATATTGAAAGTAGCGATGTTAAATTTGCAGCTAATGGTGATCTATTACTTAACAAAGATGATTTTGCAAAAATTAAAGAAATAAATGAACTTAAACTTTCAGTGGTGCGTATAACCCCATGGATGTTAAACGACTGACTTTGTTAGCTTATCGGCATTGACGGGTTAATTGTGGCAGCCCAATTTAATTACTCTACTTATTGATCTAGATATAGTTTAATTAACTAATGGTCATGTTTGAAATGATGATTTTGAAGCGGGTAATTAATTACAAGTTAATACCGCTAAAACACGCTGCAAAACCACATTGCAAAACCAAGTACAATAAAAAATAAAATAGTAGCACTTAGGAGTGACTCTTGAAATTTACAGGTAAAAAAGCAATTCTTTTTGATTTAGATGGTACGTTAATTGACAGCGCACCGGATCTCGCATTAGCTATCAATCATATGTTAACAAGTATTGGTCGTGAACCTATCTCTGCAACTATTATTCGTTCTTGGGTAGGCAATGGAGCAAGTGTGCTAGTGCAAAGAGGTCTTTCTGGACAAGCACAGATAGCCGATGATCTTGACCCTGATTTATTAGCAAAAGCTTTAGCTATTTTTCTTGAGTTTTATGCTCAAAACTTATGTATAGATACGGTTACTTACCCACATGTACGTTCAACATTAAAAATATTAAAAGCGAAGGACTATCAGCTTGCTATTGTAACCAACAAACCTTTTGATTTTATACAACCTATCCTTGATGGTTTAGAATTAAATGGTTTATTTGAGCTTTTAATTGGTGGCGATACACTAGAAAAGCGTAAACCTGATCCACTGCCTTTGCATTACAGTTGCGAAAAATTAGGTGTTACTGTTGATCAGTGTGTGATGATTGGTGATTCTAAAAATGATATTTTAGCAGCCAATGCAGCCAACATGCAGAGTATTGGTTTAAGTTATGGTTATAACTATGGCGAAGATATCAACGAACACAATCCAGATATCAGTTTTGATGATTTTGCGGACATCATTGCTACTTTTTCAGATGTTAATCAATATGAATTAACAGAGTAAATAGAGCTTCAGTTAATTTTTGATAAAATCTAACCATATTATTTTATATATGGCATGACTTAACGTAAATATAAACGGTTTTAAAATGACTAAGAACGAAATGTCAGATAAAAAAATTGCCATTATCGGTGGTGGTATTGCTGGAGCTTCAATTGCACTTTATTTAAGTGAAATAGGTTTACAAGTTGATTTATTTGAAAAAGGGACGAGTTTAGTAAATGGACCTCCTATTTGTCATCTTCATGCTGGTGGCAATTTATATAGAGAAATTTCAGAAGATCAATGTGTGACGTTATTAAAAGAGTCTATAGAAGCACTGCGCTTGTATCCTGACTCGGTCGATTATCGCCCAACAGTGATTGCGATTCCTGAGCAAGATCCAGGACAACCATCAGAACTTTTACCTCGTCTAAAGCGGTTGCAAAGTGAATACCAAAATCTAATTGATGAAGATACTGATAATCAAGTATTGGGCAAAGCCAGTGACTATTATCAACTATTTGAGTTGGAAGAATTACAACAGTTAGCGTTACTCGATGAGCATCAAGTACCTAGTACTGCACAACAATGGATGATTCCATTTGCTAAGCATGTTGACCTGTCTTTATTAAAGTTTCCTGTCGTTTTAGTCCAAGAATTTGGTTGGAATGTGTTTCGCTTAGGCGCAACAGCTGCGCTTTCTTTAGAAAAGAATACACACTGTCAGGTCCACCTAAATGCTAAAATTACAAAAATTGAACAAACTGTTGATAAGAAATGGCAGCTAAGTTGTGATGAGAGTGGTCAAAATACCCAACAGAAGTTTGATTATTTAATTAATGCAGCTGGCTTCAAAACCGGTGAAATTGATGATTTAGCAGGTTTTCATCGTCAACGTTTAGTCGAGTTCAAAGCTGCCTATGTCACCAAATGGCAGGGTACAGGAGGGCTATGGCCTGAGGTTGTTTTTCATGGTCAACGTGGTACGCCTGAGGGGATGGCACAGTTTACACCCTATGCTGAAAATTTAGTGCAATTACATGGTATGACAGAACAAATTACATTATTTGATAATGGCCTGGTTGCTAGCGCTGGAAATAGTTCTCAACCTCAGCTAGATGAGCAGTTTCTTCGCAAAATAGATAAAGGTTGGTTAGCCCAAGAGGTTGCAGAACGTGGGCAACGCGCAATAGCACACTTGGCTCGTTATATTCCTGCTTTTAAAGAAGCGAGCGTAGAGGGTAAACCACTATTTGGAGCACAACAAATACCCGGTGAGGACGCTTCCCTGCGCGCCGCTGGTGTATCTTTTGAAGATGATAATTATGCACGTTGTGAAATAGTCAAAGCCTCATCTGTATTAACTAGTGCCGATGCGTTAACTGAAAAATTGGCGGAATTGGGTTTTGTTGATAAAAGCTTAGTGGGAGCACGTTCGTTTCCAGTGACGCGTTCTATCACTGATCAACAAGTAACCGAACGTTCTGAGTGTTACACGCAGCAACGCGGTTATCCGCTGGCTTTAGCGCATAGAACAGTCAAACAGCCATGATTGATCCATTTTACCTAACGCTTAAATAGACCATTTATTTATCCAGGTTGGTATTACGAGTAGTGATTATAAATAGGGGGATTATCCCCCTATTTATCATTAAATAATAAACGCAGTCTCTTTGTGCTGTAAATTTGAAACACACGATTCATTTACCTTGTGGTCTCATTTGGTCTAAACTTCAAAATCCAATTCGCAGCACTTATCAATAGTCTGCCACGTTTACCAACGCCTCATTAAAAAGCATGTTCACCCATCATCGGAGCGGTTTGATTACTACTAAACAAGCTAGCATGTAAGCGCAACGCATGATTATCCGTTAAGCTAGAAATATAATCTGCAATGACTCGTTGCTCTCGAGACTCATCTCCATTTTGAGCTTTCCATAATTGCTTAGCACCCTCTGGTAGAAAACGTAAGGGGCCTGCTTTAAAGGCCTCAAATAACTCCATCACGATTTGCTGCCCACGGTACTCTAATATTTGCAAATCAGGGCTTTTAATCACGTAGTTTAAAACAAAGCCTTTCAGTATTTCTAACGCTTTAAACATCGCTGGATCTAAGTAGGCATTATAAGCTAATAGAGGATCGATAAATTGCTTATTAACACGTTGAATACTGATTGATGTGATCAGTGAATTTACTAGGGCACCAATCGCATCTTTGCGTTTAAAGTGCTGTAAGGAGAATAGGTTATCCGTGATCTCTTGTAGGTTATCGCTTAGGCAAAAGTGCTCAATTGATGCTAACTGACTCAATACTTTTTCTTGCCATAGTGCTTTATTAATAATGCCCATTGCAATTGCATCTTCAAGGTCATGCACACCATATGCAATATCATCTGCTATTTCCATTATTGAACAATCTAAGGATTTATATTTAGATTTAAGATGCAATTTTGAGTCTACCACCGGCGTTCTTTTACTGCCAAATAACAGTCGGTCACTTGCACATAAAGGAGAAAGAACCGCTTCTAATAGTGCTTTATCGTGATCATAAATACCTTTTGCTGGCATCCATTCTTCAGTTTTTAATTGACGAAAGTTACGACTATTATCTACTGGGTATGACGTACTAATTTCACTCAAGCAAACGGGATACTTTAATAGACCTAATAAACTGCGGCGAGTCAAATTCATGCCATTATGCTCAGTGTATTGTTCAAGTTGCGTTAATATTCTAAAAGTTTGACCGTTACCTTCAAATCCACCGTGTTTAATCATCATATAATTAAGCGCGGTTTCTCCGCCATGCCCAAAGGGAGGGTGTCCAATATCATGACTTAAACAGATAGTTTCGATTAAGTTATTACCAGGCAAAATATATTCAAACTGCGGTTGAATAATTTTTAAATTAGCAACAATACCTGTGCCTATTTGTGCCACTTCCAAGGAGTGCGTTAAGCGAGTACGATAAAAGTCGCTGAGACCATTATTATGAATTTGGGTTTTAGATTGTAAGCGACGAAAAGCAGCTGAATGCAACACTCGTGCTTTATCTCGTTGGAAAGGAGTACGTTGATCTAAACGTCTTTTTTTATTAGGTTCTTCCACTAAACGTTCAAGCCATTGTTCGGCGACGGTTAATGTTGAATTCGAATGGTCAGTCATAGCATCAAGTTTATTTGAAATGTTATTGTTAACTATTGTTGTATTTTTTTCTAAACTCATATTCCCACCATTGTTTGCTAAGCACACAAAAAGTGTAACGTGTTTTTATGCTGAAAAATACCATTAAGTTAGTAGGCTGTAACAGAAAATCTAAAAGCACTGGCTAGGCTTATGGTCAGTTTAGATGGTCAAATTATCTCGTGAAATGCTATTGAGCAGTCAATATATTTTTGATCGGAATAGAAAGTGACTATAAAAAGCAATATAAAAAAGAGCAACGAAATTTTCTGTTGCTCTTCTTAATGTTTTAATAAGCTAAGTGTCTGAATTTATGGCTATATTACTGGCGAATACCTTCTAAAACGATATCTAAATCAACGTAAGTTGATGCGCCTTTCACATTCATACCAAAATCAGCTAACTCTAAGCGTGTTGTACCTTCTAAACCCGCACGGTAATTACCCCATGGATCATCGCCTTGCCCGATCACTTTAGCATCAACAACAACCGGTTTAGTCACTCCATGGAATGTCATATCTCCAGTAATTGCTAGGCCGCCATCGGCTGTTTCAGCAACGCTTGTACTAACAAATTTTGCCGTAGAGAATTTACCCGCGTTAATGTAGTCATCACTTTTAAGATGCTTATCACGCTCAGCATGATTTGTATCTAAGCTAGTTGTATCAAGGTTAATAGAGACTTTAGACGCAGCTACATTTTTGTCATCGTAGCTGAACTGTCCTTCAAATTTATTAAAGCGTCCTTGAATAAAGCTGTAACCTAAATGACTAACTTTAAAGTTAACGAAAGCATGGGTTGTATCTACTTTATAATCTGCTGCGATTGCGCTCATTGGTAAAGCCATTGCTGCGCTTAAAACTGACGCGATGAGTACTTTTTTCATGGTGTTTTCCTTGTTGAGTAAATTTAACGTAGAACTGGGTTGAAATAACTAAAGCATTTTTTTCAGTGTATTATCTTTATCAATGAAATGGTGTTTCAAAGCAGCAAGAGCATGTAAGCCTGATAAACCGATTAATATATAAGCTGCATATTCATGGACTTGCCCTGCAAGATCTTCTTGGTTTTCAATAAATGAGCCTAATCCAGGTACTTCGATCCAATTAAAAATAGCAATACCACGTCCATCTGCTGTCGATATTAAATAGCCAGATAAAAACATGGTGAATAACAAAATATAAATAAGGTAATGTGCGTAGGTTGCTGCTTTTTTTTCAAAAGCTGAGCCTTCAATGCTAGGGCCATTCGATACTAGCTTCCATATCAATCTCCCTAAGGTGATCACCACAAAACATAAACCAAATGATTTATGCCAATGTGGTGCCGTTTGATACCATTCACTATAATAGCTAAGGTCGACCATCCAGTAACCTGCTGCAAATAATCCAATGACCATAATGGCTGAAAACCAATGTAATAGCTTGGCTAGTTTATTGTATGTTACGAGTGAGCTGCTCATTTTAAAACCTTGTCTATAAAATTAATTATTGAGAGTAGTTAACCTTGGGTTAAGAAAAGGTTAAGAATAATACTATCTCCGGCAATCATTTGCCTTCCTTATTACTAAAGAACTGATTTTTGACTTATAAATTTCATTAATAAAACAATTAGTTATTTTAATCTATACGGTGATTTTGTCGCGACACAATATTTGTGTTAACTATGTGATCAATTTGAGTTAAATAATGGTTAAGGAAATTTAATTGCTTTGCCTGATTCTAACCACGTAGGGTATTTTTTCATGCAAGCATTGAATAAATCACTATCCATTAAACCTGCTAACCATTTTTTGACTTGCGGATATGGACTTTGTTCAAACCAAGTTTTATCAACACTAGCAAATTGCCTAATAAAAGGAAAAATAGCCATATCGGCAAGCGTGATATGTTCAGCAAATAGATATGATTGTCGGTTTAAGCGCTGCTCTAATTCCATGATAAAATCTTCTGCTTGCTCGCGGTAATAAGCTTCGCTTTGCTCTGGGTGCCTATCGGCATATTTATATTTATCTAACCATGGTTTAAATTCATAATCGCTGCTATCGATTAACGTTAGCATCTTCGGTAATTGATCCGTTAACCAATGTTCAGGGTCATGCTTAGAGAGTGCCCAGACCATGATCTCCAAACTTTCAATTAAAATTTGTTGCTCATTGAGCTGTAAAACTGGGATAGTTTTATTTGGAGAAATAGCCAGTAGGGCTGGTGGCTTATGTTTTAATACTATTTCTCTTAATTGTACTTTTTGCTCACTGACTGCAATCGCTAATCGTGCCCGCATTGCATAAGGACAGCGACGAAATGAATATAAAATTGGGACCATAAGTGCTCTTTTCAAAAAAGTGATGATTGATTGTGGCAAATTACGATCATAAGTGCATGTTAAATATTTCTTAAATGAGGGTTAAATAGGTGTTGAAGTAGTTGATGTTTGTATTTTACTTTCGTTCTTAACAAGAAGGTGCAAATATCTGCACCCCAAGTTATGCTGTCAGTGATTTTATTATTAGTAAACCGCTAAAATTAATGATCGTGTTTGTGGCTATGTTGAGGACTTTGACTGATATCAGATTGATGAGTCTGCTGTTTAGCCTCGGCTTGTTGTTTTTTCTCACTATTCGCTTGTTGAATTATTTGTTTCGCTGAGCTTAAAAATAACGTTGCTAAAAAGGCTGCAACGATTAAGTCAGGTAATGCACTTTCCGTGACCCATACGCCAGAGGCAGCAACTAATACGACTAAATTACCAATCGCATCGTTGCGACTACATAACCAAACAGAGCGTATGTTGGCATCCCCATCTTTATATTTCATGAGTAATAAAACACTGACCACATTAGCGATAAAAGCGAGAATAGCGATGCTGCCCATAATGGTTGCATCGGGGGTTTCTATGAACCAAAATTTGTAAAGTGTGGATGATAATACCCAAATAGCCATGGCTAATAAGCTAACACCTTTTAACCATGCGACACGGCTACGTAAAGATAATGATTTACCGATCACCCATAAGCTAATACCGTAGGTAAGCGTATCACCTAAAAAATCCAAGGCATCGGCCTGTAATGCTTGAGAGTTTGATTTCACTCCCGCAAACATTTCCACAAAAAACATGATTGCATTGATCAGAATCACTGCCACTAATATTCGTTTATAGACAGGATCCATACCTGTAAAATCTGCCTTATGATTGCAACATCCTGCCATAAAATATACCTTATAGATTGTAAAATGATTATATGAATATAATATATAAGCTCTAGTAACTAGAGGTTCAAGCATTTTATTTAATTATTTTAAAATATATAGGCATCACATGATTTATACGATTGGACAATTAAGTAAAAAAACACAATGTAAAATACCTACCATTCGTTATTACGAAGAGATTGGGTTATTAGATAAAGCATTGCGCAGTGCTGGTAATCAACGGCAATATACAAGCTCACAATGCCAACGATTACATTTCATTCGCCACAGTCGTGCATTAGGCTTTAGTTTAGATGAAATTAGAGATCTACTGAACCTGAATGAATGTCATCAAGCTGATAAAGTAGCGATGAAACATTTAACAGATGTACGTAATAAAATAAAAAAATTACAGCATCTAGAACAAGAATTATTCATGATGATTAATGACTGCCAGAACTCGATATCAGAAGATTGTCTAGTGTTAAAAAAATTGAATAGTATCGCAATAGAGGATGACGCAGACTTATAACTAGAAATGATCTACTCAGCCATTTAAATATTTGCTAAGTAACTGCTAAAAATATAAATTCTTAATTCAATATAAATACAGAGAATACAAATGAAAAAACCGCAACGTGATATTACCCTTCGATTTTTAGCTGAGACACAAGATGTTAACTTTGGAGGCAAAGTTCACGGTGGTGCTGTTATGAAATGGATCGATTTAGCTGCTTATGCCTGTGCTGCAGGGTGGAGTGGACGTTATTGTGTTACTGCTTATGCTGGCGGCATTCGTTTTGTTGCGCCAATTCATGTGGGGAGTTTGGTTGAAGTACTTGCAAAAGTCATTTATACCGGTAAATCATCGATGCACATTGCCTTAGAAGTGAATGCTTGTGATCCAAAATCACTGAATAAACGCACCACTACACATTGTATCGTGATTATGGTGGCTGTTGATCAAAATGGTCAATCAGAGCAAGTGCCACAATGGATACCGGAAACAGAAGCTGATATTAAACAACATGATACAGCAATGAAACTAATGGATATGCGTAAACAAATTGGCGAAGAAATGCAAATTTTTGTTGAGTAATCAATTGCTTTAAAGGTAATGAGCCAATTAAAATCCTTAGGTTAAATTTAGTTGGCTTATTACTTATTGCAAGTTTTGGTGGTAAAGATACTGAAATGAGAATGGTTAACAAATATTCGTTGTTTATGTGTAAATGTCATTAATAATTACTGCCTGTTTTATCATCGATAAATAAGCTTAGATGGAATGAATAGGGTTTGTAAGACGAACTATAAAATGATGAGTATAAAAAATGAAATTAGTATTCAGTAATGAAAATCACCTTATTGTTAATAATGTCAAAAACTTAATTGAAGCGCAATCGATCCAAGTATTTATCAAAAATGAATTTGCACAGGGTGCCTTAGGTGAGACTGCTGTATTTGATTGTTGGCCGGAAATTTGGGTGTATGATGATGCCGATTTTGAACAAGCAGAAGCTATTGCAAATGACGCACAATCTGAAAAATCAGGTACTGATTGGATTTGTACAAAATGTAAAGAAACCAATGCGTCTTCTTTTGAAATTTGTTGGTATTGTCATTATGATAAAAGCCATTAAAGTAAATATTCAATGAATTTTTCAAGTGGCTGTTTTATAGATTATTTATTTGTAAATAATCGCTTTATAAGTCACCGCTCTACAAACAACTATTTCGAAAAATGACGATGCTAAATACAACCATTCCACAAGTTATCAAGCTAAACTGGCAACAAACAATCCCCGTTCGCCATCAGGTCCTTTGGCCTAACGAAGCACCTGAATTTTGTCAGGTAGAAAGTGATGCTGAAGCATTGCATTTCGGCGTGATCTTAAATGAGAAGATAATTTGTGTAGCCTCACTTTACCTTGAAAAAAATACAGCGCGATTGAGGAAATTTGCAACGCTTGAACATTACCAAGGGAGGGGGATCGGCTCATTAATGTTAAATTACCTGATTGATGCATTAAAAATGCTTGATATAAACTATTTATGGTTTGATGCAAGAGCCTCTGCATTACCCTTTTATCAGCGTTTTGGTTGTACCCAAAGTGGTGATATTTTCTATAAAAATACCGTTGCGTATTACAAAATGCATATTCATCTTTAAGATAAATTTTGCTCGTCAATTGTAAGCTCTCGCACGCATATCATGTGTAATTGACTTATATATCTATTTATTGTGCTAAAAATGTCATCAAGCTGCATGATGGCAATATCAATGAACTTAATCGTGCTTTTGTCTATTCACTTATTCTTTTTATATTAATGAGCATTCTTGCCTATGGAATCGCTGGGATTTCAAGATCACCACGTTGGGTCGAATATGGTGCATAAGTGCTAGCCATGGTGGTGGGGGAACTCAGTTGGGTTATTAGGTTTTAAACATCAATCTATGTCGCATTTATCAGGGACTGCTACTTTGTTAGGCTCTGGCATAATTAATTCAGTATTTTATGATTTTATATTCTGCAATTATTATTCTGAGTTTTATTGCTGGCTCGGCTATTTCTGGCTACTTTCTTACGTGGCCGTGCATTAATTTTAGGTCGACATTATAGTGGATTACCGGTGTTAAAAGCGGCTTTTCTTTTAGTCGGTGCAGTTTATAGTAGGTGCAGTTTATTTTTATGACTTGATTCATTGAATGGTCATTATTTAGCTTCGGCTGCATGTGGTTTGCAAAATGTGCAAGCGACAACCTATAGTGACGCCGTGATCTGTATAACACATGTCACGGGTATCTTTACCGATTTAGCGGTCATGATTGGTGCTAAGTTTAGAGTTGAACCGTTTGATAAAAGAAAAGGATTGTTAGTAAGCTTAATTATCGCTGGTTTTATTGTTGGTGGGTCATTGGGTGCGTAGCTATTTGAGTTATTTAAGTTTCAGGCCTTATATATTCCAGCTTTAATATGTGTATTACTTGCTCTTCCATATTCACTTTATAACGCAAAGCCAGCTAATTAAAAAATAATCACTTTTTGAAAAAAGCTAAGATTGTAGTCATATATTTATTTGAAATTTTTAGCGTTAAGAACGACTAAGCGTAGGTTCTTGACCAATCACTGAATGTAAACTAAATTTTTGTCGTTGTGATCAGCGAATGGAATTCACTGTCATGCTTTGATAATGTTATTTGATAGGATTCCAATATGTGTCGAAAGTATAAAGTCACTATCAAGCTCGTCCTAATTGGTTAACTAGGAATTTACTTACCTTAATGAAAAATAATGTTTCAATGAAAACGATTACCTTTAAACAGTTGCAACTCCGCTTGTTGCTGTTTCTATTTGTTTTATTTACTAGTGCAGTTTTTAGTTATCGCCATTTTATTGAATTACCGCATTTAAAACAGAGTATCAGTAAATTGTCTGAAAGAGAGCTAGATACTTTAACTTATGGAATTAAGAGTAAATTGGATTTACTCTTCCGCGTTAACTTTGATTATGCTGTTTGGACATCAACCTATGAATTTATTCGCACTCTAGATCAAGAATATATTGAAGAAAATACAGTTGATAATACATTTTTCAGCCTAGGGATAGATGGTATTTTTTATTTAGATGAAAATCTTAAACCTATTTTTACAAAGGGTTTCCATCACACTAAACGTATAGATCTTAAATTTTCATTCTATGAATTCGATAAATACCCTGTTAATGCAATGATCTTTCCTGAGCCGATTATTAGTAATGGAGCACCTAATAAACTTGGTTTTATTAATACTCAACATGGGCCGGCTATGTTTAGTACAACGCAAATTAGAGATTCGCACATGAATGGTGAAAATCGAGGTTATTTGGTCATGATACAATTGTTGGAGAAGCCTTTTATCACTGACTTATCACGAATCACTTTAACTGAAATTAACTATCAATCTCCAATAAACAACATACCTGATTCAGATTTAATTAGTTGGGGTGTAAAACCTGAACAAATAACAATATCACCGTTCAGTTATATTGTGTTAGAGGATGCTAAAGGTAAGGCCGTTTCTATATTAAAAATGAAGCATGCGATTGGTAAAATACCAAATTTAATTAATCAACAAAGTGTCTTCTTTACTGCACTTATTAGTGTGTTGATTTATTTGGTTTACCTTGTTTTAGTGATGACTATTATTGATCCTGTAAAAAAGCTAGCAAAGGAAATAAAAGAGCGAGAAGGTATCCAAAAATTCTGTCCATTAAATGAGTCATTTATTGTAGCTGAGCTAGCTTTAGTGTCTCAAAATGTCAATAAATTGATGTTGACAGTGCAGGAGCAAAATAAAATTTTATCGGAGCAAGCCAATACCGATCCTTTGACTAAAATATTAAATCGTCGTGGGTTGATCAATGCTTTAGAAATACACAAAAAACTCTGTATTCGTAACAATATTACTTTCACAGTTGTTATGGCAGATATCGACCATTTCAAAGCTTATAACGATGCATTAGGCCATATACAAGGTGATGTAGCTTTGAGCTCTGTAGCTGACATGCTTAATCAAGAATGTCATCGTAGCACTGATATTTGTGCGCGTTATGGCGGAGAAGAGTTTGTGCTGCTGCTGACGGGAATATCCAGCGAGGATTTGGATAAGAAGCTGAACCATATAATAAATAAAATACAGCAACTCGCTATACCACACCCAGACTCTCCAACCGCTGATTATATTACAGTCAGTATGGGAGCAGTTACTATTAAACCGACTGAGATCGTCGATTTTGATATCGCATTAAGTGCCGTATTTAAAATTGCAGATAATGCCATGTACCAAGCAAAACACTCGGGACGTAACTGCTTTGTGGTGAGGGAATGAGTAACAAATTTCACATTGAAGCTGCTTAATTAATATTCGCAGTCGTCAATGCTAAGTTATCTGATGTAAGGAAGTAAATGTTAACCATCACCAATGTTGCTTATGGCCAGTATTAATCACTAAATCCTTGATGAATGAACTGCTGTCTTAATTGCACAAAGTTCTCCTCTGTACATTGTAAAAATTGCATCGCAAAGTTATATCCCTCAGGTTTAAATTTATCAAGCTTTGCTAATTCATATTCATTCATAATGATATGCATCGCTTCTTGTACTAGCTCTGCTTCATCTTCACCAATCAAGGTTTCTGGTGGATCGAAGTGTGTCACCATCCAGTCTTGAAGTTGTGCATTATCAATTTCGCTTTGTTCCCATAAGGTCAGGGTATCAATCAGCTGTTGTTTTGTGACAATAGGTTGAGTCATTGGATATCTCTCTGCTGGTATTGAATAGTAGTGATTAATGTTGATCATAACTGATCATAGGCGGGATAACTAGTTGCTGATCATGACGATCCCATTTTACCAAGCCTGAAAAGGGGCAAAATGGGTGGTTGTGTAAGGTGTTGAATAGTTAATAATGCTTTAATACACTTATTTATGATTTATATCGTATTTAAATCTCTATTATCTAAGGAACTATTTTGCGCAAATGGGTTTTTTAGGCATAATTAATGACTATCTTTTACTGACACATCACTTTCACCTGAGTCTCTTCTGTAGAACAGACTTAATTTGTTCAGGATCGATAATAAGTGATTGAATAGAATGATTAATTGATGAAACAGTAACAATAAAAATGAAGGGATGCTAGTGGCAGAAATAGATAATAGGGAGTTTATCCGCTTGAACCAAGTGAATTGTGGGGAACTTGTACATTTACAAATTATTACCGCCACTAAACCGATACGTTTAAAAACACGTCTAATTGGTGTTGATCCTAATATGTCGGTTATTTTGGCATTTGGCAACGATGCTACTTGGGAAAAAGCGGCGCCTCATATTAAAGAATCAAAAGACGTTATCGTTCGCTTTATGAATAATGAAGATCAACAAGCTAGTGTGATTGCATTCCGATCTTCAATACAAAAAATAATGACTATTGCAGGGCGTTGGTTAGTTTTAGACTATCCTAAAGCGATTGAATCTGCTGAATTACGTCAACATCTTAGAGTCGCTGTAAAAATAGAAGCATCTTTACTAGATAGTGATGCTAACTCAGTTCTGGTAGCAGGTGTTTTAAGTGATATTTCTATTCAAGGTTGTGCTTTTATTACTCGTCAAAAAGAAGCATTAGACCTACATAACTTATACCGTCTGTCGATCACCTTTGAAGATGAAAGCGTTGGTAGTAGTGCTGATAAAAGTATTCAGCTATCTGTGGCTTTAAAAAATATTCAAACATCAATTGCTAATGGCCATACACAGTATGGGCTTGCTTTTATGACCCCAGAAAAAGAGACCAAACTAAGTATTCAAAAATTACTTTTACACCATTTACAAAAATAGCATTAGTTCTATCAATTACTATTTCTTGCTGTATCGCTATGCTGATACAGCTTAAATTAAAAATAGTTAAGCTGAAGTCACTCATTATTTTAATACAGGGAAGTTTATGACCTATTTTATTATATTAATCGTCAGCCTATTCACGATGCCGGCGATTGCTTCAAGCCAGGAACTTGATTATTTTGGTGGTAGCTTTGAAAACGATCTCTTTTTTGATGACGATGGAGGCTATAGTAATGGTTTGATGGTGAACTGGGGATATTATGATATCGATGCCCTAGACAGTGATAGCTTGCCTAATTGGATCGCATATTTAACGGATAGAACATATTTAAGCTCCCTAGCAAATAGACAATACGCAATTCATTACAATCTTGGTCACTTTATTCAAACACCTGTCGATATTAAACAAACCACGCTCATTGAAGAAGATGCTCCCTATGTTGGTCTTCTAGCTTGGGAAGTCAATATACTTGCTTATAATCAATCTATTATCGATGACCTCAGCTTAACAATTGGCATTGTAGGTCCTGCAGCTGGTGCCAAAGAGCTACAAAAGTCGGTCCATGAACAACTCAGTGCCAATCAGCCCATGGGCTGGGATAATCAAATAGATAATGAAGTTGTTGTAAGGTTACAACTAAAGCGCTTATGGCGTAATGCTAGCGTTGACCTTGGAAGTTCTGAGATTGATTTTATTTCTGGCCTTAGTGCAGGGGTTGGGAACTTATTATCCGATGCAAGTGTTGGTGTTGGAGTTCGTTGGGGACAGCAATTACAATCGAGCTTTGCTTCGAGCACGCCTTTTCCGATACAGCAATTAAAAGGGCAAACACCCAATGCAACTGGTTGGTATATATTTGCTAATTTATCAGGTTCTTATGTATTAAATGATATTTTCATCGATGGTAATACTTTTAACAGTAGCCATCATGTTAATTTAATTCATTTGCAAACTGCAGCAACAGTCGGTGCGGTGTTTAATATTTCTCATTGGAACTTGATGTATAGCCTGACCTATTCTTCCGACCAATATAAAGATCAGTCGGAAGATAGCCGTTTTGGTACACTTTCAGCGGCCTATCATTTCTAATAAATTAGTGGTTTTTGAGCTTTGCCGTTTAAATTTTATTCACCACAATGTTGTTTTGATCGAGGCGGATAAAGTGAAGCCTACTCATTCTAAGCAAATTTTATCCAACAAAGAGCATAACGCCTTGTGGTGAACCCGTAGAGCAACGTTTGCTGACTATTTCTACTGCATTTTCGCTTATTTGTGGGGATAACCACAAATAAGCTCAGTCTTGTATAAAAAGCCTGCAACGCGTTGCAAAAATAAGCTTGAAAGATAAACAGCCGCTAATAACCCATACTTAATGAAGAAGGAGTACGGGGATCGGAAGCACCGAATAATCCGCTGTCTTTCTTCATGATACTTTGTGTACTACCCATGGTAGATTGAAGTTTTAGTTTATGCCCTTTAGCTTCTAATAGTTTGATTGTATCCGCATTTAAACCTGATTCTATACGAATATAATCAGGTAACCATTGGTGGTGAATACGTGTTGCTGAAGTTGCTTCTGCGACATTCATACCATAATCGATAACATTAGAGATAACTTGTAATGTTGTTGTGATAATACGAGAACCGCCGGGTGTACCAGTCACCATAAATAACGCGTTATCTTTTAAAATAACCGTTGGACTCATTGAGCTAAGTGGGCGCTTACCGGGGGCAATTGCATTTGCTTCGCCACCAATTAAACCATAACCATTAGCATGGCCGGGTTTAGCTGAAAAATCATCCATTTCATTATTTAATAAAACACCTGTTCCTTGTGCAACAATACCCGACCCGTAACTATAATTTAAGGTATAAGTATTAGTCACCGCATTGCCCCATTTATCAACAATACTAAAATGTGTTGTTTGGTTACTTTCATAGGGTAAGTTAGCATCAGGTTGTACATCTTTGCTTAATGTTGCTTGATTTGGATTAATACCCGTGACTAATTGTTTAGCATACTTTTTGCTGATTAATGTTTTTACTGGTACTTTTACAAAATCACTATCACCTAAGTGTAAACTACGGTCTGCATAAGCGCGGCGCATACTTTCAACTAAAGTATGAATATGTTGTGCGCTATTGTGTCCCATTGTAGTGATATCGTAGTTTTCTAGCATATTAAGAATTTGTACAATATGTACACCGCCCGAAGAAGGTGGCGGCATAGAGAAAACTTGATAACCACGGTAAGTCCCTTTAATAGCTTCACGCTCTACTATGTTATAATTTGCTAGGTCCTCTTCATTGACCACGCCATCAGCTTCTTTAATACTGCTGGCTATAGCCTTTGCAACTGGCCCTTGATAAAAACCTTTTTCACCTTGCTCGCTGATTAAAGTTAACGTTTTTGCTAAATCAGTTTGTTTAAGTAGATCACCGGCTTGATAATTTGAGCCATCTTTTTTATAAAAGATACTGCGCGTGTTAGGCCATTGACTAAGACGCTGTTGCATTGCTGTCAACGAGTTAGCTAAGTCTGCAGTTACCTCAATGCCTTGTGCGGCTAGCTTAATCGAAGGTGCCATCAGTTGTTCACGAGATAAGCTTCCGTAAGTTTTACGGGCATGCTCTAAGCCCATCACTGTGCCCGGAGTACCAATCGCTAGACCATGAAATTTAGAAAGGTCAGGAACCACTTCACCTTCTGCATCAAGGTACATATCACGCGATGCGCTAGCAGGGGCTTTTTCTCGATAATCAATGGCGATCACTTGTTTTTTATCTGCAAGGTAGACCAACATAAAACCACCACCGCCTAGGTTACCTGCTCTTGGTAAGGTGACTGCTAATGTATAACCCACTGCAACGGCTGCATCTACTGCATTACCGCCTTGTTTTAAAATATCGAGACCAATTTGAGTAGCAACCGCCTCCTGCGTTGCGACCATACCACTTCTTGCCCACACAGGATGATGAATCGCCATCTGGCTATAAATAGCAGTTTGTGGAGCAGGAGTTGTAATGATTGGTGTTTCAGTCACCACCGAAGTGACCGCAAATACACTTTGGCTTACGGATAATAACAAACAGGATATGAATATATTGTTGAGAGGCTTGCTTACTGTCTTTTTAATCAGAGCTAACATAATGTTGTTCCTTATTTGGCAGTGGTGCGATAGGTTATTTATAACATTGTTGTTCTTTTATATAAGTGCATACAGATTGTGGAGTTAAAAAGTTAATACTTTTATTTGTTGCGAGTAAATCGCGTATTTCAGATGACGATATGGCCAACTGTGTTGTACTTTGAAAATAAATATGGCCCGACAAAGAACGATGTAATTGAGTAGGGTTGCTTATTTGATGTTTTCTTAATAATTCACTGATAACGCTATTGAATTGAGGGTCCCAGCCGGGTCGGTGGCTGACAACTAAATGACAATAGCTCAATATTTCTTGATATCGATACCAAGAGTCAAATTGAATCAGTGAATCCATGCCCATAATAAAGCACAAAGGTGTCTCAGGATACTGTTCTCTTAGCAGTTTTAAGGTGTCGATCGTATAACTGTGAGAAGGTCGTAAAAGTTCTTGTGTAGTGAGTTGCAAAGTTGGTGTATCTTGAATGGCTAATTGCACCATATCAATACGTTGTTGCGCACTGGCCATGCTTTTGGCTTTATGTGGAGCGATATAATTAGGCATTAAGTATAGCGCTTGTAAAGCCAAAGCTTGTTGGATTTCTAGTGCAGGGCGCAGGTGTCCAAAATGAATGGGGTCAAAGGTGCCCCCTAAAAAACCTATTGCTGTTTGATTGCTTTTATTCATAGCAAGGTATCCTTAAGGGCTAGCTCTATTTTAAAAATTGATAACAGATCGCATCTAACTGTAACCAAGTATCTGATTTATTTTCAACCTTAACCGAGACCTCTAATTGCGCACATTGAATCAGCATATTTTCTAATTGTTTGGTTTTTAGTCGGGTTAAAGCATTCGTTACTAAGGCTTGTTTCGCAGGCCACAGTTTTGGTTTTTGTTGTGCCAATAAAGCAGCTAATGGCTGTTTTTTGAGTTGATAGGCATAGGCAAGTAGCTTTTGTATTTCACTACTTATTGTTGCACTGAGTAACAATAATTCAGTGCCTTCAGCATGTAGTTGCTTGATGATACGTGAATTACGCGCTTTATCACCAGCCAAAAGGCTATCCACCCACTGGAATAGACTAAAGTGATTATGAGTGGTAATACTTTGTTCTACCTGAGTAAGGTGTAAATGTTGTTTAGGAAATAAAATAGAGAGCTTTTCTATTTCCTGTTTGGCGGCTAATAAATTACCTTCAAAATGTAACACCAGAAAATCGATAACTTCCGAATTAGCCGTTAAACCAACAAATTTAAGGCGCTGAAATAACCATTGTGGAAAGCGTTGTGGTAACAGGGCATTGGTTGAAATAAATAAACCTTGTTGCTCTAACTTATTAAACCAGACACTTTTTAATTGTTGGCTATTAAGTTTTGGCCCCTTTAACACTAATAGAATATCTTCATTTAAAAGTGGAGTGATTTCACGAATAAAATCAGTATTTTCTTTGGTTGTTTTAGAAAGGGTGAGTTCAATAATTTGCTTTTCAGAGAATAAAGACAAAGTATTAAATTGACTAAAGATTTGGTCTTTATCGAAATTTCCATCCAAACTATAGCTAAAACGCTCTAGAAAACCTTGTTTTTTGGCATGAGATTGAATCTGCTCGAAAGCTTCAATGGACAGTAAAGGTTCATCGCCGAAGATTAAACAACAGGTCGGCAGTTTTTTTTGAATATGACTGCTTAATTGCTCTGGATAAATGCGCATTGAAATTACTCAGCCGATGGATCTTGCATGCTTAACATAGTCGAAATAACATGATCTGCTGCCACCGCACGTAACTCTTTGGTCAATAATTCCGCTTCTCGAGATTTGGCTAAGGCTTGTGTTGAATCGTCTAGAAAATCTCGATACAAATTAACACTAAAATCACGGGGGGTATAATTAGGCAGCTTCAAAGAATACTTCATGACATAACCAATTTCTTTTTCTGCATTCTGAGCATTGGCATATAAAGAGATGGTACGTTCACTTTGACGTTCTGATTTAAGGTGTAATATTGCAGAACTTGGTGATGATTCTGTTAAAATTTTAATATTTGCACCACGTAAGCGTAATCTCACTAAGCGCGCTAATTCACCCTTTGGATTATTAGTTTGTAAGTAAATCTCTGGAAATTTTTCAACTAAACCATTGTTATGTTTAAGGTGAAATCCACAGCCACTAAGAAAAAAAGTCATGATCAACGTTGTTAATAACAACTTATGACGATAAAAAGCTTGAAGGTTAAATGAGTGCATAAACAGCCTTTTGATAGCATTTAATTGAGGTTAGAGAACAAACGAGGTTTGCTATTGTATTTAATAACAAACCCCTCAATCTAATTAAATAAAGTGAGGGGTTTGTTAAAATAAATGAGTAACGCTCGCTATTAAAATATTACTTTTTAACGTTAATTACTCATTAATTCTACTTATTAACAGCTAGTTAGCAATGATTAATTAGCAGCGATTAATTTGCAACAATGTTAAGTAGTTTACCTGGTACATAGATAACTTTACGTACGGTTTTATCTTCAGTAAATTTACTCACATTTTCATCTGTATTAGCAAGTGCTTCAACGTCTGCTTGCGTTGCATCAGCAGCGACAGTTAACTTTGCACGTAGTTTGCCATTTACCTGTACAACAATCAGTTTTGATTCTTCAACAAGTGCCGATTCATCAACCGTTGGCCATGGTGCAGATAAAATATCGTCTTCAGAACCTAATAAAGTAAACAATTCAGCACAAATATGCGGCGTGATAGGTGATAACATTTTCGTCACTGCAACTAATGCTTCTTGTAAAATAGCACGATCTTGTGCAGCTTCAGTTGGTGCTTTAGTCAGTTTATTCATCAACTCCATCACTGCGGCAATCGCTGTATTAAAGGTTTGGCGACGACCTACATCATCACTTACTTTAGCAATAGTTTTATGCAACTCACGACGTAAAGTTTTTTGATCATTATTGAATGCTTTGATATCTAACGTTTCTACTTCACCTAATGCGACATGCTCAAATGCTAATCTCCATAAGCGTTTAAGGAAACGTAATGAGCCTTCTAAAGCTGAATCAGACCATTCTAGTGTCTGCTCTGCAGGTGCTGCAAACATCATAAATAAACGCACACTATCTGCGCCGTATTTATCTATCATCACCTGTGGGTCAATACCGTTATTTTTTGATTTAGACATTTTGCTCATGCCATCATAAATAAGCGCTTGACCGTCAGCTGTTTTAGCTGATATTACTTTACCTTTTGCATCTGTTTCTGTGATGGCTTCCGTTGGAGAAACCCAAACTTTGCCACCTTTTTCATCTTCATAGTAATAAGCATCTGCTAATACCATACCTTGAGTCAGTAATTTTTTGTAAGGTTCATCACAATCTACCAATCCAAAATCACGTAATAATTTATGGAAAAAACGTGAGTATAAAAGATGTAAAATAGCGTGCTCAATACCACCGATGTATTGATCTACCGGTAACCAGTAATTCGCTTTAGCGGGATCTAACATTTTATCGTCACTTTGCGGGGAACAATAGCGTGCGTAATACCAGCTTGATTCCATAAAGGTATCAAAGGTATCAGTCTCATGGGTCGCAGGTTGACCGTTATAAGTTGTTTTAGCCCACTCCAGGTCGGCTTTGATTGGCGAAACAATGCCGTTCATGGTGACATTTTCAGGTAACACAACCGGTAATTGATCTTCAGGTACAGGGACAACAGTGCCATCTTCAAGTGTTAATGTTGGGATTGGCGCACCCCAGTAACGTTGGCGAGAAACTCCCCAATCACGTAAACGGAAGTTAACTTGTCTTTTGCCTTTATTCTCACTTACTAATCGTGTTTCTACCGCATCAAATGCTGCAGTAAAGTCTAAGCCATCTAATGCAGTGAATTCACCAGAATTAAAGCAAACGCCTTTTTCTGTATAAGCTTCATTACTTACATCTACCTCTGCATCAGCAGGTTTGATCACGGCTTTAATATCTAGACCATACTCTTTGGCAAATTCGTAATCGCGTTGGTCATGAGCCGGTACAGACATAACCGCACCAGAGCCGTAACCCATTAATACAAAGTTAGCCGTCCAAATAGGAACTTCTTGTCCAGTGATCGGATGGATTGCTTTCAAGCCCGTATCGACACCTTCTTTAGGCATCGTTGCTAATTCAGCTTCCGCTAATTTAACGTTTTTACAGCTTTCACAAAATGCTGCTAATGTCGGGTTAGATTTTGCAGCTTCTAGTGCTAGTGGGTGCTGCGCAGCGACAGCAACGTAAGTTACCCCCATAACAGTATCTGGACGAGTAGTATAAACAGAGAAGGTTTGATCACTGTTTGCCACTTTAAAGTCCATCTCAATACCTTCTGAGCGGCCAATCCAGTTACGTTGCATAGTACGTACTTGCTCAGGCCATTCGTCTAGTTGATCTAAATCGTCTAATAATTCTTGTGCGTAAGCAGTAATTTTTATAAACCATTGTGGAATTTGTTTTTGTTCAACAACAGCTCCTGAGCGCCAGCCGCGTCCGTCAATCACTTGTTCATTGGCTAATACAGTCTGGTCAACAGGATCCCAGTTAACCGTAGCCATTTTTTTATACACTAAGTCTTTTTCTAATAACTTAGTGAAAAACCACTGTTCCCAACGGTAATATTCGGGTTGGCATGTTGCTAATTCGCGACTCCAGTCATAACCAAAACCTAGCTGTTTAAGCTGTGTTTTCATGTAAGCAATGTTTTCATAGGTCCAACCTGCTGGTGCAGTATTGTTTTTTAGCGCTGCGTTCTCTGCTGGTAAACCAAATGCATCCCAACCCATTGGTTGCATTACATTTTTTCCTTGCATACGTTGGAAGCGAGAAACTACATCACCTATGGTATAATTACGCACATGTCCCATGTGTAACTTGCCGCTTGGGTATGGAAACATTGAGAGGCAGTAATATTTTTCTTTTGATGGATCTTCTGTCGCTTTAAATGATTGATTGTCATCCCAATGCTTTTGGAATTTCGCTTCAATTTCTTTAGGGTTGTATAATTCTTGCATATTCAGTCTGCCTGCAATCAAAAATGGAATGATAATGGTGCGTTAGGATACAGGAGCAGGCGCTTGGCAACAATATTTATGAAGAATGAAGCTGATTTTTTTAAAAAAAATGAATTAATGAGAACAAGAACGGTCAAATATGACAATTAATTGATCATAATTTCTGAAAATTGTCGTAAGGTTATATAGTTAAGGATTTCCCCGACATTAAACATGGAGGCCACGTGGCTAAATTACATCAAGAGTTACTAGTTAACGATCAAGAGTTCGAGCTGCTATCTGAAATGTTGCTTGAAACTGAAATCATGAATGGTAAAGAACATAAGTACGATATTTCTGGTCAATCTGGTGGCAAAGAAGCCCTATTGTTTCAGCTTGGGTTAGCAGATGATTTGCAATTAGTAGCAAATTACGGTGATCACCACCTTGTTTTTCCAGTGCAAATGGAAATGGGGGATTTCACTAATTTCAGTATGTCATTAAAATCACCAAAAATTTACGAAACAGGTGAACATCTTCGTTCTTGGCGTTTAGCTGCTGATAAAACGATGAGTATTGTTAATGAGGCCGGTGAACTGTTGCCTTATCATGTTAAAGACTTATCAGCGTCTGGTATTTCCTTATTAATTGAAGATAATGAAAATGCTGCATTACCCGAGGTCCTCAATAATCTGTATTTACAATTACCAGACCGTGAACGCCTCCCTATTTGTGGTTCGCAAATACGCCGTATTGATCAGCATACTGTCGCTTATTCATTGGGCAAAGGAACAGACGATTCCGTGCTATCTTCATTAACTGAATACTTATTCGAATGTCATGCGGAACAACATCCTGAAGCGCATATAAGTCGATTTAAGTAATTGTTTTGTTTGAAATTTAGTCTTAATGTTGTTTATTTAAACTGTTTGTTCGATTATTCGCCAAGCAGTTTTTTTTTGTCAAAATAAACTTTACAACAGTGAGGCTAGTTCTGTATTATTCACCTCGTTCTGCGGAGGGGTGGCAGAGCGGCTGAATGCACTGGTCTTGAAAACCAGCGAGGGTTAATAGCTCTCCGAGAGTTCAAATCTCTCCTCCTC